>PBNP01000035.1 GCA_002723295.1 Flavobacteriaceae bacterium | reverse complement strand
TAAATATTTTTGGAAGAAAATAAATAAGAACACTACAGGAATTGATGCAATAATTGACAATGCGGCAAAATCACCCCAAAGTTGCTTTGTTGGAGATATAAATGATGCTAAACCTATCGGTAGCGTGTAATTTTCGTTACTAGTGTTAAAGGTCAAGGCTAAGAGAAATTCGTTCCAGGCAGCTAGAAATGAGAATAATGCCGTGACAGCAATTGCGGGTAATGACAAAGGAATAATTATCTTCCAAAATACTTTGAATTGGGAGCAACCATCTATACGGGCTGCCTCTTCAAGCTCCCTAGGTATTGTATCAAAATAACCTTTGAGCATCCAAACACATAATGGTAAAGCTGTAACAGAATACGCAAAAATAAGTCCAATCGAACTATTTAACAAACCCAAAGTTTTCATTAATATAAAGTAAGGAACTATTATTATTACACCTGGAAACATTTGAACCAATATAAATGAGAACATTATTGATTTCTTTCCATAAAAATTATACCTAGAGAAGCCATAACCTGCTGGAATGGCAATTGATAATCCAAGAACTGTCGTCCCGATTGATACTATAAGAGAATTTTTTACCCACAAATAAAATTCATCCGACGACAATATATTATTAAAATGTTCCGTTGTCCAATCTCCAAGACTAAATCCATCTGAAGAAGTAAGTGAATTACCTGGTGAAAATGAAGTATCAAGGATCCACAAAACAGGCACAATTATTATAACTGATAAAAATACCAAAATGGCATGTTCTGAATAATTTTTTATTTTGGGATAAATTCTTTCATCACTCAAGTAACTTTCGTATATCTTCCTGTCTGAAATTTGATCATAAATCCATTCAGTAATTGTAGGTGATGATAAGAGCCACATAGCTGTAACTGAGGGTATGACAACTGAGACAAACACAAGTATTGAGTAAGTACTCACAAACAAAATAAAACCTATACTTCCTAATAACATAAAAATAACTAAAAGAGCATCGCGCCTAAACTTAGAGTAAAAAGGACCTAAATCTCCATAAATTAAAATAATAACTAGTGAATTTATCAAAACAAATAAAAGACTAGATGAATGAAAAAGACCATCTCCCCTAATTTCACTTACTTTCATTAAAATTATTCCTGAAAAAATCATTAAAAATGAATAAATTGGCAACAACCTAAAAATTAAAGGCGTGTACAATTCTCGCAAGTTCAAGTGCTTGCCTCCATAGATTTTGAAACCTGAGCGTAGTAAAAACTAAAAACCAACAACATGAAAAATATAATAACTGACCAAGCGGCCGCTAAACCATAATATCCTCCAGGAAATGCCAAATCGTATACATAAGTAATCAGTATATCAGAACCGCCAGGCCCTCCTATTTCAACAACAGGGCCGCCTGAAGTCATAAGATAAATAACATTAAACATGTTAAAAGTCCAAATGAAACCTAAAAGAGAAACTGGAATCAAGGTAGGCTTGAGTAGAGGTAAAGTTATATTTTTAAATTGATTAAAATTAGAAACTCCATCTATTTCAGCAGCTTCATACAAATCCTTGGGTATAGTTTGAAGAGCTCCAGAAAAAACCATCATCATAAAGGGAAAGCCAAGCCAAATATTAACTAAAATAACAATTGTCAAGGCAGTGCTTGTTGAAGAAAAATAATCAAAACTATCTATTCCTAGCATTTGATTTATTAGACCTGAAGGCTGGAACATGCCTCGCCACACCAAAACTGAAATGAATGAAGGGATCGCCCAGGGAAGAAGAATTACTGTTCTGTATACTCTTTTACCATAAATATCTCCATTCAAAATCATTGCTAAACATAATCCGATGAAAACATGAGCCGAAACATTAGTAATAGTCCAAAGCAAAGTAGTCAAAGTTACTCTAATAAATGAGCTCTCTGAAAAAACTTGAATATAATTATCAAATCCTACTAATTCTTCATCTCCTAATTTTGAAGAAGTAGAATCAGTGAAACTTAGATAGAAACCAGAAAATATAGGATAAAAAGTCAATATGCACAAGAGAAGAAAAGCAGGATAAGAATAAAGATAACCAAGCTTATTATCGCTATCCTTTTCGTTATAGCTTAGATAGTAAAAAGTCCCAGTAACCGAGATAATAATTAAAAAAATTGACAAGTAAATTGGAGTTTTATCAAGTGAAGGAGGAAGAACATCTTGAACCTCTGTAGAAGCACTAAATGCATTATTGACATCTATATCTTCTTCCTCTCCATTAACTGCAACGACCGTGAACCAATACGTAACGTTAGTTTGTAATCCAACAAGATTATAAACAATATTCGTAGAATTAGATGGAACTACTGGAACGCCCCAATCATCCTTGTATGAATACTGAAGCGAACTTGATTGAAAACTGCCATCGGTAGAAAACCAGCAGGCTGCAATAGAATCTTCGGAAGAAAATTTATCTAATGTGCTTATATCTTTGACAACCATAATACGGGAATGTAAAGTGGCTGCAGAAGAACTGTTAAACTTTTCTTTTGAAAAATACACATTATATTTTTCTATACCTTGAACTGCCGAGAAACGTATTTGTAACGATTTATACCCGGAATTTCCTGCATTAAATTCAGAAGTTTCTATTTCAGTTGACTCTGAAATACTTGACGGAATTAAAATAATTAACAATAAGAAAAATACTAAAATTGAGTTAACTCTGTTCATTATCTATTGCCTCTTGAGCAAGCTGTAGCGAAATGTGTGAAGGATTTCCCTCATTACCTTCGCTATTAATCCATTGATAGGTTGATTCAATAGCGTCTGGCAAATAATTGTAAACTAAACCCATTTCATCATCAATAGGTGCTGGGAAACCTACCTGAAGTTGATTAATAAATCCAGAAATGACCGAATTATTTTTAATTTGATTATCATTATAAACATCTATTAGCGTAGGCATAGTATATGTCTGAATAGCAAATTCCTTTTGAACTGATGCTGAACTCAACCATGAAATAAGTTTGAAGGCTGCATCTTTATTTTCAGATTGTTTACTTATTGAATATCCCTTAAAGTTGACCATAGGAGACATCCTATCGCTACCATCTGAATTATACGGTAAAAGTACTTGACCTATTTGCAATCTAGCTGCCTGATATTCTGCCCAATTCCATGGACCATCGACAATCATTGCTGCTTTTGACTCCATGAAAAAATTCTCCATTTGTTCAACACCTGTACCTGCCGGGAATATCTCATGCTCAAGTTCAAAATTCAATGTAAAGTTCAAAGATTCTGCTGAACCATTAGAAGTAAGAGTGGATGAACCATCAGTGAACAATTCTCCACCAAAGCCAGATTGGAAAGCAAACCACCAATAAGGGCTTTTTGAAGGGAAAGCAATACCATGTTGATTATTATTAGTCAGAGAAATCGAAGCTTCCAGTAAATCATCTGTTGTCCAGTTCGAATTAGGATAATCTAAATTATTCATATCAAAAAGAGCTTTATTGTAAAGCAAGGATAAACAATCTTGCGAAGCTGGAAGACCTAAAAGGCTCCCTTCATACCTCATTCCCTCAATAGCCTTAGGATCCCATGCTTCTCTCTCTATAGGAGTCATGTAGGGACGTAAATCTTCTAAAAGTGGGAAACCATTCTGTCTGAACTTTCCAACATATCCTAATTGATCACTTGAAAAGCGCATAATGTCTGGAGCCTCGTCTCCCAATGCTGCAGTTACAAATGCCTGCTCAGAGGAACCATAGGGCTTAGATATCGCTTCAACCTTAATGTTTTCTTCAGAGTCTTCAAACTTAGCTATTGAACCCAAGAAAACATCTTCTTCCTTACCTTCAAAAGTATACCATATAGTCAGAACAATCTCTCCATCATTTTCTCCCTCTGAATCTGCATTATCTCCAGATAAACATCCACTTGTCAAAAATAAAATTGATATGATAAAGCAATTTAATTTAGTCAATTTTTCCCCCAGGATATGCTCTGAATAATGAAACAACCAGTAAAATCATGAATGTTAGGATAACAATTTGATTCCTTGGGCTTAATAATCTGTCAAATATTGATTCCTGACTGCTATCATCCTCAGAAGCCCCTTCATCTCCATTTATAGAGGGATCATCTGCAGCCTTAATTTTTACAGAAATGTATTCTGAAAAATTACCATTTCCACTTGAATCTTCGGAATATACACGGATTTTATAATTACCTGAACTCAAATTATTCAAAACGTAAAGATGATTCTTGTTAATTGGTAATTCGTTAGAGTTTATCTCTTCAATATTTCCATCTTTATCAATAATCACTTTTTCAGTAGCCTTTTCATCAGTATACCAACTAATTGACAAATATTCATCCGCATTGTTGAATACCGCAAAATTCAATATTTGAGGCGGCGTAATATCTATTTTCGAATTTGTTAAAATTTGATACTCTGCTAAGATACCTCCGGAGAAAATCTCAAGATTATACAATCTACTAGGCACTAAATTATCAAGTAAGACTGAATGCTGAGTACTTTCGATATCTGAGTCAACAGTTTCCCAATTTTGTGTCCCATTAATCGAATATTTCACTGAAAAATTCGCTGGTTGTGTTGTTGACCACTGAACTAATGCAGTATTTCCTGTAACAACTCCTGTGGAAATCCCATATATCTGTTGCTCAACACTGGGGATTTCAAAACCTGTTAATTGAACATATTGCTGATTCTCGATAGAGTATGATGAAAGCAAAGCCTGTTGTTCGACTTCTTCAGGTAAAATCATGTCTAGTATATTTGAGTCGTAGTTATTGCCATCTTCAGCAACGTCATGACCACCTCCAAGTCTCCATGACTTAGAAACCTCATCAACATCCCTCCATTTTCCAGTTCCAAAACCATCCTGTGAACCTAAAATTAAGATATACCTGTACTGCCCAATATCACTACCTACTACACTTTTTGATGCTATTATTTCTATTGTATTTGATTCTTTAGAGCCTGAAGCGTCTATACCCTTAGCAGAAGTTTCACCAGTAGAACCTATAACAGACTTAACGGCTCCAGGTTCACCTGTAACGCTCAAAGCTATCTCCCAAGCCCAGTCCTCATGAATCTTTGCGTAAACTCCTTCAAGTGCATCAGTTTCCCCACTTCCACTAACATTGTCCTTGTCAATGTATATTTGAACAATTTGATGGCTGAAACCATTTTTCAGACCCCAGAAATTAGTTATCTCTTTTATCCCTATTTCAAATTTAACATTCCATGGTGACTCATAAACTTGCAATGACGTTATATCCCAAAGACCCTCACCAGGTGAAAAGTCAGATGAAAGAGGATATACATAGTTACCATCACCATTCTCATCGCCTACTTGATCGCTCATATTTACAAGCAAAATCCAATCTTCTAAATCTGGAATTACTAGTTCGGCTGGAGCAGATGGAACAACATGCAGATCATTACCATCTGTGAATGAGGTTGTTTCAGTAAAAACTGCTTTTAGTCTTGTTGAATATCTTGGAGATAATCCTAAATCTTCATAAGGAATTTGAATTTCTATAGTAGAATCAACTGCGAGCGTACCTGGTAATGACGTTCCTCTCGAAACCCAGTTCTCCTCACCAATTGCTTCAAACCGAGTGTAAGAACCTCTTCCGTCAGAAAGTATCATATCCCACTGAACTGCTAACATCCACTTAGCAGGAAATCCTAAAACTGTATCATCATAATATGTCCTGAAATTAGTGTTAACTTCATTAAAATTAATAGCATTAGGTTCCATGAAATAAAGTGCAAGATCAACGCTAGGATTTGATTGAGAAGGATTAGAGCTGTAAGATTCTGATATATCTAAAGGTGAAGTTAAGGTATCTATCCTTACAAACACTGATTGAGTATCATAACCCACCCAAATTTCACTAATTTCATTATTATCCTCTTGGAATGAAAATTTAGCTGCACCATCCCATTCTCCAGGTAGAGCTATACCATCAATCGACGGTTCAATAACAGAACTATATTGCAGATCTGGAATTGCCGGAGAAGTCCAAATATCTTGTAAATAAACCGGTAAATCTAAGTCAATGGCTCGATAAATATTTGATAAATGAGTCTTGTAAAGTAGGTCCCATAATTCATCATAACCTGAATCTTGATCTAAACCATACCACCAAAACCAGTCACTTCCTTCAGAGATATAAAAACTTTCCCATGCAGTTTCTAAACCTGGGTGTGTAGGATTAGCGGATTCAAACTCAACTAGGGCCTTTCTGGCTTCAACAAGCCTCTTCCAAGCAAGCGATTCATCCTCTTCACCAGCCCACGTGGAAAGAGTACCATCAATCCATGAACCCACTGCTATTTCAGAAACCTCAGGGAAACTTTCTTTATCTGAAATAAACTCTGCAGGAGTAACTGTCAAAACAGAAGGATGAGATTCCAATCTTTTAAACCACTCATGAACAAAAGGACGTGCATTGTCATTATGTTGGAAGTCAGACATAAACATCCAATTTTCACCATCTAAGGCAACTGTAATCAAGTGGTCTGAAGGATCTTCACCTAAATCAAGTAAATCTTGACGCACATTGTCCATATAGCCTAAGAAATCATCAACCGCATCTACAGGCTCCATTGAACCGTATTCGAACGCAATCCTATCACTGATAACTCTGTCTCTAAAAATAACAGATACTTCGCCACCGTCCTCTCCAGTTACTTTCCAAGGCGTAAATAATACACGTGGATCTTCAACATTTGGATTTAAGCCGTTAATATCTTTAGATTGCTCTAATATCATTTCATCACTAACCATCCAATCAATTCCCACATTACTAACTGGCTGTACCATAGCAGGACTAACTGCTTGTTCCGATGGCCACATACCTGAAGGAACTACTCCTGTGTGTTGCTCAAATAATGAAACGCCTTTGGTGAGGTGCATTTCAATATCTTCAGGCCAAGAATCCTTAGATACATATATCCCATCTTCAAAAGTCCATCCATCCATCATCAACAATGGCATTATAGGATGATAGTATGGAGTTGTTGTAAGTTCAACTTGACCTCTTTCTTCCAAAATTGAATACATTGGTAAAACATCTGCCAATTTTTGATGTTGAGAATCTAAAACGTAGGTTAAATCATCTCTTGTGTAGTTTCCATTTTGATTAAATAAATCTACCAACCTCTGATCAAAATGAGCTATATCGTATTCGCCAGTAATATAGGCTGGCGAAAACTGAAATAAAAACCACAGAACTTGTAAATCTAAGAATTCTTGAGGCGGTAATAATTGATCATTCATTATAGTTTCAGGCTTCAAGTTATGAAGAGTTTTATCCCACAAATACTTGTACATTTTACTTGATTCCAATGAACTATTGTAAATCCATCCTGAATTCCAAAAATATTCAAACTGCATAGTATGCAATTCTAATTGTGTCATTTCGGGATATCCTGTATCGTTATTGAGTGGCCGTTTTGCCCAATCTGTATGCCTGTCTAGAGTTTCATTTTCATTATAATCAATCAATTGCTCTATCAAAGAAGGAACTATATTGTAAGTTATTTTTGTTCCAGGATATTGTGACAATATACCTGGAGAATCTACATACTCAACAAGAGCATGTGTCCTAACCCATGGCAATTCATAAAAACTTGTTACCTTATTTTTGTAATAAGGTTGATGCTGATGAAAAATAATTGCTAGATTAATCGCATCATCCAACTTAAGAGAATTACTAAAAACATCTATTTCACTAGATGATATCCCCTCACCTAGTTCTGTGTTATAATAATGGGTGAAATATTCTCTTCCAGTTTCAGAAGCTGAATTAAGCATTGGAAATGAAGACCATACATTTGCTTCATGCTGCCATTGAGACCATCCGATAACTGAAATGTTAGTAGGATTTTCAAGATAAGTAAGAGGGAGTTTTATCTCAGAAACCTTGTTTCCACTCCAACCTATGTACATCTCTATTTCTTCTAATTCAATAATATTCCATGAAGTTCCATTCCACTGGACAAACTCATAATAGTTTGAATCTTCAATTAAAAGACCGAAGTTTGCACCAAAAGGAAGGTTATGCTCAACGAAATTCCAAGATTTTGATAAATTACTGCCACCTGAAGAAGTAGAAAAATATAGAAACAAATCTGCTCCATCAATATCATTATAGAAATCAGTGCCATTCCAATAAAAATAAAGATTATTCTCATCCCAAGTAAAGGCAAATCCGGCCCCATTTCTTTGACCTAAAAAATCTGATTCATGCCAGTCTGATAAATCACCATCAATTGCTATGACTGAATAACTTGAACCTGAAATAAGAGGAAACATAGCTCCTACAAACGAAAAAACTACAGTAAGTGCAAATACCTTTCTTAAAAAATATTTTTTCATTTATCCTCTCCTAGTATAAATAAACGTAATTAACAGTGATAAAAACGTTATAAAAAGTATACTCCTTACCAATAAAAAATCTTCATCTTGAGAATTATTTACATTATTTGAATATTCGTCGACTTTGTCTTCCTGATTACTTGCTTCATTGTCAATCCTATCCGAATTATTATCTTGTTCTTCAATAATTTCCTCACTGTCTTCAGATTCATTTGCTACAGTGTCTGGATCATTATCTTCAACAATCTCTGTCTCATCAGTAGGAGAATCAACTATATTTTCGTTGGTATCGTTTATGCTACCGTTATTCTCTGTTAGATTATTTTTCACATATATTGAAAAATCATTGGAATTAACAGTAAAGGTTAAGCTTTCTTCAACAACTGAAAACGATAAATTGCTACGAACTTCTAAATAATTTCTGTAAAATATATCACTCTCATAAGTTAGAGAAATCTCTCTAGAAGTCTCTCCTGAATTAATTAGTACTACGGTCTCTGAATTTGCAGTTTCTCTAGCAAATATAAGTAAAGTTTCATCTGAAAAAATAGACCGATAAGTACCTTCCTGCAAATCGTTCGATTGCTGCCGAATATTGCCTAATTCCTGCACAAAGGAGACCAATTGCATCTCATTAGAATTTAGCTGATTACCACTGCGGAAGGAATGTCTGTTGTCTGGATCTGAGCCACCATATTCGCCATACTCATCACCCATATAAAGAACAGGAGCTCCAGGTATTGTTAATAACCAGGAAAATGCAATTTTAGATTCAATATATGGCTGATATGAAGTAGGTTGCTGAGGTAATGATTGTTCAACCCATTTGTTATCAGGATTGTTCCCTCCATTGTCCAATCTGCTAATGAGTCGAGAGGTATCGTGACTTCCTAAATAGGGAGTCATTATTGAACCTTCGACATAGTTTTCCTGAGACTGTAATGTCCAATAATCTAAATGACTAAAATCTTTGTATCCATATCTGAATACATTATCAACAACGGCATGATACAAAACAAAATCCCCTTGCCCATCTAATCCACCCTCTCCCATATGTTGGTTAATGGCATCATACTGAGGTAAATTATCAACTAAATTGTCTCCACTCCAACCCATTGCAGTCTCTCCAAGAAGGTAATAATCTGTTAATGAATTTTCAAGTTCTTCATTAAATTTTACCACCAAATTAGATATAGAATATGTCTCAACATGTTTTACTACATCAATTCTAGCCCCATCTAAATCATACTCCTTCTGCCACCATATAGCATCTTCTAAAAATTTCTCTGAGACTTCAGGATTTTGCCAATTTACATCGGGCATGTAACTACTAAAAACTCCATCAAGCGCCCTTTCAGTCCAATCACAACCTGAAGTTCCAAGAACACATCCGTCTCTAAACCAATCAGGATTAGTTTGGTAATATTCATGATCTTCGTGTACATGATTTATAACAAAATCGTTTAAGATTCGGATACTTTTAGAATGAGCCAATGCAATTAATTCTTTCAATTCACTTTCAGTCCCCAATCTGCTATCTATTTCTCGAGATTTAACTGGCCAATATCCATGATAACCCGACACTCTATGCTCATTATCTGATGCAACAAAAGAACCTTCAGCCCCTTTATTGAACGGAGTCAACCACAATGCAGAAACTCCCAATTCCTCAAAATAACCTGATTCAAGCATTGATATTACGCCTGCAAAATCTCCGCCCACCCAATCTGCACCCGGGGATACGTCTGGAATTGATGATGGATCATTAGAGATATTACCATTAACGAAACGATCAGTCATTATCATGTAAACTAGAGCACCGTTCCAGTCAAAAGATGACTCCTCAAACCAAAAAGGGTAGGTAATTTGATTAGACCCACGACCTTCTGAATCAAAGGCCTGAACATTTAATGTATATTTCCCATATTCGAACGAATTGAGGGAAAAATTTACATTAATGTCTACTGACCAGTCCTCTTCATTCCAAATGTAAGAAATATTTTGTCTTTTGAAGTTATTCATAAGATAGATGTCAAGCTGTGAAATTTCAGAACCATCTATACCTGCTGAATAGTTGAGCTTAAGATTTAGGAGCTCTTCTGACTCGCTAGCGATACTCATTATAGGATACGAAAAGTTTCCTACAATTATACCTGAATTTAAAATTCCGTCACAATATTTGCGGTAGCCATTAGAAGGATCTAGAACCCAATTAATTTCATCTATTATTAGTTTGTAACAATAAAATCCTTCATCAATATTTAAATCAATTGAGTAAGTACCATTTAAATTTGTTAAATTGTGACGTATCCATCCATCCCACTCTCCGACCACCTCTACACTGCTTAGACTGGTCTGTGAGTAATATGTAAACGTAGTTTCACCCGAATTTTGGCGTTTGAAGTCCAAAGAATCATCTTCACCAACCACATTAAAATTAGTAAATATGAGAGTTTGACTTAACACTAAAATCGCTACAAAAAAAATTGACTTCGTATTCATTTATGTATAACTGAATTGCCTTCTGAATCAAAAAGTCGTAATTCTTCATCCGTGATTTCAATGTCAATTTTTAAATTAGTACCAATAAATCTTTGATTAAAACTGGTATCAGGCCTATGTAATATTGCTGAAATTTTAATTTTGCTACACTCTAGATGTATTACAGATTCAGAACCAAGAGACTCAATACCTACTACGTGAAATTTACCTTTCTTTGCATTTAAGTTCAAACTTGTATTTTCAGGCCTAAAGCCTAAAAAACAATCTCCTTCAAAAGATTTGTATTCATCTGGAAGTTTCTTCTTAAAATTAGTTTTTGATTCTCCTTTCTCTATTGCAATAAACGTTCCCTTGCTAGCTTTCCCCGCTACCATATTCATAGGTGGTGTACCTAAAAAAGAAGCAACGAATGTGTTTGATGGATTGTGGTAAGATTCTAAAGGATGGTCAACTTGCTGGATTTTACCCTTTTTCATTACAACTATTCTATCAGCTAAAGTCATTGCCTCTACTTGATCGTGTGTTACATAGAGAGTCGTCATTCCCAATTCTTCATGAAGTCTTCGAATTTCAATTCTCATTTGACTTCTTAGTTTAGCATCTAAATTAGATAGAGGCTCATCCATTAGAATTACCTTAGGTCTCTTAGCCAAGGCCCTACCCAAAGCGACCCTTTGCCTTTGACCACCTGAGAGTGACTTGGGCATTTTTTCTGAAATATCATCTATACCTAAAATTTCAGCTAATTCATCGACACGTTTCTCAATATCACTATCTGAAAGCCGATCTTTTCCCTGCTGAAGACTCAGGCCAAAGCTTAGATTCTGCCTTACATTTAGATGTGGATAAAGTGCATAAGACTGAAAAACCATGCCAATATCTCTTACACTCGGTGGTAATTCGTTAACAATATTGCCACTAATTTTGATATCTCCTGAAGTTAATTTCTCGAGACCTGCCAACATTCTAAGTGTTGTAGATTTTCCACAACCCGATGGACCTACTAGAACTACAAACTCTTTCTCATTAATTTCTAAATTGAAATCATCTACAGCTACAGTTCCATCCTCAAAAGACTTGCAAACACCCTCGAAATTTACGTAGGTCAAATTTGTATTCCCATAGACTCATTCTGGGCATTCTGGCGCCTATTGTGCAGATAGTTGTATTTATTTATATAACTCTTATGTTTAGTCAATGTCTCAGCGAAAATCAGGAATTTTTTTGCATTTAGGCTATATCGACCGCTGTAGAGAGGTTGTGCCCTTTGAATACAATTTTATTAAGCATTTAATAGATAGTCATCAGACAGTGTGGCAAAATTTACCAATAAATCCGCCTGGCAGATATAATTCACCTTATTCTGCCCTTTCATCATTTGCTGGAGATATCAATCTTTTGAGTGAGAAAATATCTGTTAATTATAATCAAAATGAATATGATGTTTGGCTTGAGAGAAATTCAGATTGGAATAAAGATTGGGCACTATACAGATGTTTAAAAAATGAGTTTGGGAATAAAGAGTGGTATAAGTGGCCAGATGAGTATAAATTCCGTGATGAGACAAGTATATCAAATTTCGAAAGGAAAAGGTCAAGTTGTATAGATAAATTGCTTCTTGAACAGTTTTTGTTTGATAAGAAATGGGCTCATTTAAAGCAGAAATGTAATGATAAGGGTATTTCATTGTTTGGAGACGTATCCTTCTATGTCGCTTTAGATTCTGCAGACGTATGGTCTAATCCACATTTGTTTGATCTTGACAGCAATTTTGCACCTAGATGTGTGTCTGGAGTACCTCCAGATTTTTTCTCGAAAAAAGGTCAGGTTTGGCACAATCCTTTGTATGTTTGGAAGGAACACCTTAAAACTAACTTTAAGTGGTGGCAAAGAAGAATTGAAATTAATAAGGAAAGGTTTGATTTGTTAAGGATTGACCACTTTAGAGCCATTGTAAGCAATTGGGCGATTCCTCACAAAAGTAAAACTGCAGTTGAGGGTTATTGGCGCAGAGGGCCAGGGGAAAAATTACTACGCAAATTACTTACAATTTTTCCTGCCGAGAAATTAGTTGCCGAGGACCTAGGAATAATAACGAAACCAGTCAAGCGTCTTATTGATAATTATAAGATAAAAGGAATGCGAGTTTTACAATTTGGCTATAATTCTAGAATACCAAATGAGCACCATCACACAAAAATAGATGAAAATTGCGTTTGCTATATAGGAACCCATGATAATAATACAATCAGAGGGTGGTTCAGTGAGAAGCGGGATGAAATTGGTAAATTTCCAGGAAGTTATTCATCTCTCGTAAAAAATCTTGATTTAAACGAAGCTAATATCAGTAAGAAAATGATTGAGTTGGCTATGAGTACTAAAGCTGAGATTTGTATTATTACTATTCAAGACTTGTTGAATATGGGAGAGGAGGGGCGTATTAATGTCCCGGGTCAAAACAAAGGAAATTGGCAACTTTCCATAGGAAGTGATGAATTAGATAGGGTTGATTGGAATTCCTTTAGAAAATTGACAGAAACAACTGATAGGATAAATAGTATTTCTAAATAGTGGCGCCTAATTTTGGCGTAAGTGCCAGATATTCGGAAGAATGAAGCCATTTGTTATTTTAGTGCTGAAATTGGTCTGAGCAGCAGTATTCCAACTTACAGTGGTGGTTTGGGAATTTTAGCTGGCGACCACATAAAAGCTAGTGCAGATTTAGGTATACCTCTCATTGGCATTACACTATTGTACAGGCATGGTCAAGGCATACAAAGAATAAATAGAGATGGAATTCAAAAGGAAAGATGGAATAACTTTAATCCCAATGGTATATTGAAGAAGGAAGATGCGGAATTAAAGCTTGAGCTAGATGGTAAAGAGATAATTGTTGACGTATGGTCAAAGAAGATAAAAGGTATTGAAGGTTATGAGGGGAAGGTCTTTTTTTTGGATGTAGATCATCACAAAAATGATTCTGAACATCGCGTTTTAGGTAATAGATTGTACGGAGGTGGGACAGAAACACGAATAAGGCAAGAATTCATTTTAGGATTTGGAGGCGTTAAAGCGATTAAAGAGTTAAATTATTGGCCCTTGCGTGGTATACATTTGAATGAAGGCCATACTTCTTTTGCCGCTTTAGCTTTGATGGAAGAAGGGTGGCCAATAGAAGAGATAAAGACCAAGTTGCATTTTACTACCCATACACCAGTTTCTGCAGGACATGACTTATTCGGAATGGAAGAAGTTGTAGAAGTTTTGGGAGAAAAGCGATCAAATTTTTGTTTGCAACATGCGAAAAATAATACATTATCAATGTCACAGCTAGCTATAAATTTAAGCAACACTTGTAATGCGGTTTCAAAATTGAATGCTAAAGTCGCGGCAAAAATGTTTCCTGGAAAGAGCATTAGTCCTATAACTAATGGTGTACACCATCTAACATGGACCTCAGTTCCACTAGCTAATCTTTATGACAAAGAACTACCAGGTTGGAGATTGGATCCAGATATATTGTCAAATGCATCAAAGCTAAATTCAAATAAACTTTGGGATGCCCATTGTAACGCAAAAAAGAGTCTTATTAGGTATGCTAATTCTATGTCAGGAAAGGGTCTTTCACCAGATTTGCTTACAATATGTTTTGCTAGAAGAATGGTAGAGTACAAAAGGCCAAATCTTATACTAAACGATATAGGAAGGTTAACTGAAATTTGTGACGGTAAAGTTCAATTTATTTTTGCAGGTTACGCCCACCCAAATAATTTGTCAGGTAAAAAAATTATAAAGGAACTGAATGCAGCTACAGACATGTTTGGTGATAGAGTCAATTTTGTTTATCTTGAGAACTATTCTATGTGGTTGGGTTCTAAATTAGTTTCTGGAGCAGATGTTTGGCTTAATAATCCGATTAGGCCTCTTGAGGCTAGTGGAACTAGTGGAATGAAGGCAGCCATGAACGGTGTACTTAATTTTTCAATATTAGATGGTTGGTGGGACGAAGAAGCTTCGCACGGAGAAAATGGTTGGGTTATTGGGAACCGTGAAGAAGATGGTGATTTTGATAGAGATTCAGAATATATATACAATGTTATGGATAAAGCTATAATTCCAACTTGGGAATCAGATAGAGAAAAGTGGATTTATATGATGAAGAATGCAATATCTACAAGCTCGCGAATGACTGCAAAAAGGATGGTTGAAGAGTATATGCAAATATATGAGAGCTTTAAATAGCTATGATTTTTTTCTATTTCTGTAACTGAGACCTATTATTCCAATGACAGACAGTATTGGCATAACTATTGATGAGAATTCAGGAATTCCAGTCCCCTCAGCCCAAACATCATTTATATCTGCATTCATTTCATTCCATTTTATGCATTTTGTGAAAGTAACCTCTCCCCCACTATCCAGATTAGGATTAGTGGCCCAAACGTAATTATTGTTAGTATTAACCATTGCAAATGTGAAACATGCGCTGTCGTCTTGACTTAAAGGAAATTCATCAGAATCAATTGAACCGCTGTCATCCCAATCGCGTGGAACCTTCATTTCAGAAAGGTCACTTCCATCCCATCCTAAGGACATATTCCAATCAGAATGTTCCTCTTTATTCTCAGTCCAGGAACAGGTACCTGTACAGTCCGCAATCTTTATGCCGATTCCATCTCCACCCATACCATCAATTTTCCCTAACATCGCGATATAGTCATATTTGTAAGTGTCGCCAATATTCCAGTCTATGTTATAGTGTGTACTAGTCTCACCATCATTTGTTCCTGGATTCATATCTATGAAAATTGCTAATGCGTTCTTATCACTAGCACTACTTCCGTCCATGTCTGCATTTGTACCGAAGTATAGATTTGTTGCATCCCAGGTCATGAACCATTTTATAGAATCTACGGTTGTTTCTTCATCAGAATCCCAATCATCAGTATTATCTATTGCAATCGTGTTGTAGGGATTTCTAGCCCCTATTGGGAAGTAAGCATCAGCCAAGTTTGAATCTTTGTACAAATCCCAGCTTGTCAAGTGAATAAAATAGTTACCCCTTATTTGTGCAGCCAATTCGAGTTCGTTACCCGAAGCTGCAGCCTCAATTATTTCACAGGAGGTCCATTCCCAAGCTCCCTGGTTCAAACTATCGAAGGAACAACTCACTCTTTTTGTTATGATTCCATAAACGCCTTTAATCTCTATCATCTCATCAGCCCCGATAGACATTCCAATTGTTTTGTACCCTGTACTATCATCACCGTCAGTATCCACAAATATTCTTATTGCGTCTTCACTTAAGTCAACAGGCAAAGGAGTAGATTCTTGGTTGCCAGTATCTGCAGAGGGGGTGTACGCAGGTTCAACTCCTACGGAAGCAGAGGGTACTTGTCTTGCAACTTCAGCAGGTATTTCTATACCATTTAGTATTTTTCCTTCAACGTTTAGGTAATAGTATGTATCATCGCCATAAATTTGCCTTGCATATTGATTTAAATCAATATTCAGATTTTCTACAGTATTGTCATCACTGAATTTATTTACGTCGGTCCAGTCTCCAAAGTAGCCGTCTATAACGATATTGTCACCTGAGTTGTAGTAACCGTTAGTTTCGGTATTCACACTACCTATTTTTTCATTGATATCAATTTTTTGAAGGTTTGAGTCTAGTGCGAAGTCAAGCATATCTGTGTTACCGAACTCATCAGAAGTTTGCCAGATGGCTGCGAAATCAGTATCTTGGTTAATTCCAAGATCG
>PBNP01000034.1 GCA_002723295.1 Flavobacteriaceae bacterium | reverse complement strand
TTCTTTTCTTTTTCTTAAAAAAAATAACATAGGGAGAACAGAACACCCCACATTTTCATTTATTAAATATAAATAGTCAGTTTTTTTTAATATGTTGTAATTCTCTTTATTTACTATTCGGGAAGTATAAAAAGGCAAACTAAATATTTTTGTCATTATCTTATCAAATAACTTCAAAATACTTTTGGGAACGTTTGAAGAATTAGAATTATTAAACTCAATAATGTCTATTTTGTATTGATTTGAATTAAAAGAAAAGAGACCATAATAAAATTCTTTTGCCTCAACAAGATTTCTAAAGTATCTTTCTTTACGAGGGCTTGAGAAAATATATGTAATATTTTGCATTATATTTATACTACTTTTAAATTATTTTTTATAGGATAAAAACCTTCTTAATATACCCTTAATAGAGTAGTGGATATAGCACTTTTTTTTACTTATGATTACACATTAAGTTTGTGGAATAAATCAGGCACTTTAAATAAAGAACTTAAGATATATCAAAATTTGGCAAAAAAATACGGAATAAATTTTACTATTTTTACCTATGGGGATGATTCGGAGTTCTCATTTGAAAATTCCCTTCATGGGTTTAAGCTAATCCCGATTTACTCACTAACTAAGATGTATAAGAATAAATTATTAAGGTTTATGGCTTCTTTTTTAATACCATTCAAAATTAAAAAATATTTATCAGAAGATACGATTATTCAACAACACCAGTTATTAGGAAGTTGGGTTACTTTAATTTTAAAGTTAATAACTGGGAACCCGCTTTATCTAAGAACTGGTTATGACACCTATCAGTTTTCAATTAAAGAAAATAAAAACTTAGTATTGAAATATTTTTTTAAAATATTAACAGTATTGTCTTTAAGGTATTCGGATATTTATTCAGTTGCTAGTAATTCTGACTATAAATTTTTGAAAAATAATTTTAATTTAAAAAATAAAAAAGTTCAAATTAGATCTAACTGGGTAGACTCAAGAGGCTCTACAAGCTCGATGAGAGAAAAAAACAGAATTTTATCGGTAGGTAGATTAGAAGATCAAAAGAATTACAGTCTATTGTTTAAAGAATTAGCTAATACTTCAGAAACATTAACAATTGATATTGTTGGGACTGGAACAAAAAAAACTGAATTAGAGGATTTAGCAAAAGAGCAAAATGTAAATGTTAATTTTATAGGATCTCTTGAAAATAAAGAACTCCTATCTTTTTATGGAAAATATTATTTTTTTATTTCAACTTCGAAATTTGAGGGAAATCCAAAAACAATATTAGAGGCAATGGCTTCAGGCTGTGTTGTTATTGCATCAGATATACCCAACCATAAAGAGCTAATAGATCATAGAGTCAACGGTATTTTATTTGATTTGAACAATCCTGATTTAGTAAACCTCATAAAAGAGATTTCAAAAAATCAAAAACTAATTGACGATATCTCAACAAAAGCTATTAAAAAAGTAGAGAGTCTAAACTCATTAGATGTTATTTCTGAGAAATACTTTTTAGATTATAAAAGTTTAATTTAATGTTGATAGATAGTTATTCAACACATAAAGTTTCCATATTCTATGTGAGTTAATTCTTGACTTAAACCTACTCAATGATTTGATAGTATTACTTGTGATTATTTCACTAACTTTTCCAGAATAGATTATTTCACTTATTTCATTTATATTTGAGAATATCCAATTTTCAATATCAAATACAAAACCTTGTTTCTTTCTATTAACAAAATTTTTATCAAAGTCTTCTAAGAGATATTCTTTTAGAAGACTTTTTGGATTACTAATAGAATAGTAGTTTGTGTCATGAGAAAAAATATACTCAATAAGTTTATGGTCTACAAAGGGAGATCTAATTTCTAAAGAGTTAGCCATAGAAGTTCTGTCTATTTTGAACAACATCATATCTGGTAAATAGAAATTATAATCAGCGATTAAGAGACTTTTGTATTCTTCAATATTTCTATTAATTTTTATATTTTTTCTTGTGTCGACATTTTCTGTATTTAATAATTTTAATAAGTTTTTATCTTCTAAGAATGAACTATATTTAGATGTTAAATTACTAGATTTAGATAAAAAATAATTACCAGTTCCCATGAACGGGGGATAAAAAGGATAAAGATTTGAAATTAAGTTATGGATTTTTGTAGTACTTTTTAAACTTAACGCTGTTCTAGCATATCCTCCTAAAAGTTCGTCACCACCATCACCAGAAATAGCTACTTTATAATATTTTGATATTTCCTTTGAAAGGATATAAGAGGGGACAACAGAAGGATCAGAATATGGTTCATCTAGGCAATTAATACTTTCATTAATATTCTCAAAATTTATTTTTGAAGATATTACAACAGACTTATGATTAGTTCTGTATTTATTAGCAACAAGATCTGACCAGGGTCCCTCATCATATTGACTGTCATCAACCTTAATAGAAAATGTATTGATTTCATTTTTTTTATTATATAAATTCTTTATTATTGATGAAGAATCAATACCCCCAGATAGGAAATTTGCTATAGGAACATCTGCCTCATTTCTAATATTTATTGAATCTGAAAAGATATTAAAAAATTCTTCAGTATCAAAAGTCTTATTGTCTATATAGCTCTCAACTTCCCAGTATTTAATAAATTTTTTATCTATATAGTTATTTTTATATTCAAATTCAATAATTTCAGAGGGATTTACTTTTTTAAAATTGGAAAAGATTGTATTTGGTGAAGATATAGCGCCATAGTTTAAATATTCAGATACACTTTTCTGATCTAATTTATAATCTCTTTCAAAAGATACTAATGATTTTAGGTTTGAAGAAAAAATCAAAGATTTATCATTTTGTTTATAATATAGAGGCTTCTGACCCAACCTGTCCCTTGCAAGATAAATCTTCTTTTTCTTCTTATCTAGATAGAAAAAAGAAAATTGTCCTCTAAGTTTTCTTACATAATCTATTCCATGAATATAAATCCCATTTAATAAAACTTCTGAATCAGAATGGTCAGTTATAAATTCAATCTTATTTTCAAGCTCTCTCCTAAGTTCACGATGATTATAAATTTCTCCATTAAACATTAAAATCTGTTCTTTGTTTTTTGAAAACATTGGTTGATTAGCTTTTTCATTTAAATCTAAAATAGATAATCTGTTAAAAATTAATGAATATTTTAAGTCTTCTTCAAATTGTTTTATTTTTCTTTTCGAATCCGGCCCTCTACAAGTAATTAAGTTATTTGAAGACTCCAAATCTTTGTCATCAAAGCTAGAAAACGAAACTTTACCAATATATCCACACATTTAATAATTATATAGTTATAAAAATTACATAGATGTAACATTCTTGTAATAAAGTCAAATTGGAATTTATGTGAACTTTTTATATAGTTTTGATGAAAATTATAATAGCCAAGCATTTTCTTCAATGATTTCATTGCTTGATCAAGTTTCTGAAAATATAAATATATTTGTTATACACAATAAAGAAAATGCAATTAGTGATTTACCAGATAGAATTAAAAATCATGAAAAATTAAATTCAATTAAATTTTATGAATTTAAAGATAATAACTATTATTTTCCGAATATACCTGGTACTCACATTTCCGTAGCGACTTATTATAGGTTATTTATTGAAAATTATCTAAATGAAGATATTGATGGAATAACTTATTTAGATGCTGACACTATTTGCCTAAAAGACCCAATAGAACTATTAAGAGAAGAGTTCACAAATTTAGTTAAAAGTAAAAATGTTATATCTGCAACAACTGAAATAATTAAAAGTGAAATTGAAGAAAAATATATTAATGAATATGTAATGCCTTGGAATCGTTTAGGCATTAAAGATAGATATTTTAACGCGGGGGTTTTACTAATTAGTTTTAGGCAGTGGAAAGAACTTAGATATTCTGAAAAACTACTTAGTAATCTTCAAACCTTAAAAGAAAATATAATTTACTGGGATCAAGATATATTGAATTCAGTAGTAAATGGAGATTATTGTGAATTAGATAATAAATTTAATCTTTCTGATCCATTAGTCCAAAGAGAACAGTTCGAGGAAATTGTCTTTATGCATTATTCGGGAAAAAGTAAACCTTGGAATACTACATATGCATTTAAAGATATATCAAAACATTATCATAAAAATTATAGAAAGGTCCATTCAACTTATTTCCACATAGAACATAATGGAAAGGTAGAGTCATTAACATATTTAATTAAAGCAATAGTAGATGGTACTTTTTTCGATATTGAGTATAAACTAAGATACTTATATGAATATACCAAATCATTTATCTTCAAATAATTGAATTATGTTATTACATCTAAAGAAAAGGAAATAATACATTGAAAGTTCTTATATTAGGTAGCAATGGGTTAGTTGGTTCGTCACTTGTAAGAAATTTAAGTAGCAATAGAGAATTTAAAATTGTATCAGCAACAAGAAATGAAGCAGATTTATTTTCAAGTACTGAAACAAAGAATTTAATTGAAAAAGTTGAACCTGAAATAATTATTAATGCAGCCGCAAGAGTTGGAGGTATAGTAGCTAACAACACAAATAGAACGGAGTTCATTCTTGAGAATTTAAAGATAAATATAAATTTACTAGAAAGCCTAATAGGACATGATGATATAAAATTAATAAATTTAGGTAGCAGCTGTATCTATCCTTTAGGTGCTGAGATTCCAATAAATGAAGATAGTTTAATGATGGGTCCACTTGAACCAACTAATTCACCATATGCAATGGCAAAGTTAACAGCTATAGAAATGGGGGATGCAATAAGTAAACAATATGGAAATGAAATAATTAATTTAATGCCAACTAATTTATATGGTCCAAATGATAACTTTTCTGAAACTAGTAGTCATGTCATCCCAGGTTTAATTAGAAGATTATATGAAGCAAAAATACAGACTTCCAAAACTTTTAGTGTATGGGGGACAGGTAAACCAAAAAGAGAATTTTTACATGTAGATGATTTAGCTGATGCGATAGGGTTCTTAATTGAGAATAATCATACACCTCATTTAATGAATATAGGAAGCGGTGAAGAAGTGACCATTAAAGAGCTAGTTTACAAATTAAAAGATATTATAGGATATAAGGGAGAAATAGTTTTTGACACATCAATGCCTGATGGAAATCCAAGAAAGTTATTGGACTCAACAAAAATTAATTCTTTAGGATGGAAACCAAAAATAGCTTTGGAAGAAGGACTAAATAATACAGTTGATTGGTTTATTAAAAATAAATCCGCTAATTAATTGAAGGATTTTCCCAGGTCGGATTTAAAAGGTTTTCGTTAACCAAAACTTTTTCTTTTTCTGCTGACTTCAAATCATTCTCAACCATCATTTTCACTAATGATTCAAAACTTGTTTCTGGTTTCCATCCAAGTTCCTTATTTGCTTTTGCAGGATCACCAAGGAGATGTTCAACTTCATTTGGTCTTTCGTATTTTGAAGAAGTCTCTACATAATCTTCCCAATTTAAACCAACTTCTTTAAAAGCTAATTGAGCAAACTCTTTTACACTATGAGTTTCTCCTGTTGCGAGGACCCAGTCATCAGGTTCATTATGTTGTAACATTTTATACATACCTTTTACATAATCTCCTGCAAAGCCCCAGTCTCTTGATGCATCTAGATTTCCCAAGGTTAACTTTGACTGTATTTTATAATATATCCTTCCAACTGCCTTAGTAATTTTTCTTGTTACGAATGTTTCTCCTCTATACGGTGATTCATGGTTAAAAAGTATTCCATTTGTAGCAAACAAGCCATAGGATTCTCTATAAATCTTTGTTATATCATGAGCAAAGACTTTACCAGCAGCATAGGGGCTTTTTGGTATGAATTTCGACTCCTCATTTAAAGAATCTTTATTAACTCCTCCGAACATTTCCGATGAAGATGCTTGATAGTACTTTATATTTTTTTTACTATTTTTGATTGCTTCTAAAAGAGTAATTGGTCCAAGAGCGCTTGTTTGTGTAGTATAGAGTGGATTTTTAAACGAAACAGCAACATGTGATTGTGCTCCAAGGTTATAAACCTCATCAGGCTCAATAACATTAATTAAGTTTGATAAAGAAGACGGGTCTAATAAATCACTATAGTGTAAATTAAACTTATTACTATCCTCATATTTTGAAATTAATTCATCAATTCTTTGAGTATTGATGCTTGAAGATCTTCTAATTGCTCCGTGAACTTCATAACCTTTTGAGATTAATAATTCAGAGAGGTAATAACCATCTTGGCCAGTTATCCCCGTAATAAATGCTTTCATTAGGTTAATTGTAACTAATAATATTTTATTAGTTACAATTTATTTTTAGGATTTAGCGAATTAATATTTTTTATTCTTAAAAAGACCCGTGACTCTATGTTCATTAAAGTTAATCAATTTATAGTTATTATCTAAAAGAAAATTAGTAACTTCAGAAACTGTATTTTCTTTTAATTCTCCCTTTTCCCCTCCCATATCAATACAGATATATTCAGTTTTTTTCAAAGTCTCTTTTGAACCTAGAAGAACTTCTAATTCATGACCTTCGGCATCAATCTTAAGCAATGTAATTTTTTTCATTTTTAATGAATCAAGTTTTTTTGTTTCTATCCTTATTTCGCTTGTTGAATCAAAATACTCCAAAGAAGAGTCACCATGATTTGAATCAATATAAAAAATATTATCTTTTGAATTATTATCACTTAGTCCAAAATTGTAAATTTCAACATTTGTAGAATTAGGAGTATTCAGCTTTAAGCATTCATAAACAGTAGTGTCAGGCTCAAAGGCAACATAATTAAAATTTTTTTGAAATTTTTCTATTGCTAGATATAAATTTCCTACATTAGCGCCACAGTCTACAATTGTATCATCTGAAGTAAGATTGAAATTATCAAGACAATAGGAATCGAGCAAATTCATTAGTTCATATTCATGATTAACCATTGAACCCGATAGGCGATATTTATTAGGAAAATAAATTAACTTATTTTCATATTCTTTTACATATAGGTTTTTATTTTTTGAATAGGAAACTTTACCGTCATCTTTATAAAAAAGATTCATCAATATACAAAATAATTTTTTGTTAAATATTTTAAAACAAAATGTAACCAGGTATGATTTCAAAAGAAAAATAAATTTTGTAAATTTATTTTTTTTATTTAAATTCTTCTTTCTAAAAACAAAAAAAGGTAAGTTTATTAATTTATCATCGAGGTGTTCAATATTTAATTTAATTCTCACTACTATATTCTAAACAGATTTAAATATAGTAATTTATAGCTATTTTATAAACTTCTTCTACAACCTTTCAAATCACTTAAAATTTAAATTATGGAATATATTTATATTTTACGACCTTGGCAATGGGTAAAAAACCTTTTGATACTTGTTCCAATAATATTAACTAAACCACTTTCATTAGATAATCTTCAAAACAATTTAATTATTTTTATCTCTTTTTCATTGTTAGCATCAGGAAACTATATATTAAATGATATAAAGGATCTTCAAAATGATAAGTTGCATCCAAAAAAGAAATTTAGACCTATTGCAAGTGGGAAAATAGATATAAACAATGCAAAGATTTATAGTTTTTTAGTAATTTCTTCTTCCCTTGCCTTAACTTACCTAGTTGAGTCAAAATTAATAATTTATTATTTTTTCTATTTACTTTTTGCTTATTTTTATACAAATTATTTTAAGTATATTTTCTTAATAAACTCGTTTTCAATTTCGACCTTTTTCTTAATTAGATTATTAATTGGTGGAGCGGTTAGTAATATTAAAATTTCTATTTATTTAGCCATGTATATCTTTTTTACTAGTTTTTTTATTGCAACACTAAAAAAGAATGCAATTTTAAACACACAAGGTATAAAAAAAAGTGAGTACTTAGCTTTATTAAAAAAAGAAAACTTAACTATTTCAACAGATAGCCTTTCTGTTATTAGTCTTTTATTATCAAATGTTACTTTAATTATTTGGTCATTAAATAATTTGACTGAGATGACAGAAACAAAGTTTGCAATTATGATTGTTTTTCTAGTTTTTTATTTTTTGTTTACTTTGTTGCTTCATACAAATTCAAAAAAAGGAGAGTTGGAAGACTTCGTTCTTGGAATAATTCAGGATAGGAATCTGGTTCTATTGCTTATAGTTTTACTTGTTTCTTTTTACTATGTTTATTTTAATTAGATTATGAAAATGCAAAAAATTTATTCATGGGGAAATAATTTTTATAAAGATGTTGAATTGAATTCTGATTTATCAGAAAATTATGGAATATATTTAGGGAATCAAAATTCTTATGGAGATTGTTTTATTCCTTATTCACATTTTTCATATAAAAGTAAAAGAAAAGAAAAACTTTTTTGTGAACCAGATTTAGATCCTTCAGTTACGATTGAAGAGTATATTTATGGAAATAATAAGTTACTATTTGGAATACCTGGGAAGGCTAATGTTACAATTGGTGGAGCCGTAGCAGCTGATACTCATGGCAAAGATAACATATGGGGTGGTAGTTTCTCAAAAAATATTCATAGTTTAAAATTAAAACTAGCAAATGGTCAAGTAATTGAATGTAGTGATAAGAAAAATAGAGAAGTATTTACTGCAACCCTTGGTGGTTATGGCTTAACTGGAGTAATAGAAAAAGTTACAATTAAAGAAAATAAGATTCCCCTTCCACCTTCATTCCTGAAACAAAAACAAAAAGGGTCTGGCCTTGAAAATCTATTTAATGAATTTGAGGAATCTCCTTATACTTATTGGGTTGCTTGGGTAAATTTACTTAATAAAAGATTTGACTGGGTTGTTGAAAAGAGTTTTTCAGGAAAAAAAGATATTAAAAGCAAAAAATCTAGTGACAGTTATATAAAAAAATTGAATCTTCCATTTATAGGTAGTAATTCTTTAAATTCAATGTCTTATATAAACAATATCTACTTTAATTTAAATTCAACAACTAAAGCTAAATCTTCAAGTATAAACAAAACATTGTATCCTCTTTCTATGATTTCAGACACAAGAAATATAAGCCCTAAAAGAAAGATATTACAGATACAATTTTCCTTACCATTAAAAAATGAAAAATATATCCAGGAGTTAATTGAAAGACTTATATATAAGCAGGTTCCATTATTATGCAGCATAAAAAGGTTGGGAAGTCCACTGTATACTGAGAGCCTATCATTCTATCAAGATGGCTGGACAGTCGCTGTAGATTTCTCAGAGAAATATTTTGATTTAAGTTATTTTGAAGAATTTATGAAAAAACTATTAGATCACGAAGGAAAAATATATCTTGCAAAAGATTCACTTTTAAATGAAAAATATTTTAAAGCAATGTATCCAAATTTTAAAAATTGGGAGCAGGTAGTCAAGAAACTTGATCCTAATAGTAAGTTTCAATCCCATATGTCTAATAGGTTGGGTTTAAAACAATGGTAAATAATTTAGTGTTAATAGGGGCCAGTTCCGAAATTGCTGAAAAGTTAATAATACAAAACAAAAATTTTAAATTTAATATACATGGTGTTTCTACAAAGGAACTTGGAAATAATTTTTTAAAGGTAACTGACTACATTGATGAATCAGAAGAAATATTAAAATATATAGAGAAAATTAATAAACCTATTTTGATTTTCTTTAACGGCTATTTGAAAGAGAATAGAGATACTTATTTTCCAAACGATCAAGAGATACATCAGACTTTATACGTAAACTTTTTAGTACCTTACCTTTTAAGTCTAAAATTAGTTGAAACGATTAAATATAAAAAGCTAGTTTATATCTCATCAATTGCGGCTGTAAAACCGAGGTATAAAAATTATATTTATGGATTAAGTAAGAAAACTCTTGAGAATTCTATAAAAAATATGGATAACAAAAATACTTTGATAATTAGATTCGGGAAAGTAAAAACAAATATGTCCAAAGACCATAAAGACCCGCCCTTTACAATCTCTTCAAATAAAGCTGCAGATATAATCTTTAATAGTTTGAATAGGAATGGAATAGTTTATTCATCATTGGGTATTTACATATCATCTTTAATTATCAAATACTTACCGTTGAAATTTATAAACTATATTGAAAGGAGATCACTTAGTGGTTAACAAATCTCTATTTAGGTCAAATTTAACTACATTGTTGCTTGTTTTATCAAACTTTTTATTTATTTTTAATTATAAAATTTTTGTAGGTTTAGTAATTTTTCTTACAATTATGATTCAAAGAGAAATTATTCAACTTAAAAAATCTCAAGGGTATCTTTTGAAATTAATACCTGTTTCTTTTTATTCTTTTAATCTTCTTTCAATATTCTTAGCTAACCCGAGAACTTCATCAATTTTTTGGGATATGCAAGATTTTTTACATTTTATTAATTGTAATTCAAATCCTGATACTACATATATCTATAAATTTATTAGTGATGAAAGAGCCTGTGTGATGAGTATTGGTTATGGTCCTATTAGTAACCTAGTTTCAGCTTCTTTTGATATTTGGCAAATGACACTAATTATTTTTGCCTTATTTGCTTTAATTTCTATTTACATATTGTTTAATGTTAAAGAAAACATCCATTTGTTTACCGTTTTCCTTATATCTCCAAGTTTTAATTTTTTAGTTAACTCACTAAATGCTGATATCTTTGTTTTCCTTTTTTTCATATACTTGTTTAATAAAAAAGGTGAAAACCTATCTTTACTAGATTTAATATGTTTATCTTTTTTAATACAACTTAAAGTTTACCCAATTGGAATTCTCTTAGGGTATTTATTCTATTATTTAAAAAATGAAGATATGGAAAATGCTGGAAAGATTAAAATTATTTTTTTTACAAGTGTAAATTTTATTTCTCTATTTTATTTTTTTATTTTTCAAGAATCTACGGTCCCAGGACCACTTTCTTATACTCGAACCTTCGGGGTGTATCATGATTATTTATTAGTCACTAATATTATAGGATATAAAGAAGTAGTTTTAATTATTTCATTCCTATCAATTGTCGGATTAATTTTATATCTTTTTAAGCCATCTTCGCTAAAACAGTTTTCTTTGCTTAATCTAGAGGGGGATTTATTAATTAAAAAATATTTTATCTTTTTCCCTACAGCATTTATGATTAATATTTTTCAAAATTTTGGTTATAAATTTATATTTAATTTCTTTTTAATATATATTATCTATATCTCTTCAACTAAAATTAATAAGTCATTTTTAACAATTCTTATACTATCTCAGACAACATATTATTTAATTGGTTATGGGTATGAAAATAATTATTTAAATAATCTTTTTCTTATTTCAAGTAAGTTGTTGTTTTATATGTTTTTTATAATCAGTATTTACTATTATTTTTTAAGCTTAAAAAAAAATAAATAATAATTATAATTTTTAAGTGAACCAAAAATTAAAAATTGCAACTTTAGTCATATCTTCGAGGACATATCCTGCTGTTAGGAATATGAATATGCAGAAAAAATTATTCTTTAATCAAGAAATAAAATATGAGGATATATTTTGGTACAGGCAGGGCAGGAGTCATGAATTAGATGGAAGAAAATATAACTTAGTAGGCAATGATTTATTTTTAGACATTAGTGATGACACTTTAAATATGGGAAAAAAAACGTTGCTTGCATTTGATTGGTTAAATAATAATATCGATTATGATTTTTTAGTAAGGCCAACCCCAAGTTCTTATATTGACTATAAAAATTTGAATCAATATATTAATGACAACTTCCTTAATAAAAAAATAGTCTACGGAGGAAAGATCCAAGAAACAAATGATCAATCTGGTAATTTAGTGAGTTTTGCAAGTGGTTCTTCATTAATTTTAAATAAGAGATGTGTAGACCAAATACTGCAGAACCAGGACTTGTGGGAGCATGATTATTGGGATGATGTAGGTTTAGCATTGCTATTAAAGAAAATAAATATATTCCCCACTGGAGGAGAAAGGTTCGACGTTCAGGGTAATCCATATAAACAACAAATTGATTTATCTTACTATCAGTACAGATGTCGATCAGACAATCATTATGGTTATCCACGAATAATTGAAGCACATGTATTAAAAGCAATTCATGAAAAACTTTCGAGTAAGAGAAAAAGTAAAATGATGATGAAAATTAATTCTTTGATGTTAGAGATTTTGAAGTTTTTTTATATTTATCATTTTGGATGGAAAGTTTACTTATTTGTTAGAAAAGTTATAAAATTCTTTCTACCAATAAGCATTTATAATTTCATTAAAAAAATGTTTATAAAACAAATTACCTCATTTAAATTAAAAAGATTTAAAGTATAATTACCTTTGTTTAATTTGCAGATCAACTTTAAAATTACAGATTATGTCAAAAAAGAAATTTATATATCCTCACCTAGCTGTTAATAGAAAAAAACCACTAAATTTAATTGATTCTGATAACTATCTTTTTTCTCATGAATATGAAAAGACAATTCCACCTTCATATATAAGAATCCTAAGAAATCCAACTGTAATTAATGAAACAATTCTATATTTAAAAAAATTAAGAATATTTAGTAAGGAAACATTTTATGGTAGTCATACACTAACAAAGAAAGTGAAAGATACGATTAAAAATATAATCAAATCAGATAATGAAACTCATCAATTAGATAGAGGGATATGGATAGTTGATAGTAAAAGTCAAAACTTTGGTCATTGGATGATTGATTCTTTATGTAGGTACTATTTAGTACCTAAGGAATATCGATCCTACAAAGTGCTATTACCTGATAAATTTAAAATCGATTGGATTATTGAAATGTTAGAGTATCTAGACATTCCATTTAAATTTTTAGATAAAAATAAAAAATATATAGTTAATGAATTAATACTAACAAGCAAAGCTCACCCATCAGGAAATTACAACCCAGAAATAGTAAATGAAATAAGAGAACTATTTCTTAAGGAAAACATCAACAATGAAATTAAACCCAAGAGAAAAGTTTGGGCATCTAGGGCAAATATCGGAAGAAACCCAAAGAATCTAAATGAAATAGAAAAAATTTTAAATAAATTCAATTTTGAAATACTTCCAACTGAAAAACTTTCACTAAAAGAAAAGATTGAAATATTTAGTAACACAGAATTGTTTAGTGGGACTCACGGCTCTGGTTTAATAAATCTTTTTTTTATGAAAGAAGGATCAAGAATATTTGAAGTTAGAGATTTAAATGATAAACATAAAAATGCAGTTTTCTCTCTTGCCGCCGCTTTAGGTATTGATTATTTCTATATGGAAAGAGAAAAATCTTTACTAGAAGGAGGGCAAATAAATTCATTAATATTTGAAAAAAAATTGCAAGCTTGTCTTAATGATTTCTGAACTATAATTAAGTCATGGAAAATGAAGATCTAGATTTTCTTAAAAATCAAATAATTGAATTATCTAAAGAGTATTTCAATAAAAAAAATCTAGAAAATAAAGAATTTATACCCAATATTTCACCTGTTCCAGTTTCTGGAAAAGTATTGGACGAGGAAGATATAACAAATTTAATAGAATCAAGTTTAGAAGCCTGGCTAACAGCAGGCCAGTTTACTGATTCTTTTGAGAAATCAATACGAAAATATTTAGACGTAAGACACTGTCTTTTTGTGAATAGCGGCTCTTCTGCAAATTTATTAGCTATCTCTGGTTTGAAGATTTTAAACAATATTCAAGACGGCTCAGAAGTAATTACCTCTGCTGTGAACTTTCCAACAACACTTAATCCAATTCTACAAAATAACTTAGTACCTGTTTTAGTAGATGCTGAACTTGGTACATACAATGTAAATCCAGATTTAATAGAGGAAAAAGTAAACAAAAATACTGTAGGCATTGTTCTAGCTCATACCCTTGGGAATCCATTTGATCTTGAGAAAATTAAAAAAATTGCCGAGAAACACAATTTATTCATCATGGAAGATAGTTGCGATGGTTTTGGTGGGAAGTTTAATGATAAATTTATTGGAACATTTGGAGACGTATCTACACTATCTTTTTATCCAGCACACCACATTACTACTGGTGAAGGGGGTGCAGTTATTACAAATAATCCTAAATTAAAAAAAATAATTGAATCTCTTCGAGATTGGGGTAGGGATTGTTATTGTGCACCAGGAAAAGATAATACTTGCAAAAAAAGATTTGATTGGCAGTTAGGGGGTCTTCCACATGGATACGACCATAAATATATATACTCCCATATTGGGTATAACCTTAAATCGTCAGACATGCAGGCTGCGGTTGGGTTAAGTCAGATGAATAAACTAGAAAGCTTCATTGAGAAAAGAATTGAAAATTTTCATTATTTATTTAACAGCTTTAAAAGATTCGATCATTTTATCCTTCCTAAATGGAGTGAAAAATCTGAACCAAGTTGGTTTGGTTTTCCAGTAACAATTAAAGATGATTCTGAAATCAAAAGAGTTGATTTATTAAAACATTATGATGAAAATCGTATTGGAACTAGGTTATTGTTTGGTGGGAATGTAATTCTTCAACCTGCTTATGAAAAAAGTAATTTAGGAAATCCGGATGACTTTCCTGTAGCTAATAAAGTTGTAAATGACACATTTTGGTTAGGAGTTTATCCAGGCCTTAGTTTGGAAATGTTAGATTTTGTTGTTGATAAAACAGAAGAATTTTTGAACAAATCATGAAAGCTTTAATACTTGCAGGTGGTAAAGGAACTCGATTTAGAGAAGAAACAATAACAAAACCAAAACCTATGGTGGAAATCAACAAAACACCAATGTTGATACATATAATCAACCACTACATGCATTACGGTATAAGAGAATTTGTAGTATTGGCAGGATTTAAAATCGATTACATGGAGGAGTATTTCTCTATAAACTTTGAACAAATAAACAAAAGGGAGTATAAATATAAAGACTCTACGGTTTCTTTATTAGATACAGGAGTCGAGACTATGACAGGTGGAAGAATTAAAAAAGCAATAGAGGAATTAGAATTGAGTGAATTTATGCTTACATATGGGGATGGTATAGCTGATGTCAATATAGATAAGCTATATAAGTTTCATAAGAGTAATAAATTATTAGGAACCGTTACTGCAGTTCGTCCTCCAGCAAGATTTGGAAGTCTTGTAATTGAAGATAATATTGTAAAACAATTTCGTGAAAAGAATCAAGCTGATGAGGGATGGATAAATGGTGGCTTTTTTGTAATGGATGGAAAGATAGGGTCATATATAGAAAATGAAAATACTGTTTTCGAACGAGAGCCTCTTGAGAATTTAGCGAAAGAAGGACAGCTTGGTTCTTATATGCATACTGGTTTTTGGCAACCTGTAGATACAATAAGAGAAAAAGAGCTTCTTGAGGAGCAGCTTAAAAAGAATATTTTCGAATGGTAATGATAAATAGTAATTTTTGGAATAATAAAAAAGTCTTAATTACAGGTCATACTGGATTTAAGGGAATGTGGCTCTCTCTAATCCTTAAATCTATCGACGCTTCGATATATGGTTTGTCGTATGGAAATCACAGCGACATTTATAAAAGGCTTGGTGGGGAGAAATACTTTGACGAAGAGTATTTTTATGATTTAAGTAACTATGAAGAATCAGGCTTAGAGAGCGTTTTTTCAGAAAATAAATTTGATCTAATTTTTCATTTAGCAGCTCAATCTCTTGTACCGACAGCAGTTAAATACCCTTTAGAAACTTTAAATACAAACATTTTTGGCACATATCAAGTTCTCAATTTTTCTAATATGTTTGAAACAACAAATTCAATTGTGGTGTCAACAACTGATAAGGTTTATAGAGATCCAAGTGAATATAACAATGAATTGTCACCTCTAGGTGGTCACGAGTTTTATAGCACTAGTAAAGTAGCTCAAGAAATGGTTATTGAAGCATTTAAGAATTTAACCGAAAAAGGCGATCTAAATATATCTACAGTTAGGTCAGGGAATGTACTTGGTGGCGGTGATGGAGCAAAAGGCAGACTATTAACGGATTTAGTGAAGGCACTTAAGAACAAAGAAGATATAATATTGAGAAATCCAAACTCTATAAGACCCTGGCAAGATATTATGGATTCTCTATACGGCTATTTGTTGGTAGCTGAGGAAAACTATTCTTCAAAAAAGGGAGACATATTTAATTTAAATTCTGAAATAAACAATGAGATAACAGTTAAAGAAATAGCACAAAAAATGATTGATTATTGGAAGTCAGAAATTAGGATTGTTGAATCTAAAGGCAATGATTTTTATGAGTCTTCTGAGCTAAGATTAGACTCATCAAAGGCCAAAAATTTATTAGCTTGGAATGATTCAGTTTCAATTGATCAAATAATAGAAAAAATTGTTGAATGGGAAAAAGCAGAAGATGAAAAAAGCAGTGAACTAATTTCCTTTAATCAAATTAATAATTATTTCCAAGAATAATGAATTATTTGATACTTGGTGGTAGCAGTTACCTCGGAAGTTCATTTCAAAAATATTTAAGTAATAAGAACATCTCTTCAATATCGCTTTCTACAAAAAATTCAAAGAACTATTCAGAAAAGAAAATAGCTCAAGTATTAAGTAAATATTCTCCAAAACGAATAGTTGATTTTAAATTTCCGATAGTTTCTTCAGACGATAATTTATTTAAGGATATTGTAGAAAATGAATTTTTTAGTGCGCAATTTAAGCTCATCAATACTTTAAATAGTTTGGAATATGATTTTAATAACATATATGTCATTTCATCTGAAAATATCAATAGAAGTAAAACAAAATATACTACATACAAAAAGAAGCAAGAAAAGATATACAAAGAAAAACTAGATAGAAAAGACAAACTTAGGATTATTAGATTACATTCAGTTTTTGGCCCAGGAGACTTGAGTCGTTATAGAATTATTCCAAATTTTTTTAGACAGGTATTTGACAGTAAGGAAGTAATATTTAATATTAATTCAAACAAATTAGGTTATTTTAATTACATTGATGAAACAAATAAATATATTTTTGACGTTACAGAAGGAATAGATACAAAAAGAAAATTTTA
>PBNP01000033.1 GCA_002723295.1 Flavobacteriaceae bacterium | reverse complement strand
TTTGGCCTTAGATGAAGTTTCTTTTTTAATCTCTTTTTTTGAAACAGCTTTTTTGGCCTTAGATGAAGTTTCTTTTTTAATGTCTTTATTCGGAGCTACTTTCTTAGCCATTATTGGAAGGAATTTGTATACTATAACTTTGGGGAATTTAATTGAAAATTATAGTAGATGTTAAATTTTAGTTTTACTCTCTTTTATTCCCCTATCAATTAAGAGACTGCAAATTTAATTAAAATGTTTAATATTTAAAGTTTATGTGCTTTTTATTTTCTACTGTAAATTCAGGAATGTTTTACAGTTTATGATTTGGTTAACTTTGTATCGTTTGATAAAGAAAAATGAAAGAATTAAAATATATAAATAAATATTTATATAAATACAAGACAAAATTAATCCTTGGTTTTATAATAACAGTTATTTCAAGAATATTTTCATTGGTTGCACCACGTTTAATTGGAAATTCTTTAACAGCCGTAGAAAGATTTTTAAAAGATGAAACTCTAGAAATTCAAACACTTCAAAAAATATTAATTATTAATATTGGTATTATTGTTGGAGCCTCAATTACTTCTGCTTTTTTTACTTTTTTGATGAGGCAAACCATAATTAATGTATCAAGATTTATTGAATTTGATTTAAAAAATGAAATCTATTTACAATATCAGAGACTAACTCAAAGATTTTATAAAATCAATAGAACTGGGGATTTGATGAATAGAATTAGTGAAGACGTTAGCAAGGTTAGAATGTATTTTGGACCAGCAATTATGTATGGTATAAATACAATTGCATTATTTATAATTGTAATTTCTTATATGATTTCTGTGGATCCAAAATTAACAGCTTATACACTTCTTCCACTTCCAATATTGTCATTTATCATTTATAAATTAAGTAAAGCAATACATTTTAGAAGCACAATAGTTCAAGAAATGCTATCAAAGTTATCATCATTTTCTCAAGAAGCTTTTACAGGAATAACAATAATTAAATCTTTTAATATTTCCAAAATAATAAATTCAAGTTTTAAAGATTTATCTATTGAAAGTCAACAAAAAAATATGAGTCTTGTTACTTTACAGGCATGGTTTTTTCCATTGATGATGCTTTTAATTGGGATTTCAAATTTAATTGTACTTTTTATTGGAGGTGAACAATATATTAATGGTGAAATTGAAATTGGGGTTCTTGCAGAATTTATTATTTATGTAAATATGCTAACTTGGCCTGTAACTGTTGTTGGATGGTTAACATCAATTGTCCAACAAGCAGAAGCATCCCAAAAAAGAATTAATGCTTTTTTAAAAGAAATACCTGAAATTCAGGATGGAAATAAATCTTACAAAATAATTAATTACGACATAGAATTTAAAAATGCAACATTAAATTATCCAGACACAAATATAAAAGCTATTGATGGTATTAGTTTTAAAATTAAACAAGGTAAAATTTTAGGAATTTTAGGTCCTGTTGGGTCCGGAAAATCAACAATTTTTGAGTTAATTACTAGATTATATGATCCTACTAAAGGAAAAGTACTAATAGGCGGGAATATGATTGAAAAATATACTTTAAAAGAGCTTCGAAAAAATATTGGATATGTTCCACAGAATCCTTTTCTTTTTTCTGATTCAATAATAAACAATATCAAATTTGGAAATAACAATGCAACAGAAAAAGAAATAATTAAATCAGCTAAAGTTGCATCAATTAATGAGGAAATTGAGAATTTAGAAAATCGTTATGAAACAATATTAGGTGAAAGAGGTATAACGCTTTCCGGAGGACAAATTCAAAGAATTTCATTAGCTAGAGCTTTAATTAATAATCCTAACATAATTCTTTTAGATGATTGTCTTTCATCTGTAGATACAAATACTGAAGAGAAAATACTTAAAAACCTAAACAGTTTTTGTAAAAACAAAACAACATTAATAATTTCTCATAGAATATCTTCAATTAAATCAGCTGATCAAATTATAGTTTTAAATAATGGTAAAATAATTGAAAATGGCACGCACAATTCACTTATGAAAACCAGTATTTATTATAAAAATTTGTTTTTAAAACAAAGAGATGAAAACAACAAATAATTTGCTATGTTAAATTTTTATTGCATTTTTGATTTATAAAATTTTAAACATGTTTGAAGAAGGAGAACAAAAAGAAATTTTTTCAAAAGTTTTAAGAGCTGGAAGGAGAACATATTTCTTTGATGTTCGAGAAACAAAAGCTGGTGATTACTACCTTACAATTACTGAGAGTAAAAAGTTTACAAATGATGACGGAACTTTTTATTTTAAAAAGCATAAAATCTATATATATAAAGAAGATTTTAATGAATTTAAAGATCTACTAGCTGAAACAATAACTTTTATATTTAATGAAAAAGGAGAAGAGGTTATAAGTGAAAGACATCAAAAGGACTATAATCCTAATATTGAAGTCAAAGAAGAAGAAGAAGAAAAAGAAGAATAATAATCTATAACTTTTTTAGCATTTTATAATGAAAAATTTTTTTTTATACTTTTTAATTTTCTTTAGCTTAAAATTATCTTCGCAAGTAACTCAAGATTACTATCTAAATCCTGATGTTGAATATGATAAAAATATTCCAACACCAGAAAGTATTCTTGGACACGAAGTTGGTGAATGGCATGTAAGTCATGACAAATTGATTCAATATATGAATCTTTTAGCTCTAAATTCAGATCGAATAACAATTGAAAATAGAGGAAGAACATTTGAGGGAAGGCCTATTATACTTTTAAAAATTACCGATCCTGAAAATCATCTAAAAATTGACTCCATAAGAAAAACTCATATCAAACTTTCAGAACCTGGAAGTGAAAATATAAATATCTCTGAATTGCCAATTATAGTATATCAAGGTTTTTCAATTCATGGCAATGAGCCAAGTGGAGCAAATGCTGGAATTTTGATAGCATACCATCTAGCTGCTAGTAATGATTCTATGACAAAGCAAGTTTTAAAAAACATGGTTATATTATTTGATCCCAGTTATAATCCTGATGGACTTCAACGATTTTCTCAATGGGCGAACAGTAACAGGAATATGTTATTAAATCCCGATAGTCAAGATCGAGAATATAATGAAAATTGGCCCAGAGGAAGGACAAACCACTATTGGTTTGATCTAAATAGAGATTGGCTTCCTGTTCAATTACCTGAATCAAGAGCAAGGATTAAGACCTTCACTGAGTGGCTTCCAAATATTTTAACAGATCATCACGAAATGGGTACTAATTCAAGTTTCTTTTTTCAACCTGGAATTAAATCTAGAGTTCACCCGTTAACGCCAATTATGAATCAAAAATTAACAAAAAAAATAGGAGCTTATCATGCTGAAGCACTAAATATAATTGGATCATTATATTATTCCGAAGAAAATTTTGATGATTTTTACTATGGAAAAGGTTCAACTTACCCAGATGTGAATGGTGGTATCGGAATTTTGTTTGAACAAGCTAGCTCAAGAGGGCATATACAAGAAAGTGAAAATGGTATACTTACATTTCCATTTACAATAAGGAACCAACTTACTGCTGCATTTTCAACTATTAAAGCTGCATTTGAAATGAGAATAGAAATATTAACATATTTCAGGAAGTTTTACGATGATGCTAGAATATTAGCAAATAAAGAAAAGTCAAAATCTATTATTTTTGGAGCTCCTAAGGATCCTACTACTACTTTTCATCTAGCTGAAATATTAAATTTACATGATATTGGGTTTAATAAACTCAAAAAGTCAGTTAATCGAAATGGATTTAAATATTCCCCAGAGAATAGCTATGTTATTCCATTAAATCAAAAAAAATATAGACTAATACATGCTATGTTCGATAAACAAACTAAGTTTAAAGACAGTCTGTTTTATGATATTTCAGCTTGGACATTTCCTCTTGCATTTAATGTAAATTATAATTTTGAAAACTCTTTAGGGGTTTTAGGTGAAAAGGTTTTAAAACTAAACTTTCCAGAAGGTGTTTTAGATCAAAAAAGTGAATATGCATACTTATTTCAAGGAAATAGCTACTATACTCCTAGAGCCATTTATTCCCTCATGGAAAAAGGAATTCGAATAAAAATAAGTTTAAAACCATTTAAATTAAATGATATTTCATTTGATTATGGAACATATTTAATTCAAGTAAAAAATCAAAAATTAAATAGCGATGAACTATTTAACAAGATTAAAAATATTGCAAAAAATAATGGCATAAATATCTACGGCGTTTCAACTGGATTAACTGAAGGAATTGATTTAGGGTCTCGAGAATTTAAAACATTACATAAACCTAAAATTGCATTAGTAGTTGGAGATGGGGTTAGAAGTTATGATGCTGGCGAAATATGGCATCTTTTTGATACTAAATATGAAATACCTATAACTAAAATAGATGTTAGAAATATAAATAGATTTGATTTATCTAAGTACTCTCATATAATACTTCCAAGTTATACTGGAAATAAAATAAACACAAATAAAATAAAAAATTACTTGCAAAATGGGGGAAATTTAATCGCATATAGATCATCAATTGAATGGTTAGATAAAAATGAATTAGTAAAGGTTGATTTTATAAAAAATGAATTAAAATCACCAAATATTAATTTTGATCAAAGGTCTGCTCATTTTGGAGCTCAACTTATTAGTGGTTCCATTTTTAATACTAAATTAGACAGAAGTCATCCAATAAATTTTGGCATAAATAACTCTTCGATTCCTTTTTTTAGAAATTCCACAATATTCTTATCACCAGAAGTTAAGAGCTTCAATAATCCTATTGAGTATTCAGAGAAACCTTTAATGAGTGGGTATATTTCAAATAAAAATTACAAAATTTTGAAAAAAAGTGTGCCATTTAAGATTAAGAAAGTTGGTAAAGGTTCAGTAATTATGTTCACAGATAATACTCAGTTTAGGGCTTTTTGGTATGGAACTAATAGATTACTAGCTAACTCAATTTTTAATATTGATTTTATGTAAAATCTTTTATCTAGGTAGCAATATATTAATTAAATAATTTTTTTCATCGAAGTCATTGACTCTCTAAGATCAAAGCCAATAATCTCGATTGGATGAAAACGAATCATTTCATTTATAGCTATTAACTTTTGATTATCAACACCGTTTTTCCCATATTTAAATGGTTTCCCAATAAATTCAGAAGAAATTTTCTTCATAAAATCATTTAATAGAGGTTTTGCAGCATGATCAAACAGATAACAACCATATTCTGCCGTATCTGAAATTATTCGATTCATTTCATATAGTTTTTTTCTTGCTATTAAATTCGCAATAAGAGGTGCTTCATGAAGAGATTCATAATAAGCTGATTCCTCTTTTATGCCTGCTGCAACCATCGTTTCAAATGCTAACTCAACTCCAGCTTTTACAAACGCTACCATTAATAAACCATTGTCAAAAAATTCTTGTTCCTCAATATCTGATTTAGCTGCGGATGTTTTTTCAAAAGCTGTTTTAGAAGTCTCTAATCTCCATTTGAGAAGATTTTTATCATTATTTTTCCAATCATCCATCATCGTTCTTGAGAAAGAACCTGATATTATATCATCCATATGTTTATTAAATAATGGGTTTAATATTAATTTTAGCTCTTCTGATAATTCAAAAGCTATAATTTTTGATGGGTTTGATAATCTATCCATCATATTGGTTATACCTCCATGTTTTAATGCTTCAGTAATTGTTTCCCAACCAAATTGAACAAGTTTAGATGCATATGCTGGATGAATTCCTTCAGAAATCATTTTATCAAAACATAAAATAGAACCAGTTTGCAAAACACCACATAAAATAGTTTGTTCACCCATTAAATCAGATTTAACTTCTGCCACAAAAGATGACTCTAAGACTCCGGCTCTGTGTCCTCCAGTTGCAAAAGCATATGCTTTTGCTTGCTCTAAACCATTTCCATTTGGATTATTTTCAGGATGAACAGCAATTAGTGTAGGAACTCCAAATCCTCTTTTATACTCTTCACGCAATTCCGTTCCAGGACATTTTGGGGCAACCATTATAACTGTTAGGTCTTTTCTTATTTCCATACCTTCTTCAACAATATTAAAACCATGTGAATAAGAAATAGTTGAATTTTTCTTCATAAACGGCATAATAGACTTAATTACAGAAGTGTGGTTTTTGTCAGGAGTTAAATTTATAACTAGGTCTGCTTCAGGAATCATTTCATCATAATTACCAATTATAAAATTATTTTTTGAGGCATTAACAAATGAATCACGTTTTTCATCAATAGCAGATTGTCTTAATGCATAAGATATATTTAAACCAGAATCTCTCATATTAAGTCCTTGATTTAAACCCTGTGCACCACAACCTACAATAACAATGTTTTTGTCTTTCAATACATTTATCCCTTTAGAAAACTCGGATAAATCCATAAAACGACATTTTCCAAGTTGTTGAAGCTGATCCCTTAAACACAACTTATTAAAATAGTTCGACATAATATTTTATTTATTTTTTTTCTTAAAAGTATTAAGTATTTCTGAAATACCCATTTTTGATTTAGTTACAGAAATTCTACCAGACCTTACAAATTGAAGCAATCCATATTCCACAAGATTTTTTCTTAACTCTTCAGTTTCATTTCTAAAACCTGTCTTTTCTATAACAAAAAATTCAGGAGAAACTGTCACAATATTGGCATTACTTTTTTTAATAATATTTTGAACCTGTCTTCTTTCAAATAATGCACTAGATTTAACTTTGTAAAGAGCAGATTCCTGAAAAATAGTTTCAGCATCTGTATGAAAAAAAGCTTTAATCACATCAACCTGTTTTTCAATTTGCAATATTATTTTTTTAATTTGATTAGGATTCATTTTAACAACTATGATAAATCGAAAAACATCTTCAATTTCAGAAACTGAAGTTGAGAAGCTTTCAATATTAATATGTCTTTTTAAAAAAATTGCTGATATTCGGTTTAATAAACCAACATTGTTCTCTGAATAAATCGATATAGTGTATGTTGTTTTTTTATTCATAATTTATGACAATCTTATATCTGAAACAGATGCTCCAGAAGGAATCATTGGAAAAACATTATCTTCTTTTTCAACACAAATCTCTAAAAAATATGGTTCTTTTGATTTAACCATATTTTTTACAGCCTTCTTTAATTCAGATCTCTTAGTTACTCTATCAGCTTTTATGTTATATCCATTTGCTATTTTAACAAAATCAGGATTAACCATTTCTGTTGAAGCATATCTCTTTTCAAAAAACATTTGTTGCCATTGTCTAACCATACCTAAAAAGTCATTGTTTAGAACAACTATTTTAACAGCTACTTTCGTTTGAAAAATAGTACCTAATTCTTGAATAGTCATTTGATACCCTCCATCTCCAATTATAGCTATAACTTGACGTTCTGGGGCCCCCATTTTTGCTCCTATAGCTGCTGGAAGCGCAAAACCCATTGTGCCTAATCCACCTGAGGTAATATTACTTTTTGATTTAATAAATTTAGCATATCTGCATGCAACCATCTGATGTTGTCCTACATCTGTTACTATTACAGCATCTCCTTTTGTGTAATTATTTATTGCCTTTATTGACTCACCCATTGTTAAACCCTCTTTTTTTGGGAATAAATCTTTATTAATTACTCGTTTTATTTCAATATCCATTAAAGAATCAAAACGATTTATCCAATTAGTATAATCTTTTTTAACAATTAGTGGTATTAATATTTTTAAACTTAATTTACAATCTCCTAAAACAGCAATATCTACGTTTACATTCTTATTTACTTCAGCTGGATCAATTTCAAAATGAATAATTTTTGCTTGTTTAGCATAAGTATTTAAATCTCCAGTTACACGATCATCAAAACGCATACCTATAGCAATAAGAACATCGCATTCATTAGTTAATTTGTTAGGGCCATAATTTCCATGCATACCAAGCATTCCTTTATTCAATGGATGATCAGAAGGTATTGCTGATAGACCTAAAATAGTCCAAGCAGCAGGAATACCAGATGATTCAATAAATTTCTTTAGTTCCTTTTCTGCATTACCTAAAATAACACCCTGACCCCAAATAATCATTGGTTTCTTTGCTCCATTAATTATGTCTGCAGCTTTTTGAATAACTTCTAACTTTAAATCTGGAATTGGCTTATAGCTTCTAATTCCTTTACAAAAATTATATGAAAAATTAAATTCTTGAAATTGTGCGTTTTTTGTAATATCAATTAGAACCGGTCCAGGTCTACCAGATTTTGAAATATAAAATGCTTTTGCAATTGTTTGTGGTATTTCATCTGCCTTTGTAATTTGATAATTCCATTTTGTAACTGGTATTGAAATACCAATTATATCAGTTTCTTGAAAAGCATCTGAACCTAACAAATGTTCAGCTACTTGACCTGTAATGCAAACAACTGGTGTAGAATCAATCTGAGCATCAGCAATTCCAGTTACTAAATTTGTAGCTCCTGGACCTGAAGTTGCTATAGCAACTCCCACTTTGCCAGAAGTTCTTGCATAACCTTGAGCTGCATGTATAGCTCCTTGTTCATGTCTAGTTAAAATATGATTTAATTTATCTTTAAATTTATATAATTCATCATATACTGGCATAATTGCACCACCTGGATATCCGTATATTAAATCGACACCCTCTGCTAACAAACAATGTATTAAAGCCTCAGCTCCAGAAATTTTAATTGACTTATTATTCTTTTTCATAAATTAATTCTCATCAGTTACACATCCATTTGATGCATTTGAAACACATTTAATGTATTTATATAATACACCTTTTGAAAATTTGTATTTTGGCTTAATCCATTTTAATTTTCTTTCTTTCAATACCTTTTCAGTTAAATCAACATTAATAGAATTAGTTTTAATGTCTATAGTAATTTGATCTCCATCTTCAATAAAAGCTATTGGACCACCTTCTTGAGCTTCAGGAACTATATGACCTACAACAAAACCATGAGTTCCACCTGAAAAACGTCCATCAGTTATTAAAGCAACAGATTTTCCCAAACCAACACCCATAATTGCAGCAGTAGGCTTAAGCATTTCTGGCATTCCTGGACCACCTTTTGGTCCTTCATATCTTATTACAACAATATCTCCATTTTTAACTTTTCCCTTGGATATTCCTTTATTTGCATCAAACTCACTATCAAAAACTTTAGCTGGGCCTTTAAAAATAAGCCCTTCCTTACCAGTTATTTTTGCAACAGAACCTCCTGGAGCTAAATTTCCCTTTAAAATTTGAATATGTCCACTTGAATTAATAGGGCTTGAAATCGGATATATAACATCTTGTTTGTTATTTATTGGAGCAATATTTTTAAGGTTTTCAGATATAGTTTTTCCCGTTACAGTTAAACAGTCTCCATTTAACATATTATTTTCTAACATAAATTTAAGAACAGAAGGTATACCCCCAATATTGTGAAGATCTTTCATTAAATACTTTCCACTAGGTTTTAAATCAGCTAAATATGGAGTTCTATTACTAATATTTTGGAAATCATCAATACTTAAACCTATATTGGCTGCTTTTGCAATGGCTAAAAAGTGTAATACTGAATTTGTAGATCCTCCAAGCACACAAATTAATCTAAGGGCATTATATATAGATTCTTTTGTAATAATATCCAATGGTTTAATGTCTTTTTCTAAAAGGTTTAACATAGCATTACCTATTAGTTTACACTCAGATATTTTTTCTTTACTAATAGCTGGATTAGATGAATTAAAAGGTAAAGTCATCCCAAGGGCTTCTATCGCAGAAGCCATTGTGTTTGCTGTATACATTCCACCACAAGCACCTGGGCCAGGACATGCTTTTCTAATAACACTTTTATATTCTTGATCATCAATTAAACCTGACACCTTTTCTCCCCAAGCTTCAAAAGCTGAAACAACATCTAATTCTTTGCCATTATGACAACCTGATGCAATTGTCCCACCATAAACCAAAATAGATGGGCGGTTTAATCTTATCATAGCCATTAAGGCTCCAGGCATATTTTTATCACAACCAACAACAGTAGCTAAGGCATCATATGACATAGCTTGAACAACCGTTTCAATAGAGTCAGCAATTATATCTCTAGATGGAAGTGAAAATCTCATTCCGGGAGTTCCCATAGAAATACCGTCACTTACTCCAATTGTATTAAAGATTAAACCAATCATGTTTTGATTTTCTATACCTGATTTGACATGTACAGATAATTCATTTAAGTGCATATTACAAGGATTCCCCTCATATCCAGTACTAGCTATACCAATTAAAGGCTTTTTTAAATCATCTTCAGTCATTCCAATTGCATGCAACATAGCTTGCGCTGCCGGTTGAGATGAGTCTTGGGTAACTGTTCTACTATATTTATTTATTACCATCTAAAAAAAATATATGAACGAAAATAATATTATCAAGAATTCAGTAAATAGAGTTGAGATAATAAGATACTATGGTCAACTAAAGATTTTTTTATTTAAGTGTTTGTTTTTCAGATATTTAAATAATTTAAAAGTTATGATTCAAATTAATTAAAATTCAATTTTTTAATAAAATATTTAAAAATCTCATCTTTGTTCAATAAAAGTCTGACTTAAAAAATAAATAATGAAAGAAAAACATGTGAGTGAAGCAATTGAATTTAGAAGATCAGTAAGAATCTATGATAATTCCAAGCAGATTGAATCAACAAAAGTTAAACAATGTATCTATCAATCTACCTTATCACCATCAAGTAGCAACATGCAATTGTGGGAATTTCACCATATTGTTTCAAATAAAAAAAAAAAAGAAATAATTAAAAATTGTTTCAACCAATCAGCTGCCAAGACTGCAAAGCAATTTGTAATAATAGTCGTAAGAAAAGATTTATGGAAAAAGAGGCTGAAATCCAATATTGATTACATAAAACTAAATTTAAACAAAAATAATATTGATGAAAGATATTATAAAAAAGCTTTAAAATATTATAAAAATATAGTTCCAATCGTTTACAACGACTTTTATGGATTAATTGGTTTTATAAAAAAAATATCTTCTTATTTCTTTGGATTATTTAGTCCCATATACCGCGAGGTTTCATCTACAGATATAAGAATAGTTTCACAAAAAAGTGCCGCTTTAGCAGCTCAATCGTTTATGATTAGTATGTCTGGGATTGGATATGACACATGTCCTATGGAGGGCTTTGATTCCTTAAGAATTAAAAAAAACTTAAATCTTCCTAGTAATACTGAGATTAGTATGATAATAGCATGCGGGATTAGGCATAAAAAAGGTATTTTTGGATCTAGATTTAGAGTTCCAATGGATGAAGTATACTCTTTTCATTAAAGTATAAATCTAACAGTTTTACCTGTAGAAAATTGGGCAAGCTGTGATTGAGCTTTATTTGAAAGCTGAAAAACTCTAGGGTAGCCTCCTGTTACTTGGCCATCTCTCATAGCAATAATTAAATCTCCTTTAGGAGTTAATTGAACTGTTCCTGGTAATACTGAACTGCTATGCAATTTGAAATTATTTTCAGGTAAATTTCCACTTAAACGATAGCCCATTCTATTATTTGATCCAATCTTAAATTGATTATTTATAAGCAAATCTTTTATTTTATTATCCAGATTGTTCCAAAATGGTCCTTGGAACACTTTAAGTATACCTTTAGATTTTAAACTCTTTAGTTTTGAAAATTTATTCTGTCTTTTAGGAGTAAACTTTTTATTCATTAATGAAATTTTATCCCCTTTAATTATTTTTCCATTTTCAGTAATTGGAATGTATTGAGATGTACTTTTATAAATCTTTTTTCGGCTTATTCCACCACTAAAACCTATATAGGATCTTACTCCATTTAATGCTGAACCTATCTTTAAAACATCACCTAAATCGCAAAAGAAAGGGGTATCATATTTAATTTCTTCATCATTTTTATATATTGGCATTTTAGCTCCGCATATTGCGACCCAAGAAGGTCCTTCAAACAAAATAGTTGGGCCTTTCAAAGTACATTCCAAAACTGATACATCATCATCACAATTAGATAAAATTTTATTAACTCTATTGAAAGCATATTTATCCATTGGACCAGAAACAGGAAAACCTAGTCTTCTGAATCCATATCTACCTTTATCTTGAATAGAAGTATAAAATCCAGGATCAATAATTTTAATATATGATTTCAAAAGGTGTCGATTTGGGAAGTTTATTACGAGCAGCGGAGCTTATTATTTTTTTGTTGAATTCTTCAAGTTGAATATTTTTAAAAATTATTCTATCTCCAGGCTTAGCAAAACAAGGCGGATTTTTAGATTTATTAAAAAATGAATAGTAGCATCTACCTATTCTTTGCCAGCCTCCAGGACTATTTTGAGGATATATTCCAACATAAGAACCACCAACAGCTAATGTCCCAGGTTCAACAGATGAACTAGGAGTTGCTTTTCTTGGTAAATATAATGATTTTGGAAGTCCTCTTAAGTAAAAAAACCCTGGTAAAAAACCATAATGATAAACATTAAATGTTCTTTTTATGAATCTAGAAATGTATTGATCACAATCTAGCTTATTATTATTAAAATATTCATAAAGATCTTTAGAGAAATCCAAATCAAAGCATACAGGAATTTCCCATAAACTTCTTTCTATAATTCCCTTATTAAGATCAAAATTTTTAATCCAAGTCTGGATTTTGTTTAATAAATAATTAGTCGGACTATTTTTAAAAATAATCGTTATTTCTTTTAATGTAAAGATTGCATCCTCAATGTAATAATTAAACTCATTCTGAATATTTTCACAAAAATTAGATTGAATTGCAACTATTTCTTTAATATTTTGTTTATCATTAACAAAAAAAATTATAGCTCTCTTTCCAAACGATTTAAATTCTTTCTTTAAAAACATTTCAACTACTATTATTTAATTTGTTTTTCATAATTGAAATAAATTTTTTTGAGTTCTTAGTATCACTATGCAAACAAATTGTATCAAAATCTAGTGACTGATAAGTTCCATCTGGAAAAAAAATTTTTCCATTTATTAAATTGCTAAAATTATTAATAAAATCATCTAAAGATTCTATAACTGCATTTTTATTATTACGAGAAATTAATGATAAAGAATTATTATATTTTCTATCAGCAAAAACTTCCTTTATGACATTAAATCCAATAGATTCAGCAATTTGAATAATTTCTTTATTTGCAGGTAAAATTAAGTTTTGAATATCATTAAATTCACTTAAAACTTCTAAATATGCTAAAGAAAGAGAGTTTCTAGAAGTAATGTCATTATATAAAGCTCCATGGGCTTTACAATGGTGCCATTCAATTGAACATTCATCAAGGGCTTTTTTAAAATTAGATAATTGTCTAAATAATGAATCTTGAAATTCATTTAATTTAATTTTATATGATTGTCTTCCAAAATTAATTTTATCAGGATATGATGGGTGAGAACCAACTTTGACATTATAAAGTTTAGCCGTATTTATAGTTTTTTTAATCGTATTAATATTACCATAATGACCACCACAAGCAATACTACAAATATGAATATGAGACATAAAAAACTTATCAAATTCCCCACCCTCCCCTAAGTCAACATTGATTTGCAATTAGAATATATTTAAAAATATGATTAAAAATAATACAAATACATAACCCTTATGGACAGAAAAGCAAAAAAAATAAATAAGCTAAAAAGTAAAAAGTAATTTAATTTATTAATTAACCTATCAGTTTTTTTTGGAAAAAATAAAATGGTAAGAAAAAAGATAACAATAGGCAATAATAATCCATTAGTAATCTGAGCTGTTTTAATTAAAACAATAGGGTTTATATTGGTTGTTGAAAAAAAAACACCTGCAAAAACAACAATTACCACAGCTAGTTTATTTAAAAAGCTCTTATTATAATAATTTCCAAAACATTCCTCAACAACAAATCCAGCAGCCATTGGAGCAGTAATTGCAGAGCTCAAACCTGCAGAAAACAATCCTATAGAAATAAAAATTTGAGAAAAAGGGCCATAAAGATTAGATAAAGCATTTCCTAAATCAATTATAGATTCTATATTATTAATTTTAGCTCCAGCAGCAGAAACAATTATAGCAATTGAAATTATACCCCCAAAGCTTACAGCAATTATTGTATCATGTTTTAAGGATAAAAAATTGATTTTATTCCTTTTTAAATTTTTTACAAGGGCTGCATGTAAAAATAGATTATAAGGAACTATTGTTGTTCCAATAAGAGCAATGATTGTTTTCCATGTTTCAGGCCTCCATCTTGGAATTAATAAACTTGATGCTATTTCTGAAACTGATGGACTTGTAAGTATAGCTGAAAAAACAAAAGAGATGCTCATTACAAGTACAGCAACTCTTAAAATATTTTTTAAAAAATTATTTTTTTTATTCCATATAGAAATAATTACAAAAAACCCAATTAAAAATAATATCAAATTCTTTGAAACTGCGAAGTTTTTATTAAATAAATTTTTTAAAATTCCCTCTAACCCAAGATAAGCACCTGAAATATTTCCAGCTTCATAAGCGGCATTCCCAATAAAAACAGCAAATAAAACTAAAGTTATAATTATCAGTTTAATAAAAGTATTTGAAGTTTTAATATTTAAATTTTCAAGTAGCCCCATACCACTAAAAAAACTTAGTCTAGCTACACTGTTTTGAATAAAAATAGTTATCAAACACGAAATTAATACTCCCCACAAAAGCTCAAAGCCAAACTCAGCTCCAGCAATAGCACAAACAGTTAGACTTCCAGGACCTATAAATGCAGCAGTTATTATTATAGCAGGTCCACTTTTAAATGAAAATTTTTTCATTCCATATAATTTCAAAAACTAAAATGGAATATCATCATTTTCTTCTTCATCTGTTTTATCAATTGACTTATCTAGACTCTCTTCTATATTAGAAAAAGTTGATGTATTAGGATTCATTTTTGACTGAAACTCATATGATGAATCATAATCATCGAGGTTTTCAAAGCGTCCTAAATTTGCAATAAATTTTAGCTTTATATTATTTAATCCACCATTTCTATGCTTAGCCACAATAATCTCAGCTTGACCATCAGAAGGAGAACGCTCATCATCATCCCATTCATCAATCCCATAATATTCAGGACGATAAATAAATGAAACTATGTCAGCATCTTGTTCAATTGCTCCAGACTCTCTTAAATCTGATAATTGAGGTCTCTTTGTTCCTCCTCTTGTTTCAACAGCTCTAGATAATTGAGAAAGGGCTATAACGGGAGTATTTAATTCCTTTGCTAATGCTTTTAGATTTCTAGATATAGTTGAAATCTCTTGTTCTCGATTTCCAGATTTATTATTTGAAGCGGCACTCATTAATTGCAAATAATCAACAATAATTAGCTTTATATTGTGGAGTCTGGATAATCTTCTAGCTTTAGCTCTTAATTCAAAAATTGATAATGAAGGTGAATCATCAATGTATAGAGGAGCTTTCTCAAGAGCACTAACTTTTATATTAAGTTGTTGCCACTCATGTGCTGCTAATTTTCCTGTTCTCAATTTTTCTGATGAAAGTCCAGTTTCAGCAGAAATAAGTCTTGTAATCAATTGAAGTGAGGACATTTCCAGTGAAAAGAAAGCAACTGGAATTTTTCTTCCAACTGCTATATTTCTTGCCATAGATAATGTCAATGCTGTCTTTCCCATTCCAGGTCTTGAAGCTATAATAATTAAATCACTAGGTTGCCAACCTGATGTAAGTTCATCAAGCTTTATAAATCCACTTGAAACTCCACTTAATCCATCTTGATTTTTAATGTTTTGAATTTTATTTTTTGCTTCAATTACTAGATCTTGTGCAGATGTTGCAGTTCTTTTTATGTTTCCTTGTGTTACATCGTAAAGTTTTGATTCAGCTTCGTCCAAAAGCTCCAATACGTCTGTCGAATCTTTATACGATTTTTCAATTATTTCACTTGATATTTTAATTAAACTCCTTTGTATAAACTTTTGTAAAATTATTCTTGCGTGAAATTCAATATGAGCAGAACTAGCAATTTTTTGGGTTAATTGAACTAAGTAAAAATCTCCACCGACAGAATCTAATTTGCCAGTTTTTTTAGTTTAGAAGACACGGTTAATAAATCTATTGGTTCAGTAGATTCAAATAATGACAAGATAGCCTCAAAAATATATTGATGAGCTGTTTTGTAAAATACTTCAGGCTGAAGTATATCTATTACTTCATCTACACCTTTCTTATCAATCAACATAGCGCCTAAAACAGCTTCTTCTAAATCTAATGCTTGAGGAGGTAATTTACCTTGTTCTAGATTTATAATTGATGTACTAGGGTTAATTGATTTAAAAACTGATTTCTTCTCTTCCATTCTGCTAATTTACATTAGCTATGATAAAAGAAATATTTTTTTTTTTTGTAAAATGTGAAGAAATAAAGTTAATAAGTTTTTAAACTTGTTAACAATGTAAAAAAACCAAAATTAATCATCAAAAAACACTCCCATATTAGAAAATTTATTTCTGCGAATCTCAATTCTCATTTTTGGTTCCATTTTAATAAGTCTTTGAAATGTATTAATTATTTCTTTTTTAACAGATTGAAAAACAGCATTTCTATCAAAATGTGCACCCCCAAGTGGCTCTTTTATAATTTTATCAATGAGTTTACCCTTTAACATATCACTTGGTGTAAGTTTAAGTGCCTCAGCTGCCGCTTCTTTATGTTCCCAACTTCTCCATAAAATTGATGAACAAGACTCTGGAGAAATAACTGAATACCAAGTATTTTCTAGCATATAAATTTTGTCACCGACACCAATTCCCAGAGCCCCGCCAGATGCTCCTTCCCCAATTATTATTATAATTATTGGAACTTTAATTGACATCATTTCAATAATATTTCTTGCAATTGCTTCACCTTGACCTCTTTCTTCAGCTTCAAGTCCAGGAAATGCGCCAGGAGTATCAACAAAAGATACTATTGGTATATTAAACTTTTCAGCAGACTTCATTAATCTTAGAGCCTTTCTATATCCTTCTGGATTTGCCATACCAAAGTTTCGGAATTGTCTAGTCTTAGTATTATCTCCCTTTTGTGTCCCAATAAACATAAAAGATTGTGTGTCTATTTTTCCAAGACCTCCTACCATCGCTTTATCATCTGCTACATTTCTATCTCCATGAAGTTCTAAAAAAGTTCCATTTGTTAGTGCTTTTATATAATCTAAAGTATATGGTCTTGAAGGATGACGAGAAAGCTGAACACGTTGCCAAGCAGTAAGATTTTTGTGAATTTTTTGTTTAGTTTTCTCTAATTTTTTTTCTAATAACTCACATGTATCACTTACATCTACCGAGCTTTCACTTCCAAGATCTTTACATTTCTTGATTTGTTCATGAAGATCTTTAATTGGTTCTTCAAAATCTAAATACTCCATAATAGATAGATTATATCATACAAATTTAGTTCCTTTTAGCTTAATTTCATTCTCTTTATTCCATTTTTATGCTTATCCCTAGTGTCTAAAAAAACAGCTACTAATATTAGAAAAAATCCAAAATAAAAATCTATACCCATAAGCTCATTTTTCCCAAAAATTAAAAGCGACAAGATTATTGCATAAACTGGTTCTAAATTAATTATAATCATAAATGAAAATGGAGATAAATTTCGCATTACTTTTACGGAAACAAGATGAGCATATGCTGTGCATGCAGATCCTAAAATAAATAATAATAAGAAGTCACTTAAAGTAAATTGGAATAATGTATTAATTGATTCAAAATCAAAATAAATATAAAAGGATATAAATAGCCAACCTATAAAAAGTTCATAAAAAGTGATTGTAATAGGAGATAGATTATTTTTTACCAACTTGCTATTAATCAATGTAAAGATTACACTTAACAGTGTTGCTAAAAATGCAACTAACATTCCAATATATTGATCAAATTCTGCTCTAAAAATAATTAACAAACCTATTAAAGTAATTGAACCAAACAATAATTCTTTAATTGAAGTTTTACGTTTGAAAAATATAGGTTCAATAATTGAGGTTAAAAAAGCTCCTGAAGCCAATATAGATAAAGTTAAAGAAACACCTGAGATTTTTATAGCATAAAAGAAAGCTGCCCAGTGTACGGAAATTAAAATACCAGCAATAATAATTTGAAAAATAAATTTTTTAGGAATTTTAAACTTTTTTAATCCTTTAAAGTATAAATAAAAAAAAACTATTACATATGCAATAAGCATTCTATGCCAAACTATTTGAATTGCTGTTAAATTAATTATAGCTCCCAATATTGAAGTAAATCCCCAGAGAAAAACTAAAAAATGAAAATGTAGAAGATCTTTAGTTTTATCGTTTTGCATATCTCAATAAAAATATTGCTAAAAGTCCAAAAAGAAGAATTGGAGACCAAGCTGCTAATGCTGGTGAAAATTTGGCCTTAGTTACCAATACTCCAAAAATTTTGTCAAAAAATATAAATAAGAAACCAAGAGTAATACCAATTGCTAGATTAAGTCCCATACCACCTCTCCTTTTAAATGAAGACATAGAAACTGCAATTATTGTTAATATAAAACAAGAAAATGGCAAACTATATCTTTTATGTCTTACCAATAAATGTGAGTTTATCAATATAGACCCACTTTCTTTTTCATTATTTATAAAATCATTTAAAGCAAACATAGTTAATGTTTCGGCTTTATATTTAACAGGAGATAAATCATCAATTTTAAAATCAAATATAGTATCCTTTTGATTTAATTTTTCTAATAGTTCTTGATCATTATTAAATTTTCTTTTTATATAATTTGATAATCGGAAAACAGAATCGGATTCAATCCACCTAATACTTTCAGCATTAATTTTTAATTCTAATTTATTTCCGTTAAACCTTTCAAGTGTAAAATTATTTGCTCTTTTTCTAATAGGATTATAACTGCTAACGTAAATAAATTCAGACGGATTTATTTGTTTAAAAAGATATGTTGTGTTCCGTTCATTTTTCTTTTTTAAATATTTAAATCCAAATTCTTTATACCCTCTGTTTGAGGTTGGGACTATAAACATGCCAAAAATAAATGCCAAAAATGCAATTATTAAAGCTGAAATCATATAAGGTTTTAGAAATCTCCAAAATGAAATACCTGAGCTTAAAATTGCAATAATCTCTGTGTTATTAGCTAATTTAGATGTAAACCATATTACTGATAAAAAAAGAAAAATTGGAAATAATTGATTTGCAAAATGCCATGTAAAATCAATATAATAATCAAAAAGTGCAGAATTTGGAACCTCATTCTCTTTAAATTTATCAATCTTTTCGGCTATATCAACCATTATCCCAATTGGGATAAACAACAATAACATTATAAAAAAAGTAGCTAAATAACGCTTAATAATATAACTATCCAAAATTTTCATAATTTATAGTCTTCTATCTAATTGTTTAACCATTTTAGTTTTCCATGAAGTAAAATCTCCAGCTAAGATATGTTTTCTAGATTCTCTTACCAACCATAAATAAAAGGCCAAATTATGAAGACTACAAATTTGTTTGCCTAACATTTCATTAATAGTAAATAAATGGCGAACATAAGACCTAGAATATAAAATATCAACGAAACAATAATTGTCAGGATCCAATACTGAAAAGTCTGATTCCCATTTTTTATTTTTAATATTAATAGTTCCTTTAGAAGTAAATATCATTCCATTTCTACCATTTCTGGTTGGTATAACACAATCAAACATATCAACACCTAATGAAATGCATTCCAAGATATTTATAGGAGTACCAACTCCCATTAAATATCTAGGCCTTTCTTTTGGTAAAATATTAGTTACAATTTCTGTCATTTCATACATTTTATCAATAGGCTCTCCTACTGATAAACCCCCAATTGCATTACCATCAGCATTTTTTTTTGCAATAAACTCTGCTGATTCCTTTCTTAAATCTTTATATATACTTCCTTGAACTATTGGGAATAAAGCTTGGTCATATTTGTATAGTTGTGGTTGATTATTATATTGAATGAAACAACGATCAAGCCATCTATGGGTTCTTTTCATTGAACTCTTAGCGTATTTTAAATCACAGGGGTAAGGAGTACATTCATCAAAAGACATAATAATATCAGCTCCTATTTCTTTTTGAATTGAAATAGCATTTTCAGGTGTAAAAAAATGGTATGAACCATCTATATGTGACTTAAATTTCACTCCTTTTTCTTGAATCTTTCTGGTAGCAGACAAAGAGTATACCTGAAATCCACCTGAATCAGTAAGTATTGGTCTTTGCCAATTCATAAAATTATGAATTCCTCCAGATTTTGAAATTATTTTACTTCCAGGTCTTAAATAAAGATGGTAAGTGTTTGATAAAATTATTTCTGGATTGATATCATTTTCTAATTCTCTTTGATGAACACCTTTAACAGTTGCCGAAGTTCCAACAGGCATAAAAGTTGGTGTTTTAATTTTACCATGATGAGTTTCTATCATTCCAGCTCTAGCCATAGAAAAGGAATCTGTATGTTTGATTTTAAAATTCATTATTAATTTAAAAAGACCTAAATATACCAATCTAAATGGAGGATTCTTATAATGTTAATTAATTAGTTATAACCTATTAAAAATTCCAAACTTTCAGCTTTGCAAATAATTCGTTTTAATGTATTATTGTTGTGAATTAATTTCTTACAATGTCAGATAAAAAAGAACTTTTAGATCTTGTGTTACAAATAAGAAGAGATATTCTAAGAATGGTTCATAAAGTTAATTCTGGACATCCAGGTGGATCTTTAGGATGTACTGAATTTTTTGTAGCACTCTACAAAGAAATAATGGACCATAATTCAAATTTTTCTATGAAAGGACATAATGAAGATTTATTTTTTCTTTCAAATGGACATATTTCTCCTGTTTTTTATAGCATCTTAGCCAGAACCGGATACTTTCCTGTTGATGAATTAAATACTTTTAGATTAATTAATTCTAGATTACAAGGTCATCCTGCCACGCATGAAGAACTGCCTGGAGTAAGAATTGCTTCCGGCTCACTTGGTCAAGGATTATCAGTCGCTCTAGGGGCAGCTCTTTCTAAAAGAATAAATGCAGACCCTAAAACCATATATGTTTTATTAGGAGATGGTGAACTTCAAGAGGGTCAAAACTGGGAGGCTTTTATGTTTGCAGCTGCAAATAAAGTAGATAATATTATTGCTACAATTGATTTTAATGGGAAACAAATAGATGGTCCAACAAAACAAGTACTTGATTTAGGTGATTTAAAATCAAAATTAATTTCTTTTGGTTGGAAAACATTGGAAATTAATAATGGTAATAATCTTGAAGAGATTATATCAGTTTTAAATCATGCTAAAAAATTGCTTGGCAAAAAAACCCCAATAGCAATTTTGATGAAAACAGAAATGGGAAATGGGGTCGATTATATGATGCATACACATGCTTGGCATGGGATAGCTCCTAATGATGAACAACTGAAAGATGCTCTTTTACAAAACCCAGAAACAATTGGAGATTATTAATAATTTACTAAATAAATGAAAAAATATATTGATAAGGGCGCAAAAGATACAAGATCTGGTTTTGGTGATGGTTTAACAGAAATTGGTAGAAATAACCAAAATGTAGTTGCTCTATGTGCTGATTTAGTAGGCTCATTAAAGATGGACAGATTTAAGGAAGAAAATCCTACTAGGTTTTATCAAGTTGGAGTTGCTGAGGCAAATATGATGGGGCTTGCTGCAGGTCTTAGTATTGGTGGTAAAATTCCATTTACTGGAACTTTTGCTAATTTTTCGACAGGTAGAGTTTATGATCAAATTCGACAATCAATAGCCTATTCTGGAAAAAATGTAAAAATTTGTGCATCACATGCAGGATTAACTTTAGGTGAAGATGGTGCTACGCATCAGATTTTGGAAGATATTGGTCTTATGAAAATGCTGCCGGGCATGACTGTTATCAATACATGTGATTATAATCAAACAAAATCAGCTACAATAGCTCTAGCTCAGCACATAGGTCCTGCTTATCTAAGATTTGGTAGACCAAAAGTTCCTAACTTCACCAGTGAAGAGTCCAAATTTTTAATTGGCAAAGGTATAATTCTTAATGAAGGTTCAGATGTTACCATTGTTGCTACTGGGCATCTAGTTTGGGAATCTCTTATAGCCGCTGAAAAACTTTATGCGAAAGGAACTTCGGTGGAAGTAATAAATATTCATACAATAAAACCACTCGATGAAAAATTAATTATAGAGTCTGTTAAAAAAACACGTGCAATTGTTACAGCAGAAGAGCATAATATTCTAGGTGGTTTAGGTGAAAGTATTTCTAGAACACTTTCTTTGAATTTCCCAACACCGCAAGAGTTTATTGGAACAAATGATACTTTTGGAGAATCAGGAACTCCTAATCAACTGATGAAAAAGTATGGATTAAATAGCTCTAACATTATTTCTAAAGTAGAAAAAGTTTTATTGCGAAAGTAATGCGATTTATATTTAAACTACTTATACTTTCAATCCATATATATACTTATAGTCAAATAGATTATGGGTTTAAAGCTGGGATTAACCTAAATACCAATTCTGATATCTCAATATTTTCTCAAGATTTTGATACTGAAATTAAAGAAG
>PBNP01000032.1 GCA_002723295.1 Flavobacteriaceae bacterium | reverse complement strand
TGCAATAAAATTAGCAATATCAAAAGGTTATAGAATTGCAATAATTTCAGGTGGAAATAATAAAGGTATTATAAAAAGACTTTCAGAATTAAATATAAGTGAAATTTATCTTGGAGTCACTGACAAATTAAATACATACAAAAATCTTATTAGAAAGAACAATATAACCGGAAAGGAAATTTTATATATGGGTGATGATATTCCTGATATTCCAGTTATGAAAAATGTAATTTTAAGTGCATGTCCGAAAGATGCTGTTTCAGATGTTAAAAATCTAGTGGATTATGTTTCTGATAAATATGGTGGCGAAGGATGTGTTCGTGAAATAATTGAACAAGTATTAAAAGTTCAGAATAACTGGTAATAATTTTTCGATAAGAATTTCAGATGAACTCAAATAATTATACAAAAGAAATTATTCTTGCTTCTAATTCATCTAGGAGAAAAGATTATTTAAAAATATTAGGTTTTCCTTTTATGATTAAAACACTTAAAATTAATGAGAACTACCCTAAACATTTGAAAGGAAAGTCAATTCCAAATTTTTTAGCTAAATTAAAAGCAGAGCCATTTAAAAAACATATAAAAAATAATCAAATAGTTATTACAGCTGATACTATAGTATGGTCTAAAGGAATTTGTTATGGTAAACCAAAATCATTTGAAGAAGCAAGGGATATGCTAAAAAATTTATCAGGAAACATTCATCAGGTAATTACATCTGTTGGATTTTTAACTTCCTCTGGTTATAGCTCAATAACTTCTATTACTGAAGTTACCTTTAGAAAAATCCATGAAGAGCTAATTGACCATTATATTAAACATGAAAAACCCTTTGACAAAGCTGGAGGATATGGAATCCAAGACTCTATCGGTGTTATTGCAGTCTCAGAAATTAAAGGTAGCTATACAAATGTAGTAGGTCTTCCAGTATCTGAAGTTTATGCTGAACTAAAAAGGCTAGAATAAAAATTTAAAACTATATTATATTAATTTCTACAAATGAAAAATTTTATACTACTAACTATTCTATTTTTATTTTCATGTGAAGATTCTTTAAATAATCAAGATGCTTTATCTCAAAATTTTAAAGAATTTTCTTTAACTGATGACTTTAAAAAATATTGGTTCACTGGTACTGCCGAGATTTCTAGTTATGAGCTATTTCAATTTAGATATAATGAAATAAGAAAGGGAGTGGCTCTGTTAATATACGTTACAGAAGATTTTTTAATTGATGATCAAGTAAAAGCAAATAATAAATCAGAATTATCATATCTAGTTTTAAAATCTAATAGATTAAAAAATTTCTTAACTGGTATTTATCCATATAGTATTATGAATAGTTCATTTAATCGATTAGGCGTTTATCCTAATCTAGTAAAAGCATCTACATCAATTCAAGAATGGTGTGGTCAATCATATTTACAATTAAATAGAAAGGAAAAATTATTTATTCAACGACATTCATATTTTGAAAATGAAGCTGATCAAGAATTTGTTCTTAAATCCTATATGACAGAGGATGAAATATGGAATCAGATTAGGATTAATCCGAAAGATCTACCATTGGAATATTTTAAAATGCTTCCATCTTTAGAAAGTTTACAAATGAAACATCAAAATATTACTGTACAAAATGTTTTGGGTAAATTAACATTGAAAAATAATATTTCAACATATTCAATAAATTATATTGATTTGAATACTATTCTAGAAATTGATTTTCAAACTGATTTTCCTCATATTATAGAAGGATGGAGAAAAATTAATAAAAAGGATTCCATTAAATCAATCGAAGCATCTAGAAAAATTACAAAAAGACTTCCCTATTGGGAGCTAAATAAACTAGGTGATGAAAAGTATAGACAAATCCTTGAAATATTTTAAAAATGAAAATCAAAAATTTAATTACAATTATTATATATTTTTTCTCAATAAATGGTGAATCTCAAAATTCATCAGAAATCTATAATAGATTACAAAAACTAAATGTTTTAGGAAGTATTCTATATATAGCTGCACATCCAGATGATGAAAACACAAGGTTAATTTCATATTTTTCTAATAAACACCACATTGAAACTACCTATCTATCTTTAACTAGAGGTGATGGTGGGCAAAATCTAATTGGAACAGAGCTAACAGATGCACTTGGCTTAATTAGAACTCAAGAATTGTTAGCTGCAAGAAAAATAGATGGTGCAAATCAAATCTTTACAACAGCAATTGATTTTGGTTATTCAAAAAACCCAAATGAAACTCTAAAAACATGGAACAAAACCTCTGTTTTAAAGCAAATAGTTAAACATATTCGAGAGCTAAAGCCAGATATAATTATTAATAGGTTTGATCATAGAACCGCAGGAAGAACTCATGGGCATCATACTGCTTCAGCAATTCTTAGCTTTGAGGCTTTTGATTTATCCTCAAAAGAGAATTCATTTAAAGAACAACTTAATAAATTGTCATTGTGGAAACCTTATAGGTTGTTTTTTAATACATCTCGGTTTTTTTATGGCAGTCCAGAAAATTTCGAAAAGATTAATAAAGAAAAATACATAAAATATAATTTTGGAGAATATAATAAAATTAATGGTTTAACCTATGCCGAAATAGCTGCCAAAAGTAGAAGTCAACATAAATCCCAAGGTTTTGGAAGTTCTCCTAAATTGGGTGGTCCACAGTGGGACTACTTAGAATTAATAAAAGGAAAACCTTTAAAATCAAACAATATTTTTGATGGAATTAATATTAGTTGGAATAGAATAAATAATGGAAAAGAAATAAATGTGTTGTCAAATAAATTAATAAATGATTTTGATTTTAAAAATCCTCAAAAAAGCATTCCAGATCTATTAATAATTTATGATAAAATCAAACTAATTGAAAATTCATATTGGAAAAAAATTAAACTTAAAGAAGTAAGTCATTTAATTTTACTATGCTTGGGTTTAACTGTTCAGTTGAATAGCATCGATGAATTAGGAACTCCAAATAAAAATGAATATTTAAATCTTAAAATTGTGAATCCATCAGAAATTGAAGTAAATATTCAAAATGCATATATAAATGATTTAAAATATTCCATAAATAAAACTGTTTCAAACAATAAATTATTTGAAAAAAAATTAAGTGTTTTATTAAATAATAATATTACAACACCATATTGGTTAATTCAAAACTCAAAAAAAGGGATGTATGAAGTTCAAAATGAAAATTTAATTGGTATGGCTGAAACACCCTCTGCAATATCAGGAAATCTAGAACTATTAATAAATAAAACAATTAATCTTTTACCTATAGAGGCTAATTATAGATTTAATGATCCTATTCGTGGAGAAACTTTAACTAAATATACTGTAGTTCCAGAGATGACATTAAAAATTGAAAAACCTGTTTATTTATTCTCAAATTTGAACTCTAAAGAAATAAATTTAACTGTAACTGCCAATAAGGATAATGTAAAAGGCTTATTGGAATTATTAGTTCCTTTAAGTTGGAAGTTAGAACCAAAACAAATCAACTTTTCAATTAAAAATAAAGGAGATAAAAAAGATTTTGTTTTTAAGCTTACTCCAAGTAAAAAAAATGAAGAATTTATAATTAAACCTATAATAAAATCAAACGATAAAAATTATATTCATGAACTTAATACAATTAAGTATCCTCATATACTTAAACAATTTCTTCTTAAACCAAGCTATTCAAAAGTTGTAAAACTTACTTTGAATAATAATGTGAAAAAAGTTGGATATATAATGGGTGCAGGTGATAAAATTCCTGAAAGTTTAAATAGTATTGGTATTCAAGTGGAAAAAATCAATCTTGCGAATACTTCAATTAAAGAATTACAGAGTTTTAAAACTATTATTCTTGGAATTAGAGCTTTTAATACTGTTAACGAACTTAACTATAAGAATGAAATGCTCTGGAATTATGTTAATAAAGGGGGTACATTAATTATCCAATATAATACAACTAGAGGTTTAAAAACAAAAAGAATTACTCCCTTTAAATTAAATTTATCTCGTGATAGAGTAACTGATGAAAATTCAATTGTTAAAATACTAAATGAAGATCATAAAATATTTAAATTTCCTAATAATATTTCATTAAATGACTTTGAAGGATGGGTTCAAGAAAGAGGCCTCTACTTTCCTAATAAATGGGATTCAAATTTTGAAGCATTATTAGAAATGAATGATATTAACGAAAAACCAAAAAGAGGAAGTCTACTTGTAGCTTCTCATGGTAAAGGAAAAATAATATACACTGGGCTTAGCTTTTTCAGAGAATTACCTGCTGGTATACCAGGAGCATTCAGATTATTTGTTAATTTAATTAACTATAGAAATGAATAAAGTCTATATTTTACTAATTATTGCAAATTTATTTTGTTGGTTTATTTTTTATGTAATAATGAAACTTTTTAACTAATGCTTCCTATTGATTGGTTTTTTTTGATTGGAACTCTTTTATTTATTGCTTTGTATGGAGCATGGAAGAACCAAAAACATTTATCCATTAATTCTTATATAAAAGGGGGAAATAAAGCTAGATGGTGGACTGTAGGACTTTCAGTTATGGCAACTCAAGCAAGTGCTATAACTTTTCTATCAACACCCGGACAAGCTTATAATGAAGGAATGGGGTTTGTACAGTTTTATTTTGGTCTTCCATTTGCAATGATTATCATCTGTATGTTTTTTTTACCAGTATATAAAAAACTAAATGTTTATACTGCTTATGAATTTTTGGAAAATAGATTTGATTTAAAAACAAGAACACTAACTGCAATATTGTTTTTAATTCAAAGAGGCTTAGCAGCTGGAATAACTATATATGCTCCAGCAATTATATTAAATGTTGTACTTGGATGGGATTTAAAAGTTTTAGTAATACTAATAGGATGCACTGTAATATTTTATACATTGATTGGAGGAACCAATGCTGTAAATGTTACCCATAAACAACAAATGATTATTATTATAATAGGTATGATTTCAGCATTCTGGATAGCAATTCTTAAAATGCCTGAAAATATTAACTTATCTAAAGCACTTGAGTTAGCTAGTTATAATGAAAAACTTAACATTATGGACTTTAGCTTTAATCTAAATAGTAGATATACATTTTGGAGTGGAATTACTGGGGGATTATTTCTAGCACTTTCATATTTTGGTACTGATCAAAGTCAAGTTCAACGTTATCTTTCTGGAAAATCATTAAAAGAAAGTCAGATAGGATTAATTATGAACGGTTTTCTTAAAGTGCCATTTCAATTTTTTATTCTAATACTAGGTGTTTTAGTATTTGTTTTCTATCAATTTGAAACACCCCCAGTTCATTTTAATCCAAAAAATATTACAGAAATAAAACAATCAAATTTTGCTAAAGAATTTAATGAAATTGAAAATGAATATAATTTAATTCAAAATAAAAAACATCAAATATTAAATAATCCAAAATTTTTTGAAAATAATACACTAAAAGAAAATTATTTGAAAATTCAAACTGAAATCAATAAACAAAGAGAACAAGCAAACAATTTAATTAAAGAAAACGATAAAAATGCTTCAATTAATGATAAAGATTATGTTTTTATAACATTTATAATCAATCATTTACCAAACGGATTAATAGGTTTATTGCTAGCTGTTATATTTGCTGCTGCAATGAGTTCTACTGCTTCTGAAATTAATGCTCTGTCTGCAACAACATTAGTAGATTTATATAAAAGACATATTCCAAATCTCTCTAATATTCACTATATAAATATGGCTAAATTATTTACTTTAATTTGGGGTATAATAGCAATTATATTTGCTTCTTTTGGAAGTCTATTTGAAAATTTAATTCAATTAGTTAATATAATTGGTTCTATTTTTTATGGCACCATCCTTGGTATATTCTTAGTTGCTATATTTTTTAAAAAAATTGAAAAAAATGCTGTTTTTTATGCTGCAATTATATCTGAATTGATAATAATATATTTATACTATATTGATTTTTTTGGTTATCTCTGGTTAAATGTAATAGGGTCTTTGTTAACAATATCAATATCTTTTCTTTTAACAAAATGTAAAATCAAATAATAAAAAAAACCTCGTAATCACGAGGTTTTTTAATATAAAACTTTTTAATTAGAATCATTTTGACCATTCTTCTATAGAATCTTTATTCATTTTCAAATAGTCTTTATTTCCAGCTATTTCAGCTAATTCATATGATTTCTTTGCAATCTCAATAGCTGCTTCATTTTCATTTAAAGCCGCTAATATTAGTGAATATTGTCTTAGATGCCAATATTTATCAGCTCCCTTTTCAATGGCTATCTCTATCCATTCTTTAGCCTGTTTAAGATCTAAATCACTATTTAAGTAATATACAGCAGATTTATAGTAATCTGATCCACTTGGATTTTTAGATAATGTTTTATCTATTGAAGCCATGGTTTTCTGATGAGTTGGAACCTCTATTAATGTTGTTACTTTTGTTTTTTCCCAGGAAAAAGTTAGTTCAAGATTATTATTAGTTAAAGTTTCAAGTTGAATTGTAAATGATTCTATAGGTGCTCCATTTATAATACTAGAATTAGACTCAGAAACAACTGCAATTTGCTTAGGATCCCAAACTTCAGGAAGTGACCAGTTATCACTTTTCTTGTAAAAAAACACCTCCCATATCTCTTTACCAGGTCTAGTATAAATTGCATAGGTTCCTGAAGATATAGTTTCTCCAGATATAGTTACTGAATCTGAAAAGCTTATTTTAGTATTAGCATTAGCTCCTGTTCTCCATAATTCTCCAAAAGGGACAAGGTTCCCAAAAATAACTCTACCTCTCATTGAAGGTCTTGAATATTCAATTTTAATATCAGTAAGACCAACAGTTTGATTAATTGATGCTGATGGGCTAGGCTGAGGAGATAAAACTTGAGCAAAACTAAATATTGGTATTAATAATAATGTTAAGAAAATTTTTTTCATAATATTCTGATTTAGATAGCTAAAATAATAGACAAAATTTAATTATAAACTATTTTTAGATTATAATTGTGAAAAAGTGAATGAATGACATATAGAAAATATAGTTTGCAAAAAATTCCAATTTCACTTAATAAAGCATGGATATTCTTTTCTAATCCTAATAACCTTAAAAAAATTACTCCCAATGAAATGAACTTTAAAGTTATAAGTGGTGGAGATAAAAAAATATTTCCTGGCCAGATAATAGAATATAAAGTTTCGCCTTTATTTGGATTTTCAATCAAATGGGTAAGTGAAATAACTCATGTTATTGAAGGTTCATACTTTGTTGATGAACAGAGATTTGGACCTTATAAATTTTGGCATCATAAGCATTTCCTCAAAACAATTCCAGGAGGAGTTGAAATGAAAGATGTGATTGACTATAAATTGCCTTATGGAATTATAGGGAAATTACTTCATACAATAATTATTAGACCAAAACTAGATCAAATATTTAATTATAGATATAATAAATTAATTGAAATATTTGGTGAATTTAATAAAACATAGAGCATTCGTTTTATAAAAAAATACAAATATATAAATAGCAAAAACTATTATATACGTTCAATAGATGCCCCAAGAGTTTTTAATCGTTCGTCAATGCACTCATAACCTCTATCAATTTGTTCAATATTATTTATAATACTAGTCCCATTAGCAGATAATGCTGCAATTAAAAGAGAAATTCCAGCTCTTATATCTGGAGAAGTCATTACAGTTGATTTTAATTGTGATTTAAAATCATGACCAATCACAGTAGCTCTATGAGGATCACAAAGTATTATTTTAGCACCCATATCAATAAGTTTATCTACAAAAAACAATCTACTTTCAAACATTTTTTGATGAACTACCAAACTACCACGGGCTTGGGTTGCAACAACAAGGATTATACTTAAAAGGTCAGGAGTAAAACCTGGCCAAGGACCATCTGAAATTGTTAAAATTGACCCATCAATATAATTTTTTATTTCGTATCCATTTTTATGAGATGGAATATATATATCATCATTTATTTTCTTTAAGTGAATTCCTAATTGTCTAAATATAGATGGTATCTGTCCAAGAAATTCCCATCTAACATCTTTAATTGTCAATTCACTTTTTGTCATAGCTGCCAATCCTATCCAACTTCCAATTTCAATCATATCAGGAAGTAATGTGTGTGTTGTACCATTTAATTTCTTTACACCATTAATTGTTAATAGATTTGATCCAATACCTGATATTTTTGCCCCCATATTTACTAACATAGAACACAATTGTTGTAAATATGGTTCACATGCAGCATTATATATTACAGTTTTGCCTTTTGACAAAACAGAAGCCATTAAAATATTTGCAGTTCCGGTTACAGATGGCTCATCAAGAAGTATTTCACACCCGTTTAATTTATTCGCATTTACAGTATAAAAATATTCTTCTCTATTATAATTAAACTTTGCCCCTAACTTTATAAATGCATCAAAATGCGTGTCAAGTCTTCTCCTGCCTATTTTATCACCCCCTGGTTTAGGAATACTCCCGATACCAAATCTAGCTAAAAGTGGACCAACCAACATAATTGAACCTCTAAGCCCCCTCCCATCTGTCTTAAATTGATCAGATTTTAAATAATCGAGATTAATTTTTGAAGGATCAAACTCATAACTTCCACTACCTAGCTTAAACACACGAACCCCTAAATTTTTTAATAAGGAAATTAGTCTATTAACATCAATAATATCAGGAATATTATTTACAATTACTTTTTGATCAGTTAATAATAGCGCACATAATACTTGTAAGGCTTCATTTTTTGCCCCTTGAGGTCTAATGGAGCCAGAAAGCTGTAATCCTCCATCAATCTTGAAACTACCCATGAATTATTATATTATTTAATAACGATTTCTTTTACTTCTGTTTCTATTTTTATTGTTAGAAAAGTTTGACTTGGGACCATTTCCATTTTTTGAACGAGCTTTTAAAAAATTAGAAGATTCTGTTAATGGTAGTAATTCACTATTTACCTCTAAAGTGCCTTCAGACAATTCTTTTAAATGTTCAAATATCAAATTATCTTCAACAGTATCCTTATTCCAATTAAGAAAGCATTTTTTCATATGATTAGCTATTGAATATACTAGTGCATCTTTCATTTCTCCACTTTCCCATTCTCTAGCAACTTTAATCATTTGATTTATATTATTTCCATAAAATCTATATTTTTGATTGCTTTTAGGATAAGAGATTCTTTCTGGACGTGCTTGTAATATTTCAGGTACTGGTTTCTCAAATGGTGAGTCAACATCTAACTTAAAGTCAGACATTATAAATAATTGATCCCAAAGTTTATGTTGAAAGTCCGGAACATCACGTAGATGAGGGTTAAGGTTTCCCATAACACCAATAATAGCTTTAGCCATTTTGTTTCTTTCTTCTCGGTTTTCTGTTTCCAAAGCCTGAGAAATCATCGTATGAATATGCCTGCCATATTCAGGTATAATAAGAGGTTTGCGCTTTGTATTGTACTGCAACGCTTCCATAAGTAAAAATTAGCTAGGTGATTTAAATTATACAAATTAACAAAAAATGATTTAAATTAAAGCGTAATAACTCCTTTAAATTTAGATACTTGCTTGTATATTGTTATAACTTCCTCAGGAGAATTCATTGTAACCTTGATACTTAAGCTTAAAAATCTATTATTTGAAGACTTTTTTATTGAAAATACTGGATTCATGTCTAAAAACAACAATTTTAATCTATTTGTTTGTATATCATTACCTTTTAAAATAAATTTAAACATATAAGGTCCAGGCCAACTTTGAGAAAACTTCAAGTTTTCCAAAAATCGTGAATAAAAATCTTTAGTTCTTTTATTTTGGTACATCTAGTAAATTAACTTTGTGCAAATATAAATTAAAATTAGACCTTAGTGAATTCTATTAAAGCTCAAAAGATCTTAATAACAGGTGGTCCAGGATCTGGAAAAACCTCTATTATTGAAAGGCTGAAAAATGAAGGATTCTCTTGTATGGATGAATTTTCAAGATCACTACTAAAATTAGGTAAAAAACAAGGATTATATGATGTTTTTTTAGAACAACCTACTTTACTTACATCAAAAATTATTTCAGCTAGAAAAAAACAATTTTTTGAATCAGAAAAAATATATAATCCTAAAAAAAGGTTGGTTTTTTTTGATCGTGGAATTCATGATGCAATTGCTTATTATATGTATATTGATAATTCAAATCCATATCCCACTTGGGCTGAAAATTATATATATGATAAAATATTTTTTTTTCCTCAATGGAAAAAAATTTACTTGAATGACAAAGAAAGAGTTGAAAGTTATAATACATCTAAAAAAATAAGTTCTATCATAGAATTTACTTATAAATATTATAAATACGACATAATTGAGGTTCCAAAAGTTAGTATAGAAAATAGAATGAATTTTATTCTAAAGTTCTCTAATTTAGGTTCTTAAATGAATTAATTAAAAAATAAAGTAAGTTTACATTTTAAAATAAATATTAATGAAACCAAAAATAATTTTTTTTGGAACTCCGCATTTTGCTTTAGAAATTTTAAAAGAAATTAGCTCCTTAAATTATAATGTTGAAGCTTTAGTTACAGCACCTGACCGACCAGCTGGAAGAGGAAGAAAAATAAAAACATTTGAAATAAAACAATATGCTATTAATAATAATATAAGCATATATCAGCCTTATGATTTAAAAGATGAAGAGTTCATCAATAATTTAAAAAAACATAGAGCTAATTTATTTGTTGTTGTGGCTTTCAGATTCATACCAAAAATAATCTGGTCAATTCCAGAACTTGGAACATTTAATCTACATGCTTCATTACTTCCAGATTATAGAGGGGCAGCCCCTATTAATTGGGCTATAATTAATAGAGAAAAAATAACTGGAGTTACTACCTTTTTAATTGATGAGAATATTGATACAGGTAAAATTCTTCTAACAAAGAAATGTGATATAAATTCATTAGATAATTATGAATCATTATATAATAAACTATTAATATTAGCAAAAGAATTAGTATTGGAAACAATAATTTGTCTTATTACAAAAAATATAAGTCCAAAAAAACAAAAAATAATAAAGAAGATAAATTTTGCTCCAAAACTTAATAATCAGAACACAAAAATTAATTGGATGTTTCCTTTAAATTATATATACTCATTAATAAAAGGGCTAAGTCCATATCCAGGGGCATGGGCTATTTTAAATGATTGTAATTTAAAAACAAGATTTAAAATCTTAGATTGTGAAATTGAATATTTAAATCACAAAATAGATAAAAACTATATTTTGGTTGAAGGGAAAAGAATTAAAATTCTTCACAAAGAAGGCTTTCTAATAATAAAAAGTATTCAAATCGCTAATAAAAAGATTTTAAAATCGTCTGAATTTTTAAATGGATATACACTTAAACCTACAGTTTTTGTCGAATAACAGTGGGTTTTATCAACATAAACTCACACTTATTAACAAAAAGAGTCTTTTTCCTATAGATTTTCTTTGGAATTTACCTAGAAGGTTATATTTTGTGGTATGTTAAACTTTTAACCTTAATTATTATGAACAAAACAGAATTAATTGATGCTATGGCTTCTGATGCAGGTGTATCTAAAGCTGCTGCTAAAAAAGCATTAGAATCTTTCTTAGGAAATGTAAGTGGAGCCCTTCAGGGTGGAGGCCGTGTTTCATTAGTTGGATTTGGATCATGGTCGGTAACAAGACGTGCTGCTAGAGATGGTCGTAATCCTCAAACGGGCGCGACTATTAAAATTGCTGCAAAAAATGTTGTCAAGTTCAAAGCTGGATCAGATCTTGCAAGTTCAGTAAATTAATACACAGCTTAAGAATGAATTAAAGGTTCCAATAATTGGAGCCTTTTTTTTGTATTTTTTTTTAACATCTAATGATTATTAAACCCGGAGACTTATTAATTTCTACACCCAATGTAATGGGTGATGTTAATTTCCATAGATCAGTAATTATTATAACTGAATGTACTGAAAATAGTGTAATGGGTTTCATGCTAAATAAAAGGATAAAATATTTATTAAATGAAATAGTGAATGATATAAAGTTTTCATTTCCAGTATATTATGGTGGTCCTGTAGAAAGTAATAATTTATTTTATTTATTTAATTCAAAAGTAAAAATTGGAGGAAGTGAAATTATTTCAAAAAACTTATTTTGTGGAGGAAATTTTAAAGAACTAATTAATAACATTAATGAAAACAAAATTGATTCTAAGGAAATAAAATTTTTCTTAGGTTATAGTGGTTGGTCAATAAATCAATTAGAAAATGAAATAGATGAAAAATCTTGGGAAATAGTTTCAAATAATGATGATATATTTAGTTTTGACGAAAAAAATATTTGGAGAAATTCTCTTAAATCAATTGGAAATAAATATTTACTATGGATAAACAGCCCTGAAAATCCAATAAACAATTAATTTTGATTTATTTTATGGTGTTTTAAAAAATTTGAAAAAACAGTGCTAAAAGTTTTATTCTCAAAATCTTTTCCTCTAAACCTAGGAAATATCTGTAGTCCATTAGATAATGACAGAACACATAATTCATCAGAAAGTTGAATTTCAAATAAATCAAAAGGAACCTCATTTATTTTAAATTCAGTATTATTATCAATATAATCTATAAATTCACTCCTAAATACAGAAGAAGGTGCGCCAATATTGGTTGGAGGTGTTTTTATACTACCTTCTTTTAATACAAATATATTACCTATAGCAGTAGAAATTATTTTATTATTATTGTTAATGATAATATTATCCGTATAGTTATTTTCTAAAGCATCCACTAATGCAACTTGATATAAAGAGCGTTGCGTATAAGTAATTGAAGAAAAATCATTATCAATTATTATACGTTCATTAAAAACTGAGAGCTTATTATTTTTTGGATTATTAGTCTTTTGAATGGAATCAATTTGGTTTATTGTTATTGAGGTTATTAAATCTGGATGAGAATTATCCTTAAATGGTTTTGAAAGTGTAGCAAAATTTAAATTTATTAAATATGGATCATTACTCTTTTTATTAGTAAGGATTTTAATTTGTGAGACAAAATAATCTAAATTATATTCCATTGGAATACTAATTTTAAGCCTCCTTAATTGAGACATCATAAGAAAATAGCTTTGTTCCCAAAATATAATTTTAGTTGATTCCCAACGTAATTGAAATTCAAAAATTGGATTTAAAAATAATGCTTGAATTAAATCTTTTGGAATATCATTGTAATTGTCATAACAATTACCATTTATACTAATCATTTTATATCTTATGATTAATTATTTAACTAGATCCAAGAACTTGTTTAAGTGATGACACAGAGTTTTCCCAAAGCATTTTTGATTCTTCAAGCTCATCCTCTTCTGCAAAATCAGATATTATAAGGGACACATCCTTTGTAATTTCATCAACTTGAATTCTAAATTCAAAAAAAACTTCATCAGCATCATCTTCATCATTTATCCATTGAAAACGTACTCGCTCATTATTTTTCTTTTGAATTAATTTTGCAGTTTCCTGATCTTCATTCCAAAAGAAAGTAAAATCTTCCCCTCTAGAATTTACATCATCAGCAAACCATTCAGCTAAACCAGAAGGCGTAGATAAATATTGAAACAATAGCTGAGGTGAAGCCTGAAAATCAATTTCAAGAGTAAAAGGAATACGGCGACTCATATAATAAAATATTTAGTCAATATATAAAAAAGAAATTATTTAAGCTTTTATTATTTCAAAATTTATTATGGAATTGTTATTAAAATATGCTTTGATTATATTTGCGACCCAGTGGCGAGGTAGCTCAGGTGGTTAGAGCGTCGGATTCATAACCCGGAGGTCGGGGGATCATGCCCCCCTCTCGCTACAAATAAAAATTATTGTTTACCCTTTCCACTGCTAATATTAGAAGTCCCACCACCAGCATTTACAGCGTTTGAACTAGTAGAGCCTACCTGAGACACTATTGACTTAATAGAATTTAATGAAGCTGAATTAACTTTTACATTATTATAATTAGAATTATTATTAGAAATCATATTAGCATTTTTAGTATAACTTCTAGGGTTATTACTAACATCTTCAATAATATAAGGGTGTTTTTGACCAGGATGATTTACAATTTTATATTTATGACCATTTTTTGTTAAAATTATTAAAACATTTTCCTCTCTTTCAAATTTAGAACTCCTTTTTCCATCATCGTAATTAATAAGTTCAGAGAGCTCAGATATATACGAAGAGCCTCCAGCCAAAGATAATCGGTTATGGATATAAAAGTTTTCGCGTAAAAATTTTAATTGGTAAAGTTGAAGTTCTGTTAATAGGTTATTAACAGGAAAAGTAAATGAAGGGAATAAAAGGTATTTATGTGGTTTAAACCAATCATAATCACCAAATCTAAATTGAATATTATCTTGCCAAGTATTCCATGCTAAAAAGCGATTTTCATAAAATTCTTGATATGTACTCCATCCATATCTTCTCATCACATTTTGATTATAATAAGTTATATACCAAGACTTATCAGCGTTCAAAACAAAATTGATGTAGTCTGAAATCAAATCCTGATCCTTCAAAAAAAGATTCCTAACACTTATAGGATCTTCCATTATTTTCAAGGAATAAATTAGATTAAACTTCTTCTTAATTGATTCTTCTAAATCAGTTTGACAAAAAACTAAACTTGAAGTAAAAAATATTAAAATCAATAAATTTTTAAATTTTGTCATTGATTGGCAATTAGTTTATTGCAATTTGAATAATTTTGCCTTAAATTTTCTGCTAAAATAAACCATATACTATTGAAACACAACTTTAAATTATTTATTCCTAGCTCTGAAATTAAAAATTATTTTAAGAATTTCATTAGATATTTATTTATTGTTACACTATTTTACAACTGTAGCTCTAATGATGAATCTGATGAAGTTATAGAAGAAATTCTTGAGGAGCAAGAAGAGGAACAACTATATAGTTGTGTTGATTACTCAACAGTTGATAGCAATGATCTTATGTCATACTGGAATATTTTTGTTGAAGATGTAAAATGTTCTAGAGGTGGTCCAGATTTTGGAAATCTTAATACAAGTGTTACATTAAAATTTGATATTCAAACCCCAGAAGAATTTGCTTCTGGAGTAACTCCAGATCATGCTGGATATTCAACATTTGCAGGATATTGTAATAGTGAAATGGTAGTAATTGGTGTTTTAAAGAACTATTGGGAAGATTATACCGAAATTCAACAATTATGGTTAATGTATCATGAATTTGGACATGATGTTTACAGATATAGACATAGTTCAAATCGAGATGATATTATGTATCCTTCTGTTACAAGAGGTGACACAAAAATAAATGCCTTTATTGAAGCAAAAAATAGATTTCTAAGACGCGATTTTCCTGGTTTATCTTATATAGACTGTCCGGGAGATTAAATTCAGTTTTTTAATTATTAAAATCATGAAAGAAAAATATATTTTATCAATTGACGCAGGAACAACTAGTTCAAGATCAATAATATTTGATAGAAAAGGAAAACAAGTAGCTATATCTCAATATGAATTTCAACAAATTTTTCCAAATAAAAGTTGGGTTGAGCATGATCCAGAAGAAATTTGGAATACACAATTAAAATCTATAAGAGAAGTTTTAAAAAAAAGTAATATTAATCCGACAAATATTGACTCAATTGGAATAACTAATCAAAGAGAAACAACTGTTATTTGGGACAAAAATACTGGAAAACCAATATATAATGCAATTGTATGGCAAGACAGAAGAACTGCAAAATATTGTGAGTCATTAATTAAGGATAATAACTCTTTTTGTGTAAAAACATTTTTTTACAAGAAAACTGGACTCATTTTAGATGCATATTTTTCTGCTACTAAAATTAAATGGATACTTGATAATGTAAGTGAAGCTAAGGATAAAGCATCAAATGGTGAAATTTTATTTGGAACTATTGACTCTTGGTTAATTTGGAAATTAACTAATGGCAAACATCATATAACTGACGCAACTAATGCAAGCAGAACACTTTTATATAATATTCATGAATTAAAATGGGATTCAGACTTATTAAAGTTCTTAAAAATCCCAAAAGAAATACTGCCTAAAGTTGTTGAATCCTCTCAAATTATTGGTTCAACAAACATTTTAGGAGAAAAAATTAAAATTTCTGGAATTGCGGGTGATCAACAAGCAGCATTATTTGGACAATTATGTTTAAATCCAGGAGATGTGAAAAATACATATGGAACTGGGTGCTTTTGTATAATGAATACAGGTGAAATCCCTATAGAATCAAATAATAAAATGCTAACAACAATTGCATATCAATTAAATGGAAAAACAACATATGCAATTGAGGGCAGTATTTTTATTGCAGGGGCATTAATACAATGGCTTAGAGACAATCTAGAAATAATTGAAAAAGCTTCTGATATAGAAAATTTAGCTAAAACAGTAAAGGATAACGGGGGAGTTACTTTTATTCCAACACTATCTGGAGTGGCTGCACCTTATTGGGATCCATATGCCACAGGTAGTATTATAGGTATAACAAGAGATACAAGAAAGGGGAATATTGCAAGAGCAGCTCTTGAAGGGATTGCCTTAAGATGTAGAGAAGTAATAATGGCAATGGAAGAAGATTCCAACACAAATTTCAGTGAATTAAAAGTCGATGGTGGTGCAAGTAATAATAATCTTTTGATGCAAATTCAGTCTGATCTTCTTAGATCAAAAGTTATTAGACCTAAAACAACAGAAACCACTGCACTTGGTGTTGCATTCTTAGCAGGCTTAGCTACAGGTTTTTTTAAAGATTTAAATGAAATCGAAAAAATATGGGAAGAAGATGTATCATTTATTCCTAATAACAGTAATTATACAAAAGACTTAATTAATCTTTGGAAAAAAAGAATAAAATTGTCTCTTTCTAAATGAATCGAATTAGCAATATAACTAAATTAAAATCCGAAAAAAATTGGGATTTCCTAATAATTGGTGGAGGTTCATCTGGACTTGGCTGTGCTCTAGATGCTTCAAGTAGAGGTTATAAAACTTTATTAGTTGAAAAGTATGATTTTGCTAAAGGGACATCATCAAGAAGCACAAAACTGGTTCATGGAGGAGTAAGATATCTTCAAAATGGAGATATTTCATTAGTAATTGAAGCACTTAAAGAAAGAGGCATAATGAGAAAAAATGCTCCACATCTAGTTAAAGATTTAAGTTTTGTAATACCATCCTATGATTGGTGGAATAGTCCTTTTTATGGAATAGGTTTAAAAATTTATGATATGATGGCTGGTGATTTAGGAATAGGGCCATCAACTATTTTAAATGAAGATGAGACAATTAAACTTATACCAAATGTAAAACAAGATGGATTAAGAGGTGGAGTGATATATCATGATGGACAATTTGATGATTCAAGAATGGCAATCAGTATTGCTAAGACAGCTAATAATTTTGGTGGAACTCTATTAAATTATATAGAAATGATAAGTTTAAACAAAAATTCCAACGGTGCAATTGTCGGTGCAACCTTAAAAGATAGTTTTACCAATGAAATCATTGATGTTAAATCAAAAGTTGTAATAAATGCTACGGGTGTTTTTGCGGATTCAATTATGAGATTAGATCAACCTAAAAAAGCAAAGATGATAATGCCAAGTCAAGGGGTTCACATTGTTCTAGATAAATCTTTTTTAGATGGACCACATGCAATTATGGTTCCACAAACAACTGATGGTAGAGTTCTTTTTGCTGTTCCCTGGCACAATCATGTTGTTGTTGGAACTACCGATACATTAATTAAAAACATAGAAATAGAACCTAAAGCCTTAAATAAGGAGATAGATTTCATTTTGTCAAATGCTTCTAGGTATATGATAAAAAAACCTAACAAAAAAGATATTAAAAGTGTATTTGTAGGATTAAGACCTTTAGCGAACAATAAAGATAAAAATCAACCAACAAAGGAAGTCTCACGTCATCATAAAATTATAGTTAGCACAAGCGGATTAGTAACTATTTTAGGAGGTAAGTGGACAACATATAGAAAAATTGCTGAAGATGCAATTAATACAAGTATTCCTGTTGGTGGATTAAAGTATTATAAATGTATTTCAGAAAACATCCGTATTCATGGATATCAAGAAAAAGTTGATTGGAAAAATCCTATGCATATATATGGTTCTGAATCAAAAGAAATAATGAATATTACAAATGATCCAAGAGGAAATATTTCTCTTTCAAAATCCTTTCATATAACTAAAAATCAAATTATATGGTCAATAAGGAATGAAATGGCCCTTACTTTAGAAGATGTTTTAGCTAGAAGAACAAGATGTTTGTTTCTTGATAGTAGGGAAACAGAAAAAATAATTGAACCAGTTATAGATATAATGTGTGAGGAATTGCAAAAAAATAATAACTGGAAAATTCAACAAAAAAATACTTTTTTATCTTTGATAAAAAACTATAGAATATGAATGTTACGCCATATATTGCAGAACTTATTGGAACTACATTTCTTTTATTGCTTGGTCAAGGAGTAGTAGCCAATGTTTCCTTAAATAAAACAAAAGCAGAAAATGATCCACCATGGCTTTTAATATCTTTTGCTTGGGGATTTGCTGTATTTGTAGCTGTTTTTATAACTTCAAATATTAGTGGTGCACATTTAAATCCAGCTGTTAGTATTGGATTAGCTTTAGCAGGTAAGTTTTCCTGGAGTTTAGTTCCTAAATATATTTTAGCCCAGTTATTAGGGGCAATGTTAGGCTCATGGATATGTTATATTGCGTACATTGATCATTATAGATTATCTAATAATGAAGACTCTATCCGTGGAACTTTCTGTACAGGTCCTGCAATAAGAAATTTTAAGAACAATCTTTTTGCAGAAGTTATTGGAACATTTGTTCTAGTTTTTTGTGTATTATGTATTGCAAGTCCAAATATTGAAATCGAGGGTTTAAATGTTAAAAGTTTTGGTTTAGGATCATTGGACGCCCTCCCTGTTGGAATTGTAATTACAGTTATTGGAATGGGACTTGGAGGTAATACTGGATTTGCAATTAATCCTGCTAGAGATTTTGGTCCTAGGTTAATTTATTCATTGGTACGTCGCAAAAACAAAAAACCAGATTGGTCTTATAGCTGGATTCCTATAATTGGACCATGTTTAGGAGCTTTGATTGCTGGAATGTTGTATTTACTTGTTAATTAAAAAAAACACCTGCATTAGTAAAGATTTTTGAACAAACTCCAAAGAAACAAGTTTGGGGCTAACTAATTGATCAAGGATCTGATAACTTCCAGCTTGCTTTAACAATTAAGACTCACCCCTTTTAAAATAAAAACGTTGAGTTTGTCAAAAATTAACCAATACAGGCATTTAATTATTTTAAAGAACTTATAATTAATATTTATTTAGATGCAACTCAATAATATCAATTAATTCTGCAAGCTTATTTAATTCTTCAGATGAATCAGTCTTATTTTTATGAGACATATTTTCTATTTTAGCAGCATATTGTAATGCACACATAGCTAAAACATCCTGCTTATCCCTAACAGCGTAATTTTTTTCTAGTTGTTTAATCATTGACTCAATTTTTTTAGCAGAATCTCGCAGTATTTCTTCCTGATTAGAAGAAATTGTTAATGGATAAATTCTATCTGCAATTGGTATTTTTATTTTTATTGAATCACTCATTGTTGCTATTATCAATTTCTGATAGTTGAAATATACAATATTCAACATCTTTTAACAATTTATTTATTT
>PBNP01000031.1 GCA_002723295.1 Flavobacteriaceae bacterium | reverse complement strand
CGCATGTTTTTCATTGATATTCTACTTGAAGTTAAATTTGCTACACATCCATTTTCAAATTCAATCCTTGAATTTGCTATATCTGGACTATTACTTATAACTTTTACTCCTGAAGATTTAATTGATTTAATTGGAGATTTAACTAAGCTTAAAATAATGTCTATATCATGAATCATCAGATCTAATACAACTGGAACATCAGTTCCTCTAGGATTAAATTCTGCCAACCTATGAGCTTCAATAAACATTGGATTAACTATATGTGAAGAAGCTATTTTATATGCAGCATTGAATCGTTCGACATGACCTACTTGTCCAAAAACGTTATTCAATTTGGCTAATTTTGCTATTTCTTTTGCCTGTAAAATATTTTGTGCAATAGGTTTTTCTATAAATACATGGCATTTATTATTAATAGCCATAATTGCAAGTTCATAATGAGAAATAGTAGGTGTTACTATGTCTATTACATCACAGTTAGAAATCAATAATTCGGGCGAATTAAAAGATTTAAAACCAAGACTATTGGAAATTTTTTTAGAATTTTCAATATCTGAATCGTAAAATCCAATGATTTTATAAAATTTTGATTCTTTTAGAAGATTTAAATGTATTTTTCCTAAATGACCAGCACCAAATACACCAATTTTTAACATTCTTTATTTTTTTCAAAAATACAATACTTCTTTAATAATAATTTAATCTCTGTTAATTACTTTTGTTTAGATGACGGATACTTCAAAAGACAGAGGACTTAGAAAACAACTTGTTTCATTGATTAAATCTAAAGGAATTAAAGACTCTAAAGTTTTAAATGCAATGTTAAATGTTCCAAGACATTGGTTTATGGACCCTAGTTTAAATGTTTTTGCATATGATGATAAAGCCTATCCTATAGCGGCAGATCAAACAATTTCACAACCTTATACAGTTGCTTTTCAAACAGAATTATTAAAATTAAAATCAGGTGACAAAGTTTTAGAAATAGGTACAGGTTCAGGGTATCAAACTTCAATTTTAATTGAATTAGGATATAAAGTTTATACTGTTGAAAGACAAAAAATATTGTTTAATAAAAGTCAATTGATTTTTAGAAGATTAAAATGGAAACCAAAGAAAATAATTTTTGGAGATGGATATAATGGTTTTCCTGATGATGCCCCATACAATGGTATTATAGTAACTGCAGGGGCACCTTATATTCCAAAAAATCTTTTAAAACAACTAGTTGTTGGAGGGAAGCTAATTATTCCTGTTGGTGTGCATAATCAAAAAATGACGCGTGTAATTAGAACTTCAGAAAATGAGTTTGATAAAGAAACATTTGGAAACTTTCGTTTTGTCCCTCTTATTGAAGATAATAATTCATTAAATCTTTAACAATATATATTTAAGGTCTCTTGCGATTTCTTTTAAACTATTATTGTATTCAACATATTCTTCTTTTTTTCCATCATATTCTTTTGGATCATTAAAAGGAATAACAAAACGTTTAGTTGCTCCACTTACGATTGGACAATTAATATCTGCCGTATTACAATTAATAACTGCAATATAATTGTTTGTTGGATTAATTTCCGAATTATAAAGTTTTGAAAAACATAGAATTGGCTCATTATTATTATCATACTTAATATGATATATTGGATTTATTTCATCTTTAATTTTAACTATGTCAAAACCTATATTCTTTAATGATAAAATAATTGTTTTATAAACTTCCGTAACTTCAGTCCCTCCTGAATAGGAAAAAATATCACTTTTATTATAATAACTAGAAATAGTTTTAAATAAAATTTGGCATAATTGACTTCTTCTTGAATTGTGAGTGCAAATGAAATTTAAGTAAATAGGATTATTTATATAATTTAATCTGATATAATTAATTAATGAGTTTAATGTCTTTTTACGATTATTGTTAATCTTAGTTATATCTAATTTGGAAATAAAATTTGAAATTTTTTTATTTATCATTCTAACTATTTATTATAGTTTTTTTTAATTCTATCTAGATTTCTTTTATTGTCTCTGTCTTTGATATTTTCTCTTTTATCATATAACTTTTTTCCTTTGGCTAGCGCAATTTGGATTTTAGCAAATCCTTTATTATTAATATAAAGCTTAGTTGGAATAATTGTTAATCCAGTATTTATTAAATCTTTATGTAGTTTTTTTAATTCTTTTTTATTTAACAATAATTTACGTGATTCTTTTCTGTTATGATCAATTTGCTTATCATAATTATATCGCTCTATTGTCATATTTAAGATGAATAGTTCATTGTCCATATTAAATTTGCAAAAGCTTTCAGAAATTGAAGCCTTATTATTTCTAATTGATTTTATTTCTGACCCTGATAAAACAATACCTGCATTATAAAATTCAATTAGTTCATATTGAAATTTAGCCTTCCTATTGATTATGTTAATTTGCTTTTTCACATCTTAAAGTTACAATTTCTTATTTGCATCTTAACATGTTTATTTATTGTGGAAAAGTTAAGTTATATTTAACTTATTGCTCTAGTAAAGCATATAATATTAGATTAATTTGCAATAGAAATTATTTTATGTTAGACAAAGAAATTGATGATTTAATATATTCTGAAATTAACAGGCAATTAAATGGTATTGAATTAATCGCATCTGAAAACTTTACAAGTCCAGATGTTATGAGAGCATGTGGTTCAGTACTCACAAACAAATACGCAGAAGGATATCCTAATAAAAGATATTATGGTGGATGTGAAATTGTTGATCAAGTTGAACAATTGGCTATTAATCGAGCTAAAGAGTTATATGGTGCAGAATATGCAAATGTACAGCCACATTCTGGTTCTCAAGCTAACTCAGCAGCTTTTAATGCATTATTAAAACCTGGGGATAAAATATTAGGTTTTGATCTCTCACATGGTGGCCATTTAACACATGGATCTCCCGTAAACTTTTCTGGAAAATTATATCAAGCACATTTTTATGGAGTAGATAAATCAACGGGATATTTAGATTTTGATAAAATAGAAAAAATTGCAAGTAAAGTTAAACCAAAACTTATAATAGGAGGGGCATCAGCTTATTCAAGAGACATTGATTTTAAAAAATTTAGAGAAATTGCTGATAGGATAGGAGCTTTTCTCCTAGGGGATATTTCTCATCCTTCAGGTATGATTGCTTCAGGATTACTTTCAAATCCAATTCCTTATTGTCATGTTGTTACTACAACAACACATAAAACTTTAAGAGGCCCAAGAGGAGGTCTTATCTTAATGGGTAATGATTTTGAAAATCCATTTGGAGAAAAGTTTAAAAATGGATCATTAAAGAGGGTATCAAATCTTATTGATATGGCTGTTTTTCCTGGAAATCAAGGAGGTCCGCTGATGCATGTTATTGCTGCAAAAGCAGTTGCTTTTAAAGAAGCACTTTTACCATCATTTAAAATTTATCAAAAAAATGTTATTTCCAATGCTAAATCTATTGCGAATGGTTTAAAAAAACTTAATTATAATGTTATATCAGGTGGTACAGATAATCACTTAATGTTAATTGATTTAAGAAATAAGAATATTACAGGAAAAAAAGCAGAACAGGCTTTGTGTGAAGCTAATATAACTGTAAATAAAAACATGGTTCCTTTTGATGATAAATCTCCATTTATAACATCAGGAATTAGAATTGGAACCCCAGCAATTACAACTAGAGGATTAAGAAAACAAGATATGGATATTATTGTTAATCTTATAGATAGGGTAATTCTTAATTATAATAATGAATCAGAAAAACAAAAAGTCTCGTTAGAGGTTTTAGATTTAATGAAAGGAAGACCTTTGTTTAATTACTAACTTTAAATAAATCAATAATAATGTTTGGAATATTAACCGGTTTATTATTTTTTATATAGCACCACTGTGTTTTTACCTCAACAATAATTTTGTTTTCAGTTGATTTAAATTGGACTATTCTTTCTGAAAGAGGACCTCTAATATTATTTACATAAGTTGATATTTGAATTATATCACCAAGTTTAGCACTTAGTCGATATTTAACATCATGATGACGAACGACCCAAAGTCCAAATTCATTATCTAAATCTTTAATTAAATAATTCCAGTGAGCCTTAGCAATATTTTGAGCCCATTTAAGGTATTTAATATTATTTACATGATTTAAGTTGTCTATATGTTTATTAGACACTATTATTTGTTTATTAAAGCTATTCATTTAACTCTAAAAATTTCTACTTCAAATAATTTACTCCAATTCTTTCCTGTAACAAAAAAAGTATTTCTTTCATTATTATATGCAATACCATTAAAAACATTTAAACTTTTAATTTGTTCAACATTATTTTAAGACCTGAGAAATCAACAACACCTTCAACCATTCCAGAAATTGGATTAATTATTAATACAATATCTTTTTGAAATTGATAACTATTTGCATATATCTTTCCATTAACCCATTCCAATTCATTAATTTTATTTATTGATTGTTTATTTGTCATAATTTGAATTTTACCAACTTCATTAAGAGAATTGATGTCTAAAATCCAAATATTATGTGATCCATCTGATTTATAAAATTTCTCTCCATCATTACATAATCCCCAACCTTCTTTGCTTTTACCATAACTAAAAGAACCCTTTATTTTAAAACTATCTTTATCATATATAAAACCAATATTTTCTTGCCATGTAAGTTGATATATTTGATTATTATAAATAGTTAGTCCTTCACCAAAGTAATTCTCATTTAAAGGTTTTTCTTTTAATATTTCACCATTTATAAAATTTATTGACCGAATTTTAGATTGACCTTTTAAACCTGTACTTTCATATAAAATATTATCACTAAATTCCAAACCCTGTGTAAAAGATGACTTATCATGTGGAAAGGTATTAATAATTCTATATGAATAAAGTTCTGGAGGACTTTCAGCATATAATGTAAGTTCTTTTTCTAGTATAACATCTTTGCCTTTATATTTGAAATAGGCTCTAACAGTATGTTTTCCTAAGGTAATATTAGATAATAATTGAGTAGAATCAATAATCGAACCATTTAAAGAAAATTTTGTTTCAGAAATATTTACATCAATATTTGATTGTATTCTTAATTTTAATGTATCATTAGTATTAAATTCAGATCCATTAATTGTTAATTGAAAAATTGATGAATTAATAGAGCTGCATTTTGTAAAAAAAAATATTGATATTATGATAAATATTAAATTCTTCATCTTAAATTCTTTTAAAACGAAGTTAATTAAAATTAAATTTTTAACTACTGTTGTTGAGTTTCTTTGAAGTGCTATATTTGTATTGGGCAAGTTCTGCACAACCAGCTCCTGCCAAATCCCCCAGGGTGGGAACACAGCAAGGGTAGGCGGTTGTAGCGGTGTGATGTAGATAGCTTGCCCATTTTTATTATGATAATGAAAAAAGTTATTTTAATTACTGGAGCATCTTCGGGTTTTGGAAAAATTATAGCAGAAAAATTATCCAATAATGGAAATATTGTTTTTGGAACTAGTAGAAATCCTAAAAAATATCCTAAACCAAATAATTATAAATTAATAAAATTTGATATTACTTCATTTGATGACTCAAAGTTGATGGTCAATTCAATTGTTAATCAAACAGGTAAAATAGATATATTAATTAATAATGCTGGTATTGGATTTACGGGTCCTATTGAAGAAATTTCAATTGATAATGTCAAAAAAGTTTTTGATACCAATTTTATAGGACAGATAGCTATTATACAATCTGTATTACCAATAATGAGAAGCAACCAATCAGGTCTAATTATAAATATTACATCTATTGCCGGATATCATGGACTTCCTTTTGTTGGAGTTTATAGTGCATCAAAGGCATCAATGGAATTTTTAGGTGAGTCATTAAATATGGAATTAAATAAATTTGGAATAAGAGTTGTGAATATTGCACCTGGAGATTATAAAACGGAGATAATAAATAATCGAAATGACACAAAAATTAATCAAAAATCACCATATTTCGATATATATAATCAGCTAATTAAAAAATGGAATTCTAACATGAATGTGTCAAGAGATCCAATAGAAGTAGCAAATCTTGTTCAAAAAATTATTAAAAGTAAAAATCCAAGAATTCATTATGTAATTGGTTCCTTTATACAAAGATTTAGCATTTTACTTAAAAAGATTCTTCCAGAAAAAATATATGAAAGATTATTAATGAATCATTATAAACTTTAAATTTGTCATATTATGAAGTTTTTTATAGATACAGCAAACTTAGATCAAATTAAAAAAGCTCAAGATCTTGGAATCTTAGATGGAGTTACTACAAACCCATCCCTTATGGCAAAAGAAGGTATTAGTGGTCAAAATAATATTCTTAGACATTATGAAAAGATATGTAATTTGGTAGAAGGTGATGTTTCAGCAGAGGTTATTTCTGTTGACTATAAGGGTATTTTGGATGAAGGAAAAACTCTATCAAAACTCCACCCTCAAATTGTAGTTAAAGTTCCAATGATAACTGAAGGAATTAAGTCTATAAAATATTTCTCTAATAATGGTATAAAAACTAATTGTACTTTAGTCTTTTCTTCTGGTCAAGCACTCTTAGCGGCAAAGGCTGGAGCAACTTATGTTTCTCCATTTATAGGTAGATTAGATGATATTTCTCAAGATGGAATCCTTTTAATTGAAGAAATTAGGCATATTTTTGATAATTATGCATTTGAAACAGAGATTCTTGCTGCATCTATAAGAAATCCAATGCATATAATTAATTGTGCAAAAGCTGGTGCAGACATTATAACTGCACCTTTAAATGCTATTCTTTCATTAGCAAATCACCCTCTTACAGATATTGGTTTAGCAAAATTTTTAGATGATTACAAAAATACTAATTGAGTTGATCTATAAAATTATTATCAAATAGATTTCCAAAGCCATTTACTATCTTTCCATTTGAATTTAATATTATCGCCTTGTTTAATAATGTTATAATCCATTTTTTACTTGCAACTTCAAAATTTGCAATTGCAAATTGATTATTAGGATCATTACCCATAATTTCATGAACTTGAATAGCAAGATTATTTAAAGGTTGAATGGAAATGCCAATATATCTATATTTAGGTTTTTCCAATTTAATCATTTCTAACCTCCTTAATGTTTCTCTATAATGGTTCATTTGTGTTTGGGACCAAAAATAAATTACTGTTGGTCTTCCATCAAAAATTAAATTACTTTCAATAGTTTCTAAAGAATAATTTTGAAGTTTTATAATTGGTAAAAAGTACCCTTTACCCATTTTAGCTATATCATTATGAAGATTTATCACTTCAGCAAGAAAATTTGTATTTGTATTAACAGCAAAGTAGTATTGTAAAAAAGATTCATGTTTAGCGTGATTAGTAAAATTTAGAATTTCTTCATAGGCTATAGCTCTTGCAAGATTATTTTTTAGTTGTATTCTATCAATTTTCTTATCAAGAATTTGAAGTCTCTTTATATTAAAATTGGTTAGTTGTTTATTGGCAAAATAAAAGTTAGAACTATCTAAGGATATTTCATTAAGATAATTTAAAACATAATTTATATAGGGATCAAAATATGCTAAATCACTGTCATTAAAATTTAAAAATTTTCTATATCCAAAATACATACTATCCTTTAATGAATCCCAAAATGTTCCTCTTAAAAGAGCATATCTTTCTCTAATTTTAGCGTATGGATAGACATATGATCCCATTGTAATCTTTTGAGAAAACTCAGTTAGATTATTTATTGAATCCATTTCTTTCCATATATTTTTCTTATCATTAACAAGAGAATCAATTATAATTGAAAATGATTCGCTCTCTCCAAAGAATATTTTGAGGATAAAAATATATTCTCATTCTCAATTTTAAGTTTCATGTCCATCAAAAAATTATTTTTACTAGCACCATTTCCACTATATACTAATGATTCATTAAAATCACTTGCATTTACCCTAAACCATATACTATCTCCTGGTTCAAGTATTATAGATTGATATTCAGGAATATGTTCAATTTTATATATACCAGAATCTAATTTTTCATAATTCTTACTAAATGAATTATTTGCGTCTAATAATAAGCAATCAATAGTTGAGTTATTTTTATATAGAATCAAATAATTTGACGAAGGATTTATGATTTGCCCACCCAAGAATACACTTTCAGATTTATATTTATTATCACATGATAAATTCAAAAAGAAAATTATAGATATATAAAAAAAAGATTTGTTCATAAATTAATTATATAGACATAAATCATTTCAATTTAAAAAAATTATAGCTTTCTTCAATTGTAATTATTAATTTTGGCAGAATTTTTATTTATGCTTACAGTAAATAATTTATCTGTACAATTTGGTAAAAGAATTTTATTTGATGAGGTGAATATTACGTTTACTTCAGGAAACTGTTATGGTATAATTGGAGCAAATGGATCTGGAAAATCAACCTTTTTAAATATACTATCTGGAAAGATTGAAGGAAATAAAGGAACTATATCCTTAGAATCAGGTAAACGTATTTCAGTTCTTGAACAAAATCATAATTCTCATGATAAGCATCAGGTTTTAGAAACTGTAATCAGAGGCAACAAGAAGCTTTTTTCCATAAAGCAAGAAATGGATAATATATATTCAAATGAAAATTTTTCAGATACTGATGGCGAAAGAGTAGGAGAATTACAAGTTGTTTATGAAGAGATGGATGGATGGAATGCTGAAAGTGATGCAGCTACATTACTTTCTAATTTAGGTATTTCAGAGGAGTTGCATTATAAAATCATGGAAGATCTTGATGGAAAACATAAAGTTAAAGTGCTTATGGCTCAAGCCCTTTTTGGAAACCCTGATGTATTAATAATGGATGAGCCAACTAATGATTTGGATTATCATACAATAAACTGGTTAGAAAATTTCTTAAGTAATTATGAAAATACTGTAATTGTTGTATCTCATGATCGTCATTTTTTAGATGCTGTTTGTACTCATATCTCTGATATTGATTTTGGGAAAATTAATCATTATTCAGGTAATTATACATTTTGGCATCAATCATCTCAACTAGCTGCAAGACAAAAGGCACAGGCTAATAAAAAAGCTGAAGAAAAGAAAAAAGAACTACAGGAATTTATAGATCGTTTTTCAGCAAATGTTGCTAAATCTAAACAAGCAACTTCAAGAAAAAAAATGATTGATAAGCTGAATATCCATGAAATAAGACCTTCAAGCAGACGTTATCCAGGAATTATTTTCCAACAAGAACGTGAAGCAGGTGATCAAGTTTTAAATATTGAAAATCTATCATATTCTATTGGTAATGATGTACTATTTAGTAATGTAAATATTAATTTAAATAAATCTGACAAGGTTATAGTTTTAAGTAAAGACTCAAGAACAATAACAAGTTTTTTTCAAATATTAACAGATAATCTAAAAGCAACTACTGGAAAATATGATTGGGGCATAACAACCAAACATGCCTATCTTCCTATTGATAATGAATATTTGTTTAAAGGTGATTTATCTCTTGTTGATTGGTTGAGACAGTGGACACATATTGAAGAGGAAAGAGAGGAATTGTTTATTAGGGGTTTTCTTGGGAAAATGCTTTTTAGTGGTGATGAAGCACTAAAAAGTTCAAAAGTACTGTCAGGTGGAGAAAAAGTAAGGTGTATGCTATCAAAAATGATGATGATTAAAGCTAATGTTTTAATTATTGATGAACCTACTAATCACTTAGACTTAGAGTCAATCACAGCTTTTAATAATTCATTAATAAACTTTAAGGGAGCTTTACTTTTATCGACTAAAGACCATCATTTCGCCCAATCACTTGGTAATAGAATATTAGAGCTAACTCCAAAAGGTATTATTGACCGCTTTTCAAAGTTTGAAGATTATATGGGCAATGATAAAATAAAAAAATTAAGACAAGATCTATATTCATGATATATTTCAGATATTCATAACTATTAAATTTCAAAAGGTTTTCTAAACACATTAATTATTATTTTACCAGAAAAATGAATAAATTCCAGCCAATAGAATCATTAATGCAAAGGATCCAATATTAAAAGTTGAGCTAGTATCGAAAATTTCTTTTTTTAGTTCAATCCCTTTCTTATCATTATTTGATTTATTTTCATTATGACTTACAAGCAAAATAACAATCATGGTTGACACAGCAGTAATTGCCATTTGATCTATAAATGGAAGGGTAGGAGCTATATTATTTAAAATTGTATCATTAAACCAACCTTTTGGTCCAATTTTTAAAAACATTGCTACAGGTATTGATGACAAAGCACCATATATAGCTCCTTTATTTGAAGTTTTTTTCCAAAACAACCCTAATACAAATACAGCTAAAATCCCAGGACTTACAACTCCTGTATATTCTTGAATAAATTGAAAAGCTTGATCTATTCCTCCTAATAATGGAGCCATTATCATTGCAACAATTAAAGCTATTGCCGCAGAAATTCTCCCAACATTAACAGTTTTTGATTCATCAGCATTAGTATCAATAAATGCTTTATAAATATCCATTGTAAATATTGTAGCTGTAGAATTAAGCATGGATGCTAATGATGAAACTATTGCAGCAGCTAAAGCAGCAACAGCGATACCTTTAAGTCCTGTTGGTAAAAATTGCATTAACCATGGATATGCTTTATCTGATTCTCCTGCGCTTGGCATATTCATAAATCCAGATTCTCCCAATGTAACTAATAAATTATGATCATTTACTATTACATATGCAGCAATACCAGGAATAACAACAATTAAAGGAAGTATCATTTTAAGTCCAGCTGCAAATAAAATCCCTTTTTGAGATTCTTTTAATGATTTAGCAGCAAGAGTTCTTTGAATTATATATTGATTAAAACCCCAATAATATAAATTTGCAATCCACATACCGCCAATTAAAACACCTATTCCAGGTAAATTCATATATTCTGGATTACTTTTTTCTAATATCATATCAAATTTTTCAGGAACAGTTTCATATAGTATATAAAGTCCTTCAAGCATGCCATTTCCTGAAGAAACTAAATCTAAAGCCATATATGAGGTCACAAATCCGCCAAAGACTAAAACTGTAACTTGAATTATATCTGTCCATGCAACAGCAGATAAACCTCCGTATAATGAATATGCAGCTGCAAAAAGAGCCAGACCAATTACTCCTTGAATTAGCTCAATTCCTAATATGGTTTCTAATGCAATACCTCCTAAGTAAAGAACTGATGCAAGATTAACAAACACATATAAACCAATCCAAAATATAGCTAAAATGGTTTTTAACTCAGTTGAAAACCGTTTTTCAACAAATTCAGGGATTGTATAAATCTTCTTTTCAATAAAAATGGGCAGAAAATACTTACCAACTAATAGTAGTGTCAAGGCAGCCATCCATTCATATGATGCAATTGCTAAACCAACAGCAAAACCTGAACCAGACATTCCAATAAACTGTTCTGCAGAAATATTAGCAGCTATTAATGATGCTCCAATTGCCCACCAAGGAAGAGATTTACTTGCTAGGAAATAATCTTCGGCGCTTTTTGTTTGACCATCCTTTTCTCTTGATACCCATAAACCTACACCAAGAATTATAATTCCATATATTGAAAAAACCACATAGTCCAATAATTCAAAGCTTGTATTCATTTTTATTTAATTTATCTATTAAGAATATAAAAAAATAGAGAATGAATATAATAGAAATAAATCAAATGATATTTTTTTATAAATGAAACTTAATAAGCTAATTATTTTCTAAAATTTGTTTTAAAATTTTGTTTGATTTTTCTATTTCATCAACATGAACGATGATGTCTTGTGTCAATGTTGTAAACGATCCAAAACCAGCTAATCTTGCCGATTCAGATCTATCCTTAATAATAGGAACTATGTTTGATTTGTTAAGTGCATCTTTAATAGCTAAAACAAGAATTGAAGATCCAGTATATATTTTTTTAAAATTATTATCTGACATCAAATCAAAATTTATTGTATTTACTATTCCATATGTATGGATTGAAATTTTTTCCTAAAGAAAATCCAATATATAAAACGATTGCTACAATTGCTTTGAAAACAAATAAATATAGAATCCAAAATGAAAAGGGATCTTTTGATTTTGTGAAAATATCTAATGGTGTAATTAATGTTAAAAAATAACTTATTATAACTAAAGTGATTAATAGGTTAATTATAGATTTAAAAGGCCACATTCTTAATTTTCTTAGTGGGGCTAAATCATTACCCCATTTATCTATTAGATAAAAATAATTATTGCCTATTGGGACAAACATTAATGGATCATCAGTTTTAACTAGGCGAAACATTATTGAAGGTGCCATAATTTTAAAATCATTTAATAGTGTTAGATGATCAGCTTCAAGCTGTTTAATTATATTAATTGTTTTAATTGGAATTTCACCCTTAAAATATTTTAAATCTAAAAATCTTAATCTATAATTAATACAAATAGACTTTATAGTATTAATATGAAAAATTTTCTCACTATCTAATTTTTCATATTGTATATTATTTGTTGTTTTAATAGATTTTTGAAATAGGAGGCCTGTTTTATCGTGCTTTTTTGATTTGTTTTCTAAATCAATAAGTAAAGACTCTATATTTGTGTAATTAATTAACTTCATATTCTTATTAGATGATTAATCTCATCTTAGTTCAGCCTTTAGTTCTTTTATAAATTGTTTTTTAAGTTTATCCATAACTATATCAACATATTTGTCTGTTAAAGTTTTTCTTTTATCTTGAAAAATAAATCTAACTCCATAAGATTTTTTATCTTCTGGAATATTATTTCCTTCATATACATCAAATAAATCAACAGATTGTAAAATATTTTTTTCTGTTTTATAAGAAATATCTAAAATTGACTGAAAAGAAATACTTTTATCTATTAATAAGGAAAAATCTCTCTGAACCTTTGGGAATTTAGAAATTTCTTCAACAACAGTTTTATTTAGACTATTAGAGTAGACATAATCCATATTAATTAAACAAATATAAATCGTTTCATTTATATCAAAATGAGATTGTATTCTCTTGCTTACCATTCCAAGATATCCAATTTCATTTTTTTTATTAATTATTGATAATCCATTTGAAATAATATTGTTTGAATGAGAATTAAATTTAACATTCTCTAATCCTAATAATTTAAGAACCCCTTCAATTAGACCTTTAATTTTAAAAAAAGATGGAGATTCAGCTCCATCACTCCAATGCTTAGAATCTATTGAGTCAACCAATCCTATAAATAGCCATTTATTCTCAATAAATTTTTCTTTAGATTTTCTATAAGTTTTTCCAATTTCAAAAACATTAATCGACTTCATTTGTCTATTTAAATTAAATGAAATAGCTTCTAATCCTGAAAAAAGAAGAGTTGCCCTTAATTCAGAAAGCTCTTTCCCCAAAGGATTTAAAATTTTAACTAGCGTTGATTCATCCACTATATTATCTAATGATCTATAGGATTTAGATATTGAATTGCTTATAATTTCATGATAACCCCTAGCTACTAAATATTCAGAGATTTTTTCATTCATATAATATTCATCATATATATCATGTTTAGGATAGTTAATTTTTAACTCATTTGAAGGTTTAATTGAATCATAACCATAAATTCTTAAAACTTCTTCTATCAGATCTGCAGATCTTGTAACATCAACTCTATATTTAGGTATTGTTAGAGATAATCCAAGATCTGTAATATTATCAATCTTAATTTCTAAAGTTTTTAAAATTCTTGTAAGATCTTCTTTTGGTATATGTTGACCTAAAGTATCATTTAGATCATTAAAATTTAGAAATATTTTTAAATCCTCTTTAGGAGGTTTTTTTACAGAGATTATTTCACTTGATATGATTGCTCCAGCATGCTCAATCATAAGCAAACAAGCTCTTTTAAGAGCATATTTAGTTATTTCCGGATCAATTCCTCTTTCAAAACGGAATGACGCATCAGTATTTAAATTATGTCGTTTTGAAGTTTTCCTAATACTAATTGGATCAAAATAAGCACTTTCCAAAAACACAGAACTTGTAGAATTTGTTACACCAGATGATTCACCGCCAAATACTCCTGCAATACATAGAGGTTTCTTTTCATCACAAATCATTAAATCACTTGAATGTAGTTTTCTTTCAATTCCATCTAATGTCTTAAATGATTTACCCTCAGGTAGAGTTTTAACAATAATACTACCTTCAATTTTATCAGCGTCAAAACTATGTAGGGGTTGACCTAATTCATGTAGAACATAATTAGTTATATCTACAATGTTATTTTTTGGAGTAATTCCAATTGATTTTAATAAATTTCGCATCCATAATGGAGAAGGTGAAATTTTGATATTTGTAAGAGTTATTCCTAGATAAATAGGAGTAAGATTTGGATTCTCAACTTGAACATCAATTATTTTAGTATTGGAAGACGTAGGAAACATTTCAACAGAAGGAATACTCCATTCATAGGGTATGTTATTTTGAATAAATGCAGCTTTGAGATCTCTAGCTACACCTAGGTGACTCATAGCGTCTGCTCTGTTTGGTGTTAGTGCGATTTCCATTACATAATCATTTGAAACTTCAAAAATTTCACTACATGGTGTACCAATCTTTGCAGTATCTTCTAAAACTATAATTCCTTCATGTGAATGTCCAATTCCCAACTCATCTTCAGCACAAATCATTCCAAAGCTTTCCTCTCCTCTAATCTTAGCTGATTTAATTTTTATTTCATTTCCATCAATAGTATATATTTTGGACCCTACAGTTGCAACAACAACTTTTTGTCCAGATTTTACATTTGGGGCACCACAGACTATTTGTACAATTGTAGATTTATCAATTTTTACTTTTGTTAGCTTTAATCGATCGGCATTTGGATGTATTTTACATTCAACAACCTTACCAACAATTACTCCTTCAAGACCACCTTTTATTGATTGATAATCAATCATTGACTCCACTTCTAGCCCTAAATTAGTTAACTGTGAAGTTAAAGTTTCAATCGGTAAATCAATTTTCAAAAAACGTTTTAACCAATTATAAGATATTTTCACAAAGAAATGTATTAAAAAAACAAATATTATTTACAAATATAAGGGTTCAATATATTTAGCTTATATAATTCCAGATGTTTTTAAAAGCACCCATTTCTGCTAAAGTATATTTAATACATTGATTCTCTTTCTTTACAAGTGATTTGTCCTTATTTAAAATTTCAATAGCATATTTTCGGGCTAATTTGAATAAATTTTGGTCTTTAGATATATCAGCAATTTTAAAATTTAATATACCACTTTGTTTAGTCCCCATTAAATTCCCTGGGCCTCTAATTTTAAGATCAACATCAGCAATTTCAAAACCATTATTTGTTTTTACCATGGTTTCAATTCTTAATCTAGCATCTGATGAAATATTGTCACCAGTCATTAATATACAATATCCTTGGTTGTTTCCTCTACCAACTCTACCTCTTAATTGATGTAATTG
>PBNP01000030.1 GCA_002723295.1 Flavobacteriaceae bacterium | reverse complement strand
TTTAGATTTTGATTATGTAAAGAGGAAAGTATTTTGGAGGGAGATAACTATGTCTGAGACTAAAAGGTTTGATGTAAAAATCAAAAAATCATCAATAAAGGAGTTTGATCAAAAATTTATGGATAGTATTACATTAACAATACCTAAAAAAAATAATTTTTATATTGAAGTTCTTTCAGATTTTTATGGGAATAAAAATCCAGAAAATCAAAAAATAAATTCATTGAAATCAGCAGAATTAATTAATAAAGAAACTGAGATAAGTCTAAAAACGATCGAAAATAAAATACAACCTATTGTTGATTTAAGAATCAAACCTGATTCTTATTTTAAGTTTAGATCAGGAATTTTTCCTGTTGACATAGAAGCTGAAGGAGTTGATTTTAGATCCGTTGATTCAACAGATACTGCACAATTAGAAAAGATTAATAATAAAAAGCTTGATGATAAAAAGGATTTTAATTCAACTAATAGGAATTTTATTAAAAAAATGTCTAATAGTTTTATAGATTATAAGAAAAAAGAACTTTATCTCCCTTACCTTGAAGTTTTTAAAAGATCAAGAAAATTTGATTTTAAACTTGTTGGTCTTTCATATTTAGGGTATGATCCAATTTATATAATTGATTATAATCCAAAATCTTCAAAAGGAAAATACAAAGGGAAAATTTACGTTCATGCTGATGATTTTGCACTTATAAGAATAGATTATGAAAACATTCGTATGTTAAGGGATTTTAGTTTGTTAGGAGTTTCATTCAAAGCAGAAAAAAGATTTGGAAAAAGAATATTTAAAAAGAATGATAATGGAAAATATGACCTTTATTTTAGTGAAAATAATTTTCAAGTTTCTTTTGGTTTAGATAGACCATTGAAAATTATAGAAAAAAATAAAAATGTGAGAGGTAGACGAAAACAAAATGAACTTACTATGCAAATTAATTTTAATGGAACCACTAAAGTTAATACTGAACTTATATTTATTGAGACAAACACACTAAAGCATGAAGATTATAAAAAGTATAAGGAAATTAATTCTGATATCCCTTTTAAATTAAAAGAATATGATCCTAACTTTTGGAAAGGATATAATATAGTTGAACCTAATGAGGTTCTTAAGGAATTTAAGATTGAAAATTAAGATATTTACTCGAGTTTCTATAGAAAAATGAAATTATTACAGTTAATCACACAACTCTTTCCATTATGGGTTGTTTCTTTTGCTATTTTATCACTATATGAGCCAATTTATTTCACATGGTTTTCAGGTAATCTTATAACTTATGGATTAGGAGGGATAATGCTAGGGATGGGTCTAACATTGAATTTTAATGATTTTAAGTTGGTATTTAATACACCTAGATGGGTTTTTGTTGGCGTTGCTTTACAGTTTATAATTATGCCTATTTTAGGATGGGTTTTAGCATTACTTTTTGAATTACCAACGTTCTTTGCTGTTGGTTTAATTTTAGTTTCATGTTGCCCAGGAGGAACTGCTTCTAATGTTATTGTATATTTAGCCAGATCAAATCTTGCTTTATCCGTTTCGATGACTATATGTTCAACATTTCTTGCAATAATTCTTACGCCATTATTAACAACAATATATTCAGGAAGTTATCTTGAGGTAGATGGTTGGGGATTATTTTATAGTACATTAAAAGTTGTATTATTACCTGTTTCAATCGGTATTTTGTTTAATAAATTTTTACCTAAATTAACAAAGCTTATTGTGCCATTTTCTCCTCCAATGGCTGTGATATTAATTACTTTAATAGTAGCAAGTATCATTGGGCAGGGCAAAGAAATTATAATTGATTCAGCAATAAATCTGATACTTGCAATAATTATTTTACATTTTTTTGGATTTGTTTTGGGGTACATAATTTCCTTTATTGTATTAAAGGATAAAAATGTTAGTAAAACAATCTCAATTGAGGTTGGAATGCAAAACTCTGGTCTTGGTGTTGTTCTAGCAAAAGAAAATTTTATTAACCCTGCTACAGCAATTCCATCTGCAATTTCAAGTTTAATTCACTCTGTCTATGGAAGTATATTTGTTGGTCTTTTTAAAAACTTAAAACAAAAAATATAAATTTATACCTACGATGAAGTTAAAGGATAAGCCATTAGCAAGTTTTGAGATTGATGTTCAATGGGGTGATATGGACTCAATGAGACATGTGAACAATATAATATATCTTAAATGGGTTGAATCTGCTCGATTAAACTTGTTTAAAAAAATAATTGATCACAAGATTATTCATAATATTGAAATAAGTCCAATCTTAGCTTGGCAAGATATTAAATATATTAGACCCATTGTTTACCCCGATAAGATAAAAGTAACTTATGATATTATTAAAATTGAAGATGATCGTTTACATGGAAGAGCTGAGATATATAGTATTAATCAAAACAAATTAATGGCAATATCGGATAATATCTTAAAAGCTTTTAATACTGTTTCTTTTAAAAAGGAAATGATACCTGAAAAATGGAAGAAAATTATAATTGATTATTATTCTAATTAAGAATTTTATTTAATAAATTAACAGTCCTAAAATTATTAATCATGAAGAATTTTATTGGAATATTAGCTTTGATAATTAGCTTTTCTATTAGTGCTCAACCTAGCAAGAAAAAACCTAGCCCTGATCAAAAGAAATCTAAAAAAACTCTTGCAGAACTTACTAAAAGCAGTAAAAAGATAGATGGTTTATTTGCCATATACCAAGACACTATTACAGGAGAAATTAAAATTTCTATAAAGAATAATCAATTAAATAAAGACTTTATATATTTTGCACAAATAGCAGATGGTGTTACAGAGGCTGGAAGTTTTAGAGGTCTCTATAAAGGCTCTACAGTTTTCCAAATAAGAAAATACTTCGATAAAATTGAAATTTTTGCTCCAAATACAAATTTTTATTTTGATAAAGACAATCCAATATCAAAATCAAAGAATGCAAATATGTCTGATGCTATATTGTCTAGCAGCAAAATTTTAAATCTCAATGAGAAAAGTGATACTTATCTTATCAATGCCAATGATTTATTTCTCTCGGAAATATTAACTAGAATAAAGCCACCAAAGAGACCTAAGTCATCTCCTTTCTCCTTTAGCTTAGGAATGTTTGATAAAAGCAAATCAAAAGTTAAAGAGATTAATAATTATCCTGAAAATACAAATATTAAAACTGAGTATGTATACAAGAATCCGTCAGTTTTAAACCAAGGATCTGATGCTATTGCAGATGGAAGAAATGTTTCAATCAAGGTATTTCATTCTTTAACAAGTATGCCTAAAGATGATTATGAAATTCGTTTTGATGATCCACGTGTTGGATATTTTATGACAAAAGTCAATGATTTGACCTCAACTGAAACTACAAATTATAGAGATATGATTAATAGATGGAAATTGATAAAGAAAAACCCGAATTTAGAAATCTCTGAGCCAATTAAACCTATTACCTGGTGGATTGAAAACACTACACCATTAGAATGGAGGGAAACTATAAAAGAAGGTGTGTTAGAGTGGAATATAGCTTTTGAAAAAGCAGGTTTTAAAAATGCAATACAAGTAAAAGTTCAACCTGATGATGCTTCTTGGGATGCAGGAGATATCAGATATAATGTCCTAAGATGGACTTCATCTCCTCGTCCACCTTTTGGTGGTTATGGACCTAGTATGAAAAACCCTAGAACAGGTGAAATATTTGGTGCTGATATAATGCTTGAATATGTACACTTTACAAATAGAGTTTTTTATGACAAAATTTATGTTGATCCAACTTCAATCATGAAACTCGAAACTAAACAAGAAATAATTGAAAATAAACTTGTAAATAATCCACTGTTTTGTTCTATGGGTTATATAATGCATGAAAATTTATTATTTGGAAGTACGATTCTTAAAACTAGAAATTCTTCAGATATTGAACTTGATAATTTGATAAAACAAGGAATGAAAGCATTAATTATGCATGAAGTTGGTCATACACTTGGTTTAAATCATAATATGAAATCAAGTCATTTATTTTCTCCTGAACAATTGGAGGATGCTGAATTCATAGAAGGAAAATCATTGACTGGATCAGTTATGGACTATACCGCAATTAATTTGACTTTAGATCAATCAAAACAAGGTCAATACTATGGTACATCTATGGGTCCATATGATATTTGGGCAATCCAATATGGCTATACTCCTTTTGAAAATAATGAACAAATGGAGACTCTTTTAGAAAAATCGAGTAATCCTGATTTGATTTTTGGTAATGATGCTGATGATATGCGTTCTCCAGGAAAAGCAATAGATCCAAGGGTTATGACTGGAGATTTATCGAATGATCCAATCTCTTATTCAATTAGTAGATTTAAAATAGTAAATGATTTTATGTTGAAAATTAAAGATAAGATGGTAGATGATGGACAGACATACGAGGATTTGAGAAGGTCATACTATGTTTTATTTGCCCAAGCTGCAAGGGCTGGAGATATAATTTCACGTTATATTGGTGGTGTTTATGTTGACAGATCTACATATGGACAAAAAGGAGGAAATAAACCTTATACTCCAGTTAGTTTAAATGATCAAAAAAGAGCTTTAAATGCTTTAAAAAATTATGTTTTTTCTCCCAAAGCATTTAATACACCAAGTTATTTGTATAATTATCTTGCTCGACAAAGAAGAGGTTTTGATTTTAGATCAGAACCAGAAGATCCAAAAATTCATAATCAAATTTTAGGATATCAATCAAGAGTTTTAGCTCATCTTTTACATCCAAATACACTCCAACGTATTACAGATTCTGAATTATATGGAAATCAATACAAATTATCAGATCTTATGTCAGATTTAAATAATGCAATAATCGAAGAAGATATTAAGGCAAATGTTAATACTTTTCGTCAAAACTTACAATTAACATATGTGAAAAGATTGATTGAAATTGCTTCTAATAAATCATCAAGATATAATTTACACTCTCAATCTATGGCTATTTATAATCTTAAAAGCATACATAAATCTGTAAATAAACCAAAAGGGAATATAATTAGTATTGCACATAAAAATCATTTAAAGGTATTGATTGATAATGCTTTAAATGAGATTAACTAGTTAACCATATATTTAAAATAGATTTATTATTCAATAAGGCTAAATGCTGACTGAACATTTTTTTAATCGAAATAAGTTGAAAACCCCTTATCCAAAGGAGCTTAAAAAAATTATAAGTCTAAAAGATTCAGAACTTGCGTTTGAAGAAATTAATAAATGGAAGGGATATAATAGTACTCCACTACATTTTTTGGATGAAATAGCTTCTGAATTAGGGATTAATGAAATCTATTATAAAGATGAAAGTCCAAGATTTGATCTTAAAAGCTTTAAAGCACTTGGTGGAACTTATGGGGTTTTAATGTTTATACAAAATTCTTTAAAAAAAGAAATAGGTGATATTGTTTCAACTAAAGATATATATAGTGGGAAATATTCTAAAATTGTTTCAAAATATACTGTTACTACCGCAACTGATGGAAATCATGGTCGTTCAGTTGCATTTGGAGCAAAACTTTTTGGTTGTAAATGTAAAATCTATATACATGCTGAGGTTAGCTTAGGCAGAAAAGAAGCTATGGAAGAGTTGGGCGCTAAGGTTATTCGTGTCTCTGGAAATTATGACGAATCAGTTCATATATGCAAAAATGAAGCTAAAAGTAATGGTTGGTATATTATATCTGACACTTCTTATAAGGGATATACAGAATATCCGCGTTATATAATGGCGGGATATACTGTTATGATTAAAGAAATCATTAATCAGCTAAAAGATAAACCTTTACCTACACATATTTTTCTTCAAGCAGGGGTAGGTTCTTTTCCTGGAGCTATTTGCGGATATTTTTGGGAAAGATTTCATGAACATGATATTAAAATTATCATCGTAGAATCTGATCTTGCAGGATGTTTAATTAAAAGTGCTCAAACTGGAAAAATGAGCTCAGTTGATATTAAAAAGGAAACTATTATGGCTGGATTATCATGTGGAGAACCATCTTTATTGGGATGGGAAATTTTAAAATCTGGTGCAGATTATTTTGTGACTATCAATGATGATTTGGTCCCTAAAACAATGAAATTACTTTTAGATAATTATAATATTGAGGCAGGAGAATCCTCGGTAGCTGGTCTAGTAGCACTAATGGATATAAATAACGACCAAAATCTCAAAAATAAAATGGGTATAAATGAGCAAAGTGTTATTTTGTTATTTGGAACAGAAGGAGCTACAGATCTCAAATTATATCAATCTATTATTCAAAATAATAAACTAGGAATAATATAAGGTATATCATTAGATATACACGATAGGTGTTTCTTGTATTTATATATTCTTTATTTTCTGGATATATATTTGAAAATAGTGCAATTAACTCTTTTCGAAATAGAGGTTGAATATTTATTTTCCAATCACTAGTTTGATAAACGATTTTTCTAAATTTACTTCTAAAATAAGTGCTTGGAACTCCCCAAATAATTAAAATGATTAATAAAAGATTTTTAATTGACATTTATTTAAGCATCCAGAAATTCCTAAGAGATATAGCCTCATTTGATGCATTAGAATCTTCAATAACTCCTTTTAGTAGTGCGCTTGGAGTACCAACTTTTCCTGAAAGTGTTAATGCTTCCTCATTTCTTTTAATTGAAATAGAAAATTCTTTATCAGCATCCCACATAAAAGTATCATTTAGTACACTACTAATCTCTTCTAAATTTTCTTTTTTAATTTCTGGCAACATTTTTCCATCTAAACCTAGGAAAACATCACCTGTTTTTACTCCAATTTTTTCTAGTGTAGAGTTTAATCCTGATACTACATATTGATTAACTCCTAATTCATTTTCCATCATTTCAAAAAATGGCAATTGTGGAGATTGGAATAAAATTCCACCTGGAACAGGGGAAAGAGTTTCTCCAAGTGTAAGTCCAACTTTTGATAAATACTTTAAATAATCAATAGGAGTATTGCCCTCTACGTGAGTTTTGAAAAAGTCATCAACCTCTGAATATGTTAGAGAGACTATTTCATTAATCAAATCATCATCTTTAAATGGTTTGTCTTCTCCATATCGATTAGCAAGACTTTTCATTACCGAGAGAATACCTTTTTCACCATCGCTTAATTCTCGAATTAATATATCTAAACACATATTTATTAATGCTCCTTTTTGATAAACGTTCGCGTAATTTGATTGATAAGGTTCATCTACGATTTTAGAGCTCATCTCAGTAAAGGACATTGTATCATCAAAACGCTGAGATCTATCAATCTTTTGAGTTAATCGATTGTAAAAATTAGCAGGGTCAATTAGCCCTTGATTGATTTGAAATAAATCAGCAAAGTATTCTGTTGTTCCTTCATACATCCATAAATGTTTTGACATTAAAGGAGTATTATATTCAAAATTATGAATCTCTTCGGAGTGAATATTTAATGGGGTAAGAGTGTGAAAAAATTCATGTGAGACTACGTCAATTAAGCTTTGAGTGAGTTCTCCGGGTTGCATTTGGTCAACAAAAACTACTGTGGTTGAGGTATGGTGTTCTAAAGCACCCATCATTCCACCAAAATATCTAAGATCTTTCATGCCCATTAAATGCAATAGTATGTTATAGGTTGGAGTTTTATTTGCATTTCCTAAAAATTTCTTTTGAGCAATCATCATTTTTTGCATTGCTGATTGGTAATCTTCAGCTTTGTGATTATTAGATGGGGAATGAATTACTAATCTAACCTTGATATTATCTAAATCAAATGTTATAGAATTTGGCTCTGTGTATAAAATTGGATTATCAATAATATGAAAATACCTTTTAGCATTAAATATATCCAATGTATCGCTTTTTGAAATGATAGGTAAAGATGTGTATGGGGATAAACTTTTTGGTGAAGTTATTTTCAATTCATAAGATATTTCTTTTAAACCTTCGAAATATCCAATCATACTATGAAGGTTTAACAAAAAAGTATTGTCTTTATCAAAATTTGTACCTCCCATGGGATAAATTTCTTTTCCATAAGGTCCATCAAAAGTGTCGTTTGCTAAATAGGTGACTTTGATTAACTTTTTAGCGTTTGAAATTTCCCAAGTATTTTGATCAATTGACTTTATTGGCAAAACTTTTCCCTTATTATCAAAAGCTTGAACATTTTCTACAAAACGACCAAAATTTGAATATTCATAAGTTCCTGGTACTATCTGAGGAATATAAAAGTTAATTTTATCACTATTAATAGGAGTAGGGGTGATAGTTATTAAAACTTTATCATCTGAAATATTTTTTAAATCAACACTAGCCTTAATTATTGAAGTTAAGGGATTGCTAGAATTTCTAAGAGCAGCACATCCTGAAATAATAAATAAAGCAGATAAACTCAAAAACAGTTTATGTAAAAATGATTTCATAAGTCAAATATTTCTTAATTTTCTTTGCCAAAAGTAATAAAACAGATAAAGGAATACTATATGTTTTTTTTATTTGTTAAATATTTTACTAAAAGAATTATACGTTAGACTTTGAATATAATCAGTTAGTACTTTTAAACCTAAATAGTGATTTGATAATTTAGGATTTGGCTTTGTGAAATTAAAATTCATATACCTCCAAAAAGTCATTGATGCACCAGCATATACCGTGAAAGCTTGCAAAGAATCTCTTTCATGTTTAGACAATTTAATTTTTTGTTGATATCCATTAAGAATATGTGATGCCTTTTCAATATTAAGAATATCCTTTTCAGCACAAATTCCAATAAAAGTCATTCCAATATCAAATACTCGATAATAATTAGCAGATTCTTCTAAATCCATAATTGTTACTGATTTTTGATCTTTAGAAATAATTACATTATCATAAAATAGATCACTATGAATAAGACCTCTGGGAAGGTCTAAATCAAAATATGGAGACATGTATTTGAGTATATCATTAATCCAAACATCAAATTCAGAATTAGGTGAGTATTTCTTTACAATTGAAAATTTTTCCTTACCATAATTAAGTTTTGATGGTAGAAATTTCGGAGGTGAAATACTATGTAGGCTTGCCAATTCATATCCAATTAGTTTTAAAAGATTTGGAGATAATTCTTTTTGTATTTTTCCTTCAATATATTTTTTTAGCATTAATGGTTTATTATTCCAAATTAATACTGGTTTACTATCATTGGTATTGATTACTATAGAAGTCTTAAAATTATTTTTTTCTAAATGCATTAATAAAACAGCTAGTTCTTTTGCTTCTTCTGATGTTTTTTGTTCACAAACACTCAATACATACTTACCAGTTAATGTGCTTACTAAATAGTTTGTATTTTCTAATCCACCCTCCTTTAATGGTTCAAATGAAATTATTTTACCAACTGGGTAGTTTGATAGGATTTCATGGATTTCCTCTATTTTCAAAAAAGTATACTGTGCCATTTTATATTACTTTCTGTTTTTGATCCCAATTACTTTCCATTACACTTAATAAAGATTTCTCAAGATATTTGCAATCACATGTATATCCCTTTTGAGGCATTTTTTTTGCCTTTTCTATTGAAGGGTGGGTGGCTGCTTTCGGTAATTCTTTAACACTTAATGCGGACTTGATTACTTTAGAAAATTTAGCAGGATGAGCTGTTGCAAAACATATCATCTTATTATTTGATAATTTGTCTTTTAATAGATCAACTGCAGCAAGAGAAACTGCTCCATGTGGATCTAGTACATAATTATCTTTTTTATAAGTTTCTTTAATTAGTTTAATGGTTTGATCATCTGAAACACTAGATGATAAAAACCCCTTTTTATATAATTCAAAAGTTGATTTATTAAATTGAAAGAAGCCATTATTTTCATATTCATCAGACCATTTTTTTATTTCATCTGCATTTTGACCATTACAGAAATATAGATATCTCCAAAAATTATAAGGAATAATGATATCAATTGCTGAAGATACTGTCTCATAAATCTCATGTTTTGATATTAATCCTCTAGTAAATACTCGATTTAAAGAATCATTTTTGTTGTTTGCAATAACAAGAGTATTTAAAGGGAGTCCCATTTTCCTTGCAAAACCACCGGCGCATAGATTTCCAAAACCACCAGAAGGCACTGCCATATCTATCTTTTCACCAACACTATCAGCTAATTGAAAATAAGCATAAAAATAATGTACTGTTTGAGCCATAATTCTTCCCCAATTAATAGAATTTATGCTTGATAGGTTAACTTTTTCCTTAAATATTTTATTTGAATATAATTTACCTATTACCTCATCTAAATCGTCACCGCCATTTGGACAATTATATACTCCAAATGGATGAATATTGTTATAAGGTAATGTTGTCATTTGTCTTTCCTGTTCATCAGAAATTAATCCCTTTGGATATAGTAACCATGCATCTAAAGATGATTTTCCAGCCACAAAACTTGCAGCTGCAGGACCTGTGTCTCCAGTTGTAGCAACAATTATAGAACAAGATTTATCTAACCTTTTCAAGAAAAAATCAAAGAGAGTTACTAATAATGATTGACCTATATCTTTAAAAGATAGGGTAGGGCCATGAAATAACTCTAAAATATAAGTTTCCTTTCTGCTTTTTAACTTTTGAATATGAACGGCTTGTTCTTTTTGAAATGTACCATAAGCAGTATTGATAATCTTCTTTAATTCATTTGAAGAAACTAAATCCCTATCAATAAACAACGATAAAATTTCAAAGGATAGGTCTTTAAATGATAGGTTTTTCCAATCCTTTAATGTTTGCATTGATAACTTAGGAAGCATTTCAGGAACGTATAAACCTCCATCAGAGGCAAATCCATCTAATATTGCTTTGTCAAATCTTACAGCTTCTCCACCACCTTTATTGCTTACATATTTTATCATTGGTTAATTTATGTTTTGCTCGATAAAACTCTCGTATACACTTGATGCTATCATAATATCTTGGACTGCAACACCAGTTAAATCAACAACTATTACTTGATTTTTATCAGTGCGTTGTAAGTTTACGTCTTGAATAGCATTTCCTAATTCTATAACCTTATCGTTTGAAATCATGCCAGATGAAACAGCTTTAAAAATCTCACCTCTACTTTTACTTTGAGGAATACTATCAGAAATTATTAAATCTGCATTATTCAATATTTTACTTTCTAATTCTTGTTTGTTCTCTGTATCAGATCCTACCGCGACAATTAGTGTTCCTTTATTAATATCCTTTGCTTTTAATAATGGCTTTTGTGCAGCAGTTGTAGTTATTATTAAATTAGTTTTTTGAGCTAATTCTAAGGTTGATGATGCTATTTTAACATCAAAATTATTATCTAATTCTAATTTTAATTTCATTGCATTTTCAGTGTCTCTTGCCCATATCCAAACATTTTTACATGAATTGATTTTATTTATATATTCAAGTTGCATTCTTGCTTGGACACCAGATCCTATAATGCCAATTCCATTGATTTTTTTTGGACCAAAATATTTAACAGCTAAAGCCCCAGCTGCTGCTGTTCTAACATTAGTTAAATGTCCTTGGTCTAATAAAACAGACTCTAATTCACCAGTTTTCTGATTAAATAACAGCATTAATCCTTGTCCTGAGGGAATACCTAATTTGTGATTTTCATAAAAACCAGATGCAATCTTAATCACATAATATTTTTCATCTTTAATATATCCATATTTAATATGAACATCTCCTGGGGGATTATAAAAAAGTAATTCACCCACTGGTGGAACTACAGTTTTTCCATTACTATATTTGATAAAACCAACTTCCATTGACTCTATTATGTCAATGTTTTTAAGTAAGGATTTTATTTGCTTTAGGTTAATTATACTGGACATAAATACTTTTTAGCTAAAGAATATTGCAAATTAATTCTTTAAAGGATATATCCACTAATATTTTGTAGAGATTTATTTTAGTTTTTTGCTAATCTTTTTAAAGCTACCCATTGCCTTAGCATTTCTTTAGATTCTGTAGCAGGATATCCAAGAACAGTCTCTCCAGCAGCCACATCTGAAATAACCCCAGATCCTGCACCTACACTAGCCCCAGAACCAATTGTAGTATGGTCTCTTATTGATGCACTACCACCAATTGTAACTCCATCCCCTAAAGTAACAGTTCCTGCTAGTCCTGAGTTCCCAGACATGATACAGGATTTTCCCATAATACAATTATGTGCAATTTGAACGAGATTGTCTATTTTACATCCATCACCAACAATAGTGCTATTGAATTTTGCTCTATCCACACAAGTGTTTGCTCCAATTTCTACATTATTACCAATTACTACGTTACCAATATGAGGAATTTTTAAAAGGCCATTACCATCTGGCGAAGGTCTATATCCAAAGCCATCAGCTCCTATACTTACATTACTATGAAAAATACAATCATTTCCTATAATTGAATTTTCTCTTATAACTGTTCCAGACCAAAAAATACAATTCTTTCCTATAGCAGTATTATCAAAAATACTCACATTGGCATAAATCAAACTACCAGAACCGATTACTACATCTTTGCCTATATAACAAGAAGCACCTATTTTAACATCTTTTCCTATAGTTGCGCTAGGATGAATGCTAGCTGAAGGATCAATATCTTTTTCAAATACAGGTCCTTGATCAGGTGAAAAAGTTTCTAATAAAGTAGCCATAGATATATCTGCATCTTTAACGAAGATGATAGGTCTGTCTTTACTATCAATTTTTATGGATTCATTTACAATAGCTGCACCTGCCTTTGAATCAGCCCAATATTTTTTGAATTTATTACTCCCAATAAATGTTATCTCTTCTTTAGTGGCATTCTTTAGATCATTTAATCCACTGATTTTAATATCCTTTTTAAAATGAATTTCACCAGAAATAAGATTGGCAATCTGCTCTAAGTTATAGGCTTTCATTTAAATTTTTGATTTTTGCTAAAATAATTCATTACAGGAAATATTCTAAATTTTATTTTATAATATTTTTTAAATTTATATAAATCCTTCTTATGAAAAAATTTCTTCTTCTACTAATATCCATTACAATTCAAGCTCAAAATAATATTCCCTTAGTGGAAAAAGCCTATTCTAAAGAAATTAAGCGATTAGCTAGATCAAAAATAATTAAGTCTAGTTTTGATTATATTGTAGAATTGGAGTCATTTACTCATGATAATTTAATTGAACTTACAGAGATTGAAGCTCCACCATTTAAAGAACATAAACGCGCCTCTAGATTTGCTGAAAAAATCACAGAAATTGGTGCAGATTCGGTCTGGATTGACCTTGAAGGAAATGTTCTTGCTCTTTTAAAGGGCCAGGTTGGAAATCGAACAGTTGCTTTAGATGCTCATATTGACACAGTTTTTCCCGAAGGAACAGATGTAAGGACAAGAATAAGTAATGACACCATTTATGCTCCTGGTGTTGGTGATGACACAAGAGGTTTATCTATGCTTTTGACGGTTCTTAAAACAATAAGAGATAAAAATATTAAGACCAAAGATCATGTTTTAATTGTTGGAACTGTCGGTGAAGAAGGATTAGGAGATTTAAGAGGAGTTAAATATCTCTTTAAGAACAATAAACCAAAGATTGATTCTTGGATTGCAATAGATGGTGGTGAAATAGGTCGAGTAAATATTAAGGGTCTTGGATCATATAGATATCGCATAACCTATAAAGGGCCAGGAGGTCATTCATGGGGTGCTTTTGGAATGGTTAATCCTCATCATGCATTAGGCTCAGCAATTGATAACTTTATTGACCTGGCTAATGAATATACTCTTAGTGGACCTAAAACAAGTTATAATATAGGAATAGTTAAAGGAGGGACTTCTATTAATTCAATTCCATTTGAGTCTATTATGGAAGTTGATATTAGGTCCATAGATCCCTCAAGACTTGATACTATGGAAGCCTTGTTATATGATGCAGTAAATAAAGCATTAGAAAAGCAAAATAAATTAAAACGCAGAGGTGCACCATTGACTTTAGTAATTGATAAAATTGGAAATCGACCCTCAGGAGAACTTAAGCCAACTATTCCACTAATTCAGAGAGCTTTGGCTGCCACAGAATATTTTGAGAAAACTCCAAGGCTTACTAGAGGCTCTACAGATTCTAATATTCCTATTTCACTTGGTATACCAGCAGTAACTATTGGCAGGGGAGGTGTTGGAGGAAATGCTCATTCTTTAAGAGAATGGTGGTTAAACAAAGACGGCTATAAATCAATTCAACTTGCTTTATTATTATTACTCTCAGAAGCTAAAGTAGATAAATAAATTATTTTGAAAGATTATGTAATCTTACTGATTTAATGAATTTTTAGTTGTTATTTTAATTACTCCTGCGCTTCCAAATAAACCGTATTTTGTAGTTTCAGCCAAGGAGCTTAATACTTGTACATCAATTATATCATCTAGTAGGATAGGCGGGTAGTAGCTCCATAAAGGAATGCCTTTTTGAATTGCGTCTTGAACTATTCGATTTGGAATTATAAAGACTTGACCATCAATGATAAATGCAGGAATTACTTGTGCATTATTAATTGAGCCTGGTACCCTTAATCTAATTAAACCTGTAGAGGGATCAGCTATTTGAATTCCTGTTAAACGTCTTCTAATTCCTTCAATTAAGTTAAATGCTTTGGTAGCAATTCCATATTCATTTAACCCCATTTTTTGCCATTGTAAACTTTTTCTTATTGAATCAACTTGAAGATCATCATATTCTTTAGGATTAAATATGTATTCTTTTCCATTTCTTTTAATTAAAACTGAGATTAAGGAGTCATCTCTTACAATTACTTCATCAAGGTTTATTCCCGCTGCATTTTTGAAACTTTCAATATCATTTATAGTAATCTTTAAAGAGTCTTTTTTGGGCTTATCTTCAATTGATTGAGAAAAAGATAATAATGGTAATAACAGTAAAATAAAAAGATATCTTTTCATATAACAAAAGTACCAATAAAATAAATTAAAACCTTCACTAAAAAAATAAACCCCATTGATAATCAGGGGTTTATAAAGATATATGCGGAGGAAGAGGGATTCGAACCCCCGGAGGTGTGACCCTCAATGGTTTTCAAGACCACCGCATTCGACCACTCTGCCATTCCTCCCTTGATGCGCAAATATACATTGTTTTTTAAGTAATTAAAAAATCGTTGTCATTAGCTTTTATATAGTGACTATATTTAGATAGTGGAATCTATTCAAGAGATACTAATACTTATTATCAGTGGGTTTGTAGCCGGTGTAATCAATACTTTAGCTGGAGGAGGATCATTATTAACCTTGCCAATATTGATTTTTTTAGGCCTTCCATCAAATGTAGCAAATGGAACAAATCGTATTGGAATACTAACTCAGTCTATCTCAGGCACATTAGGATATAAAAGTAAAGGTGTTAGCGCATATCCTTTTAATATTTATCTTGGGATTGCAGCTTCAATTGGAGCATTAATTGGTGCTCAAATTGCTATAGACATAAAAGGTGAATTATTTAATAGAATCTTAGCAATTATTATCATTGTTGTTGGATTTTTAATTGTTTTTAAACCTAAAGATAAGTTTAAAGTATTAAAAGAGAAAACTAAAGGTAAATATTTGATAATTAGCTGTATAGGATTCTTTTTTATAGGTATATACGGTGGATTTATTAATGCAGGAATTGGTGTTGTGATTATGTTATTTCTTACAAGATATAATCATATGACATTGATTAAAACCAATGCTGCTAAAGTAGCTTTAGTTGCAATTTACACCTTTGTCGCATTGTGTCTATTTGCTTACAATGGAAAGGTTGATTGGATAATGGGTTTATGGTTGTCTTTAGGAACTATTTTTGGAGGATGGTTCTCTAGCAGATGGTCTGTTAAGAAGGGGGAGTGGGTTATAAAATTAACTTTGTTAATAATGGTGATATTAATGGCAATTAAACTTTGGTTCTTTTAATATTTTATCTGATTTGTTATTTCAAGACCATATCCTATCATACCAATTCTTGGTATTTGTTTCGAATTACTTATAATCTTGAGTTTACTAATGTTTAAATCATGAAGTATTTGTGCTCCAATACCAAAATCTTTATTATCCATGATAAGAGGTGGTAAGTCATTTGTTTTCCCTTTTTCTTGATTTAATTTCAGAGTTTTTATTCTTGATAGTAAATCCTGACCCTTTTGTTGGTGACTAATAAACAAAATAGCACCTTTATTTTCCTTATTTATAAGTGAGAAAATCCCATCAATTCTTCTATCAATGGATTCCGTTAATATGCCAAGAACATCATCATTAATTCTAGATGAATGAATTCTTGTCAATACAGGGTCATTTATATTCCATTTTCCTTTGGTTAGAGCTAAATGAATTTGATTATTTGTAGTTTCTTGGTATGCTCTAAGTCTAAATTTGCCAAATCTTGTCACTATTTCATCATCAATCATTTTTGATATTAAACTATCATTCTCCATTCTATAAGCAACTAAATCTTCAATAGAAACAATTTTCAATTTAAATTTATTTGCAAGCTTTATTAATTCGGGTAATCTAGCCATTTTACCATTGTCATCCATAATTTCACATAGAACACCACCTGGATTAAGTCCAGCTAACCTAGAAAAATCAACTGCTGCTTCAGTATGCCCAGTTCTTCTTAATACTCCACCTTCTTTTGCTATTAATGGAAATATATGTCCAGGTCTTGATAGGTTATGAGGTAAAGTTTCTGGTTTTACAAGTGCTTTTATTGTTTTAGATCTATCACTTGCTGATATTCCTGTGGTTATTCCACCTCCCCTTAAATCTACTGAAACTGTAAAGGCCGTTCCTAATGGATCAGTATTATTAGAAACCATTTTATCCAACTGTAGGGCAGAGCATCTTTGTTCAGTAAGTGGAACACAAATCAAACCTCTTCCATTTTTAGCCATAAAGTTTACCAATTTGGGAGTGACCTTTTCAGCTGCACATATAAAGTCTCCTTCATTTTCTCTATTCTCATCGTCTACCACTATAATAACTTTCCCCTTTTTAATGTCTTTAATTGCTTCAGGTATAGAATTAAGTTTGGTCTTCATTTTTTAATTACTTTTTGAACCTAAAAATTTATTGTAAAACTTTTGAATGGGAAGTAAAACAATATCCAAATTTATGAATCCCTTATCAGAAGATGCTCTATTAACTAGATAAATGGCAAAAGGTGCTAAAATTATAGTTGAAACCCAACTAGCAAGCATTGGAGAAATGCTGTTATCTTCAGCAGCATTCTTACTAAACAATCCAATATAATGGTAAACTAGAAAAATAACAACCGAAATTACTAAAGGAAGACCAATGCCACCTTTTCTAATTATTGCCCCTAGAGATGCTCCGATTAAAAATAGGAGAAAAGAGGCGAAAATTAATGTGTATTTATCATAAAGATTTATTTTATGAAGATTTATCAATTTTTGAAATAAAAAAAATGTTCTTTTCTTACTTTGAAGATTAGTTATATCGCTTCTTAGTCTAGGAATAGAAGTTCTAATAACTTCAGAATATTTCCATTTTTTACCTTCTTCAACTGAAACAAACTCAAACACACTAGATTTCAATTTATTATTTAATTGAATTGTATCTTTTTTGATGATTTCTAATTGAGATATACCCCTAGTTTTATTAAAATTTTCACTAAAAATAGATTTTTGTTTATTTAGGTCTCTTTCCAAGGAATCAATACTAACAACAAGCTGATTAACCTTTTGCATTCTATATGTTGAAGTATAATTCTCTGCATCTAAATCGACATTATTGAATTCAGATAAATCTATATTCATGATATATTCTTTAAAATGAACTTTTGCAAATGGATGTCTCGATTTATTAATAACTTTTTTTGTTACTATTTCTTCATATCTATATCCATCATACAGGACCATTTGAAGCATAGCATCTGTTGTTTCAGTTCTTAGCTCACCTGAATTAGCTTTAATAACAATTCTATTCTTATTATCAGAAGTTTTTTCATGTATAATTATATCGTCTAATATTTGACCATTAATTCCAGATTTATTTTTAACCTTTATAGTCATATTGCCTAAATCATTAAATATTCCTTCGGTGATTGCAATTGTTGGCTTAAGTTTTGCTAAGTTTTTCCTCAAATTATAAGACTTTAACTCTCCATATGGAATGATGTAATTTGAAAAATAAAAAGTTCCAATTCCAAGAAAAAAATGTAGTATAATTAATGCCAACATAGCCCTTTGAAGTGATATTCCATTTGATTTCATTGCTGCAAACTCATAGTTTTCAGCTAAGGTTCCATAAGTCATCAAAGATGCTAAAAGAACTGATAGCGGTAAAACTAGTGGTATTAATTTTGGCGAATAGTAAATTAAGAATTTGAATATTGTAAATAAATCTAACCCTTTGCCAGCTAGCTCATCTATATAAAGCCATAAAGTTTGAATGACAAAAATTAGCATGCAAATTGCAAAGACAGAAATAAGTCTTCCTAGATATAATCCTACAATGTATCTATCTATTATTTTAAGCATTTAATTTATATAAAAACTAGGATAGTTTTTCTCATGAAATTTGAAAAAATCATCAGAAATTACTTGATTAGTAATTATGCTAGTCAAAGTTAATGTAGTTGTTGTATTTTGTTGTCCTATTTCGATTAGACGATATATATTCTTTGTTTTCATATTTATTCCAAGAAGAAGATATGTAATGTCTGGATTTTCATCAGCAGGAATTAATTTAACGTATTGAATAGGAACCTTATTTACATATTGAATAATGTCCCAATGAAAATCATAACCAGTGTTGTAAAATTTGATTAAATCTGTGGGATTTATAATAATATCATTATCTTCTTCAGGTTTTGAAATCATTATCTCTTCATTCTCTGGAATAATAGTGTATAGGTTTTTACCATCAAATAATTGAATTGCATCATCAAAATTAAGTTTATACTTTTCGCCAGAAACTGTTATTTCACCCTCTGTTTCTTGTCTTATATCTTCTTTTGAATTTTCTAAAATGTATTTAAACTGAAATTTAAAATTATCATATGAATTCATTTTCTCTGAAACTTCATCCAATAGGTTTTTAGCTTTCATTGAAGTTTGACTAAAACAAAACTGTTGATAGAAAAAAGAAATTAAAATCAATACAAAATATCTATAAGGTTTCATTATTTAAATGATTTTGTAGACTATTTAAGTCGGAAATTAATACTTGTCTTGGTTTACTGCCTTCAAAAGGACCAACTATTCCAGATGCTTCCATTTGATCAATAATTCTTCCAGCTCTATTATAGCCTAATTTTAATTTTCTTTGCAGAAGGGAAGCTGATCCTTGTTGAGCCGTTACAATTACTTCAGCTGCTTCAATAAAAAGTGGATCTCTCTCTGATGGATCTATATCTAAAGAACTAGTTGATTCATCACCTATATATTCAGGCAATATATAAGCATCACTATAGCCATTTTGAGATCCTATATAATCAGCTATTTGATCGATTTCAGGTGTATCAACAAATGCACACTGTAGCCTTGTTAATTCATTGCCTACTGTGAACAACATATCACCTCTTCCAATTAATTGGTCAGCTCCACCACTATCTAAAATTGTTCTAGAATCAATTTTTGAAGCAACTCTAAAGGCAAGTCTTGCTGGAAAGTTTGCTTTAATTAGTCCTGTAATCACATTTGCAGAGGGTCTTTGTGTAGCAATAATTAAATGAATACCAACCGCTCTAGCTAATTGAGCTAATCTTGCTATAGGTGTTTCTACTTCTTTTCCAGCTGTCATAATAAAATCAGCAAACTCATCAACAACCAAAACTATATATGGTAAGTATTTATGTCCATCATTTGGATTAAGTTTTCTTAATTTAAATTTGTTGTTATATTCCTTAATATTTCTGCATAAGCCATTCTTTAGGAGCTCATAACGATTATCCATTTCAATACATAATGAATTTAAAGTATTGATAACCTTACTATTATCTGTAATTATAGGATCCTCACTATCAGGAAGTTTTGCTAAATAATGACGCTCAATTTTATTATATATTGTTAATTCAACTTTTTTTGGGTCAACTAAAACAAATTTAACTTCTGCAGGATGTTTTTTATATAAAAGTGATGTTAGGACAGCATTAAGACCAACAGATTTACCTTGACCAGTAGCTCCTGCCATTAGTAAATGTGGCATTTTTGTAAGGTCAACTACAAATGTTTCGTTACTAATTGTTTTTCCTAAAGCTAATGGTAGGTCCATTTCAGCTTTTTGAAATTTTGAAGAAGCAATGACTGAACGCATTGAAACTATACTAGGATTTTGATTGGGAACTTCAATGCCAATTGTTCCTTTACCTGGAATTGGTGCAATAATTCTAATTCCAAGTGCTGATAATGAAAGAGCTATATCATCTTCAAGATTTTTAATTTTTGAAATTCTAATCCCTGCCTCTGGAATTATTTCATATAAAGTAACTGTAGGCCCTATTGTTGCTTTTATTTGGGCTATTGAAATTTTATAGTTCTGTAAAGTTTCAACAATTTTTCTTTTATTTTCTTCAAGTTCATCTTGATTTATGGTTATTCCAGTGTTTTCATATTCTTTAAGAAGATCTATGTTAGGTCTTCTAAATTTTTTAAGTTCCAGAGTTGGATCAAATTCACCTTGTTCAGCTACTAATTTTTGAGCTATCAACTCTTCCTTTTCCTCTTTAATTTCTTCAATTTCTAAAGAAGGATTACTTTCTGATTCTTTATGTTCTTTTTTCTCTTCTTCTTCTTCTTCTTCTTCTTCTTCTTCTTCTTCTTCTTCTTCTTCTTCTTCTTTAAAAACGATTGTTTCAGTATTAGTTGGTAAATTATCTG
>PBNP01000029.1 GCA_002723295.1 Flavobacteriaceae bacterium | reverse complement strand
TTTTAACAATTTATTTATTTTTCTTCTACTATTTATTCTTCCATCTTTACTTCCCAATAAATTATTTGCAGCTTTTAAAGAATTATTGTCTTTTTTAAGATTTAAAATCATTTCATTTAGTTTTTTCTCATTTGATTCAAGAAAATCCTTACTATCTCTTAATTGCTTTAATTCCAAATGATTTTCTTTTAATCGATTAAGCAGTAATAATATCTTCTTTTCTAAAAGATGAATACTCATGTCATTCATAATCAGTTTATTTACTTATATGCAAATCTAAAAATTTCTTCTTAAGTAAATTATAATTTACTATAATCACTAAAAAAATAATTTATAAAATTTATATGAGTTATAAAATCTTAAAATAATGTAATTTCGAGACCAATCATAATAACTATGTTTATAAGAAATTATTTAAAAACAATATTATTAATACTTCCAATTACAATTTATGGTCAAATCAATAACACTCCTATTGATGTACCATTAAAACTTTCAGGCACTTTTGGAGAAGTAAGATCAACTCATTTTCATGGTGGTTTAGATATTAAAACTAAGGGTAAACAAGGAGTTAAGGTTTACTCTATAAATGATGGATATGTAAATAGAATAAGGGTTAGCACTAAAGGGTATGGAAAAAGCCTATACATAATACATCCAGATGGGATTACATCAATATATGGTCATTTAAAAAGGTTTTCCCCTAAAATAGAGGGTTATATAAAAAATATTCAATATTTAAATGAAACCTTTGAAATTCAAAATTTTCCAAAACCTAATCTTCTTAAAATAAGTTCTGGAGAGTTGATTGGTTTAAGTGGAAATACTGGAAGCAGTACAGGGCCACATTTACACTTTGAATTAAGAAACTCTAAAACACAAAACCCAATAAATCCTTTAAGATATGGCATTAAAATATTTGATACAATACCTCCAAAAATAAATAGTCTTTATCTATATAAAGTAAAGAATAATGGTAGTTATGAGTTCATAGAAAAAATGAAGATTCAAAAGAAAAATGACAGTCTATACCTGGCTTCAAAAGTACTAAAATATGGAAATCTTGGATTAGGAATTAATTTTTATATTTAACAAGATTTAAGTGATAGTAGAAATGGTATTTATAAACTCAATTTCAAAATTGATAATAAATTGATATTCAAATATTCAATGGATGAAATAAGTTTAAATGATAAAAAACACTTAAACCTTTTTATTGATTATATAAATTGGAAAAAAAATAAAAATAAAGTACAAAAGTTATTTACTCATCCTAAAGGTCAATATGAATTTGTTAAAAACACAATCTCAAATGGTGTGTTTAATATTAATAAAAATCAAACTTCTTCAGGTATAATATTAATTGAGGATTTTAATCATAATAAAGTTAGAATTGAGCTTTCTTTTATTGGAAAAGAAGAAGCAATATCCAAAGCTAAAAAAATAGATGAGTCAAAAAAATTGATTTTACCTGAGAATGAATATTTATTTGATTTAGAAAATATTAAAATAAAATTTCATAAAAACACATTTTACAATTCTTCAGCAATATCAATTGAAAAACATAATGAAACATTACATTTAGGAGAAGACATCTACCCTATTAATAAGAGTATAGAAATATTTTTCGATACTAATCATATCAACACTACACAAAAAAATAAAATGTTTATTGGTAGGTTAAGTAAAAAAAATAAACCAATATTTTTATCAACAAAAAAAGCAGAAAATATTTGGAGTGTTAAAACTGATCAATTAGGCAAATATGCCCTAGCAATCGATACTATACCTCCATCAATAAAACCTATAAATTTTAAAAAAAATCAGTGGGTTAGTAAACAAAATTTTTTAAAATTAAAAGTAACTGATAATTTAAGTGGAATTAAATCAATAAAACCCTCAATTAATGGAGAATGGATTTTAATGGAATATGAACCAAAAAACAATACTATTAATTATAACTTTTCTGATAAGAAATTTCCCGACGGGAAACATGAATTAGAAATTATACTAAAGGATAACCTAGATAATGAAAATGTTTATAATATAATTTTTTACAGAAAGTATATGTAATAAATTTATTTGAATTCTTTTAAAACTTTCATTAAATAGTCTACTTCCTTTTTATTATTAAACTTTGAAAAAGAGAATCTAATTGCAGGATAGTTCTCAGTTAATTTAGTTTGAATTTCATTTAAAACATGAGAGCCAGTTGTACTACCTGATTGACATGCACTTCCCTTAGAGCATGCAATACCTTTTAAATCAAGATGAAAGTCTAAAAGTGAAACTTTATTTTCATTTACAGGTATTGATATATTTAAAATTGTATAAGTGCTTTTTAAAGAATCTTTACAACACCCATTGAATATAGCATTAGGAAAAATCGTTAAAATTGAACTAATGAAATAATCTTTTAAAGATTGAATATACTTTCTCTCTTCATTTAATTTTTTATAACTTATTGAGAGGGCTTTTTCCATACCTAAAATATTTGGTAAAGCTTCTGTTCCTGCCCTTAATCCTCTTTCTTGAGAACCTCCTAGAATAAATGGATTAATTCCAGAATCTTTCCTTACAAAGGAAAAACCTACTCCTTTTGGTCCGTGAAATTTATGGGCAGCCGATGACAAAAAATCAATATTTAAATTACTTAAATCTATCTTGAAGTGACCAACAGCTTGAACTGCATCAGTATGAAAATAAGAATTGTGTTTCTTACAAAGATTACCAACTTTATGAACATCAATAATGTTACCAATTTCATTATTTACATACATTAAGGTTACTAGCTTTTTAGATTCATCTTTTTTTAATAATTGCTCCAAATCAGAATAATCAATTTCACCAAATTGATTTAATTTAACGTAGGATATATTTATACCACTTTTTTCTAATTCATCTAAACAGTGTAATACTGCATGATGTTCAATCTTTGAGGAAATAATAGTTTTAACATTAAGATCTTTTACAGCACAACGAATTAACATGTTATCAGATTCTGTTCCTCCAGATGTGAATATGATTTCTTGGGGTGAAATATTAAAATTTGATGCTATACTTTTTCTTGCTTCTTCAAGTTTAGCCTTTGCAGATCTTCCATAAGAATGAGTTGATGAAGGGTTTCCATAGTTTTGAATCAAACAATCTTTCATTTTATCTACGACTTCACTTCGCAATGGAGTGCTTGCTGCATTATCAAAATATACTAACATAATTATTATAGTTTATATCTAACAATTATAATTCAAAATCTTTCAAGGTTTTTTTGATAATTCTTATGCATTCATCTAATTGTTCCTTATTTATAACCAAAGGTGGAGCAAACCTAATAATATTACCATGAGTTGGCTTAGCTAATAAGCCATTATCTCTTAATTTTAAACAAATTTTCCATGCAGTTTGACTTTCTGAAGAATCATTAATAACAATTGCATTTAATAACCCCTTCCCTCTTATTAATTTCACTATAGAACTTTTATTTATGTATAAATTCATTTCATTTCGAAAATAATTACCTAATTCACGAGCATTTTCTACAAGATTTTCTTCTTTAATAATTTCTAATGCCCTTTTAGCAACAGTTGAGCCTAATGGGTTTCCTCCAAAGGTACTCCCATGTTGTCCAGGTTGAATAACATCCATAATCTTACTATTACATAAAACTGCAGAAACTGGATATGTTCCACCTGACAATGCTTTACCAAGAATTAATAAATCAGGCTTTGCATCTTCATAGTCAGTTGCAAGCATCTCGCCTGTTCTTCCTATTCCAGTTTGGATTTCATCTGCAATAAACAATATATTATTTTCTTTGCAAAGCTTTTTAGATTTTTCTAGATAACCTTTATCAGGAACAAAAACACCTGCTTCTCCTTGAATTGGTTCTACAAGGAAACCTACAACATTTTTATTAGACATAATAGTGTTTTCTAAAGCTGCTAAGTTATTATAAGGTATATTAATAAATCCAGGTGTATGTGGTCCAAAATAATTTTTAGATCCTGGATCGGTCGAGAAAGAAATAATTGTAGTAGTTCTGCCATGAAAGTTATTGTTACAAACAATAATTTGAGCTTGATTTTCAGGAATGCCTTTAACTGTATGGCCCCATTTTCTAGATATCTTAATTGCTGTTTCAACACCCTCAGCTCCAGTATTCATTGGTAATAATCTTTCAAAACCAAAATAATTTGTTGCATACTCCATATACTCTCCCAATTTATCATTATGAAAAGCTCTTGAGGTTAAAGTCAACTCTTTTGCTTGATTAACTAAAGCCTTAATTATTTTTGGATGACAATGGCCTTGGTTTACAGCTGAATAGGATGATAAAAAATCAAAATATTTCTTTCCATCAACATCCCAAAGATAAACCCCTTTACCTTTAGATAAAACAACTGGAATTGGATGATAATCATGCGCTCCAAACTCTTTTTCTAAATTCAAATGATATTGTGCTTGATCTTTAAGATTTGAACTCATTATAATTATTGATTGAAAAATTATTTAATGTTGTAAATATAAAAAGAAAAGAACGTATTAAATATATTGGAAACAATATTAATTTTACTTAAATGAAGGATAAAAATATAGTTTATAACATAAAAATTATTGATTTAGGAAATAAAGGTGATTCTATTGGAGAATTAAAAAATGGCCAAAAAGTATTACTGAAAGACGGGATTCCAGGAGATATTGTAACTGCAAAAATTAGTAAGAAAAATAAATCATTATTTAAAGGTAGAATAATTAAAGTAAGCACTCCTTCTCCATTTAGAGTGAATCCAAAATGTCAACATTTTACTCTTTGTGGTGGATGTAAATTACAGAATATGGATTATAATGCACAGTTAAAATTTAAACAAAAGCATATCATTGATAATTTACAAAGAATTGCAAAAATAAAATTTCCAAAACCGGATATTATTATCCCCTCTAAAGAAGAATATTTTTATAGAAATAAGTTGGAGTTTTCTTTTTCTAATAAACGTTGGCTTACTAATTATGAAATTAAAAGCAAAAGTAAAATAAATAGAGATGGAATTGGATTTCATAAATCATATAGTTGGGATAAAATAATTGATATAAATAAATGTTATTTACAACAAGATCCATCAAATAAAATTAGAAATTCTATTAAAAATTTTTCAATAAGTAATAAACTAGAATTTTTTGATAAAAAAAACAAAACTGGATTACTAAGAACTTTAACGATAAGAATTTCAAATCAGAAAGAAATAATGATTCTAATTCAGTTTTATGATGAAAATAAAAACAATAGAGAGAAATTATTAAACTATATTATAACTGAATTTCCAAATATATCATCTTTAAATTATTGTATAAATAAAAAAGATAATGACACTATATATGATCAGAAAATAATCTGTTATTATGGTAATAATTATATAACAGAAAAAATGAATAATCTAATTTTCAAGATTACCCCAAAATCATTTTTTCAAACAAATTCAAACCAAGCATTAAAATTATATAATAAAATTATCGATTTTGCTGAATTTAAAGGAAAAGAAATCGTTTACGATTTATACTCAGGAACAGGGACAATTTCACAATTTGTATCAAAAAAATGTAAAAAAGTAATAGGCATTGAAAGTGTTTCTGAATCTGTAAATATTGCTAGATACAATGCAAAAATCAATAATTCAAAAAATACTTTTTTTGAAGTTGGTGACATAAAGAATGTGTTCAATTCTTATTTTATAAATAAACATGGTTTAGCTGATATAATTATAACTGATCCACCTAGAAACGGAATGCATCCTAAAGTTATTAAGCAAATAATTCAATTATTACCAAATAAGATTATATATGTTAGTTGCAATAGTTCAACACAAGCCAGAGATATTTCTTTACTTAAGTCTAAATATAAAATCACAAAGATTATTGCAATAGATATGTTTCCTCAAACTAATCATATAGAAAATATTGTACTTTTAGAAAAAGAATGAAAAATTTATTTCAGGTATATTTAATATTTCTTTGCTTAATGGGTATTATCATTCATTGTGAACGAGATGATATTTGTTTAGAAGGAACCCCAGGAACTTCTCAATTAATAATTCGTTTTTTTAATAATGAAACTCCAGCTGATTACAAACCAGTTCCTTTTCTAATTATTAAAGAAATAAATAAAAATGACGATGAATATTTGAGAAGGTATCTTCTTCCTATTGATTCGATTGCTTTTCCTCTTAACCCTCTAGAGAACAAAACAAATTTAATCTTTATATATAATTGGGCAGGAAATGATGAAAAAAGAGACACATTAAGCTTTGAATACAATAGAACAGATATTTATATAAATAGAGCTTGCGGATTTAAGGGTGAATATATACTAAATAATCAAGCACTAAAAGGAATAGGTAAAGAAAATTCTTGGATTAAATCATATCAAATAATTAAAGATTCAATTATAGATGAAACAAGTATGCACATGGCACTTTATCATTAGTTTTATTTTTACGCTAAATCTAGTTAGAGCACAATCTGCAAATGATTCTCTAATTAACATAAAAGATAATACTCCACTGACACTAAGATTAGGTGTAGATCTTTCTCAACCGTTTATTAGTCTATTTAACAAAGATTTCTCTGGTATAGAATTAGTAGGTGATATTCGAATCAATGAAACCATGTATATAAGTGCTGAAGTTGGTAATCAACAAAAAACACAACAATCTGAACTAACAAATTTTACTACTAAAGGAACATACCTTAAAATCGGAGGAGATTTAAATATGTATAAGAACTGGACTGGAATGAACAACCAAGTTTATATAGGCTTTAGAATTTCGAGTAGTTTTTTCAATCAAAATGTAAATAATTACAATTTATACACTACTTATCCCTATTGGGGAAATAATTTAGTTAGTGATGGAGATGCTATAGGTGAAAGAAATAATCTAAATTCACAATGGTTAGAATTTCTTGCTGGCATTAAAGTTCAAGTTTTAAAAAATACATATATGGGTTTTAGCTTAAGATTAAACAGGTTGATTTCAAATACTCAACCTGAAAATTTTGGAAATCTCTATATCCCTGGTTTTAATAATGTTACAGATGAAAATATTTTTGGTTATTCATATAATTACACCCTAACCTATTCTATTCCATTTAAATTTAAAAAAGCAGAAGATTAAATTACTTTCTCTTTTCTTTCCATAAATAGTATAATTTATCAAGATCATAATTTAGTGCAGTTGGTTGTTCTTTTAAATGCCCAGCTGCAAAAGCTCTCAATAGGATATCCTCTATTAAATAATCATTATAATTGTTTTCAGGGTCATATTTTGCTTTAAGTGATAGTTTGAAAAATGATGCTGTAGTTTGGTATATAATAGCTCTCAATCCATTTCTTAAATCTTTAATTAATTCATGAGTAGTATCACCAGTTTGACGATGAATTAATTTTATTAGTATTAGCCCTTGAGATCTAGAAAGTTTCTTTAATTCCTCCTCAAATTCATTATAAATAAATTTTTCTAATCTTTTTAAATATTTACGTTTATCTCTTTTTGATTTAATACTTGAAAGTCTCTCGTTTAGTATTTGCAATCTATCAGCTGCAAGTTTAGCATACGGATAAACTTTAAAAGTTCTTCTTCTTAAGATAGCATATTCCCTAGCAGCATCATAACTTTTGAAAGTAAGTGGTTGATAAACAATTACTTCTTTAAGATTAATTGCAGAATTAGGGACGGAATCTTCATGAGTAATAAAAAGAGGATTTTCTGTTTGCTCATTTTGAGCTAAACATAATTTTGTAAATAAAAAAAGAAAATAACAAAACTTTTTTTTCATTCTATTCAAAGTTATAAAAACTAAGTTTTGAAATGTTTAATGATCATAAATTATTATTTTAGTCAATCCTAAAAGAAATATATAAATGAAAGTTTTAAATCAGAAGTCAATTGATTTTTTAGAAAAATATTTAAATAACTCTTCTCCAACAGGATATGAAGCTAATGGTCAAAAAATATGGATGGAATATTTGAAACCCTATGTGGATGATTTTATTACCGATGTATATGGTACTGTCGTGGGTGTTATTAATCCAGAAGCTAAATATAAGGTTGTTATAGAAGGTCATTCAGATGAAATCTCTTGGTATGTTAATTACATATCAGATAATGGATTAATCTATGTAATCAGAAATGGAGGTAGTGATCATCAAATTGCCCCTTCTAAATGGGTTAATATTCATACTGATAAAGGATTCATCAAGGGAGTATTTGGTTGGCCGGCTATTCATACTCGTAAAGCTGGAAAAGAAGAACCACCAAAATTAGATAATATTTGCATTGATATTGGTGCAAAAGATAAAAAAGAGGTTGTAAAAATGGGAGTGCATGTTGGGTGCGTAATTACATATCCAGACACTTTTCAAATTTTAAATAAAAATAAGTTTATATGTAGAGCAATTGATAATAGAGTTGGTGGGTTTATGATTGCGGAAGTAGCTAGACTTATAAAAGAAAAGAAAAGAAAACTTCCATTTGGCTTATATGTGACTAATTCAGTTCAAGAAGAAGTTGGACTTAGAGGTGCTGAAATGATTACTCAAACAATAAAACCTGACGTTGCTATTGTTACTGATGTCTGTCATGATACAACTACTCCAATGATTAATCAAAAAGAACAAGGAAAAACAGAAATAGGTAAAGGACCTGTTATTTCATACGCTCCTGCAATTCATAATAAATTGAGAGAAAGAATTATATCAGTTGCTGAAAAGAATAAAATTCCCTTCCAAAGATTAGCTTCTTCAAGGTATACTGGGACTGACACTGATGCCTTTGCTTATAGTAATGGCGGAGTAGCATCTGCCCTGATATCATTACCTTTGAGATATATGCATACTACTGTTGAAATGGTTCACAAAAAAGATATTGAAAACGTAATTAGATTGATTTATGAAACCATTCAAAAAATAAAATCAGGCGAAAGTTTTAATTATTTTAAAAGTTAAAATCAAGATAATTTTTTAATTAAAGATTCATTTATTTTTTTTACAATACTCGGCCCTTCATATATAAAACCTGTATATAATTGAATAAGATCGGCTCCTGCATTGATTTTTTCAATAGCATCCTCAAAAGAATGAACTCCTCCTACCCCTATAATAGGGAAATCTTTATTACTTTTTTTAGATAGAAATTTAATAATCTCCGTGCTTTTATTTTTTAAAGGGATTCCACTTAATCCGCCAGATTGATTTTTTTTACTGGACTTAAGGCCATTTCTATCTAGAGTTGTGTTGGTAGCAATAATTCCATCAATCTTAGTTGTTTTAACAATTTCAATTATGTCAATTAATTGATTTTTATTTAAATCAGGTGAGATTTTAATTAGAATAGGTTTTCTTTTTTGTTTTTGATTATTAAAAAGTTGTAGTTTATTTAATATAGTAGTCAAGGGGATTTTTAATTGAAGATCTCTAAGATTAGGAGTGTTAGGAGAACTAACGTTAATTACAAAATAATCTACATAAGGAAATAATTTTTCAAAACAATATAAATAATCATTAATAGCTTTATTATTTGCTGTAGAACTATTTTTTCCAATGTTTCCACCAATTAGAATTTTTCTATTTCTTTTTAATTTATTTATAGCATTATCAACGCCCTCATTATTAAAGCCCATTCTATTAATAAGCCCTGAGTCTTCTTTTAATCTAAATAAGCGTTTTCGTGAATTACCAATTTGTGGTTTTGGCGTAACTGTTCCTATTTCAATAAAGCCAAAACCAAAATTACTTAATTCGTTAAATAGTTTAGCGTCTTTATCAAATCCAGCTGCTAATCCAATTGGGTTTTTAAATTTTAATCCAAAAACTTCTCTGTTTAATTTAGGGTTATTGATTTCATAATATGATCTCATTATTAAACCAAATCCAGGCAAATAATGAAGAAATTTTATAAGCCAAAAGGTGATATTATGAACCGTCTCTGGATCAATTTTAAAAAGAATTGGTCTAATTAATTTTTTATACATTTAAAAACCCTTAAATAAAAACCCCGCATAAGCGGGGTAAATTTATTTTTTTGGTGATGACATCATCACTTTAGAACTCATTTCTAAAGAAAGAGCAGTTCTTTCAATCTTTAATTTACCTGCCATTGTCTCAATTACACATGTGTTATCTCTATCATTAAGCTCCAGAATTTTGGCATGAATACCACTTTTAGTAATAACACGATCACCTTTTTTAAGGTTATTCATAAAACTTTTTTCTTTTTTATTTCTTCTTGACTGAGGAAGAATAATAAAGAAAAAGAAAACTACAAGCATCAACAGCAAAAATGGCAGTTGATCTGAAAACCCTTGCATTAATTATTTTGATTCTGGCGAGCACGAGCTTGAGCCTGTCTTTGTTGTTCCTTTACAGGATCAGGCGTAACCATAGCCTTAATTCTTAACATTTCCCTTCCACTATCAGTATTCGCTGAAATGGTTACAGCTTTTTGCTGTAAATTAGGCTTATTGCTTGAATCAAAGCTTACAACTATATCACCGGTTCCTCCAGGTGAGATAGGTTGATTTTTTGGATATTGTGGAACAGTACACCCACAACTTCCTCGAGCATCTACAATAATCAAATCACTTTTTCCTGTATTAGTAAACGAAAAAGTTGTAGTAACTATATCACCTTCATTGATGTTTCCAAAATCATGAGATGTTCTATCAAAAGTTATAACAGGCGCATTTGACATATTAGCTTGAGATTGAGCTACAGTAGCATCCACATTCTCTTGCTTAACTTTTGTTGAAGCACTGTCTTTACATGCAATGGATAGAACAATAATCGTAATAAAAGAATAAAAAATATTTTTCATGAATTATAAATTAGGTTTAATAAATCAAAAATAAGCAAAAAAGTTTACACCAAACCTCTACCAGTCTTGTTTAAGGAACCTTTTTCTTTGTAAAGTTTTGATAAATTATCTAAAACACCATTTACAAAAACATTGCTCTTAGGGGTAGAATAATCTTTTGCAATTTCTATATATTCATTTAATGTAACTTTAACTGGTATCTCATTGAAATATAATAATTCTACAATAGCCATCTTTAATATTATAAAATCTAAATTAGCTATTCTATCTTTATCCCAATTCGGAGTGTTTGCTGAAATCTCAAGGTCTAGGTAATCAGAATACTTAAAAACTTTTTCTAACAGATTTGTTCCAAAAATAATCTCAGAAGAACTATTTTTAAGTTTTGGAAAAAAATTACTAGAATTATAAAGTTTTAAAGTTTTTAATTGTTTTAAAATATAGGTATTCAAATATGGAAAATCATCAACCCAAGTTATTTCATTATCCTCCAAAGAATTGTAAAAAATTTCTGAATTAGCAACACATTCTTTATAATAATAAGCACATAAATCAAGATCAAATTTATTCTTATCCTTAGAAAAATTAGAAAAAAACTTACTTGTAATTAAACAATTATAAAATCCTTCTAAATATTCAAAATCCAACAAACAATTATTAACTTTTCTTTCATTCAAATATTCTTCAACAATTTTGTCTTCAAAAAAGAACTTGAAATAGGGATTATTGATAATCAATTTATCTGATGAACTTGATGATTTGCTTTTAAGTTTAGGTTTTATATTAAATTTATTATAAGCTAAATTATAAGTTAGCTTAAACACAGATATTAGAGTATAATAGAGATTGTATGTGCTTTGAATGCTTCGAAGATACTTTTTATGTTCTTGCTTAGCATCAAAATCTTTACTATTAATAATTGAGTAAAGCAATTGCATAACTTTTATTCGAACATGTCTTCGAGTTAACATTTCTAAAGAACTTTAATATTTATCAATAATAATGTTTTTTCAAGACTAAAGATTAATAAATGAAATGATTTTATTAAAAATAAACTCTATAGATTTATTAGATGTGTCAATAATAATTGCATCATTTGCTGGTTCCATAGGTGAAATTGATCTAGAAGTATCTTGAGAATCTCTATTTTTAAGATTTTTTAAAACACTTTTAAAATCGACAATATTATTTTGGTTTCTTAGCTCATCATATCTTCTTTTAACTCTTTCTTCTTCATTTGCTGTAAGAAAAAATTTGTACTCAGCATTAGGAAAAACAACTGTTCCTATATCACGTCCATCCATAACTATAGAATTATTTTGAGCTAACAATCTTTGTTTTTGTAGTAAAAAATATCTTATCTCTGGTATGATGGCAATCTGACTAACTTTATCAGCTACATCCATTTTTCTAATATTTTCTTCAATATCTACATTGTTTAAAATTGTATGCTGATTATTATTAAAATCTTGAAAAGAAATATTGATTTTTTCTAAGTTTTCTAAAATTTTATTTTTATTGATTTTGTTATTTAACCAACCATTACTTATTGCAAAATAAGTAACTGCTCTATACATAGCTCCAGAATCTATGTGTTTAAATCCATAATATTTTGCTATTTTTTTTGCCTGTGTGCTTTTTCCAGTTGCTGCAAACCCGTCAATAGCAATTTTTATTTTCATTATTTAAGTTCGATTAAATGACTTTGCGTTCTTAACATCCTGATTTAATATTGCAAGATTAAGCACTTCACTCATCTCAGAAACGTAATGGAATTTTAATCCCTTCAAATATATTTGTTTAATTTCTTCAATATCTTTTTTATTTTTATCAGATAAAATTATTTCTTTGACCTTTGCGCGTCTTGCAGCAAGTATTTTTTCTTTTATTCCTCCAACAGGTAAAACCTTACCTCTTAAAGTTATCTCTCCTGTCATTGCTAGACTTCTCTTAACTCTTTTTTGTGTTAAAAGAGACATTAATGATGTTAACATTGTGATTCCAGCACTTGGCCCATCTTTAGGTGTTGCCCCTTCTGGAACATGCATATGAAAGTTATATTTATTAAAAGGAAAATTACTCAAACCTAAAAAATCTGAATTAGCTTTTAAATATTCTAATGCAATAGTAGAAGACTCCTTCATTACTTTACCAATATTTCCTGTTATTCCTAAATTGCCTTTTCCATTAGAGATAGATGATTCAATAAAAAGAATTTCACCTCCTAGAGAAGTCCATGCTAAACCAGTTACAACTCCAGCAATATGATTGTTTTCTAGTTCATCCTTATCAACTTTTACTGGCCCCAATATTTTTGAAAGTTCTTTATTATCAGGTTTAATAGAATATTTTTCTTTCATAGCAATAGATTTAGCTGCATATCTAATCATTTTAGAAACCTGCTTTTCTAAACCTCTTACTCCAGATTCCTTAGTATAACTATCAATTATTCTTTCGATCAAATATTTTGATAAAAAAAGCTGATTTTTATTTAATCCGTGTTCTTTAAGTTGTTTAGGTAAAAGGAACTTTTTAGCAATCTGTGTCTTTTCTTCTATTGTATAACCGCTAACATTAATTACTTCCATTCTATCTTTTAATGCAGGATGAATTGTATTTAAGTTATTTGCAGTGGCTATAAACATTACTTTTGAAAGATCATAACCCATTTCTAAAAAATTATCATAAAATGAATTATTTTGTTCTGGGTCCAACACCTCTAGAAGTGCTGCTGAAGGATCACCTTGTGCTCCTTGAGTTAATTTATCAATCTCATCCAATACAAAAACTGGATTAGATTTTGCTGCCTTTTTAATATTCTGAATAATTCTTCCAGGCATAGCGCCTACATATGTTTTTCTATGCCCTCTAATTTCAGATTCGTCTCGCATACCACCCAAAGAAATTCTTACATATGATCTACCTATAGACTCAGCAATAGATTTACCTAGAGATGTTTTTCCAACTCCAGGAGGACCATAAAGACAGAGAATGGGAGACTTCATGTCATTTCTTAATTTCAGGACAGCTAAGTATTCAATAATCCTTTTTTTAACCTCATCTAAACCATAATGATCTCTATTTAGAATTCTTTCAGCTTTTTTTAAATCAAATCTATCTTTTGAATAATCATTCCAAGGTAGATCTAACATTAATTCTAAATAATTTCTTTGAACTGAATATTCTGCAACCTGAGGATTCATTCTTTGAAGTTTACCCCATTCCTTTTCAAAATGTTTAGAAACCTCTTTGGACCAATTCTTTGTATGTGACTTTTCTTTAAGCTCATCCACTTCTTCTTCATAAGAAATACCTCCTAACTCTTCTTGAATGGTTTTTAATTGTTGGTTAAGATAGTATTCTCTTTGTTGTTGATCCATATCTAATCTAACTCGAGATCTTATATCATTTTTTAATGCTAATTTTTGATATTCGACATTCAAAAACTTTAGACAAAGAAGTGCCCTGTCATTTAAACTAGTTAATGTTAATATTTTTTGCTTATCACTTACAGATAGATTCATGTTTGACGATACAAAATTGATTAAAAAAGAGCTACTGTTTATATTCTTAATTGCAAAGGAAGCCTCTGAAGGTATATTAGGGTTTTCCTGAATTATTTGAAGAGCTAAATCCTTAATTGAATCAACAATAGCTAAAAATTCTTTATTATTTGACTCTAAAGGAAGATCTTCAACTGAGTTTATTTTGGCTTTTAAATAAGGTTCTTCACTAATTATTTTTTCAATTTTAAATCTTTTTTTTCCCTGAATAATGACAGTTGTATTTCCATCGGGCATTTTTAAAACTCTTAGAATTCTAGCTACTGTACCTAAATTATAAATATCATTTGCTCCAGGATTTTCAACTGATTTATCTTTCTGTGCAATAACACCAATAACCTTATCAGTATTATTTGCATCTTTAATTAATTCTATAGATTTGTCTCTACTTGCTGTTATTGGTATAACAACACCAGGAAATAAAACAGTGTTTTTCAAAGGTAATAAACGAATAGACTTAGGAAGCGCCTCTTTGTTAAGAGCTTCTTCATCCTCGGAAGTCATTAAAGGGATTAAATCAGCCTCAGACTCTATTTCCTTCGTAGAATAACTGTCAAATTTGGTAAATACAGATTTAGTCATGATTTTCTGTCAAAATGTCATTAATATTAGTTTAATAATATTCATTTTACTATAGTTTTGAATATATAAACTTTATTTAATTAATAAGTTCAAGAGTTATGCCAATATTTTACCACTACTTATTTAAATATATATTATATATTAAAAACTTCTAGCTTTAGGAACTCTCAAAAGCAGGAATACTCCAATAATAAAAAATATTGCAAACATTAAAACGCTGTTTCTCATACTTCCAGTTATTTGATCAATTATTCCAAATAAAATCATTCCAATTATAATACCTACCTTTTCTGTAATAGAATAAAAACTAAAAAAGGATGCAGTATCCTTTGTTTCAGGAATAAACATAGAGTAAGTAGATCTTGAAAGAGATTGCAACCCACCCATAACCATTCCAACAAATCCAGCGATATAATAAAATTCCATAGGAGTATGAATATAAAAAGCTTTAATACATATCAAAGCCCATATAATGTTTAGTATTATAAGTATAGGTATGTTTCCAAATTTCTCAGATGCTCTTGCAGTAATTATTGCTCCAAAAATAGCAACAATTTGAATTATTATAATACTTACAATTAAACCTATCGTTTTTTCACTAGTACTTATCCACTTAATTTCTTCCTCACCAAAATATGCAGCAACAAGTAATACAGTTTGTAAAGACATACTATACAAAAAAAATGCAGCTAAAAAACGTTTTAACCTCAGATTATCAATTAATTGATAAAACACTATTTGAAGTTCTTTAAAACCGTTCCAGATAATATCTTTTTTAAATTTTGAATCACCACGTCCTTTTGGTAAATAATAAAAAGCAATTTGACTAAATAAAGCCCACCAAATTCCAACTGAAACAAATGAATATTTCATAGCAATCATAGATGATTCATAATCAGATCCTGATATTCCATAAAATTTTGGATTCATGACCATTGAAAGGTTAAATAATAATAAAATAACACTTCCAATATAACCCATAGAATATCCTCTAGAACTTGCACGATTTTGCTGATCTAGATAAGCAATGTCAGGTAAGTAAGAATTATAAAAAACCAAACTTGACCAAAGACCTATCATGGCCAAAAAATAAAAAGTATATCCAAGATATATAGTTTCTAAATCAAACCAATAAAGCCCTATGCATGAAAGTGCTCCGAGATAAACAAAAAACTTCATAAACCTTTTCTTATTACCTACATAATCAGCTATTCCAGATAAAAAAGGTGTTATAAAAGAAACTACAATAAAAGCAATGGCTGTAACAAAACTTATCATTGCAGTGTTTTTTATTGAAAAACCAAAAAAATCAACTGTGTTAATTTCATTAAATAGTGATCCATAATATATTGGAAAAATAGCTGTAGAAATAACTAAAGAATATACGGAGTTTGCCCAGTCATATGAAGCCCAAGCATTTATAAGTTTTTTACTTCCCTTTTCTAATGGAATTGCATTAACAAACATGTTAAGCTCTTTTTTTTACAAAGTAAGAAATTTAAATAAAAGATAAATTAAAAATTATTTTATAAATAAAATCTGAGAATAAAAAAATTTATTAAAACTTACTTGTATTATTATTTGCTTTAATTTTAACTTAAATGAAAAAAAATTTACTATTTATAATTTTATTTTTCTGTTTAAGTTGTAATTCTCAACAACCAAAAAATACTGTTGATTTTAAAATAAAAAAATCTGAATTGGAATGGAAAAATGAATTATCGAAAGTATCATTTTATGTACTTAGAATGCAAGGAACAGAGCCTCCATTTTCAGGAAAATACAATAATAATTATCAAGAAGG
>PBNP01000028.1 GCA_002723295.1 Flavobacteriaceae bacterium | reverse complement strand
ATTAAAATCAAAAAATGAAATTAATTCTGAAATTATAGCAATTATAAATATTGATGAACAGGGTTTGTTTAGTCTTGAAAGTATTAATGATCCTAATAACACAATTTTAGAAATTGATAGCTTAGAAAAAAAAATAAACAAAATAATTTCTAATCTACCTAAAGCATTACCAGCTATTAAAACCAATGTTGGATCCTTTGTGAAAGTTAAGTTTAGTTTACCTATAAATATATCTACTATTTCCTCTAAATGATCGATAAAGAAATTATTATACTTGGAATTGATCCCGGTACCACCGTAATGGGATTTGGAGTTATTAAGGTTATTGGTCAGGAAATAACTTTACTAGAATTAAATGAGCTCAAATTAAAAAAACTTTCAAATCACTATGGGAAATTAAAACATATTTTTGATAGAACAATTCAACTTATTGAAAAGTACCATCCTGATGAAATAGCCATAGAAGCGCCTTTTTTTGGCAAAAATGTTCAATCTATGTTGAAACTTGGAAGAGCTCAAGGAGTTGCAATGGCTGCAGGACTTAGCAGAGAAATAATAATAACGGAGTATTCACCAAAAAAAATTAAAATGTCAATTACTGGTAATGGTAATGCTTCTAAAGAACAAGTTGCTCGAATGTTGCAAAATATGCTAAATATCCAAAAACTTCCTAAAAATCTTGATTCTACCGATGGATTAGCAGCTGCAGTATGCCATTATCATAATAGAAAGTTACTAACAAATAATAACAAAAAATATTCGGGATGGTCAGCATTTGTTTCTCAAAACCCAAAATCAGTTAAAAAATAATTATTGATCTAAAAGATGGCTGGAATATATTTTCATTTCCCTTTTTGTAAAAAAGCTTGTACATATTGTAACTTTCATTTTTCTACTGTTTTAAAAAATAAAAATAATCTAATTCAAGCTATGTTTTTGGAATTGAATCTAAGAAAAGATTTTTTTGAATCTGAAAAAATTGAAAGTATTTACTTTGGAGGAGGCTCACCTTCGATTATGAAGGCAAATCAGATTGGTGAGTTTATATTAAAAGTTAAAGAGTTATTTAAAGTTTCAAATTCTGTAGAGATTACTCTTGAATTAAACCCAGAGGATGCAAGTATGGAATATCTTGAAGAATTAATAAAATTTAATGTTAATAGATTAAGTGTTGGTGTTCAATCTTTTTTTAATGATGATCTGAAACTTATTAATAGAGTCCATGATTCTAAGAAAGCTTCAGAAGCTTTATATCAAGTTAAAAAGGTATTTGAAAATTTTTCAATAGACTTAATTTATGGACTACCTAATAGCAACTTATTAAAATGGAAAAAAAATTTGAGAAAAGCTCTTTCATTTAACCCACCCCATCTTTCTTGCTATGCTCTTACAGTTGAACCAAAAACAATGTTAAGTCATCAGATTAAATTAGGAAAAGTTAAACCAGTTAATGAATCCCTTATTAAAGATCAATATGATTATTTAATTGGTTTTATGGAATCGTTAGGTTATGAAAATTATGAATTTTCAAATTTTTCAATTCAAGGTAAACATTCAATAAATAATACTGCATATTGGGAAGGTAAGTCTTATTTAGGAATAGGCCCAGCTGCGCATAGTTTTGATGGGAATTTAGTTAGAAGTTGGAATATAAATCAAAATAACAACTATATAAAAGCAATAAAAAATAAAAAGCTCCCATTAAGATTAGAAAAATTATCAAAAAAAGATAGATATAATGAATCAGTTATGACTGGATTAAGAACATCAAAAGGGATTTCACTTGATAATATTAAGAAACATTATGGAGAGAGTTATTTTAATTATTTAAAAATAAATTCAGAAAAGAAAATTTTTTCAAATGATCTATACTGGCGAGATGGTAATTTATGCGTTTCAAAAGAATCAAAATTTTTAACGGATGGCCTTGCATCAGAACTTTTTATTCTTTAAAAATATTTTTCTTTATAAAGCTTTGTATAATTATGATAAAAATATGGTATTGTTTCTATCCCTTTAAAAAAGTTAAATAACCCAAAATGTTCATTAGGGGAGTGAATGGCATCACTGTCAAGACCAAAACCCATAAGTATTGTCTTGCAATTAAGTAATTCTTCAAACATTGGGACTATAGGAATACTTCCTCCATCACGAACAGCAAATGGAACTTTGCCAAAACTTTTTTTATATGCCAAATGTGCAGCCTTATAACCAATATTATTTGTTGGTGTAACATATGCTTGACCACCATGATGGGTTGTGATTTCAACTCTTACAGTTTTTGGGGCTATATTTTGTATATGATTTTCAAAAATGGAACTTATTTTCTTCCAATTCTGATTTGGAACTAATCGCATTGAAATTTTTGCATTAGCAATACTTGGAATAACTGTTTTGGCACCTTCACCAATATAACCTCCCCAGATTCCATTTACATCAAGTGTTGGCCTAATTGATTTCCTTTCTGGTGTACTAAAACCAATTTCACCTTCAGTGTCTTTTACACCTATAGATTTCTTAAATAAATCTTTATCAAATGGAACTTTTGCAATTTTCTCACGCTCATCTATACTAAGAATTTGAACATTCTCGTAAAACCCTGGGATATTTACTGTTCCTTTTGAATCTTTTAGTTTGCTAATTATTTCACAAAGAACATTTATGGGATTTGCTACAGTTCCTCCATACAATCCAGAATGAAGATCTCGATTTGGACCTGTTACTTTAATTTCCATATAACTTAAACCCCTAAGGGCAGTTGTGATTGAAGGGTTTTTATTGTTTATTATACCTGTGTCAGAAATAAGTATTATATCAGCTTTTAATTTATCTAGATTATTACTAACAAATATTTCTAAGTTATTACTGCCAATCTCTTCCTCTCCTTCAATCATAAATTTTACATTACATGGAAGAGAGTTTTTTGCAATCATTAATTCTAAAGATTTTATATGCATATACACTTGCACTTTGTCATCACAAGCACCCCTAGCAAAAATTGCACCTTGTGGGTGAATATCTGTTTTTTTTATTACAGGATCAAAAGGCGAACTATCCCATAGCTCAATTGGATCAGGAGGTTGTACATCATAGTGTCCGTAAACCAATATTGTTGGAAGTTTTGAGTCAATGATTTTTTCACCATATACAATTGGATGTCCATCTGTATTTATTATTTCAACATTATTACAACCTGAATTAGAAAGTGATTTAGATAACCAATTGGCAGCTTTATTTACTGATTTATTATATTTTGGATCTGCACTTACAGAAGGAATTTTTAAAAATTCAAATAATTCACTTAAGTATTGTTTTTCTTTGTTTTTAGAAAGCTTAAACATATAAAATGATTTAAAAATATAAAATTAATAAAAGAGTTAAATCAAAATTAAACTAGTTATTTTATTTTATCAAAAGTTGTTTATATTTGAGCACTTTTAAAACTAAGCGGGTGTGGTGAAATTGGTAGACACGCTAGACTTAGGATCTAGTGCTTCGCGGCATGGGGGTTCGAGTCCCTTCACCCGCACTACAAAAAAACCTCACTTGTAAGTGAGGTTTTTGTATATCTATCTATCAAATTTAAATTTTTGTAGTTGAATATCATCTAATCCTTCATCATCAAACGGATACTCCATCTGATCCTCAATATTATATAAGGAAATAAGTATGAATTCACTCAAAAGAACAACAAAATAAGTTAAAAATACTGTATCCTCACCAGCACCCATTTTATGAATTATAGTTGGAGTATAAACAAGTGGAAATAAGTAAATAAAAATTAGACAGTAAGCCTTTAAACTTACTGGTGTTCTATGAGTGTGAATTGCAACTAGATTATCTTGACTATCACTTACATCTCTTAAAAATCGAATAGCCTTTTGACGAATTCCACCTGAAATCTCATCACTATTGTTTTTAAAAAAAGCAAAAATGGATTCTGTGTTTTTATCTATTCTTTCAAAATCAATTTCAGATTTAGAAAGTTCATTTAAAAAGTCTTTTTCTAATTTAGTTGTTAATTCTGAAAAATCCTTTAACTTTTTATCTTCAAGATTACTTGTTTTAAGATAATGCACTATTGTTCGAAGACTACTTCGAAAATTACTTAAATGCTCTAAAGCCTTTTCTCTTCTTCTAAAGGCAGATCTAATACAAAAAACTAATGGGAAAATTATAGCAATACTAATCAGTGTAAGGTCTATATCGTAATTTATTTCATACCTATATGAAAAAAACAATACAACTAAAGAGATTGCAATAGCAATTAAGGTTCTATAATTTATAATAACAAGATATCGAGTTAGCATTGATAAAAATTTTTATATTTATATAAATTTATCAACTATATTATGAATAAACAAGTAAACTTATTATTGATCCTATTAATTAGTGTTTTTTCTTATTCGCAAGACACTAGTAAATATACTGATTTGTTCCGCGATGAGGAACCATTAAAAATCAAACTTAAATACTCTAACAAAGAGCTGAATAAAAATACCAATGATTCTACTTTTATAGAAACACAAATGTCTTATGAACAAGAAGGTGTTTGGAAAGAAATAGATGTTAGATTAAGAGCAAGAGGTAATTTCAGAAGAAATACATGTTATTGGCCTCCAGTTAAAATGAAAATTAAAAAAGCGGTCTCTAAAGGCACTTTATTTGAAGGGAACAAAAGCTTAAAGCTTGTACTTCCTTGTATGATAGAGCCTGATAAGAATGATAACATTATGAAGGAATACATGGCATATAAACTTTACGAACAAATTTCACCTTATCATTTCAATGCTAGAAGAGTAGAGATTGAATTCACTGAAATAAAAAGGAAAAAAGAAAAGCTGCATCAACTGAAAGGGTTTTTGATTGAAGATGATGATATTGTTGCTGATCGTTTTGAAGGACAGGTAGTAGACAGGTTTATTCATCCACTTGCAATGGATGCCGAAACATCTGTTCAAAATGCATTTTTCAATTTTTTAATTGGCAATACTGATATTTCTGTTGCCTATCAGCACAATGCAAAATTATTGTATATAGGAAAGAGACTTATTCCTCTTTCATATGACTTTGATATGACTGGATTTACTAATCCAAGTTATGCTACTGTAAACGAAACATTAGGAATAAAATCGGTACGTGATAGAAAATATCGTGGATTTAAGCGAGATGGAAAAATTATTCAAACTGTTCGTGAGTTATACATTAGTAAAAAAGATAATCTGATTTCAATTGTTGAATCACATGAAACTCAGTTTGATAATAAAAGGGAATATAAAGAGACAATAGATTTTCTTAAAAGTTTTTATGAAATAATTGAAGATGACAAACAATTTAAAGCTCAAGTTCTTGATGCAGCAAGGACTAAATAGTAAATTAAAAAAGTAAAAATTAATTATTCACCTACCGCGGTTTTTAGCTTATCAAAAATCGCGGTATTTTCATATATTCCTTTAAACAAATCAGCATTTTTACCATAGCTAAATACTGGAACCATAGATCCTGAATGTCCTATTGTGGTAAAGTCTCCAGAAACAGAACCTCTTTTTAAATTACCTTTTTCAATTGCAAAACCTCCTGTTTCATGATCAGCTGTTACTAAAACAAGGGTGTTACCGTTATCTTTAGCAAATTCTAGAGAACTTTCTATTGCTTTATCAAAGTCTTTGAATTCTGATATAATATATGGAACATCATTAGCATGTCCTCCCCAGTCTATTTGTGAACCTTCAATCATAACAAAAAAAGGTTTTTTAGTATTTTCTAATTTTTCTAAAGTTGCTGAGACTAATTCTTCGAGCTGAGGCTTTCTTCCTTCATTTATCCTAGGGGGTTCATCAGAATAAGTAAAATAGCCTAATTTTTCATTATTTGCATCAACATAATCAGACAAGTTGTTTACCAAAATGTACCCATCATCTTCCATCTCTGTTAACAAATTGCGTTTATCATCCCTTCTATTAAAATGTTTTTGCCCTCCACCTATGAAATAATTAACGTCATGGTATCTAAGCTGTAATGCAATATTTTCATATTCTCTTCTAGATGTAACATTAGCATAAAACGATGCAGGAGTAGCATGAACTATACTTGAAGTTGCTATTAAAGCAGTATTATAATCTTTTTTAATACAATATTCAAGTATTGACTCTAATTGCTCATTTTGAGGACCAATACCTATAACTCCATTATAGGTTTTCTGACCACAAGCCATAGCTGTTCCACTCGCAGCAGAATCTGTAATCAATTGATTATGTGAATGAGTTTTTTGAAGACCAATAAATTCCATTTTTTCTAAAGCAGTTGTGTTTTTTTGAGAATACATTCCAGCTGTAATATGAGTAAGACCCATACCATCACCAATCATGAAAATTACATTTGGAGGTTTATCATCAATATGTAGTGATTTTGAATATTGTTGATCTTGAGCACTAAGATTAAGAAGTGAAATTAAATTAATAAAACAAACAACAAAGAACGCAATAAAAGGATTACACATGAATCACATGTTTAATTTAATTATGGCAAAGGTAATTAAATGTTAGGCTTTATCAAGTGTTTTTTTAGCCCATTATAGATTTTTTGAGTAGCACCATCTCTTTTTTTGATATACTCATAATTTAAAGTTTTAATTTTAGTATAGTTTTTTTCTTTTGAGATATATTTAATAACGGTTTCAAATTCCGCAGAGTTTTTGACTGAAAAACAACCCCCTTCTTTAACTAAATCGACAGCTTCAGGAAATTTTTGGTAGTTTTTACCAATTATTATAGGCAGCCCAAATACAGCTGCCTCAAGTATGTTATGAAGACCTTTACGTCCCATTCCTCCACCGATATATGCCCATTTGGCATAACTATATGCATACTTCAAAAACCCTATTCTATCAATTATAAGTATTTTTTTTGATTTATCTTTCTTGTCAGAATAAGTACTCCATTTAGCAATAGGTTGTTGAACTATTTTTTGAATCGAAGAAATGGATTTATCACTACAATCATGAGGTGCTATAATAACTTTTAGAGAATTTTTATTATTTATATAATTTAAAAGTAACTGATAATCTTCATCCCATGTACTACCAGCTATCCAACAGTTTTTTTTATCTAAGAAATTTTCAATAATGTTTAAATTATTTTTTGATTTATAAATGTCTAAAACTCTATCCATTCTAGTATCACCTGAAACAATTACATTTTTAATTCCAATATTATTTAACAAAATTTTTGAATTCAAATCAATAGTATAAAATTCTTGAATTGTTTTAATTGATTTTAAAAACCAATAAGCCCAATTGCGAAAAAAAAATTGTTTGTTATAGAAACGGCTAGAAATAGAAATAACTGGAATCTTTTTTTCCTTAAGACAAAAAAGTAGGTTAGGCCAATATTCATTTTTAATTAGAATTACAGCTTGAGGATTCATAAAATTAATTAAAGTCTTAATTCTACTTGATGTGTCTAATGGTAGATATCCAACCCAATCAACTAATTTAAATTTTTTTTGAGCTTTATAGCCAGAAGGAGAAAAAAAAGTTACAGCTATCTTAAAATTCTTGAAATTATTTTTTATCATTTTAATTAATGGCATGCATTGCTCAAATTCACCTAATGAGGCACTATGAATCCATAATACAGAAGAGTTTGATAAGGACTTTCCTTTTATAGATTTAAATGTTTTACTCCTTCCGTTGATAAATTCATGCAATTTGTTATTTCCTATTGCAAATAGAGGTAAAAAAAGTTTAATTAAATGAATTAAAAAAGAATATATAAGTTTCAAAAGTGTAATCTTTTTTCAAAAATAAATTAAATATTCGAGTTAATTAATTATACTTTTGATTAAGTATTTAGGTTATTCATTTATTATTTTTGAATATGAAAGAAATTAAGATGGTTGATTTACTAGGACAATATAAATTAATATCTAATGAAGTCAATACAGTAATTAATAATGTTTTAAATAGCACAAGCTTTATTAATGGCCCTAGTGTATCTAAATTTCAAAAAAACCTTGAAAATTATCTAGATGTTAAACATGTAATTCCCTGTGCAAATGGAACGGATGCACTTCAAATTGCATTGATGTCACTTGGCTTGAAGCCTGGAGATGAAGTAATAGCTTCAGATTTTACTTTTGCCGCAACGGTTGAAGTAATTGCCTTATTAAAATTAACACCTGTATTAGTTGATATTGATTCTAGAACATTTAACATAGACATTAATGCTATTAAAAACAAAATAACTAATAAATCGAAAGTAATTATTCCAGTACACTTATTTGGTCAAGCAGCTAATATGAGTGAGATAAATCAGATAGCTAAAAAGAATAATTTATATGTTATTGAAGATAATGCTCAGGCTATTGGGTCTAACTATAAATTTCCAAATGGTATTAAAAAGAAAACAGGAACTATTGGAATGATTGGTACAACTTCTTTTTTCCCTTCTAAAAATTTAGGAGCATATGGGGATGGGGGAGCAATATTTACAAATAATGATTCTTTAGCAGAAAATATTAGAGGTATTGTTAATCATGGAATGTTTAAAAGATATCATCATGACATTGTAGGAGTAAACTCTCGTCTAGACTCACTTCAAGCAGCTATATTAGATGTTAAACTAAAGTATTTAGATAAGTATAATAAAGCAAGAAGATCTCTTGCAAAAAAATATACAGAGAACTTAAAAAATCAATTTTGTATTGAGACTCCATATATTCATGGGGATGATGATTCTCATGTCTTTCACCAGTATACAATTAAAATAAAAAATAAAAAAAGAGATGATTTAATAAAATTTTTAAATAAATATAAAATTCCATCTGGTGTTTATTATCCTATTCCACTTCATAAACAAAAAGCATATAAAAGCAAACGGTTTATTGAAGATGATTTTAAAGTTACAAATGAGGTGTCCAAGTCAGTTATATCCCTTCCTATGCATACAGAGATGAATTCCGATCAAATTGAATTTATTTGTGAGAAACTTTTAACTTTTTTTCAATTGTAATTTTTGTAGTTTAGTTCAAAATAAAATTTTATGAGAAAAATCTTAATATATATTTTTTCTGCTTTTCTTGGTATAGTTAATGGTCAACAAACTTATATACATTGTGGAAAATTATTTGATTCAAAAAGTGGTAAAATTCTTAATCAAAGAACTATTGTTGTTGAAAATGATAGAATTATTTCATTGGAGAAGGGCTATAAAAAGTCAGAAAACAACCTTGAAACTATTATTGACCTAAAGTCAAAAACTGTTATGCCAGGATTCATTGATATGCATGTACATATTGAAGGACAAAACAGTTCAAATTCTTATATTAAAAAGTTTACAGAAAATAAAACAGATATAGCTTTTGATGCTGCTTTTTATGCAAAAAAAACTTTATTGGCTGGTTTTACAACAGTTAGAGATATGGGAGGAACTGGTGTTAATGTTTCTATTAGAGATGCTATAGCTGCTAAAAAAGTTCCTGGTCCAAGAATTTTTACTGCAGAAAAAGCATTAGGTACAACAGGTGGCCATGCTGACCCAACAAATGGAAGGAGAGATGAATTAATGGGAGACCCAGGCCCGAAAGAAGGTGTAATAAACTCTGTAGAGGATGCCAGAAAAGCAGTTAGACAAAGATATAAAAATGGGGCAGATTGCATTAAAATAACGGCTACTGGAGGTGTTATGAGTATGGCAAAAAATGGACAAAATCCACAATTCACAATTGAAGAAATTAAATCTATTGTTAAAACTGCCAATGACTATGGAATGCATGTTGCAGCACATGCACATGGGGATGAAGGCATGTATAGGGCTGTTTTAGCAGGAGTGACTACTATAGAACATGGAACATTAATGAAGGAAAGAACAATGAATCTTATGCGTGAAAAAAAGATTTATTTAGTCCCTACGATTTCGACAGGTGAATATGTTACTAAAAAAGCCAAAATTAAAGGATATTTCCCAGATATAGTTGCACCAAAGGCTGCTGAAATTGGCCCCCAAAGTAAACAGACTTTTGGTAAAGCATTTAAACGAGGGGTTCCTATTGCATTTGGTACAGATGCAGGTGTTCTTCCTCATGGGGAAAATGCACTTGAATTTATTTATATGGTAGAGGCTGGAATGCCTGAGTCAAAAGCTATTCAATCTGCTACAATTACAAATGCAAAAATTCTAAATATGGAGAACCATCTTGGTCAAATATTACCAGGTTTTTATGCTGATATTATCGCAAGTGAAGAGGATCCAACTAAAAATATTTCTACTCTTAAGAACATTGTTTTTGTTATGAAAAACGGAGTGGTTTACAAAAACTAATTAAATCAATAAGATATAAAGAAACTTATAAATGGATTAGAAGTCTAAAATAATATTATCGACTTTAAATTGATGCAGATGAGGTTTCATATGATGAGTCAATTTTTTTATTTAAATTCTGTAAAACATTACCTGGACCAACTTCTATAAAACTTTTAGCTCCATCTTCAATCATTTTTTTTATTGTTTGTGTCCATTTAACGGGAGCAGTTAATTGTGAAACAAGATTGGATTTAATTATATCAGGGTTTATGCTTGGAGCTGCTGTAAAATTTTGATAAACAGCGCATTTAGGCTCTTTAAAGTTAGTTTTTTGTATGGCTTTTGATAAATCTTCTTTTGCTGAGTCCATTAATTTTGAATGGAATGCTCCACCAACTGGAAGAGTTATAGCTCTTTTTGCACCTTTCTCTTTTAAGTCTCGACATGCTTTTTCTATAGCAGTTGTCTCCCCTGAAATTACAAGTTGACCTGGACAATTATAATTTGCAGCAACAACAATTCCATCTATATTATTGCAAACATTTTCTATAGTTTGATCACTAACGCCAAGAATAGCTGCCATAGTTCCATCTGTTTTTGCACAAGCTTTTTGCATTGCTTTGGCTCTTATACTAACCATTAGAAGGCCTTCCTCAAAAGAGAAAGCTTCAACTGCTGAAAGAGCTGAAAATTCTCCTAAAGAATGACCTGCTACAAGATTAGGTTTGAATGACTCTTCCATTATTTTAGTTATTATTACTGAATGTATAAAAATTGCTGGTTGAGTAACATTTGTGTTTGTTAAATCTTTTTCTGATCCTTCAAACATAATATCGGAAATATTAAAACCTAGGATTGAGTTAGCTTCCTCAAATAAGCTTTTTGCTTTTTTATTCTTGTATAATTCCTTACCCATGCCCCTAAATTGGGATCCTTGGCCAGGAAAAATATATGCTTTCATATTATCTTTTTTTTCTTATATATTTTAGATAGGAAAAGTTTAAATTATTCTTATTAGAAGTAATATTTTTTTTATTAGATATTAATTTCCAATTATTTTTAGGAATTATTGGGAAAAAAGTGTCTCCTTCAAAATTATGATGAATTCTTGTAAGCTCGATACAATCAGCTAATTCCATACTCAGTTTATAAATTTCCCCTCCGCCAATAATAAATGGTTTAGAATCATCTTTTACTAAAACTAAAGCTTCTTGGATTCCATAACAAATTTCAACATCTTTTGCTGTATAATTTTTGTTCCTTGTTATAACAATATTTCTCCTATTTGGAAGAGGTTTTTTCATTGACTCAAATGTTTTTCTTCCCATTATAACAGAATGTCCAGATGTTAAACTTTTAAATCTTTTTAAGTCCTGAGGCAAGTCCCAAATTAGTTTATTTTCTTTTCCAAGTGTGTCATTTTTGGCTGCTGCTGCAATAATTGTGATTTCTCTAACTGAATTAGAAATAATTTTATTTTTATTTAAATCATAATATTGCATAAAGGTTGTTTTAAATTGATTATTTAAAAAAATTATTTTGCTAACATTATTAGAAATATTTAAATATATAATTTTACAGAGCAAAGCTACACTTTCTAGATAAATAAAACTATGCGTTCTAATTTTCCAGTTTTAAATTCTTGTATTTACTTTAATAACGCCTACGCAGGTCCAATTTCAATCAGCTTGTCAGAACATAGAAAAAAAATTGAAAAAAAATTACTAAAAGATGTAGATGGTTTTAAAATTGATAATCCAATTAGGATAAAAAAATATCAGAAAACAATATCTTCTTTTGTAAATTCAAAGGAAGAAAATACTTTTTTAACACCAAATTTCTCAACGGGATACAGATATATTTTAGATATGCTCCCAATAAGCTCTAAAATTCTTGCTTTAGAAAATGATTATGACTCAATTATAGCTGGACTTGAGGAGAGAAATTTTAATGTAGATTATTTGCCAATAACTAGTGATTTTGAAACCCAAATTCAAAATAAATTACAAGAGAAGAAATATACTGTTATTATTTTATCAATTGTTCAATATATTTCAGGAATTTTAGTTGATTTTGATGCCCTAAATAAAATTAAATCAAAGTATACCAATTTAATTATAATTGGTGATTCAACTCAGTTTCTTGGAGCTGATCATTTTGATTTTGGTAATTCTCCATTTGATGTAGTAATTGGAAGTGGCTATAAGTGGATGTTAGCAGGTTTTGGCAATGCTTATATTATAATTTCAGAAAATTTTTTAGAAAAAACAGGTAATAAATTACATCTTATTTCTCAAAAAATTTATGCTGGACATAATAATATCTTAAGTTATTCTTCTTTGAATTATATGATTAAGTTTTTAATTAAAAATGATTTTTCAAGCCTAATTAAATTAAAAAATAATCTAAATGATAAATTAAAATATGAACTTGATATAATTGGTCTTTTGGATCCAATTATAAAAAAAAGGAAACATCATTCAAGTATATATAATATAGGAGGAGATAAAAAATTGTTTGCAAATCTTCAATCTGCTGGAATTAGATGCTCATTTAGAGGAAATGGTATAAGAATTTCAGCCCATTTTTACAACACTTACAGGGAAGTAGATTACTTAATAAAGAATCTAAAAAAATCATATTGATACTACCCCCTTTATTAATGGGTGTGGGTTATAATCTAATATTTCAAAATCATCATAACTAAAATTAAGAATGTCTTTTACTTTAGGATTTATTTTGATAGTTGGCAGTTTTAAAGGTTTTCTCGATAATTGTTCTTTTATTTGATCTCGATGATTAGTATATATATGTGCATCACCAAAAGTGTGAATAAATTCTCCTGCTTTATACCCTGTAACTTGAGCTATCATAATTCCTAATAATGAATATGATGCTATATTAAAAGGAACACCCAAAAAAACATCTGCACTTCTTTGATATAATTGAATTGAAAGTTTTTTATTTGCTACATAACATTGAAAAAAAGTATGACAAGGAGGAAGTGCAGCTTTATTATTTGAGATATTTTTAGAAAATGAAATTGAATTATCTGGTAAAACGGAAGGGTTCCATGCAGAAACTATAATCCTTCTACTATCTGGATTAGATTTTATTGTCTCAATCATTTTTTTAATTTGATCAATTCCTTCACTATTCCAATTTCTCCATTGATGACCATAAATTGGGCCAAGATCACCATTTTTGTCAGCCCAGTCATTCCATATCCTAACTCCATTATTTGTTAAATATGATATGTTGGTGTCTCCTTTTAAAAACCACAATAATTCATGTATTACAGATTTAACATGAATTTTTTTTGTAGTCAATAATGGAAAACCTTTACTAAGATCAAATCGCATTTGATAACCAAATATACTTTTTGTTCCAGTTCCAGTTCTATCAGTTTTATTAACACCGTTTTTTTGAATATATCTTATTAGATTCAGATATTGTTGCATTTGCAAAATATTTTATCAAATATACATTGAATGAATTGTCATTCTTCAAAAATACTAAACAGTTATTAAGATTAAATAAACAAGTATTAACCTTTATTTTCTTTTTTTGAAATTAAATCTCTAATTCTTGCTGCGTTTTCATAGTCTTCAGATGAAACAAGCTTTTTTAATATTTTTTTTAGCTCTGAAATTGATAATTTTTCTAATTTTTCAGGTAGACTTCCTTTCGGAGTTTCAGAAAAAAACTTTTTCACCCAATTTTCATCTGCCAGTTTTTGTTTTTTTTCTGACTTTATGCTAGCTGAAAATCCAGCAATTTTTAGGATTGATTCATGTATAAATATTGGAGCATTAAATCTTAATGCCATTGCTATTGCATCTGAAGTTCTTGAATCAATTATTTCCTCAATTTTATCTTTTTCACAAATTAGATTTGCAAAAAAAACACCATCTACCAGCTTATGAATTATTACCTTTTTTAAATAGATGTCAAAAATATTTGCAAAATTTTTAAAAAGGTCATGAGTTAATGGTCTTGATGGACTAATTTCTTTCTCTAGTGCAATAGCAATTGCTTGTGCTTCATATCCGCCAATAATAACAGGGAGTTTTCTTTTGCCTTCTAATTCACTAAGTATTAAAGCATAAGCTCCAGACTCTGATTCAGTATAAGAAATACCCTTAATTTTTAATTCTACTAATTTCATTTATTTGTAAACGGTTCTTTGTTTAAAACTACATTAAAAACAAAAATAATTATTAATCCAAATAAATTTAAGTTTTTTACGAATATGATTAATAATATCTCATTTTAAATAAACTAGGAAATGATTAAATTTGAAAAAAAAATAATTAATCATATGAGAACCATTCAATTTAGGGAAGCTATAGCTGAAGCAATGAAGGAAGAAATGCGTCGTGATGAGTCTGTCTATTTGATGGGAGAAGAGGTGGCAGAATATAATGGAGCCTATAAAGCTTCAAAAGGAATGTTAGAAGAATTTGGTGAAAGACGTGTAATTGATACACCTATATCTGAATCAGGTTTTTCTGGAATTGGAATTGGATCTACAATGACTGGTAATAGACCTATAATTGAATTTATGACATTTAATTTTGCTTTGGTTGGCATGGATCAGATTATAAATAATGCTTCTAAAATTAGACAAATGTCAGGCGGTCAATTCCCTTGTCCAATCGTTTTTAGAGGCCCTACTGGTTCTGCAGGACAATTAGGGGCTACTCATTCTCAAGCATTTGATAATTGGTTTGCTAATACTCCTGGTTTTAAAGTTATTGTTCCTTCTAATCCATATGATGCAAAGGGGTTACTAAAAGCTGCAATTAGAGATAATGATCCAATAATTTTTATGGAGTCAGAACAAATGTATGGAGATAAGGGTGAAGTACCTGAAGGGGAATATATTTTGCCAATTGGAGTTGCAGATATAAAAAGAAAAGGATCTGATGTAACAATTGTTTCTTATGGTAAAATAATTAAGGAAGCTATTAAAGCAGGTGAGCTTTTATATAAAGATGGAATAGATGTTGAAATAATAGATCTCAGAACAATTCGCCCAATGGATCATGAAGCTATCTTTACTTCTGTTAAGAAGACTAATAGATTATTAATTCTAGAAGAATCATGGCCTTTTGGAAATATTTCAACAGAAGTTACCTACCAAGTTCAGAATCAAATTTTTGATTATTTGGATGCTCCTATTGAAAAAATTAATACTGCTGACACACCTGCACCTTTTTCACCTGTTTTGCTTAAGGAATGGTTACCCAATTTTGAAGATGTAATTAATGCTGTTAAAAAAGTTTTATATAAAAACTAATTAAAGTAATCAAATAAATATTGTTATAATTTTTGAATTTCAATGATTTAGAATCTTCTATTTTCATTTAATAATATTGATTTTGTATTCTCAATTGTTTTACTAATTTTACAACCATTAAAAAAAAACAATGGAATTAATTATAAATTTTTTACCCGCTTTTGGCCTTTTAGCTTTATTATTTGTTTTTATTAAAAATAATTGGGTTTCCAAACAAGATGCTGGCAACCAAAAAATGCAAAAAATTGCTAAAAGTATCTCTGAAGGGGCAATGTCTTTTTTAAAAGCTGAATATAAAATACTTTCAATTTTTGTTGTATCAGTAGCTGTTTTATTATATTTTAAGGGAAATAATGAAGTTGGTTCAAACGGCATGGTTGCTTTGTCGTTTATTGTTGGAGCAATATTTTCAGCTTTAGCTGGATTTATTGGCATGAGAGTTGCTACAAAAGCTAATGTTCGAACTACTCAAGCTGCAAGAACTTCACTTGGTAAGGCTTTAGAAGTTGCATTTTCTGGTGGAGCAGTTATGGGGTTAGGAGTAGTTGGTCTTGGAGTCTTGGGATTAAGTAGCTTATTTGCTATCTATCAACAAATTTGGCCGGGATTAGAAAATTTATCAATGGTTTTAAATGTTCTTACAGGATTTTCTATGGGAGCATCTTCCATTGCACTTTTTGCTAGAGTTGGAGGTGGTATTTATACTAAAGCTGCCGATGTTGGAGCAGATCTTGTTGGAAAAGTAGAAGCGGGAATACCTGAAGATCACCCTTTAAACCCTGCAACAATTGCTGATAATGTTGGAGATAATGTTGGAGATGTAGCTGGCATGGGTGCTGATTTATTTGAGTCTTATGTAGGATCAATTATTGGAACAATGGTTTTAGGAGCTTTTATTATTACACCTGATTTTTCTGGTATGGGAGCTGTATACCTTCCTTTAGTTATATCAGCTGTTGGAATTATTATGTCTATTTTAGGGACATTTTTTGTCCGTGTTAAGGATGGAGGAAATCCACAAAAAGCTTTAAATATTGGAGAATTTGGATCTGCTGGTTTAATGGTAATTGCATCGTATTTTATAATTAAGATGATGATTCCAGATTCAGTTGAAGGACTTCCCTTTGGTGCAATTGGTATTTTTTGGTCAACAATAGCTGGTTTGCTTGCTGGTCTTGGAGTTGGTAAAATTACAGAATATTATACTGGAACTGGAACGAAACCTGTAAGGTCAATAGTTAATCAATCTAAAACTGGTGCAGCAACAAATATAATTGCAGGATTAGGTGTTGGAATGATGTCAACTATGATTCCTATTTTATTAATTGCTTCTGCTATATTGATTTCTCATTATTATGCAGGCCTTTATGGAATTGCCATAGCAGCAGTTGGAATGTTAGCAAATACAGGTATTCAGTTAGCAGTTGACGCTTATGGACCAATTTCAGATAATGCTGGAGGAATTGCTGAAATGGCTGAATTGCCTGATGAGGTGCGCGAAAGAACTGATAAATTAGATGCTGTAGGAAATACCACAGCTGCAATTGGAAAAGGTTTTGCTATAGCATCAGCTGCATTAACTGCATTAGCACTATTTGCTGCTTATATGCAAGTAGCAAATGTTACTGCTATTGATGTTTCAAAACCTAAAATTATGGCTGGTCTATTAGTTGGAGGAATGTTGCCTTTTGTTTTTTCAGCTTTATCCATGAATGCAGTTGGAAGAGCTGCTATGTCTATGATTGAGGAAGTTAGAAGACAATTTAAAGATATTCCAGAATTAAAATTAGCATTAGAAATAATGAGAAAATATAATTCAGATATGTCTAAAGCATCAAAAAAAGAAAGAGAAATTTTTGATGCTGCAGACGGTAGCGCAGATTATGAAAAGTGTGTGGCTATTTCCACAAATGCATCAATTAAAGAGATGGTTTTACCAGGTTTACTGGCAATAATTGTTCCAGTTGCAGTTGGGTTTTTTGGTGGTGCAGAAATGCTTGGTGGTCTTTTAGCTGGAGTTACAACTTGTGGTGTTTTAATGGCAATATTTCAATCCAATGCTGGTGGAGCATGGGACAATGCAAAAAAAATGATTGAATCTGATGGAAGAAAAGGTACGGATGCTCACAAGGCTGCGGTAGTTGGTGATACTGTTGGTGATCCATTTAAGGATACTTCAGGCCCTTCATTGAACATTTTATTAAAGTTAATGTCTGTTGTAGCATTAGTTATTGCGCCTAGTATTTCATTAAATAATGATAATATAACGAGTTATTTAAATAATAAGCATAAAATAGATGATGTTTTTTTAATTAATAATCAGGTTAGCAATAATAGTATTATTGATATAAAATCACAAGAAAACAATATTATAAATAGAAGTTTTGTAGATTAATTATTAGTAAAAAAAATAATTTGCATTGAATATTAGTCAAGTTATTTTCAATAATTTCTCATCAATTGCTTGAATAATTTTATTTAAATCTTCTTTGTTGTCAACAAAATCAATATCATCCACATCGATAATTAGAAGTTCTCCTTTATCGTATGTAGAAATCCACGCCTCATATCTTTCATTAAGTCTGCTAAGGTATTCAATACTAATAGAGTTTTCATATTCTCTACCCCTTTTATGAATTTTACTTACTAAGTTAGGAATGGAACTCCTAATATATATAAGAAGATCAGGAGGAGAGACCATGCTTTCCATTAATTCAAAGAGTGAGAGATAATTCATAAAATCTCTCTGATTCATGAGCCCCATTGAATGTAGATTTGGAGCAAAAATAAATGCGTCTTCATAAATAGTTCTATCTTGAATTATAGTTTTTTTTGAATTTTTTATCTGTGAGATTTGACTAAAACGGCTTTTTAGGAAATAGATTTGTAGGTTAAAAGACCACCTTTCCATGTGATTATAAAAATCATCGAGGTAAGGGTTGTCAATTACATCTTCAAAATGAGCTTGCCATTTGTAGTGTTTAGATAACAGTTCGGTTAAACTTGTTTTTCCCGCTCCAATATTTCCTGCTACGGATACTTGCATTTAGATTTAATGTTTTAGTATAATAAAAGCCTGACCAAAATACAGATATTTTTAAATAAACTTGCTAATTCAATACTAAAAAAAAACAATTTTGAAGATTTTAAAATAAATTATAAATTTGGGTGTCAAAAAGAGGAAAGATTTGACTGATTGCATCCTCTAAAAAAAGTGCTAAAACAGTGTTGCTTTATCTTCAAATCTTCAAACTTTCTCCCTAAATAAAATTAAATGTCATATTTTTTTACATCCGAATCTGTTAGTGAAGGACATCCAGATAAATTAGCTGATTTAATTTCAGATGCTCTTTTAGATAATTTTTTAGCATTTGATCCTCAAAGCAAAGTCGCTTGTGAAACACTTGTTACAACTGGTCAAGTTGTCTTAGCTGGAGAGGTTAGAAGTAAAATTTATCTTGATGTTCAGGAAATTACAAGAAAAACTATAAACCAAATTGGTTATACTAAAGGAGAATATAAGTTTACAGTAGATTCCTGCGGAATACTTTCATTAATACATGAACAGTCTAAAGACATAAATCAAGGAATAGAAAAAATTAATAAAGAAGATCAAGGTGCTGGAGATCAAGGAATTATGTTTGGCTATGCAAATAACGAAACTGAAAACTTTATTCCCTTAACACTAGATTTAGCGCATTCTATTTTAAAAGTTTTAACTGAATTACGAAAAGAAAACACAGTCAAGTCAATTGATTACTTAAGACCTGATGCAAAGTCTCAAGTAACTATAGAATATGATAAACACAATAATCCAATCCGAATTGATACAATTGTAATTTCAACTCAACATGACCCATTCGATGATGAATTAGGTATGCTTGAAAAAATTAAATCTGATATGATTTCAATTGTTATTCCAAAAGTGATTTCAATACAACCAAGACATATTCAAAAACTTTTCAGCGATTCAATTAAGTATTACATTAATCCTACCGGGAAATTTGTAATTGGAGGACCACATGGTGACACTGGATTGACTGGAAGGAAAATAATTGTTGACACATATGGAGGTAAAGGAAGTCATGGAGGTGGTGCATTTAGTGGTAAAGATCCAAGCAAAGTGGATAGATCTGCTGCATATGCAGCTAGACATATTGCTAAAAACCTTGTTGCATCTGGAGTTTCTGATGAAATTTCTGTTCAGCTTAGTTATGCTATTGGTGTTGCTGAGCCAATGTCAATAAATATTGATACATATGGAAAATCTAAGGTTAAGCTTAGTGATTCTGAAATTGCTAAAAAACTTTTTCAAATTTTTGATCTTACCCCTTATGCTATTGAGAAAAGATTAAAATTGAGAGAACCTATATATTATGAAACAGCAGTTTATGGTCATATGGGTCGTAGCCCTCAAAAAGTAAATAAAATTTTTAATTCACCTTATAATGGAACTGTTTCCAAGCAAGTTGAGCTATTCACTTGGGAGAAATTAGATTATATAAAAAAAATTAAAAAAGAATTTGATTTATAATTTTATAAATAGGCCTTATTTCTTCTTTAATGTCAATTTGATTTTATTAAAAAATTACAAGTTATAATAATATTAAAACCTATTTTTAATAAAAATTAGTTTATGAAAGTGAAATTAGAGAGGATAGATAATAATTACTTATTTGAGGTTGTTAATTCTAATGGTCACAGAGTTCTGCTTGATAATAAATCTAAGTCTAATGGAAATGTTAAAGGGATAAGTCCGATGGAACTTTTATTAATGGGTTTAGCAGGATGTAGTAGTATTGATGTTGTTTCAATCTTAACTAAGCAAAAAATTTTTCCAACTTCTATTAAAATGGAAGTAGATGGAGAAAGAGAGCCAGGGGCTATCCCTGCATTATTTAAAAAAATAAATGTTACAGTAATTCTAGAAGGTGACATTTTGGAAGATAAAGCCAAAAGAGCAGTTAATCTGTCTTTTGACAAATACTGTTCTGTTTCAAAAACACTAGAGCATACTGCAGAAATTAGTTATTCAATATTGTTAAATGGGCAGAAAATTATGTAAATTATTTATTTGATAAATCCTTAAATAATTTTTCTAAATTTTTTACTTTTTTAATAGGTGAATCCAATTTTATTTTCCCTTCATGTAATAATAAGACTCTATTACATGTTAACTTAACTTCACTTAAAATATGTGTTGAAAATAAAACCGTTTTATTTTTCCCAATATCTTTTATTAATTTTCGAATTTCTAACAATTGATGTGGGTCAAGTCCTGTTGTTGGTTCATCCAAAATAAGAAAGTCAGGCTCATGAAGAATCGCTGCAGCAATACCAATTCTTTGTTTGTAGCCCTTTGAAAGGGTTTTAATTATTTTGTTTTTATAATTGCTTAGTCCTGTTAAATCAATAACTCTTTTAATTTGTGAATCTTTTGTTTTATAAAAGTTTGAGATAAACTTAAGGTATTCAATTACATACAAATCCGAATATAGTGGATTGTCTTCAGGTAAATATCCAGTTACTTTTTGAATTTTTTGAATGTTTTTTTGTAAATCTAATCCATTAAATGTTATTTCACCATCCCATTTTGTGTTTATCCCAGTTAATATTTTAATTAATGTTGTTTTTCCAGCTCCATTTAATCCTAATAAACCAACAATTTCTCCTTTATTGCACTTAAAGGAAAGTTTATCTATAACCTTATAGTTCCCATATTTTTTTTCAAGATTTTTTATTACTAAGGCCATAATTCATTTGTAAATATATGATTTCATTTATAATATATTTTTGATTCATTTATTGATATTAATTTTCATAAAATATCAAATAAAAATTTGTTTATTTAAAAAGGGGTTTTACATTTGTGGTCAAATAATAATAATGAATACGACTTTTTTTTACTTTAATAACTTCTACTTCTTTTCTAAGAGGAGAAGGACTTTGTAATTTAAAAGCGCGTTACAGAATAGGTCCTGATTATATCAGGACTTTTTTTTTATATGGAAAATAATAATAAAATAGCAATTCAAGGTATTAAAGGCTCCTACCATCATGTTGTAGCAGAATTATATTTTGGAAAATCTGTTAAGATTTTACCCTGTTCTTCATTTGATGAATTGGTTAATTCTATTTTAGATAATTCTGCAAGTCAAGGAATAATGGCTATTGAAAATTCAATAGCAGGATCTATAATTCCTAATTATGCTCTAATT
>PBNP01000027.1 GCA_002723295.1 Flavobacteriaceae bacterium | reverse complement strand
CCTCCTGTACAAGGCAGATTCTATACGCGTTACGCACCCGTTCGCCGGTCGTCAGCAAAGTGCAAGCACTTTCTGTTACCCCTCGACTTGCATGTATAAAGCCTGCCGCTAGCGTTCATCCTGAGCCAGGATCAAACTCTTCGTTGTAGATTCTTAAAAAAAATTTAACAACATCAGTAATTGACTAAGTCTCAAAATGATTAATTCTTCGCTTTGTATCATATTGATACGCGCTGTCATTTATTCAATTTCTCAATGAACTTTTAACTTTCTCCAACAAAATTTATTGTTAAAAGCGGCTGCAAATATATAATTGTTTTTATATAAACCTATAGCCTTTATTGTTTTTTTTTCCATTTTTTTTTAAGAAGAAAAAACAATCTTCAATATAACTACTTTTTTTAATTTTTTTAATGCCTTTTGACCTAAAACTATAAAGAAAAAGCATTTAGTCTAATTATTACTGGAAAAAATTCCAAACTATACCGAAACGAACTACCTTGTCACGATATGGAACAAAAGGTGAAGAATAAAAATTGTACCCGGTCTTATCACTATTAAAATGTTCATATTTTAAGAAAAGTCTTGTTTGCTGAATTTTTGCATTTACAAATAAATCTATTCTAGGAAAGTCACCAACAAGAGTATGATTTTGAACTGCAAATTCGCCTAATACAGGATGGTACTGATCAGCATAATATTTTGTAAAATATTGAATAGTGCCTCCAGCTTGAAAAAATAGTGCTTTTTTAAAAATAAATGATTCAAAAATTAATGAGTTTCTTGTAATCCATTTTGGTACATTTAAAATAGAAGCAGTATTAACTTCTTGAAACTGTAAAGTGTTGATTAATTCTAACTTCCAAAATTTAAATCTATTATAAAACTTAATTTTTAGATAGTTAATTTGTCCGTTATATTGGAAAGGAGACACCAAGAAAATTTTATTTATTTGATTAGTTGGAGTATCATCTCTAAAATAATTATAATCTACAATCTTTTGAAATTTAGCAGAAATCACTCCCCAAAATGGATGACCAACCTCTGTGAAAATTGATGATGTCTTTTGTTGTAACCAATTTGAATTATACCAATTATAATTATCATAACTACTTCGATGGAGAAAAAAGTTAAAATTAGGAGTTTCTGACCTATACTCCATCTCAGTATTAATATAAAGTTTGTTTCTAAACTCCTTGTTTATTTTTGAACTATATAAAGAATATCCATATTGATCTTTTAATGTCTTATCAATTCTAGCATTAATAGTATACCCTAATATATTTTTTTTCCATCCAGCATTTAAAGTAAACTGATTTATATCAAGCTTTTCCAATTGATCAATGACTTCTTCTTGATTAGAAGAATTGTTTTCTTTAAAATATTTCCAATTGTCAAATTTAATACCAAAATTAACTACACCCATTTTCCCCAAGTTATAATTACTATAAAATTCTTGTTGTAAAGATCTTAGTTTATGTATATCCTCAAAAGAAGAAAGATCACTCTCAAGTTCTAAATAATTGTTAGTTTGATTTTGACTAAATAAATGGTTTTTGGTTTCATAAGTAAAAGCATGTCCTATTTTTAAATTATACTCTAATGAATCATTCTTTTCAGGAATTAATTTATACCATTGATTCAAATGGTACCTTTTACCCTGAATTGCACTTAAGGCTTTTAAATTTGTTGTCAGTCTTGATCTATCAAGAAAGCCATCATATTCCAAATCTTCAATAGCCTTTTCAAAAAAATATACAGACAAACTATCTATTCCACCATTTTCTTGATTTGTCATTTTTTGGGCAGCAAGATGAGTTCTTAACTGATATCTTTTATTATAATTATTATACTGCGATGATATTCTTAAGTGAGTTCCATTAGTTTTTGAATCAATGTAATTACCAAGTGACCTGAGTCCTTTATGAGCAATTGTCAAATTAAAATTAGGCGAAGTATTAACTGAAATCAAGGCATCAAGCAATTGACCTTGATCAAATGTGGTTTTAAAAAAAAGTTCAGTTAATGGAGTAGGGACCTCAAAATATTCAATATCTTCTCTTTCAATATATCCATAATTTTTTGCTGTTGCACCTAGCTGTGGACTTAGCTTTTCTTTGGTAAAATCATAACCCATTTTGTTAAATCCTTGACCCACATTTGGCATTGGAATAAGTTCAAAATAGTCCTTTCTTAAATAATTGAATTTATATTCTTTTTCTATTGAAAGTGTTGTGTCGATAAATCTTTGTTTATCACCTTCATAATAAACTTTGTAGTTTCTAATTAAAATAGTATCCATTATTATATTTCGATAACGAACTTTATTTAATTTCTGATTTGCTCTTGACATACTATCTTTCCTTATTAAATCTTGTTTTGATTTCAATTTAACTAAAGGAATATCTGTTTTATTTAACAAACTATCTGTATTCAAAGTATCTAATTGATATGAAGGTAAAATACTATCCAAAACAATTTTTTTTGTTTCTATCGCTTCATTATTTAAAAAACCTTCAATTTGGGCGTTAAGAAAACTCATAAAAACGAAAGGAAGAGCATAAATAACTTTCATATATGTAAATTATCTGCGAAGTTAAAGGTTCTATATAATTTTAACTGTAATTTTAATAAATTATAAGGATTTAACATTTCCTTTTAAAATTTTCTTATATATGCTTGAACAAAGTCTTTTTGGGTCTCTAGAAGCAGGTGTTGATGAAGCAGGAAGGGGGTCTTTAGCTGGACCTGTAACTGCAGCCGCAGTAATTTTACCCTCAAAAATTAATTTTCAAGGATTGAATGACTCAAAAAAATTATCTCCAATTCAAAGGAAACAACTTCGAACCGAAATTGAAGGTCAAGCAATAGCTTATTCTATAGCTCACATAGATTCTAAAACAATTGATAAAATTAATATACTTAATTCCACAATTAAAGCAATGCATAAAGCTTTAAGTAATCTTAAAATAACACCAGAACATTTATTGGTTGATGGTAATTTTTTTATTAGATATAAGAATATCCCTCATACTTGCATAATTAAAGGAGATGAAAAATATCAAAATATTGCGGCTGCTTCAATTCTTGCAAAAACATATAGGGATGAAATCATGGAAAGCTTGCATCTTAAGTTTACTATTTATGATTGGGAAAATAACAAGGGTTATGCTACAAAAAAGCATAGAGAAGCAATTGAAAATCATGGAATTACCATACATCATAGAAAATCCTTTCGATTATTAAATAAACAGTTGACCATAATATTTTAAGTGTTTACATTTGAATAATGAAATGTCTAAGATTTTTTTTTATTGTAGTTTTATTTTTTTCAAGCTGTAATTCAAATAGAAATACAGAATCAAACTTTTACTCATATGTTCCACAAAATACAGTAGCAATAGTTCAAATAAATGAGGGTACAACGTTTAAGCAAACATGGAGCCAAAATCCTTCTATAAGGTCATTAAGTCCAAAAAATATTAAACTAGAGTCTTTGTTTTCTTTAATAAATGACACCTCTGAAGTACCTGAATTAATTTGCTTTTCTTCAACTGGGAAAAATAAATTTTCATTTGTTTTAATTCAAATCAACAATGCTGAAGATAACTTGAAAAACAAAAATCAATATAATAAATACGCTGGAGTTGAAATAAAAGATTTTTATGTAAATGAAATTGCTTTTTACGAGGCTAGGTTAGGATCTGCCAAAATCATTTCTCCTTCCAAAATAACAATTGAAAATATTATTAGAAATTATACAAATCGTCAGGAAGGAATATCAGGGAAAGATTTTTATTTAATAGTCAAAAGTTTAAATCAAAAATCTGTATTTAATATTTTGATAAAAAAGGACGCAAAGATTTTTTTTAATCAGTTTTTACCTGAACTAGATATTATTCCAAGTCTTTATGAAAATTGGCTTGCATTCGATGGAAATTTTAATTCATCATTACTTTCACTTGATGGAATTACTATTACAAAAGATTCAATTCCAAATAAATTAACCCTTTTCAACAATTTAAAACCAAAAGCAATTTTAAGTAGTCGAATAATTCCAAAAAGCTTTAATTCATTTATGAGTCTTCCTGTTGAAAATATGCCCTTGTTTGCAGATCAACTAAGACAATTCTCAAATTATTATAACTTGCCAATAAAGACTAAACTAATTGAAGGATTAAATGCAATAGATGAAATTACGTTCTTAAACCATAATGAAGGAAAATCAATAATTCTTCACAGATCTAATATAAATCAGAAAATTTTTTCTTTAAGCAGTTCTGTTAATTCATATAGGAATATAGAATATGGAAAATTGGAATTTAGCCCAAAAGAATTGTCCCCTTTACTAGATATATTCAATTATTCTTTCGAAGCAAAGTTTTTAGCATTAATTGAAGATTTCTATGTGATGAGTGATAATTTAACATTAACAAAAACAATAATTAATAATTTTAAAGATGGGGCTACTCTAAAAGATGATAAAAATTTTCTAAACCTACAAAACAATCTTTCTGATATTAACTCTGGATTATGGGTTTCTAAAACTAGAAAATTTGATTCCAAGATTAATAACAGTTTTTCACCTAAAGATTTTAACTCTGAAAAATTTCCGCTCATAGGAATTCAATGGGTCAATGATGTTGAAATATCTCATGTTCATTTAAGATTTGGAAAAAATCAACCAAACAATATTAAAAATACTGTTACAAATGAAGGTAGCATAGTTTCAGAATCATCAATAATAAATGGTCCATTATGGTTAAAAAATCATAGGTCAAAAGAATATGACATAGTTTTTCAAGACGAAAACAACTATCTGTATCTTTTTTCAAATTCAGGAACTCTTTATTGGAAGAAAAAGCTTACAGGAAGAATTATAGGAGAAATACAACAAGTTGATCTTTATAAAAATAAAAGATTGCAAATGGCATTTAGAACTTCCAATCATTTTATAATTCTAGATCGTAACGGAAAAATTGTAAAGCCATTTAACATCAACATTAATTCATATAATGAGATTCAACCTCTTAGTGTCTTTGATTATGATGGAAATAGAAATTACAGATTTCTTTTATCTCAGGATAATAATTTATTAATGCTAAACTCAAAAGGAGAAAATGTTAATGGATTTAGGTACACTAAAACCAGCTCTCCTCTTCTATATCCTCCTAAACATATAAGATTTAAGGACAAAGACTTCATTATTATTCAGCAACAAGACGGAAAAGTATTAATCTTAAATCGAAGGGGAAAAGAAATTATTAAATTAGATTCAACAATTTCTTTCAGCAACAATCCAATCTGGCCATATTTAAATACATTTTCCACATCAGACAATGAAGGAAATTTAATTCAAATTGATATAAAAGGAAATATAATTAAAAGTCCTGAAGGATGGGCTAATCAACATTTATTAGACATGACCACAAAATCGTTAGTAAGTATTTCTGAAAATATTTTAACAATTAAAGGAATACCTATCAAACTTCCTTATGGAAATTATACAAGACCTAAAATCTTTTATATTAATAATACATTATATATAACTATTACAGATAAAGAAGGTGAAAAAGTATATCTTTTTTATAGTAATGGAAATGCTGTCCCAGGATTTCCTGTTTATGGAAGCGGACCAGCGCAACTTGAAAATTCTGATAATGATAAAGCATTAGAATTAATTACTAAATCAGAATCTAATGGTATAATTATTTATAAATTAAATTAGCATCAAAATTATTTTGAAAATGAGAAATTATTTTTAGCTGAACTTCATTTAAGGAAATGTTTTTTTTTAGTTCCTTTTTAAAGAAGTCACAGCTTTTCCATTAATTCCACATGGTATAATGTTTTCAAAATAAGACAAATCAGTATTTATATTTAATGCAAAACCATGCATGGTTACCCATCTACTTGCTCTAACACCTATTGCACAAATTTTGCGTGCAAATGGAGTATTCGGTGATAACCAAACTCCAGTTTCATCAGAACTTCTTTCACCTTTTAAATTATAATCTGCAAGGGTATCGATTATTACCTGTTCTAACTTTCTAAGATATTTATTAATATCAGTAAAAAAATTTTCAAGATCTAATATTGGATATACTACAATTTGACCAGGTCCATGAAAAGTGATGTCTCCTCCTCTATTTGTTTTTACATAGTCGATTCCATATTTCAAAAGAGCAGAATTATTAATTAAAAGATTATTTTTGTTTCCATTTTTCCCTATACTATATACAGGAAAATGCTCTAAAAAAATAATATAATTAGGTGTTTCTTTAATATTATTGATTTTACGATTATTTATTTTTACATCAATGATTTTTTGAAGTATTTCTTCTTGCTTATTCCAAGCATATTTGTAATTCAGCAGTCCCCAATTCTCAATAATAACATTTTTGTTTTTATAGTTCATCATTTTTCAACTGTTTTATTTAAAATAACTAAAGCTGCTATTACTCCAGGAACCCAACCACAAAGTGTTAAAATAAACACAATTAGTATGGAACCACATCCTTTATCAATTACAGATAATGGAGGAAAAATTATTGATAATAAAACTCTAAAAAAAGACATAAGATTTAGTTAAAATCAAAGATACAAATTTGACAGTCCAATGAATAACATTAGTTATCTTTGAAAAAATCAATTTAGTTATGTCATCCTTTTCTGAACAAGAACGTATTAGACGTGAGAAACTTGAAAATCTTATAAAAATTGGTATAAACCCCTATCCTGCATCTTTATTTCAAATAAATAGTTCATCAGTTTTGATTAAAGAAAAATTCAAGGAAAATAAAGAGGTAATTATAGCAGGAAGACTTATGTCAAGAAGAATACAGGGTAATGCTAGTTTTGCAGAGTTACAGGATAATAAAGGCAAAATTCAAGTTTATTTCAACAGAGATGAAATATGTCCAACTGAGGATAAGACATTATACAATGAAATATATAAAAAACTATTAGATATAGGCGATATAATTGGAATTAAAGGAAAACTATTTAAAACTAATGTTGGTGAAAAAACGGTTTTAGTTAAAAGTTTTAAAATCCTTAGTAAATCTATTCGACCCTTGCCTCTTCCTAAAGTTGATTCAGATGGAAAAATATATGATGAATTTAATGACCCTCAATTAAGGTATAGACAACGATATGTTGATTTAATTGTAAATCCAAAAGTAAAAGACACATTTATTAAAAGAACTAAGATTACTAATATAATTAGAGGTTTTTTCAATAAAGAAAACTTTTTAGAGGTTGAAACCCCTATTTTACAACCCATACCTGGAGGGGCAATAGCTCGTCCCTTTAAAACTCATCACAACTCTCTAAATATTCCTCTATACCTAAGAATTGCAAATGAATTATATCTAAAACGATTAATTGTTGGTGGATTTGAAGGTGTATATGAATTCTCTAAAGACTTCAGGAATGAAGGAATGGATCGTAATCATAATCCAGAATTTACAATGGTAGAGCTTTATGTTGCATACAAAGATTATAAATGGATGATGGAGTTTACAGAAAAATTGTTAGAAAAAGTTGCTTTAGATGTTAATGGGAATACAAAGGTAAAGTTTGGAGATTCTATAATTAATTTTAAAACTCCATTTCCTAGAGTAAAAATTATAGATTCAATAAAAAAATATACTGGATATGACATTTCTAATATGAAAAAAGAGGAGCTGTTAAAAACAGTAAAAAAATTAGGCCTTAAATATGATAATAATATGGGGGTAGGAAAATTGATTGATTTAATTTTTGGAGAAAAATGTGAGCATCATTATATACAGCCAACTTTCATTATTGATTATCCTAAAGAAATGAGTCCCTTAACTAAAGCTCATAGGGATAATCAAGAATTAACAGAAAGATTTGAATTACTTGTTAATGGAACTGAATTAGCTAATGCTTATTCTGAATTAAATGACCCTATTGATCAACTTAATAGGTTTGAAGACCAACTAAAACTTATTGAAAAAGGTGATGATGAAGCAATGTACATTGATCAAGATTTTATTCGTGCTTTAGAATACGGAATGCCGCCTACAGCAGGTATTGGAATAGGAATTGATAGATTAGTAATGTTATTTACTGATAACAAGTCTATACAAGAAGTTATCTTTTTCCCTCAAATGAAACCTGAGAAAAAAAATATTGATCTTACTAATGAAGAAAAAACGATTTATAACTTACTTAAGACATCTTCCCCAAAATTACTTTCTACTCTTAAGCAAGAATCTGACTTAAGTAATAAAAAATGGGACATTTCCCTCAAAAGCTTAAGGGAAAAGGGTTTAGTCAAAGTAATTAATAATCAAAAAGGTTTTTTTGTGGAACTTTCCTAGATAGAACTAATTACTTTGTCAAATGCATTCAAAGTAAAATCAATATCATCATATGAAAGAGCATCATTTAAAAAACAACTCTCATACGCACTAGGAGGAAGGTAAATCCCTTCTCTTAACATTCCATTAAAATATTTCTTGAAGTTATTATTGTCTCCCTTTGAAGCGCTAATAAAATCAAAAACTTCTGTTTCAGTAAAATGCAATGAAATCATAGATCCAAACATATTAATTTTGAAGGGAATTCCTTTTTTGTTTAAAACTTTTTCCATACCAAATTTTAGAGTTTTGGTCTTTTCTTCTAAACGAGAATAAATATCCGGGTCATTTACAATCTCCTTTAATGTTGTTAAGCCGGCTATCATAGCTAATGGATTTCCACTTAGTGTTCCGGCTTGATATATCAATCCGTCTGGAGCTAAACTTTCCATTATTTTATTTGATGCTGCAAAAGCACCAACGGGCAATCCTCCACCAATTATCTTTCCAAAAGCTACAATATCTGCATTTACTTTTAAACTTTCCTGTGCACCCCCCAAGCCTACTCGAAAACCAGTCATTACTTCATCAAAAATTAATATTGATCCATAGTTATCACATAATCGCCTGAGATTTTGAATAAATTCAAGTTTAGGCGGAATACATCCCATATTTCCTGCTATTGGCTCTAAAATAATTGCGGCAATTTGATCTGGAAATTCTTTGAAATGTTTTTTGACACTATCTAAATTGTTGTAATCAGCAACAAGTGTATCTTTACTTGTTCCTCTTGTTATTCCTAAACTAGTTGGCACCCCAAAAGTAGAAGCACCACTTCCAGCTTTAATTAAAAAAGAGTCTGAATGACCATGATAACATCCCGCAAATTTTAAAATTTTATCCCTTTTTGTATATCCCCGAGCTAGTCTTATAGAACTCATGCATGCCTCCGTTCCAGAATTTACAAATCTAATTTTATCAATATTTGAAACTTTTGATATTACCAATTTTGCAATCTCAGTTTCTATCTCTGTAGGAGTGCCAAATGAAGTTCCATTTTTAGCAATTTCTGAAATAGCATTAATAACAGATTCATATGCGTGTCCAAGAATCATTGGACCCCAACTAGATATATAATCAATAAATTTATTTCCATCTTCATCAAACAAATATGCTCCTTTGGCATATTTAATAAAAATTGGCGTACCACCAACGGCTTTAAAAGCTCTTACAGGGGAGTTAACCCCTCCAGCTAAATAATTTTTAGCTGTTTTAAATAATTTACTGCTTCTTTGATATATCATGATTATTTATTAATTGGAATTTCCAAAATCTGACCTAATAAAATAATATTATTATTTAACTTGTTATTATTTAATATTTCTTTAACTGAAATATTATATTTTTTTGAAATAGAATAAAGCGTATCCCCTTTCTCTACCTTATAATATATAACTCTTTTACTTTTATTGTCCTTTTTCTTGGAGAATCTTTTTTTATCAAATCTATATAATTCGTACCTCTCAATTATTTCTATTAATTTTTTTGGATATTTAGGATCAGTAGCATATCCAGCTTTTTTTAATCCCTTTGCCCAAGCTTTATAATTTGTTATTTTATATTCAAAAAGAAATTTATATCGGTCTCTATCAGTTAAAAATCTAGAGTGATCTCTAAATGATCTTTTTGGATTTTTATAAACTCTAAAACACTCACCTTTTTTATCATCATCATGATAAATTCTTTTGCCCTTCCAACCCTTGTGGCACTTAATCCCAAAATGATTATTCGCTCTTAAGGCAAGTGAACCATAACCTGAGCCAGATTCTAAAATACCTTGAGCTAAAGTTATGCTAGCTGGAATTTTAAACTTCTTCATTTCTTCTTTTGCAATAGAACTATATTTTTTTATATACTCTATTGCTCTATTAGATTTAGATGTTAAACTTGAATTTATATTTTTTTTTGAAAAAGTGGTCGTCTTTTGATTTTTATAGGTGGTTTTAAGAGCTGAGTTTTTCTTTACATTTATTCTTCTTCCAGCACCACAATTTGTAAAAAAAACCATTAATACAATTATAATACTTTGCTTAAAAAATAAATAGAATTTAATATTTGATATCATTAAATTAAATGATGAAATTCTTTAAACTAAACTTTCTGAAAATTTAATTGCTTTTTCAATTCCTTCTGTTTTTTTTCCTCCTGCTGTTGCATAAAAAGATTGTCCTCCACCACTACCACCAATATATTCACTTAAAGTTTTAACTATTTTCGAAGCATTAAAACCTTTTGACTTAACTAATTCTTTTGATATATAACAACTTAAAAAAGCCTTTCCATTTATTTTGGAAGCTAAAACTAAAAAAAGATTATTAAACCCCTTACCTAATTCAAAAGCTAAATCTCTAATGTATTTTTGATCCAAATCAATTTCTTTTGCAGCAAAATTAATTTTCTTTTTTTTCTTTATAACTTTTACTAAATCAGATTTAATTAGCTGAATTTTTAATTTGGTTAATGATTTTAATTCTTTTCTAAGCTCAGAATTTTCTTCTATTAAAGTATTAAAGGCTTTTAAGGGGTCTTGCGATTTTTTAATTAAGGTATTTAGACTTTGTAAGGTTTTACTCTGATCTTCAAAATGTGAAATTACAGCATCTCCTGTTATAGCTTCTATTCTTCTAACTCCAGAAGCTATAGCTGATTCATTTAAAATTTTGAAATACCATATTTCAGAGGTGTTTTTTACATGACAGCCTCCACACAATTCTATTGATTGTCCAAAACGAATAGTTCTGACTGTATCACCATATTTTTCCCCAAAAAGAGCAATAGCTCCTTTCTCAATAGCAGATTTATATGGTATATTTCTTTCTTCTTCCAATGGCAACTGTTCTTTTATTCTTGCATTAACAAAAGATTCAACTTGAACTATTTCATCATTGCTCAATTTTGAAAAATGTGAAAAATCAAACCTAAACATTCCTGAATGAACCATTGATCCTTTTTGCTCAACATGATTTCCTAAAACAGCCCTCAAAGCTTGGTGCATCAAATGAGTGCCAGTATGATTAGATGCTGTTCTTTTTCTTTGTTTTGAATCAACAACAGCTTTAAAAGTGTCTGTTGTATTTTGTGGGATAGTTTTTGTAAAATGAATAATTAGATTATTTTCGTTTTTAGTGTCAGTTATATAATGAATAGTTCCATTACTTTCCTGAAGATATCCTTTGTCTCCAACCTGACCTCCTCCTTCAGGATAAAATGGAGTTAAATTAAAAACTAACTGATAAAAATGGCCATCTTTTTTATTGCTCATCTTACGATAGCGAGTTATTTTAACATCGGCTTGAAGTATATCATACCCTACAAATTCTTCTAAATCATCTTCTAATACTATTTGCCAATCTTCAGCTGATGAAACTGAAGCAGATTTCGAACGTTCTTTTTGTCTACTCATCTCAGTATTAAAAGCTGCTTCATCAATTTTAAAGTTTTTTTCTCTCGCGATTAATGATGTTAAATCTAGAGGAAAACCAAAGGTGTCATATAACTCAAAAACTTTTTTTCCATCCAAAATTTTATCATTTGAAGAATTTAACATTGAATTTAACATTACTATTCCTTGATCTAAAGTATTGAGAAAAGATTTTTCTTCCTCTCTAATTACATTTTCAGCAAGTTTTATTTCTTTTTTTAATTCAGGAAAAACTTGACTCATTTGTTTAGAAACTGAACTTACTAAAAGGTGAATGAAAGGTTTTTTTTGGTTTAAAAATGTAAAACCATAACGAATTGCTCTTCTCAAAATTCTCCGTATAACGTATCCAGCTCCATTATTAGAAGGCAATTGACCATCAGCAATTGCAAAATAAACCGATCTTACATGATCTGCAATTACTCTTATTGCAATATCTTTTTCATTATTTTTTCCATACTTATAATTAGTAATAGTTTGTAATTCTAAAATAATTGGCTTGAATATATCAGTATTATAATTAGATGAAGATTTTTGTAAAACCATACATAATCTCTCAAAACCCATACCAGTATCTATATGCTTAGCAGGTAATTTATTTAATGAACCATCAGAATTTCTGTTAAACTCTATAAAAACAAGATTCCAAAGTTCAATAACTTGAGGATGATCTTTATTAATCAACTGATTTCCTTTAATCTTTGATTTTTCATTATCAGACCTAATATCTATATGAATTTCCGAACATGGACCACAAGGGCCTTGATCCCCCATTTCCCAAAAATTATCCTTTTTATCTCCATATAATATTCTTTCTATAGGCAAAATAGAACTCCAATATTTAAATGCCTCACTATCCTTACTCAACCCATCAGATTTATCTCCTTTAAATACAGTTACATATAAATTTTCTTTGTCAATTTGATAAATTTCAGTTAAAAGCTCCCATGCCCATTCAATTGCCTCTTTTTTAAAGTAATCACCGAAACTCCAGTTCCCTAACATTTCAAAAAAAGTATGATGATAAGTATCAATTCCAACTTCTTCTAGATCATTATGTTTTCCAGAAACCCTAAGACATTTTTGAGTATTAGCTATTCTTGGGCTATTAGGTTTTGTATTTCCCAAAAAGAAATTCTTAAATTGATTCATTCCAGCGTTAGTAAACATTAGTGTTGGATCATCTTTAACAACCATCGGAGAAGAAGGAACTATTGCATGTCCTTTGGATGCAAAAAAATCAAGAAATTTTTTACGAATTATTTCAGACTTCATGAAAATATTTAATCATCTCTATGTGCAAAGGTAAGTATCTGATTGCAATTGTCTATTAAACACAGACAATGATTTACTTATGTTTTTATTATATTTGGAAAAAATATTTCCTTATAAATATGGAAATTACTGCACTTTATGACTAAAGTTAAATATTACTTTGATTCTCAAACGCTTTCTTATAAACCAATTAAGAAATCTCTTACTCTTCAAATATCAAATTTTTTTCTATTTATATTGTCTGCAATTATTTTTGGCATTTTTTCATTATTTATTTTATTAAATACCAATTTAATTTCTACACCAAAGGAAATTATTCAAGGTAGAGAGTTGCAAAATTATGCTCTTCAATTAGATTTAATGAACTTAAAATTAAATCAAATAGAAAATGTTTTAGATAATATAGAAGAAAGGGATAACAATTTATATCGTGTTTATTTTGAAGCAAGTCCAATTCCTGAATCTCAAAGGAAAATAGGTTTTGGTGGAATTAATAGATACAAAGAATTAGAAGGGTTTAAAAATTCCGAAATGATAACAAATACATCTAAACGAATTGATGTTTTAACTAAACAAATAGTGATACAATCTCGATCATTAGATGAAATAGAAAAATTAGCTGCTAATAAATTAGGTTTACTAGCTTCTATTCCCTCTATTCAGCCTATTAGAAATAAAGATCTAAAAAGATTAGCCTCAGGCTATGGATATAGAAATGATCCATTTACAAAAAAACAGAGAATGCATTGGGGTATGGATTTTACAGCTCCAAAAGGAACTCCAATTTTTGCTACAGGTGATGGAGAAGTTAAAAGGGCTGATAATAGAGCTGCTGGATTTGGAAAACATATAAGAATTGATCATGGATATGGCTATGTTAGTTTATACGCTCATTTAAATGGATATAATGTTAAAAGAGGTCAAAAAGTCAAACGTGGAGAAATAATTGGTTATGTTGGGAATACGGGAAGATCTGCAGGGCCACATTTACATTAAGAGATATTTAAAGATAATCAAAAGATTAACCCTATAAACTTCTACTATGGTGATCTATCTTCTGAGGAATTTGACAAACTTCTTTTACTGGCTAATCAAGAAAATCAATCTTTAGATTAATGATTGCTAACCTTCCAGAAAAACTCTATTATAATATTGGAGAGGTTTCAAAAGCATTTAATGTCAAACCATCTCTACTGCGTTTTTGGGAAAAAGAATTTTATCAAATTAATCCCAAAAAAAAAGAAACTGGTACTAGAAAGTATACTCCAAAAGATATTGAAAATATCCAACTAATATATCATCTTGTTAAAGAAAGGGGTATGACATTAGAGGGTGCAAGAAAACAACTTAAACAAAAAAGTGGAGCAGTTGCTCAAAAAGAAATTCTAACAAAATTAGAAAAAATTAAGTTTGAGTTAAAGGAAATTCTAGATCACATTTAACTATTTCTTCCTAAAAAATATAGTCATTGGCACACCATTAAAGTTAAATTGGCTTCTTATTTGATTCTCAACAAATCTTTTGTAGGGATCCTTTATCAAATTTGGATAATTACAATAGAAAGCAAATTGAGGAAAAACTTTTGGTAGTTGAGTGCAAAATTTAATCTTAATATATCTTCCTCTAGAAGAAGGTGGAGGTTGTTTTTCAATTATTGGAAGCATTATATCATTTAATTTTTTTGTTTTAATCCTATTAGACCTATTATTAAAAACTTTAACAGCAACTTCTATTGCTTTATAGATTCTCTGATTATTTATTGTTGAAACGAATAAAATCGGAACATCATCAAAAGGAGAAATTTCTTTCTTAATATTGATTTCATATTCTTTTGCAGATTTGTTATTCTTAGAAATTAAATCCCATTTATTTACTATAATAACTATACCTTTATTATTTCTTTTTGCCAACCAGAAAATATTTTGGACTTGCCCGTCAAAACCTCTAGTTGCATCAACCATTAAAATACAAACATCACTATGTTCTATTGCTCTAATTGATCTCATAACTGAATAAAACTCAATATCCTCTTTTACCTTTGATTTCCTTCTTATTCCTGCTGTGTCAACAAGATTAAACTCAAAACCAAAACGATTATATTTGCTATCTATACTATCGCGAGTGGTCCCAGCTATATCAGTAACAATATATCGTTCTTCTCCAATTAGCGCATTAATAAAAGATGATTTGCCGGCATTTGGTCTTCCAACTACAGCAAAACGAGGTAAGATAGTATTTTTAGTTGTTTGATAATCAGCAGGAAATGTTTTAATTAAAGCATCTAGAAGCTCTCCACTTCCACTGCCATTAATAGCAGAAATTGGATAAATTTCTTTAAAACCTAAAGAATAAAATTCTAATGAATTTTCATTCTTTTTTGAGTTATCAACTTTATTTACAGTTAGAAAAACAGGCTTCTTAGCCTTCCTAAGTAATTTTGCAATTATTTCATCCATTCCAGTAATCCCATCCTCAACATCTACCATAAAAATAATATTATCTGCTTCATTTATTGCAAGTGTAACTTGTTTGTCAATTTCTTTTTGGAAAATATTATCATTGTTTTTAACATAACCGCCTGTATCAATTATTGTAAAGTCGCGACCATTCCAATCTGATTTTCCATAATGACGATCACGAGTTACACCGCTTTGGGAATCAACTATTGCTTCTCTTTTCTGAATCAAACGATTAAAAAAGGTTGACTTTCCAACATTTGGTCTACCAACAATGGCTACTATATTATCCAATTTTGATGAATTTTCAGCAAAATTAGTTTATTTATGACAAATATATATTTTGTTTATTTGCGATATCCAAAGTGCCTAAGCTTACTAATATTAGATCTCCAATTTTTTGATACTTTCACATAGAGCTCTAAATAAATTTTTTTTTCAAAGAATGATTGTAAAGATTTACGAGAACCACTACCAACAATTTTTAACTTGTTGCCTTTATGACCAATTATAATTCCCTTTTGACTCTCGCGTTCTACAAGAATTACAGATTTAATTCTAATCATTTTCTTATCTTCAATAAATTCTTCCGTTTGAACTTCAACAGAATAAGGAATTTCTTTTTCATAATTCTCTAAAATTTTTGATCTAATTGTTTCATTAACAAAAAATCGTTCAGGTTTATCCGTAATTTGATCTTTAGGAAAATATTCAGGTCCTTCAGGAAGTTTAGAAATCAAAATTTTCAATAGTTCTTTAACAAAAAATCCAGTTAATGCTGAAATGGGATAAATTAAAGCATTAGGTAATAAATTTTCCCAATCCTTAACAGATTTTTGAACCTGCTCTTGATTTGAATTATCAATTTTATTAATTAAGACTAAAACAGGAGTTTTATTGGATTTTAGCCTATTGTATAATTTTTCATCTCTAATCTGTGTTTCACCAATAGCAATCATATAAATTATTAAATCTGCATCAATAAAAGATTCCTTGACAAAACTCATCATGGAATTTTGCATTTCATATGCTGGTTTAATAATTCCAGGTGTGTCAGATAAAATCATTTGATAATTTTCACCATTAAGAATTCCAAGAATTCTATGTCTTGTTGTTTGAGCCTTATGGGTAGTAATTGATAATTTCATTCCCATTAAAGCATTCATTAATGTAGACTTTCCAACATTAGGGTTTCCTACAATCGATATAAATCCTGAATGATGTTTTGTTTTTTGCATTAAACAAAGGTAGCCCAAGCATATTAATTTTAACAAAAAAAATAATTGCTATATTTGACGTCCATATCGCGCGGTAGAGCAGTAGGTAGCTCGTTGGGCTCATAACCCAAAGGTCGCAGGTTCGAGTCCTGCCCGCGCTACTAAAACAATAAAACGGTTATACTATTATAGTGTATCCGTTTTTACTTTTAGTTTCATTAGCAAAAAAAATAAAATCATTTTTTTATACATTTGGTTTATGTCATCATTTGACCGAAGAAAATTTATTAAGTCCACCACATTAACAGCTAAGTCTATTAAGTTGTTTTTCAGTGTTTTAACTTTTATATTATTCAATAAAATTATATATAGCCAAACTGAAAATGATCCTACCAGACAAGTACGAGAAATGCCTGACATTGTTAAAAAGCAAACAGAGAAAGCACAAGTGGAATGGTTGAAATTATGGGATGAAGGCCCTACAAAAACGGTCTGGGATAAAATACCCTTGCAAGAAGGAGATAAAGCACTTGATTTTGAATTAGAAAGTTCGTCTAAAAAGCTTACCAAGTTAAGTGATTTGTGGGGGGAAAAACCTTTGCTATTAATATTTTGGAGACATACGGGCTGTGGTTGTGGTTTTGCAAGAGCAGAGGAGCTTAATAAAAATTATGATAAGATAATTGAAATGGGAGTTCAAGTTGTAATTATAACCCAAGCAGAACCAGAAAGGGCTTCGTTTTATATGGAAGAACAAGGTCTTAGAGGAATCTTGTTGAGTGATCCTAACTATGAAGCCTATAGAGCTTATGATTTATTAGATGGAAATGGTCCGCAAATTTTAGGAACTGCTAATATTGATTATGGCATAGGGAAGAAACTACTTAAGGAAAGACTAGGTACTCAACGTGCTTTAGTAGATAACCCATGGCTGCTCCCTGGGGAATTTATAATTAATAAGGAAGGTGTTGTCAAATTAGCTTATCGTTATGATAATTGTACTGATATACCTGAATACTGGCAACTTGAGGCAGAATTAAAAGCTGTAGCTGGCACAGAGTAGCTAATAGTAAATTAATTTAGGCTAGATATTGATGTTTCTCTTACTAGTATTTTAATAATTATATTTAAAACCTAAAATAATATTTCTTCCCAAATCATGAGCATAATAACGTAGACGATTAAGATAATTTCGATATTGTTTATTTAATAAATTGTTTATGTCAAAATTCAAATCTAACCTATAGTTTTTTTCCACTTTAATATTTATACTTGAATTAAAATTAAACAAATGATATGCATTAGGAGGAGTGCTTACATCAACAAGTTCCGTAGTTTGAGATACTGCTTCAAAAACTTCAAAATTATTATCAGGGTATTCATTTTGGCGAAAAACATATTCACTTTTTAATGCTAACCTTAGATTATTAAGGTTTGGGTTTTGATAAACAATCTCGTTATTTATATTTACTGGAGGTATACTTATCAAAGGTTCATTTTTAATAAGATCATTTCCCTTTATAAATGAAAATTGATTATCTAAAAACACGTTTTCGTTTAAAGCAAAAGAAGCATCAATATCTAACCCAAATAACTGAGCATTAGTTTGTCTGTATTCCCAAACTTGAAAATTTCCCCTTATAGTTTGTTGGATTTGGGTAGGTTCAATCAATATAAAATCCTTGATTGTATTTATATATGGATTAATTGATAAATTAAGATTTTTATTTTGAAGCTTAAATGTCAAAGCAATCTTATGCCCTACCTCAGAATTAAATCTTAGATCACCAATTTCAAAGCGAGCAGAAGCATGATGTAACCCTTCGCTAAATAATTCAGAGGGATTAGGAATTCTTGAAGCAATTGAATAATTAAATAATATTGACCTAGATTCATCAAAGGTATATCTAGAACCAAATGTTGTAGAAAAATTATAAAAAGTGAATTTTGGGTTTGTTAAAATTTGATTATTAAATTCTTCTTCTACTATAATTTCAGGAAAAATGTCTTGATAGCCACGAGAGTTCCAAAAAGATTTCCTATAAAACTTAAAAACATCCATATATGAGTAATCAAAACGACTTCCAACCTCAAAAAGTAATTTATCATTAACTCTAAAGTCTGCTATTGTATATATTCCTAGATCATATTTATCATAGTCAGGTATAATTCTTCTAACACCAGTTTTCGGGGATGCAAAATTATCTTGAAATCTTCCTATTATACCTGTTTTAAATTTTATTGAATTGTTAAATTGAGTATCTAAATCAACCATTATACTATGAGTTTCAAGTTTTAAATCAGTTGAAGGTATATTCTTATATACTCCTATTCTAACGTCATATTCCAAGCGATTATTTCGCTGAAAGTCATATTGCAGACTTAATTTACCTAAACCTTCAAAACGTTTAAACCACTTAAACCTTAATATATGATGAGTAACGTCTTGTTTTGGGGAATTAATTTTATAACTAAAATCATTTATTATTAAAGGAATTTCACTATTTATTGAACTAAGTTGATCCCGTGCAGTATGAATATGTGATGCTTTTAAAATTCCTATCTCATTTTTAAAAATTGAATAATATAGTTCTAAACCATAATTATATCGATTTAGACCTAACCTAAAAGATGCATTACGCTCTAAAACTCCAGTATTGGTTAACACATAATTTGGTGCTTTGAAATCTCCAAAACGCTTAAAAGTTAGCTGAGCTGATGAATATAATCCATTTGTTTGTGTTTTGGTTAATTTAGATGTAGTTGTAGCTCCTTGTCCATTAGTAGCTGCTCTAATAATTGTTTTACCATACAGACTGTCTTTTAATTTAAAATCTGGTGCTTCGGCAACTATAACACCACCCAAAGCATTTCCACTATACTGCAAAGCACCTGCACCTTTTATTAAGGTAATATTATCAATTGAATTAATGTCAATATTTGGCGCGTGTTCTGCCCCCCATTCTTGATCTTCCATTCTAACCCCATTATTTATAATTACAACACGACTACTATGTAATCCATTGATAATTGGCTTTACTACTGAATTTCCAGAATTAAGAGAGGATACTCCTGATAAATTATTTAATACATCACCTAAAGTTGCGCCAATATAATTTTCTAATGTTTCACTTGAAATTTTATTTTCAATTAATGTTTTAGACTTTTCATTAAAAGAATTGCCATATATAATAATTTCATTTAGTTCTTCAACATGATGTTCTAGTCTTATGGTTTTATTAATATTTTCAAAAACTTTAATCTTTAACTCTTTAGTTTTACATTGTGGATGTGATATTTCAAGAATATAAGATTCATTACATAGATTAGAAATGCTAAAAGACCCATTAAAATCAGTTATTATTTCTTTATTTGTTCCTTTAACAATTATAATTGCTCGTTCAAGTTCTGTTCCATCATGAAAATCCACTACTTTACCAGAAAGGGTATTGTTGCAATTCTGAGCATAAACAATTATACAGTTAAAACAAAATATAAAATAAATATATCTGATCATATTAATTTTAATATAATTCCTATTATAATTAGTAAAAAAGGCAACAAATCATTTTGTTACCTTTTTTATATTATTAATTAAAGATATCTACCTTTATTCAATAGTAACATTAAATGTAGCTTCAACATCTGTTGCACCACCAGCATCTGCAAGACCAGTATTTGGTTTTGTGGGTTCATGTCTTAATGTAAAGGTAAGTGTGCCACTACTAGAATCAAAAGTATTTATTTGAAATTGCGTTCCAAGAATATTTCCATTTGAGTCAAGGTTAATATACTCTATTCCTACATTTTCAATAAGTCCTCCTCCTGGAGTAATAAAAAACTGGTGTTCTTCATCTTCCTCCTCAATCTCTGAAGTAATATTTTCAGCAGGTGATTCAGATTCATTAAGTAAAACAACAGCGCCATCATAAAAAACTCCAGATAATAAATTTCCTGAGACAGATTTAGTTGGTGCATTTGGACCATCTCCATCTAAATCTTGCATTTGTAGAGTTATAGTATCACCAGTAAATCCATCAGATGGTGTTAATGTTATGGTCATTGTAGTTATTAGTTCATGTTCATGTACATGTTCTGGGTGATCATCATCCTTTGAGCAGGATAAAACTGTTAATATTAATAAGGTTGAAATAAATATATTTTTTTTCATTTTTAAATTTTTTAAGTTAAACAATTATAAATGCTAATCTTTACAGAATGCACAAAATATTATAGTTATTATACAAGATGAGTTAATTAACTATAACTTGGAGGGCCTCTTAAATCAAAATTTGGTATGGATGAATTGAAAAAACTAACCGAATAGTTTAAAAAGGATTTATGTAATGGGATTTTATTTAATGTTGAATAATTTGAATTTATATCTAAATCAAAATTTGAAAAATTAAATTCGCACAATACACAAGAATTATTATCCTGATGAAAATGAGCTAAACTTTCACTGCAAACTATATGTTCGTGATTATTCAGACTTTTATGTAAAGCAGCAAAAATTGGAATCATCAAAACTATGGCAAGTATTGATGAAATAATAATTCTAAAAAGTGTATTTTCCCTTTTCAATTAAATAATAATTGGAGGCTAAATTAAAAAAAATTTAACTTAATGGTGCATTTGATTAGCTTAATTAAAGAATCAATATGGTGAACAAAAAACTAATTGTTGAATTAAAATCAATTTTAAAAGACAATCAACTTCTTATAAAAGATCAGATTCTAAATAGATTCTCACATATTTGGAAAACTGATCAACCTCTTCAAGCAATTGCTGTAACTTTTCCTGAAACAACAAAAGAAGTAAGTGATATTATAAAAATATGTAATAAAAACAACCAAGAAATTATAGTACATGGTGGATTAACAAATTTAGTTGGTGGAACAGAAACAAAAAAAAATCAATTAGTTATATCATTGGAAAAAATGAATAAAATTGAAGAGGTAGATGATAAAAGTAGAACCATTACTACACAAGCTGGAGTTATATTAGAAACTCTTATTAATGCAGCTGCAGAAAAAAACCTTTTATTACCATTGAATTTTGGTGCTAGAGGATCCGCTCAAATTGGAGGAGCTGTCTCTTCAAATGCTGGTGGACTCCGTGTTTTTCGATTTGGAATGACTAGGCAAATGGTTTTGGGTATAGAAGTTGTTCTCCCTGATGGAACAATAATTTCATCTCTTAAAAAAATTATTAAAGACAATTCAGGATATGACTTGAAACAACTTTTTATTGGAAGTGAGGGAACATTAGGAATTGTAACAAAAGTTGTTCTTCGATTGCAGGAAGCACCAAAAAGTCGCTGCTCTGCAATTGTAGGTGTTAATTCTTATGAACTTGTTGTTGATTTATTAAAATTTTTAGAATCAGAGCTAGGAGGAAATCTAAGTGGTTTTGAGTTAATTTGGAAAAGCACATATAATGCAATGACTGAATCTTCTGAATTAATAAAGCCATTGTCTAATAATTATGAATATTATGTATTTATTGAAAGTCTAGGTAGTCAACCAAAGCAAGATTATGATTTATTGGAAAATCGAATTGAGGAATCACTAAAAAGAGGACTAATAATTGATGCTGTAATGGCAAACTCTGATAAGGAATTAAAGCAAATTTGGCAAATAAGGGAAGATATTTCAATCTTAGCATCTAAAGCAAAATTTGATCAACATTTTGATATAAGTCTACCTATTCCAAAAATTGGAGAAATTATTGACTCTATTACCAAAGAGCTTAATAAGCTTAATGAGGTGAAAACTATTTTTCCTTTTGGCCATATAGCAGATGGTAATATTCATTTTATAATTGGAAGAGATAAGAACACACCTAAACTAATAGATTTAATTAATTCAATTGTTTATGCTCCTCTTAAAAAATTCAAAGGTTCTTTATCTGCTGAACATGGAATAGGTTTAGATAAAAAAGCATATTTGTATACTACCAGATCCAAGGAAGAAATTAAATTAATGGAACAATTAAAAAAATTATTTGATCCAAAAAACATTCTTAACCCTGGACGTATTATATTTTAATTATCCCTCTATAGAAAAAGTCAAAAGAGCAGGAACAAGGAAGTAAACCATTGCAGTAATTATAATTATTGAGATAAAATTCATTCTGAATCCTTTTTCCACCATATCAGGAATACGCAAATAACCTGCTCCAAAAACAATTGCATTTGGAGGAGTAGCTACAGGAAGCATAAAAGCACAGGAGGCAGCTATAGTTGCACCAATCATTAATATCAAAGGATCAATATTCATTTGCAATCCCAAAGCGGCCAGAACAGGAAGTAACATGGCTGTTGTAGCTAGATTTGAAGTCATTTCAGTAAGAAAATTGACAGCTGCAACAATGCTTAAAATAATTAATATTACTGGTAATCCTTGGAGTGCTGATAGATTATTTCCAAACCAATTCGATAATCCTGAATCAACAAATCCCTTTGCTAATGCCATGCCTCCTCCAAATAATATTATTACTCCCCAAGGAAGGGTAACTGCTTCTCTCCATGTAATAAGTGCTCTTTGTCTATTCTTTGTTGGAACAATAAAGAGAACTAATCCAAAAGTAATAGCAATAACAGTATCATCAATTCCTGGTAATATAAGTTCTAATTTTGATCTAAAAATCCAACATAATGCTGTTAAAATAAAAATAATTGCCACCCTTTTTTCTTCAACAGAAATTTTTCCTAAACCTTGTTTTAAACTAGTAATTTCATTTTTACCTAGTGAAAAGTCCCTTCCAGCAAAATTATAAGCTTTTCGTGTCATATAAATCCAACACAAAAAAAGAAGAATGACTGAAATTGGAAAACCAACCATTAACCAATCTATGAAAGTGATTTTATATCCAAAATTTGTCTCTACAATTCCTTTTAATACCATATTAGGTGGGGTTCCAAATAAAGTTGCAATACCTCCAATAGAGGCACTATATGCTACAGCTAATAAAAGAGCTTTACCAAATTCTTTATTTTCATTTATTATTGTTGATGGATTGTCATCAAGTTGCTTGATAATCGCAATAGCAATTGGTAACATCATAACTGTTGTGGCTGTATTGGAAATAAACATTGAAAGGATTGCTGTAGAAATCATAAACCCTAAAATAATAAGGTCAATTTTAGTTCCCATTGCTGATATTATGTTTAAGGCAATTCGTTTATGCAAGTTCCACCTCTCTATAGCTATAGCAATTATAAATCCACCCAAATAAAGAAAAACCAAGTTGTGTCCATATTGAGATGTTGTTTCTGCAATTGAAAGAGATTCGGTTAAAGGGAACAAAACTATAGGTAATAAAGCTGTTACAGCAATATCTACTGATTCTAAAACCCACCAAATAGCCATCCATACTGCAGTGGCTAAAACGTTTTTTCCTTCAGGGCTTAAATCATAAATAGGTATAAATTGTATTAAAATAAAAGTAAGTGGTCCTAAAATAAGCCCAATACGTTCTTTTGTAAACATAATTAATCTGCTCTTGAAGTGTGATCGCTCAAAATTAACCAACCATTTTCAGTTTTCACCCATAATAAAGTAAAAAATCCATTAATTTCTTGATCTTCACAGTTTTTAAAATTTTTAAATATTTTGAAACATTTACTAGGAAAAAATAAATTAAACTTTCCTAATAATTGAGCCACATTTTCTGAAACACTAGATATTTTTTGAACTTTAAAAGTTAATTTTCCCATTCTTTCCTTAGTTGGGTATCGCCATTTATACCTATCTCTTACTGAAAGCCATCCAAAATGAGGTCCTGTTGAACTATTAAAGACAAGATTCTTAGATTTGATATAGCCTTTCATAAATTCCTCTATGTTTCCTTCATTCCATGCATTTTGCTGAGCTTTCAAAACACCAATGATAGATTTCTCATCATTATCTTTTAATATAGATTGAGCTAGGGACTTAAATGGAATTAATAAGGTAATTATAATTATTAATACAAATCTTATCATCTCAAAAATTGATTAACTTTCCAATTTACAATTAAAATGAAAAATCACTTTACAATTAAGTTATTTATATTTTTTTACTTAATCTTTTTTATTAAAGTTTTTTCTCAAAACATAACTGCTGATTACATTCTTGAAAAATCTTTATTGGCTCATGGTGGTGAAGAAAATTGGAAAAAAATAAATCAGATTAAATATCTTAAAACAACAATTAGCTATACTAAAACAGGAGATATTAAATCTAAAATAATACAAGAAATAACACACGAATTTTACCCTTTTTTAACAACAATTGTTTCAAATGGCAAAACTTTACGAACTAATGGAAATGGTATTGAAGTATTTCAAGATGGCAAAACCATAATTAATAATGAGGAGATAATTAAGGCTAAATCAGTATTGGATGCAGCTTTTTATGTTTTTTGGCAACCAATTAAATTAAAAGATACTCAAGCTATAATTAGTTATAATGGAAAGAAAAATTTGCCAAATAATAAGGAGGCTTATGTCATAAAAGTTGATTATAAAATGAGTAATGATAAATGGAAATTTTATTTTGACACGAAGTCTTTTCTTTTAATCGCTACTGAGGTTAATCATAATGATAGAATTAGTTTAATTTACACAACAGATTTTAACTACAAATCTGAACTTGTTTTTCACTTTAAAAGAGAAAGTTATAGAGTGAATAAAAATCAAACAAAAATGACTCTACTTGCAACCTACACTTATAATATTTTAAATATTGATTAATATTAATTTATTAACAGATAGATAATAGTTATTACAAACACTCCATTTGCTTAACATTATATTTTACATTTGAAAACATTTATAAATTGACTTTACAAGTAATGGAAATTATAAAAAATTTAATTATTGGGAGTGGACCAGCCGGATATACAGCAGCAATATATGCTGCAAGAGCTGATTTAAAACCAATTGTTTATACTGGCTTGGAACCAGGTGGACAACTTACCACAACTACTGATGTTGATAATTTTCCTGGATATCCAGATGGGGTAAACGGTCCTGAAATGATGCAAGAACTTCAAAAGCAGGCAGAAAGATTTGGTACTGATGTAAGAATTGGACATATAAATAAAGTTGAATTATCAAACAAAGTTGGAGGTATACATAAAGCTTGGGTCGATGATGGAACGGAATTAAAAGCCCAAACAATTATAATTAGTACTGGAGCTACTGCAAAATATCTAGGAATAGAAAGTGAACAACGTCTTATTGGAGGTGGTGTTTCTGCATGTGCTGTTTGTGATGGTTTTTTTTATAAAGGACAAGATGTAGCAATTGTTGGCGGAGGAGATACAGCCGCAGAGGAAGCAACATATTTGGCAAATATTTGTAATAAAGTTACAATGCTTGTAAGAAAAGGTGAAATGAGAGCCTCTAAAGCTATGCAACACAGAGTCAATAAAGCCAATAATATTTATCTAAGATATTTTACTGAAATAGATGAGGTTATAGGAGATCAAGTAGTTGAAGGAATTAGAATTATCAATAACAAAACTGGTAAAAAAGAAGAAATATCAATAAATGGTCTTTTTATTGCAATAGGCCATAAACCAAATACAGATATTTTTAAAGAGCAATTAGAAATGGACAACTTTGGATATATAATAACTAAATCTAAAACTACTAAAACCAATATGCCGGGCGTTTTTGCTTCTGGGGATGTGCAGGATAAAGATTATAGACAGGCAGTAACTGCCGCTGGAACAGGCTGTATGGCTGCTTTAGATGCTGAACGATATATTAATGGTCTAAAAGTCTAATTTCCAATTAAATATTGAAATTTAAAATAAAACTGTGCTGATTCAGAAGTATATCTTTTATTAGTCTCAACTCTACTGTAACCGATATTTCCTCCAACATAAAACAAAGTGAATGGGTTAGGATTCCATTTAATTAATGGTTGAGAAAAAATGGTTTTATCAAAATCATCATATTCTGCAATTAACCTAACTGAAAAGTCTCTATTAAACTGGTAATTTAAATTAATTCTAGTTATATATCCTTTATAATACAATGATCCATCCACCTTATTTCTTAACTCATTATATCTTAAAATTGGACTAATTCTAAATTTATCTGATAATTGAAAGGAATTAAATGTTCTGAAATTTAATTTATCTCCTAAAGCCAATTCATCTAAATTAAATCCAATTTCCTCACCTATTTCAATTCCAAATCTTAATCTAATTTTTTCAGATGGATTATAATCTAATGACCAGTCTACAAAATTCAAATCTTTTGCATTAAAACCTTCAAATTCATTATTAAATTGATATCCAAATTCGAATGCAGTTTCTAAATTATTCTGCATTACCAATTCAGCTTCAAACCCAATTCCTCCATTTTTTTGAACATTAAAATAATTGAATTGCCAGTCAAAATATGCTCCCAGTCTAGCATTTTGAATGAAATTCTCACCATAATAAATATAATTTTGATTGAAGTATATGTTTTTGGAAGCATTCTGAATAGCAAATCCAAGAGGTGTCCTATAAAGCGGTGATAGTTGTTCATAACCAATAGCTGATTCCCAGTTTACCGTAGTTCTTCTAAAGTTAAACAGAAAAGCATCTCCACTATAAGACTCACCATCTAACTTTAATGATCTATTTTTAATAACCCCCTCTTCATTAATCCAATCATTATCAGGCTCATTAGTAATACTTTTATTTAATTCAAAATTTAGAGTATATGATTCTAGAAATTGATGACGGCCAGATAAACCCAGAGTGTGATCATTCCCACCATCTTTTAAAATTCTATTTGTAATTAAAGCACCAATATTTGATCCTTTATCATAATTTCTTTGATACCTTAATATATTTGAAAAGTTCTCATTACCCTCCCCACTATATGATTGGTTTTCTCCTCCAATTATATATGCTGTTTTTGTGTCATATGCAGCTAACCAATATATTCGCTGTTTTTTATCTTGATGAATCAATTTTGTAGAGAGTATTGGTTGATTTATCATTCTTGTGTAAACTGTGCTAAGTTCAGAATTAACTAAATCAGCTCCTTCATTAAAATAAGGTCTTCGCTCAGGATAGAAAAGAGCGAAAGTAGCATTTACATCAATTTGAGAAACATCTGCTTCTACTTGAGAAAAATCTGGGTTAATAGTATATTCTATAGAAGTTGAATAGCTTAAGTCTGTCCTTCCACTTATTCCAATATTAAATTCTGGTTCTCCAAATTGAATTGAATTTTGATTTTTTTGACCTTGAATTCCACTATAAATGTAAGGTATAATATTAAACCTCAGTTCTGGCTCAATATCATTAAATTTTACTTCAGTTTTAACTTGACAAGCAAAACAAGGATTATTTCTATCAATAGCATAGTTTTGACTTAAACTTTCTTTTCCATTTGTAAAGCTTGTTCTAAAAAAAGCAATTTTCCATATTAATTCTGACTCATTTTTAAATTGATATGCGGAGAATGGGATTTTCAATTCTACATCATATCCCGTATCAGTTAATTGAGTTTTATTTTCAAAATTTACATCATACGTCGTGTCAATATCATCAGTTGCAAACTTTAAATCAAATTGAATATTATTAGCATTACTTCCTAGACAAATCATATATCTACCATCACGAAAAGTATCAATACATACTGCTACACGATCATCTTGAAACACCTGGTCTCTGTTTCGAATCGCACTTCTTAATTGATCTTTAGGTGCTTCAGCATTAAACCCAACATACATATGTGTTTTAGAATAGGCGATAAAAGCTTTTGTTTTATATGGGGGGAGTATGTTATTTCCAGGCTGAATTTCATATGAGATATCATAAGAAGGAAAATTAGCCCACTCATCAATATCAACAATACCATCAAAATTAATTGGTTCTAGATTTTGACCATAAATTTCCAGTGAAATTATAATCAAAAGTAAATGACAATATCTCATTTTAAAAAATATGATGCAAATATATAACCCAGTAAATAAAAAAAAACCCCAAAATTGGGGCTTTTTTAATTATTAATAACGAATTAATATTATTTAATTACTCCACATATCCTGTTCATAATCACGAATAACATTTCTAATTCTTTCGGATTCTAAAAGTTGACGTAATGCATCTTCATAAATATAATCTGCAATAAGTCTATCTTCATATGTATTTTCTTCTTTATAAATTATAGAATTAAAACGTCGGGTATTTAACATCAAATCAAAAGTTATAGGTTGGGATGCATTCTTATGGTTAAAAACATTGTATCTATTAAGTGATGATCTTGCACTTGGAAACCATACCCAAAATAACTCAACAAGATCTTGTTCCTCTTCAGGAGCATCAAGAAATGAAACATCTGGAGCTACCGGACAAATTCCAAGCATTCTATATTTAAGCTCACCCAGTCTTTTATCAAAATACCATGTGCCTTTGATCTTATATTGCCTTATCTGACGAGAAGTAATTTCTGATGTTCTAACAAACTGTGGGTCTAATTCTTCGCCTGCATTTAATTGTTCTATACCCATTTCAAGTGTGTCAATAGAAATAAGTGACTCGTTAACATCTTGAACACTTTTCTTTTCTAAAAAATATGATGAACCATAAACCTCTGTAATATTTTCTTTCCTAATATTATTTAATAGTACATCAAATAAAGATCTTCTGTCAGTCCCCAAGTTAAGAGTGTCTGTTGGATAGTAGTAAGGAAAATTAATTCTTTCATCTAAATCTACAATCTCCCATATGGTTTTTGACCACATTACATCTCGATCATCAACATAACCATATTCAAGAGGAGCATTGTCATTTGTAATTAATTGTTGCTCATTGAATTTACCTACTTCTTGAGGAATTTTAGCATTAAGTAAATTGGCTTGAGCTACAACAAAAGCAATGCTGCCAATAAAAAAAGAAAAAGTTAAATATAGATTTAGTCTCATATAAAATTATCCTGAAATATCACACATCACTGGTGAAACTTTTTTAAACTTGTAATTTTTATTAGAAGGGTTTTCAACCTTTACATCAAAAATTTGAACAGTCGAACCAACTTTTGCTCTTTTTAAAGCAGTTTTAGCTTTAGCATTTAGCTTACTTCCATTTACTGTAATAGTGGGTTGACCAGGAACTTTAAATTTGAAGCTTTTTGTTCTTAATTTAATATCAAAATCAAAATCTTCCAAAACAGCTCCTATTGTTGATATCTCAAGACCAGATTTTCGAATATTAATATTTCCTGTTTCACCCCTTACTGTTCCAGTTGGCCTAGGAATATCTTTAATTCTAAATTTAGAGTTAGTTGAAATTTTTTGTCCATCAGGAAGTGTTCCGCTAGCCCTTATAACAACTTCTCTTCCTTTACCAGGATTCATTGTGTATTTTGAACCACTTCGCTTCCTAAGTCCAGGTGCAGATGCTGAAACTTTAGCAGGCGCAATACCAGGGATAGATATAGTCATCGGATTTGATACTCCACGATAAACCACATTCATTTTATCAGCAGAAATAACTGCAGCATTGGGCTTAGAAATAACTGGAAAAGATTGTTTTACACTTATCCTAGACTCTTCGCCTTCATTTAAAAAAATTAAGCTTCCTTCAATTTCATGATCACCGGGAGCCCCAGTAGTAACATTTAATTTTACACCACCTGGGATAAGCTCATAATCGCTTTCAACAAGTTTATTTCCATCAATTGTCAATTCTACAGAATTAGGGTTTTGAGCACCTCCTTTTCTTCCTAGAATAACACTACCATCAAATACTTCTCCTTGATAATAAGCACCTTTTTCTGTTTTAAGAAGAGTAATATAGTTGTCTTCATTTACTTTTGATTCTACCTCTAATTCTTTACCTAAAAGAGCGTTAAGCATATCCGCCTCAGTTGCACGAATATCACTTTGCATCATAGTTAATTTAGCCAAAGAAGTAATCAATGGCATACCACCGAATTGATAATCTAACCATGGTTGAGAAACGCCATCTTTGTTTGTAACATTATTATTCTGATCTCCTACATAAAAACGATTTTCAACTAGTTCAATGTATTGGGGGTATTGAGATCCAAACACCTGAACAACATGACCTGTGAAATTCATAATCATTTGTATAAATTTTTCACCTTCTTCAGATACACCGTTCGCTTCAAAAAATATAAGATCTAAAGCCTCTCCTTTATCCATTACTCTAAAGTTTTCAAGTTCTGGGTCCTCTACTCTTTGAGATTTAGTGATTTCATCTTTTGTTGATTGAATATAATTATAAAACTCATTTGCTTCTTTTCTTATTTGTTTTGCTGTCCTATCATGTCCTATCCACTTTCCTTCTTTTTCCTGAGCATTAACTTCTATTTTTTTGTAATAAGTCTCGTTACTATCAGACAACCTTACATTAGAAGATTGAATTTTCTTAAACATTTGTCCAAACCCATCCAGAACCTCTTTACTTACATTCAATGCAAGCATAGTTATGAAAACTAAATACATCAAGCTTATTAGTTTCTGTCTAGGTGTTTCTTTAGCTCCTGCCATTTTTTTAGTTTTTTATAATATATAATTATTTACTTTTTCATTGCAGAAAGCATTCCTCCATAAACATCATTCAAAGAAGCTAAATTAGAAGAAAGTGATTCCATTTGCTTTTTAAGATGGGTAATATCAGCTTCCATTTTATCTCTAATGTCTGATCTATTTTCAGAACCTTTAACTTTAGATGCATATATTTTGTTCAATTCATCCAATTGAGAAGCAGCTTTATCTAACTGTTCAGAATATTTAGAAGATGATGAGGCTGCACTAGTAGCAGGCTCAAGGGCTTTAGCAGAAGCTTCTAGCTTCTTGATGCTTGAAGTCAAATTATTCATAACACTAACATCAAGTTTAGCCTCTCTCATTAAAGCATCTATTTTAGAAGATAATCCAGGACCTCCACCAGATGGCTTAGCTCCTCCACCTCCTTTAATTTTCTTTACAAAATCTTCATGCTCTTCTTTAATTTCACCAGTATTTAATGCAGATACTGTAAAAATTAATTCTTCAGTACCTAAACCAAGGCCTAAAACCAGACCTCCGGTAATCGGTCCAATCTCCAGGTGCAAAATTTTGAAAAGTGCACCAATAATTACAACTGCTCCTCCTAATCCGAAAAGCATATGCATTGCTATTTTACTTTTTAGTCTTTTACTTAATAAATTTTCATCCATTTTTAAATTGTTTTTATGTTAATACCTACCTAAATATAATAATATTTTATTTTCTATTTTATCTAATTTTTACTTTTGGTGTACCTAAATAATCTTGAACGGTTCTAAAACCTATATAGCTCCTAGATGTGTCAGCATACTCAAAATCTCTTGAGCTAACCCTTAGAAAATAAGCAACATCTTTCCATGAACCTCCTCTTATCACCTTACGCTGCTCGTTTTGCAAAGACAAATTAGGATTTAACGTGGCAACATATTCATAAGCACCTGAATCATATGACGAATTTGTCCATTCAGATACATTTCCTGCCATATTATAGAGATTATAATCGTTCGGTAAATATGATTTAGCTTCGACTGTATAAACCGCCTGGTCAACAGCATAATCACCTCGTAATGGTTTAAAGTTAGCTAAAAAGCATCCCCTATCATTTAAAAGATATGGACTACCCCATGGATATGTTCCTGATGGAATTCCACCTCTAGCGGCGAATTCCCACTCAGCTTCACTTGGTAATCTAAATCTAGTTACAGGAGGTTTTCCTTTTGATCTTTGATAACCATTCTTAAAATTAGTTCGCCAAGTACAAAATGCCATTGCTTGCTTCCATGAAATACCAACTACAGGATAATCCTGAAATGCAGGATGTGAAAAATATTCGTTATGCATTGGCTCATTATATGAGTAAATAAAGTCCTTTATCCAAACAGTTGTGTCTGGATATACATAAACTTGTTCTTTTTTGATAAAAGGTTTACGATCAATAAATTGAGTGCGTTGTCTTTTGGTTTCTCTTGCAGCTGCTTCAGCGTCAAACCAAGTATAGGCATAAACAATTTTTTGAACATCAATTTTCATTTCACCATCGTACCAATACTCAGGATCAAGATATAAGGAATCCATAATCTCTGAATAAAGTTGATCTGGATATTCTTTTGTTTCCCACTCAATGTCCTCGTCCCAATTTAAAGGTCTACCTGCATAGAGATCATCACTTAAGTCATAGTAATTCTCCTTCATATATTTTTGGTACTCAGTCAATTTTGAAGTGTCAGCATCTTGAAAAGCCCATCTACCAATTCCATCCTTGTCATCTTGGGTTTTTTCCTCTTCATCAGCTTTTCTAGCCATCATTGCTAAAGCAACGGAATCCCTAACCCAATTAACAAATTGTTTATATTCACTATTAGTGATTTCAGTTTCATCCATATAAAAAGAAGGAACAGTTACTGTTTTCGCAGAAGAATTTTTCAATTGAGCTACATCTTCATCCGATTTACCCATAATATAGGCCCCACCCTCAATTAGAGTCATTCCGAAAGGTTTTTCTGGAAACCATTTCTTCTGTTTCACTCCTACTAGCTCACCTCTTCCACGTTTTCCGCAACTTACAACAGTAAGAAGTACTAGTGCAATTAAAACAATTTTTTTCATAAGTCACTTACTCCAAGTATTGTCAAAATATTTTGCAAAAATATCACTAAAGCACAAAATACCATCTAATACTGGTTTTTTTTTTGTTTACCCTCGTTTGATTGCTTTCAACCATCTTTCGGGTAATATGTCTTTACAAGCAAGATCATAATCTTGTTGTGTGCATGGTAATAACGTTGTTGTTCTTAATTTATTATCTAAATAATTTTCATTTGTTAATTCTATCCACCATCGACTACTGTTTTTACTTTTATGAAAAATCAGCTCTCGATCTGACAAAGTTACAATATACTTTACAAATCGATCATCTAAAACCAAAGGATACTCTTCAAATCTAGATGAAACACCTTCAATAAAATACCATACTATTTGAGCTAACAAACTGTGAAAAACCGGTGTGCTTGGTAATTCAAACAAGCCAAAACTACTAACCTTATCACTAATTCCAGCATATCTAGCTAAAGAGCAAATATTTCTACTATCAATTCCATTAGCCTCTGAATAATTACTACTTCCTGTTGCTGTCCAAGACAAAACTTTCATATCTATACCTACAATGTCTGCATCCCTGAAATATGGTTCGGTTTGTGAAATATTATCTAAAACTTTTCCAAGACGAATAAATTCAAAATATAGTTTTTCCATTAAATCAATTTCTTCCTGAGCAATATAAAAGCTTTGATAGCCTAAATTTGTAAAATTATGTAGGTGATTTGGTTCTTCCATTATTATTTGACTCATATAAGACCTTCCTGAAATTAATTCTTCATCTTGAGAAAAATCAAATTGATTATCAACTGAAACAATATTAACTAATTTATTTTCTCCTGAATATGACTTATAAATTGGATAAATAAAATCATGACTTCCTCCTATAATAATTGGTATAACATTGTTTTTATGTAATTCTTTACAAATTTCAGTTAATGCAAAATATGTATCATTAACACTTTCTCCATTAGGTAAATTACCTAAATCAGCAATTTGAATATTCCATTTCCCAGGATAAAGATTATAAAATACTTTTCTAAAAGAATCTAAATCATAAATCAAAGTTGGAAAAAAAGCATTTCTATTCTCTGTAAGACCAATTATTGCAAGTTTTATTTCACTCAAAGATGGAATTCCAGAATCTTCAGTATGCAACAGTATTCTATTCCCTAATACTTGGGTTGGAGACATATCTAAAGCATTTAAAGAGTTTTCAGAAATAGGTTCTAGTAATTCAACACTCATTTTTTGATATTTCTTTTATTACCCTTGTTTTTTTGATGTTTGGAAATTATATCTTTAGCTTCTTTTAGTGATATCTTTTGATCATTAATTTCTTTTGGTAAGTTTATCTTTAACTTTCCCTTTATAATAATATTTTTACCCCACCTACCTTTCTCAATCCTAATATTTTCTTCTGGCCAATTAATAATAATCCTATCCTTGTCTTTTTTAATTTTTTCTTCAATCAATTTTATAACATCCATTTCAAGCAAATTATCAAAATCATAAACCTTGCTGACATTTACAAATAGATTATCCCATTTAATAAAAGGGCCAAAACGCCCTACTCCTTTAGTAACAGGCTTTTCCTTGTAATAATAAATTGGAGCATTGGCCTTTATTTTTTCTTCAATTAAATTAATAGAAGTTTCATAATCAACCTCCATGGCTGATATACCTTTAGGAATAGAAACAAACATTTTATCATATTTTATATAAGGTCCAAAACGTCCAATATTTATTGATATAGACTTGTCAAGATAATTTCCTAATTCTTTGGGAAGTTTAAATAAATCTAGAGCTTCATCTAAAGTTATTTTTTCCAATTGATGTTCAGGGCCAAGACTAGCATACTGAGGTTTAACTTCATCACCTACATTTCCAATTTGAACTAAGGGGCCAAATTTTCCTAACCTAACTTTAATGACTCTTCCATTTTCAGGATGATTACCTAAAATTCTTTCTCCAGATTCGTATTTAGCATTGAGCTTTACATAATCTACAGTCTCATGAAATTTTGAGTAAAATATTTTAAGCATCTCTCTCCAATTTTTATTACCACTAGCAATACGATCAAAACTCTGTTCAACTTCTGCTGTAAAATTATAGTCTACAATATTTTTAAAATTATTAACTAAGAAATCATTAACTATATTTCCAATATTGGTAGGAATAAGTTTGCCCTTATTTGATCCAGTATTCTCAGAAAGAGATTGTTTAACTACTACATTATCTTTGAGAGAAAGTTCTATATATTTTCTTTCGATTCCCTGGTCCAATCCTTTATCAACATAACCTCTATTTTGAACTGTTGAAACTGTTGGAGCATAAGTTGAAGGTCTCCCAATTCCAAGCTCTTCAAGTTTTTTAACCAGTGAGGCTTCTGAAAATCTAAATGGAGGTTTTGAAAAACGCTGCAAAGAAATTAAGCTTTTCAGGTTTAAAGAATCTCCTTTCTTAAGAACTGGGAGAATTCCTTTAGTTTCCTCTAACTCATCATCAGTGCCTTCTAAATATATCTTTAAGAATCCATCAAAAGTCAAAATTTCTCCATTTGAAACAAATTTCTCATCATGATTCGTTGCTTTAATAGATAATTGGGTTTTTTCCAATATTGCATCACTCATTTGAGACGCTATTGTTCTTTTCCAAATCAAATCATAAAGCCTAGCCTGATCTTTATCACCATTTATATCTGTTTTAGAAATTTCAGTCGGCCTAATAGCCTCATGAGCTTGTTGAGCAGATTTATTTTTATTTTTATAAATACGAGCCTTAGCATATTCAAAACCATAACGTTTTTTTATCTCTTTTAATGCTTTTTGTTTAGCCTCCTCAGATAAATTTACACTATCTGTTCTCATATAAGTTATTAATCCTGACTCATATAGTTTTTGAGCAACAGTCATTGTTTTAGATACTGAAAAATACAATTTACGAGAAGCTTCTTGTTGAAGAGTTGATGTCGTAAATGGAGGTGTAGGAGATTTTTTACCAGGGTGTTTTTCAATATTAGAAACAAAAAAATTAGAATCTATGTTTTTTTGTAAAAATTCCTCTGCATTTATTTGATCATTGAAGCTTTTATCAACCTGAGAAGATATTCTCTTATTATTAGATGTTTCAAAAACAGCTTTAGTTTTAAAAGTTTCTTTAGGTACAAATTTCTGTATTTCTCTCTCCCTCTCAACAATTAGTCTAACTGCAACTGATTGAACTCTGCCAGCTGAAAGCCCGCCTTTAACTTTACTCCAAAGTAATGGAGAAAGCTCATAACCAACTAATCTATCCAAAACTCTTCTAGCTTGTTGGGCATTTACCAAGTCTTCATTTATATCTCTTGGTTTTTCAATTGCTTTTAAAATTGCAGTTTTTGTAATTTCATGGAAAACAATTCTTTTAGTTTTATTTGAATCAAGACTAAGTTGATTAAACAAATGCCAAGCTATTGCTTCTCCTTCTCTATCTTCATCTGAAGCAAGCCATACTGTTTCAGCTTTTGAAGAAAGCAATTTCAATTCACGAACTACTTTCTTTTTGTCATCACTAATAATATATTTAGGAGAAAAATCACCTTTAACTTCAACACCTAATTCCTTTGAAGGAAGGTCTGCAATATGTCCAAAACTCGATGCTACTTTAAATTCTTTTCCTAGAAATTTTTCAATTGTTTTCGCTTTTGCAGGAGATTCAACAATAACTAAATTTTTAGCCATGTTATAATTATTTTTGAGAACAAAAGTATGTAGTTTTTTTAATTTTTAATCACTTTAAAAAAATTTGAACCAATTTTAATTATTTACTTTTAGATAATTCTAAGAATGAAATTATAAATCTTTTATTTTTTTCTAACAAATATCTAACTTTCAAAATACTGACATTTTGACATTATTATTGAAAATTTGTATTTTTGGAATCTGTTGTCATTTAAATTAAATCATAATTACAACAGCATATATTAAATAAATATTATGAAAACCAAAATAAAGGATACTACAAAATTCAAAAGAACTAAAGTGTTAGATAATATAATATGTAAAGAATCTCCTTCTAATTCAATGCTTAATAAAGGTTTTCAAATAGATGAAATAAAGAAAAATAAATTAGTCTACATTGAATCATATGGATGTCAAATGAATTTTTCAGATAGTGAAATTGTAGCTTCTATATTAAAAAATGAAGGTTATAAAATGAGTAATAATGCTAATGGTGCAGATCTAATATTAATTAACACCTGCTCAATTAGAGAAAAAGCAGAACTTACAGTTAGAAAACGTCTACTTTTTTTTCAATCTATTAAAAAAAACAATAAAAACTTAAAAGTTGGTGTTCTTGGATGCATGGCAGAACGTCTTAAGCATAGATTTTTATTAGAAGAAAAAATTGTTGATATGGTTATAGGTCCAGATGCTTATAGAGATATCCCTAATCTTTTGAAAGAAATAGAAGATGAAAAACAAGCTGTTAATGTTTTACTTTCTAAAGATGAAACTTATGGTGATGTTTCACCAGTAAGATTAAATTCCAATGGGGTTTCAGCTTTTGTTTCCATTACACGAGGTTGTGATAATATGTGTACTTTCTGTGTGGTGCCATTCACTAGAGGAAGAGAAAGAAGTAGAGATCCAAAAAGTATTTTAAGTGAAATTAAAGATTTGTCAATGAATAATTATAAAGAAGTAACTCTTTTGGGACAAAATGTTGATAGTTATCTTTGGTATGGAGGAGGATTAAAAAAAGACTTTAAAAATGCTAATAAACTTCAACAGAAAACAGCAATAAATTTTGCTAAACTATTAAAATTAGTAGCAAGTACATTTCCTAATATTAGATTACGTTTTTCTACTTCAAATCCTCAAGACATGACTATGGATGTTCTAGATGTAATGTCTAAGTATAATAATATTTGTAAGCACATTCATCTTCCAATTCAATCAGGAAGTGATTTAATTTTAAAAAGAATGAATCGTCAACATACAAGAAAGGAATATCTTAATTTAATAGATAATATTAGAAAAATTATTCCTGATTGCGGTATTTCTCACGATATAATTGCAGGTTTCCCTTCTGAAACTGAAAAAGACCATAGAGATACTTTAAGTCTAATGGAATATGTTAAATATGACTTTGGATTTATGTTTGCATATTCTGAACGTCCAGGAACATTTGCATACAAAAAAAATAAAGATGATGTTCCAGATTTAGTTAAAAAGAAAAGGCTAAATGAAATAATCTCTCTTCAACAAAAACACAGTAAACATAGAACTTCAGAGTATATTAACAAAGTGGTTTGTGTGCTCGTTGAAAAAGAATCAAAAAAAAATGCAGATGACTGGAGTGGAAGAATAAGTCAAAATACTGTTGTTGTTTTTCCAAAGCAAAACTATACCGTTGGTGATTTAGTCGATGTTCAAATCAGTAAGACAACATCTGCCACTTTAATAGGTAATGCTATTGGTTATTCTAAAACAATTTAAATTTTTATGGAAAATCTTCAATCGATTAAACAAAGATATGGGATAATAGGTAATAATCCAGGATTAAATAGAGCTTTAGAAAAAGCACTAAGAGTTTCTGAAACAGACATTTCAGTTTTGGTAACGGGAGAAAGTGGAGTAGGAAAAGAAAACATTCCAAAAATTATTCATCAAAATTCTACTAGAAAACATTTTAAATACATCGCTGTAAATTGTGGGGCAATTCCTGATGGAACAATTGACAGTGAACTTTTTGGTCATGAAAAAGGAGCTTTTACTGGTGCTACTTCAACCAGAAGTGGTTATTTTGAAGTTGCTGATGGTGGTACAATATTTTTGGATGAGGTTGGAGAGCTTCCATTACCTACTCAAGTTCGTTTATTAAGAGTTCTGGAAAATGGTGAGTTTATTAAAGTAGGCTCCTCAAAAGTGCAAAAGACAAATGTTAGAATTGTAGCTGCTACTAATCTTATTATGCAAGAAGCAATTGCTAAAGAAAAATTTAGAGAAGATTTGTTTTATAGGTTAAGTACAGTAGAAATTTTTTTACCACCTCTTCGTGATCGAAAGGAAGATATTCCTCTTCTATTTAGGAAATTTGCAGCAGACTTTGCGCAAAAGTATAAAATGCCAACTCTTAGATTAGATGAAAATTCTCAAAGCCTAATACAAAACTATAGGTGGAGTGGTAATATTCGCCAATTAAGAAATATAGCCGAACAGCTTTCAGTTCTTGAAAAAGAGAGAATGCTTTCGAGTGAAATTGTAAAAAATTATTTACCAGAATTAAATAATCAACTTCCTGCTTTAATAAATAAAGAAAAAAGAAATAGTGAATTTTCTTCTGAAAGAGAAATTCTATACAAAGTTCTTTTTGATATGAAATCAGATTTAAATGATTTAAAAACATTAACATTAGATTTATTGCAAAGTGATAGTTCTTCAGAAATAAAAGAAAAAAATCAAGGTCTAATTCAAAAAATTTATGATAAGCAAGAAACAAAAATAAATAAGCCTAAGGCACATTCAATTACACTAGACAAAAAATCAAGTGAAAGTGAATCAAAATCTAATGACTACAAATATGATTATGCAGAGACAGTTCTAGAAGAAGAACCATTATCTTTACTAGACAAGGAAATAGAAATGATAAAACAAGCACTAAAAAGAAGTAAAGGAAAAAGAAAAAAAGCTGCTGAAGAACTTGGTATTTCTGAAAGAACATTATATAGAAAAATCAAACAATACGATTTAAATGAACTTGAAGATTAAAATATATTCAATAATTTTATTTTATAATATTCTATATATTCAAGGATGTAAATTTTATTCATTTACAGGTGCTTCCATTCCAGCTGGAACAAAAACTTTTCAAGTTAATTTTTTTGAAAATTTAGCAGGCAATAGACCTGGCTCAATTATAGAACCAGGACTAGATCAGGAATTTACTATCGCTCTCCAAGATTTATTATTAAATCAAACTAATCTTTCTATTGTAAATAAACAAGGTGACTTAATATATGAGGGGGAAATAATTGAGTTTAGCGTTACACCCATGTCAGCTACAGCTGAGATAAAAGCAGCACAAAATAGATTAACTATGACAGTGAATTTAAGATATTTTAATAAAAAAAATGAGGATGATGATTTTGAAAAAACATTTTCTCATTTCTATGATTTCCCGGCTGAGAAGCAAGTTTATGATGTAAGAGACCTAGCGCTTGAGGAAATTTTTGAAAGAATAACTCAAAATATCTTTAATGACACATTAGCAAAATGGTAGTAAAATGAACTCAAAAGAATTTCATAATCTAATTAAAAATATTAATCATACTACTCTAGATATAAATGAGAGTCTAGAAAATTTAACTCAAAGGTATCCTTATTTTCATACTGCACATTTTTTATATGCTAAAACTTTAAAACATCAAAAAAACATAGATTATGAAAGGGTTCTTGAAAAAACTGCTATTCTAACTTATGACAGAAGGCTTTTAATGACTCTAATCGAAAAAAAGATCAAAAAAAGTTTAATTAAAAAGAATATTACCAAAAAATTAAAAGAACTTAATTATAACTTAATTATCGAGGAAAATAAAAAAGAGATCGACAAAGAGTTAACATTTTTCGAATGGATCGCATTATCTAATAAATCAATCGAAGTTAATCTTTCAAGTATAGGTGAAAAAAATGATAACTGGGCTTTGGTGGATTCTTTTATTAAAAATAAATCTAATATTAGAAATACTAAAAAGAATGAAAAAAAAGCAGAAGAGGATCTAAGCTTAAATAATTACTATTCAGATAATGAATTAATGACAGAAACACTAGCCAAAATATTTGTAAAACAAGAAAAATATGATAAAGCTATTCAGGCTTACAAAATTTTAGGTTTGAAATATCCAGAAAAAAATAGTTTATTTGCAATCCAAGTAAATAAAATTAAAAATCTAAAGAAAAAAAATAAATGACCTTATGAGCACATTTTACATTTTTATTTCACTTATTGTTGTTCTTTGTTTTTTACTAATATTAGTAATTATGGTTCAAAACCCAAAGGGAGGTGGTCTATCTTCATCTTTTGGTGGAACTTCTCAACAAATGGGAGGAGTTCAAAAAACCACTGATTTTTTAGATAAAAGCACATGGATTTTGGGAGCAGCTTTATTAATCCTAATTTTATTATCAAATATGGCACTAGACAGGAATACTACTAGCCAAGATTCAAAATTGATAGAAAGTGAAAATATTGAAGATTTTATTCCTGAAGAATCTTTGCCATCAAATTCAATTCCTGAAACAAAAGACTAATAATTTAATAAATCAATTTTAATATGACACCCTGGCATATTTTTGTCAAAATGTACCTTGATATTTCATCTGGCACAATTTATGAAAATTGAGAGAGTGTAATAAAAAATTTTTAATATGAGCAAAATTAATATTAAACCACTTGCAGATAGAGTCCTTATATTACCATTGGACGCAGAAACTAAAACAGCATCAGGAATTTATATTCCCGATAGCGCAAAAGAAAAACCTCAAAAAGGAACTGTAGTAGCTGTAGGGCCTGGCACAGCTGAAAATCCTGTAACAGTTAAGACAGGAGACAAGGTTTTATATGGAAAATATTCAGGCACAGAATTAAATCATGGGGGAACGGACTATCTAATGATGAAAGAAAGTGACCTTTTGGCAATTATTTAACTAAAAATATAAACTAATATATCATGGCAAAAAAAATTATTTTTGATGTTGATGCTAGAGATGGTGTCAAACGAGGTGTAGATGCTCTTGCAAACGCAGTAAAAGTAACATTGGGACCAAAAGGTCGCAATGTAGTAATTGGGAAATCTTTTGGGTCACCTCAAGTGACTAAAGATGGTGTAACAGTAGCTAAAGAAATTGAATTAGAAGATACTCTTGAAAATATGGGTGCTCAAATGGTAAAAGAAGTTGCATCTAAAACAAATGATCTTGCTGGAGATGGAACTACAACAGCAACCATTTTAGCTCAAGCAATTGTCAAAGAAGGTTTGAAAAATGTAGCAGCTGGTGCAAACCCGCTAGATTTAAAAAAAGGAATTGATAAATCGGTTTTTGCAATTGTTAAACATCTTGAAAAACAATCTGTTCAAGTAGGAAATTCTTCAGAAAAAATTCAGCAAGTAGCTAGTATTTCAGCTAATAATGATGAAAATATTGGAAGTTTAATTACCGAAGCATTTGAAAAAGTAGGTAAAGAGGGAGTAATAACTGTTGAAGAAGCAAAAGGAACTGATACCTATGTTGATGTTGTTGAAGGAATGCAGTTTGATAGAGGATATCTTTCACCTTATTTTGTAACTGACTCTGAAAAAATGCAAACTGATCTGGAAACACCATATATTTTATTATACGACAAAAAAATATCAGCAATGAAAGATTTGCTTCCTATACTAGAGCCAGTAGCTCAGACTGGAAAACCTTTATTAGTTATAGCTGAAGATGTCGATGGGGAAGCACTAGCAACACTTGTAGTAAATAAACTTAGAGGTGCTTTAAAAATTGCTGCAGTAAAGGCTCCAGGTTTTGGAGATCGAAGAAAGGCAATGCTTGAGGATATTGCTATCTTAACTGGAGGAACTGTAATTTCTGAGGAAAGAGGTTTTAATATAGAAAATACTACTATTGAAATGCTTGGAACAGCTGAAAAAGTAACTATTGATAAGGACAATACTACCGTTGTAAATGGATCAGGTGAATCAAAAAACATTAATGATCGTGTAAATCAAATAAAAGCTCAGATAGAATCATCAACTTCTGACTATGATAAAGAAAAATTACAAGAACGCTTAGCAAAACTATCTGGTGGAGTTGCAGTTTTATATGTTGGAGCTCCATCTGAGGTTGAAATGAAAGAAAAAAAGGATCGTGTTGATGATGCACTTCATGCAACACGCGCAGCTGTTGAAGAAGGAATTGTTGCTGGAGGAGGTGTAGCGCTTCTTAATACTAGTTCAAGCTTAGAGAAACTAAAAACAAAAAATGCAGATGAAGCAACTGGTGTACAAATTGTATTCAAAGCGATTGAATCACCATTAAGAACAATTGTTGAAAATTCTGGAGGTGAAGGATCTGTAGTAGTATCTAAAGTATTGGAAGGTAATTCAAATTTTGGATACGATGCAAATGAAGGAATATTTGTAGATATGCTTAAAAAGGGTATTATTGACCCTACAAAAGTTACCCGAATTGCTCTTGAAAATGCAGCAAGTGTAGCCGGTATGATTTTAACAACTGAATGTGCGCTTGTTGATATAAAGGAAGAAACTCCTGCAGCCCCTGCAATGCCACCTATGGGTGGTGGCGGAATGCCAGGAATGATGTAATAATAGGTATAATTAATTTTAAAAAAAGCCTCAAGATTTTGAGGTTTTTTTTATTTATTTTTTTCTAATATATAAGCAACAAATAGGCAATTCATTATAAACTTCACTTGGTGCTAATTTCATGTCTGTATCATGTCCAATTGCTGCAATTGAATTATGTATGTCAATTAAATTAGATTTATTTAAATTATATATCAATGTCAATTGATTTGATGGAATATCCCATTTAGCATATTTTACTCCTTTTACCGAAAGAGCTGCTTTTTCAATTCTCATTTTACACATCTCACAATTTCCTAAGACTTGAAATTTAGTTATTTCTTTTTTAGACAACCTCTGTGCGCTCATTCCCATAGGAATTAGAAATATAAATATTAAAATTTTTGTTTTCATTTTATTTCTTTCTAGATTTTATATCTGATTCCACTGTATAGCATTCTTCCAAAAACTGGACCCCAAACTTGTGAAGTATCAAAGTTACTAGTAAATGGATAAGTCCAGTCAATAATTAAGTCCTTTTGTCTAAAATCACCTAAATTTTCAAAACCTATGTACACTTCAAATTTATCAGAAAAAACTCTCGTGAACTGAGAATTAGCAATAAAATAAGATTGAGAATAACCCCCATTAGGTATATTACTATTAGCCACTAATCTTTGCTTGCCAACATAATGCATCGTGAAATCATATTTCCACTGTTGATTTTTGTTGTTTACTAATGAATTCCAGCTTAAGTTTATAAAATATCTATGTTCTGGAACTAACTGTTTCTGTTTATATCCACTTAAATAATCTATTTTGACTTTGTCATTTTTATAAGCTGTTTTAATTTCAAGTTGAGGTAAGGGGGAAATGTCAAATGTTATTTGAAAACTATTTGCAGAACTTTTTCCATCCAAATTGTAAAACATGATCCTACCTTCTTGTTCATAATCAACTATTACCTGATTAACAAAATTTGTTTTGAAATAATCAACTACAATATTTGCATTTTTATTAAAAATATTAAAGTTTCTACTATAACTAATTCCATGATTCCATGCTATTTCAGGCAATAATCCATAAAAAGGACCATTATCTGGATTTATTATAATTCTTCTATTTGTTCCAAATATTGATTGATTCTCGGCAAAAACATTCCCTGCTTTTCTACCACTTCCAGAAGAGAATCTTATTACTGTATTATTCTTATATTCATATCTAAAATGTATCCTAGGGGTAAGGAATGTACCCATATTATTATGATTATCGATTCTAAGACCTGCAGTCCAACTTAAATTATCTAATTCGTTGTGATTCCACTCAATAAAAGCCCCAATATTTTTATCAGATCTAAAAATATCTTCATTATCAACATTTTCCGTATAATTGTCTGTTGTAATATTTAATCCTGTTCTAAACTTATTATTGGTATTATTAAATATTGAACTGTATAATACATTAACATATAGGCTCTCATGTAAAATATTATAATTTCTTATTCCATAATACGCATTTTGATCATGAATAGAATATGCCGTTTGTAAACCAAAACTTTGATAAGGTGACTCAGGAAAAACATAACCAACCTTAAATGCTGTATCCCATCTATTTGTTTTTATTTCACTTCCCCAAACCATAGAGCTATTTTTATCAATATCTGGATTAAAAGAAACTTGTCCTGTTTGCTTTTGATCATTTAGAAAACGCCAATTAAAAAAAAGCAACCATCCTTTTTCAGAATCTGTATATTGAAAGCGGTTAAGTAAATTAATCTGATCAGATAATGGAAGGTCTAAAAATCCATCCAAATTATTATCAATTCTCTGATTTCTTTTATTAACATGAATATATAGTCCAGAACTCCATTTATCTGAGATGATTTTATTCAAATGAGTATTTAACTCCATTCTTCCATTTTTTGATCCATATAAATTTAAATACAATGGATTATCAGTAAAAGGCTTTCTTAGCTCAGTATTTATTTGGCCTACAATACTTTCAAAACCATTAACTACACTGCCAGAACCTTTAGATATTTGTATGCTTTCAACCCATGTTCCAGGAGTAAAAGTAAGTCCATACGCTTGGGAAGCACCCCTTATCATTGGTATATTTTCTTCAGAAATAAGAATATATGGGCTTTTGAGACCAAGCATATTAATTTGTTTTGTTCCGGTTAATGCATCAGAAAAGTTTACATCAATGGCAGGATTAGTTTCGAAACTTTCAGAAAGATTGCAACATGCTGCTTTTAGAAGCTCATTTGCATCAACAAAAATAGTATTTTGAGTATTTGTAAAAGATAATTTTGAAGATTTTCTGCGCTCATAAACTGAGACTTCATCTAAATTGTTTTGTTCACTCCTTTCTATAAAATGAACAAATTTTTTAAACGAGCTTATGATTAATGTATCATTTTTAAAACCAATATAACTTATAATTAATTTTTTTGAATTAGAGGATTCTCTTAATTCAAAATCACCTAAACTATCAGAAATAGTTCCTTGATTAGTTCCAAGCCAATAAATACTTGCACCTTCTGCTGGTATTGTTTCTTCTCCCTCTTTGAAAACAATTTTTCCAGAAATAGAATCTTGACAAAAAGCTAGATTAACACAAAACATTAATAATAAAAATTTAATCTTCATAAAAAGTTATATCAAAATAATAAAAGCCATCACAATCATGATAATATTTTCAATAAATGTAGCTTCAGTCATAGGCAAACTTAATGAAGTCCCAAGACATGCACACTTAATTTTTTTCTTATTAAAAAGAGTTTTAGCAACTCCTAGAGTTGTAAATGATAAAATAATTATTGTTATTATAGATGATAGTTTGTTATCAAATCTCGATAAAAAGAAAATTCCTAAGGCAGTTTCAATAAAAGGATAGATTTTTCCATAAAATATCCATTTACTAGCAATAGGATCATATACTGCAAATGATGAGGGAAAAGTTTTAATATCTAATATTTTAAAGAAACTAAATATTATAAAGAATAACCCCATAAAGTCGAGCATAAATTCTCTTAAAATAAAATTGTTATAATTCAAAGAGAAAGCACCAAAAATCAAATAAATAAAAATCAAAAATAAAGGGCGTAATTTTGAAAATTTAGATTCATTGAAAGAGCCTAAAACTTCATTCACATTATATTTTAATCCAAGTGCTTTATCAATTTTTTGTATATCAATTGAATGGTCCGATTTTATAATTGCTAAATTATCAGCCAAAATTACCTCAACAGAATTTATTTTAGAAAATGACTCGATAATGGTTTTAACTTTCTTTTGACAATTTTCACATGTCATGCCATAAATATTGAGTCTAGTTTCCATCATAACAAATTTACTTTTATATTTTCTCAAAAAGTAAAAAAATAAGTTAAAGTCACTAAATATATTTAATACTTTAGTAAAAAATTCAAAAATGCTTTTTCAGAATTTAATAAATAAAACTAAAGGTATTTTAACTAACCAATCATTAGATTTTAAAGATCGTTTAAAGTCAGTTTGTAAACTAATTAGAAATAATGTTACTCATTATGATTGGGTTGGTTTTTATTTTGTTAAAGATAATTTGAAAGAACTTCATTTATTAGCTTACGATGGAATTCCTACAAATCATAAAATTATTCCATTTGGAAAAGGCATATGTGGGCAAGTTGCCCTATCAAATAAGACATTTGTCGTGCCTGATGTCAATGAACAAGAAAACTATATTTCATGTGATTCTAAAGTTAAATCTGAAATAGTAGCTCCTATAATTTTAGGTGGAGAAAATATTGGCCAAATAGATGTTGACTCTAATTCGGTTGATCCTTTTGATGAAAATGATGTTTTGTTATTAGAAACTATTTGCAAGCAAGTTTCTGAAAATATTATAAATAAAAAATTATAATTTATGGATAGAATTAAAATTTCTAGCGCCTTAATTTCAGTTTTTGACAAGCAAAATTTGAATGAAGTTGTTAATTCTTTGTCCAAAATGAAGGTTAAAATTTATTCAACTGGAGGGACAGAATCATATATTCGTTCTTTAGGTCATCAAGTTACAGCTGTTGAAGATCTTACAAGTTATCCCTCAATTTTAGGAGGAAGAGTCAAAACGCTCCATCCTAAAATTTTTGGAGGAATACTAAATCGGAAAGAAATTAGCTCAGATATAAATGAGTTAAAAGAATATAATATCCCTCAAATTGATTTAGTCGTTGTTGACCTATATCCTTTCAAGGATACAATTATAAAAAGTAAGGACCAAGATGAGATAATAGAAAAAATTGATATAGGGGGTATTTCCTTGATTAGAGCAGCTGCAAAAAACTTCAAAAATGTTTTTTGTATTTCAGATAAAGGGGATTATAATGCTTTTCTAAAGTTATTTAAAAAAAATGATGGGTATACATTTTTAGAAGAAAGAAAAATTTTTGCCTCTAAGGCATTTAATATATCCTCAGATTATGATACATCTATCTTTAATTATTTTAACAAATCTGAAAATGTACTAAAAATCAGTGCTAACAATTCACATAATCTCAGATATGGAGAGAACCCACACCAAAAAGGGGAGTTTTATGGAAATATAGATAAAGTAATAGAAAAAATAAATGGAAAGGAGATTTCATATAACAATCTCTTAGATATAGATGCTGCAATTAATTTAATGAGTGAATTTAACCAAGACCTCCCAACCTTTGCAATCCTAAAACATAATAATGCATGTGGGCTTTCAACTCAAACAAATCTTTCTTCAGCTTATAAAAAATCACTTTCTAGTGATCCTTTATCTGCTTTCGGTGGAGTTTTAATAAGTAATTCAGAAATAGATTTTAAGACTGCAAAATTAATAGATCCACTTTTTTTTGAAGTAATTATTGCTCCAAAATATGATCAATCTGCATTAAGTTTATTAAAGAAAAAAAAGAATAGAATTATACTAGTGCAAAAAAGATATAAGTTTAACAAAAAATCATTGAGAAGCTGCTTAAACGGTTATCTAGTTCAGGATAAAGATAATCAAACAGATAATAAAGAATCACTTAAGCTAGTTACAAAAAAATCTCCAACCAAAAAGCAAATTGAGGACCTTTTATTTGCTTCAAAAATTTCTAAACATACCAAATCAAACACAATAGTTTTAGCAAAAGATAAACAACTTGTTTCATCAGGCACCGGTCAAACATCAAGAGTTGACGCACTTAAACAGGCTATTGAAAAGGCAAACTGTTTTGGATTTAATTTAAAAGGTTCTGTAATGGCTAGCGATGCCTTTTTTCCATTTCCTGACTGTGTTGAGATTGCAAATTCTGTTGGTATTGTATCTGTAATTCAGCCTGGTGGATCAATAAAAGACAATCTATCAATTGAATACTGTAATAAAAATAATATTTCAATGGTTTTCAGTGGAATACGTCATTTTAAACATTAATTTATACCTTTGAAAACTTAATTTATTTTTATGGGATTCTTTACTGAAGAAATAGCGATTGACTTAGGTACTGCAAACACACTAATTATTCATAATGATAAAGTAGTTATTGACAGCCCCTCTATTGTTGCGATTGATAGATCAACTAATAAAATAATCGCGATAGGCACAGAGGCAAGTATGATGCAAGGTAAAACTCATGAAAATATTAGAACAGTTCGACCATTAAAAGATGGGGTGATTGCTGATTTTAATGCTTCTGAACAAATGATTAGTCAATTAATAAAAAGTATTCCTAGTCTAAAAAAAAGATTTTTTACTCCGTCTCTTAGAATGGTAATTTGTATTCCATCAGGAATTACAGAGGTAGAAATGCGAGCAGTAAAAGAATCTGCTGAAAGGGTAAATGGTAAAGAAGTTTATCTTATTCATGAACCAATGGCAGCAGCTATTGGAATTGGAATTGATATTATGCAACCTAAAGGTAATATGGTTGTTGACATTGGTGGTGGAACAACGGAAATTGCTGTTATTGCTCTTTCAGGCATAGTTTGTGATAAATCAATAAAAATTGCCGGTGATGTTTTTACAAATGACATTGTTTATTATATGAGGAGCAAACATAATCTTTTTGTTGGCGAAAGAACTGCTGAAAAAATTAAAATTTCTATGGGTGCGGTATTAGAAGAGTTAGATGAATCTCCTGATGAGCTTTCAGTACAAGGAAGAGATCTCTTAACTGGAAAACCTAAACAATCAATGATTTCTTATGTTGAAATAGCAAAGGCTCTAGATAAATCAATTCTCCGAATTGAAGATGCTATAATGGAAACACTTGCTCAAACACCACCAGAATTAGCTGCAGATATTTATAATACTGGAATTTACTTAGCTGGAGGAGGAGCTCTTCTTAGAGGGTTAGACAAAAGACTTTCAAAAAAAACTGATTTACCTGTTTACATAGCTGAGGATCCTTTACAGGCTGTTGTAAGAGGCACTGGAATTACTTTAAAAAATATAGATAAATTTAAAACCATTTTGATAAAATAAATAATGCAGCAAATATTTAATGCACTTGTAAAGAACATAAGTCTAATTGTTTTTTTGAGTTTATTTATGTTTTGTGTTATTTTTTTAAATAACAGAAGTTCTTATCATCAATCTAAATTTGGCGAAATATTGCTTACTATCTCTGGTATAGTTTACAAAAGCCAAAATTCAATCAATCAATATTTTAAATTAAGAAAAGAAAATGAAAAACTACTCCAAGAAAATAAATCACTTAAAGAGTTTATGATTAATGCTCTTAAAACAAACCCTAATCAGGTTAATAAAATATTAAATTTTAAACTTAGACCGGCTAAAATAATAAAGAATTCCTCAAAATCTTTTCGCAACTATATAATTATTGACAAGGGTAAAAAGGATTCTATAAATTTAGATATGGGTGTGATTTCATCTAATGGAATTGTTGGAATAACAAATTCTGTTTCAGAAAATTATTCTAGTGTAATATCAATTCTAAATAAAGACTTAAAAATTAATGCAAAATTCAAAAAAAATAATGCTTTTGGCTCACTAAACTGGAATGGATTAAATCCAAAAATTCTCCAACTATATGATATTTCAAACATAAATCAAATACTTTTAGGAGATACAATTGTTACAGGTGGAATGTCAACTTATTTTCCTGAAGGAATACTAATTGGCAGTGTTAATAATTTTAAAAAGACTAAAGGGAGTGGTTATTATTATATTGATGTAGAATTATTTAATAGTGTAGCTCAAACTATGAATGTATATATAATTGAAAACTATAATCAACATGAAATAAAAAGTCTAGAAAATGTTAAAAATTAATTTACAATTAACTTTTTTTTATTTAGCTGGTTTAATACTGCAAGTTTTCTTTTTTGAGCTTTGGGATTTATTTGGTTATATAGACCCAATGTTTTATATCATTTTTATTATTTTTTATCAATTTGATGGATCTAAATCGCAATTCATCATATTAAGTTTCTCATTAGGGTTTTTTATAGATATTCTTACACAAAACCCTGGGGCTAATTCAATTTCATGCCTCTTGATTAGTTTTATTCGTCCTTTATTAATAAATTTTTCCTTTGGAATTAATTCTGACATTAGTCATGGAATGATTACTGGAACCAGAGTGAAAGATAGGTTTTTATTTTTGGGCCTTACTATTCTTTTTCATCATCTTTTTTATTTTATTACAACATATTTTAGTTTTTATTTAATTCTTAATATTTTAATTAGCACCATTTTAACTGGAATACTTAGTTTTATATTAATTGGGATTGTATTAGGATTAATGATAAAAAAATGAAAAAAAATTATTATCTAAAAATATTGCTGGTTTTAGTAACTATTATTTTTGTATTTCGTTTAATTACTCTTCAATTAATAAACCCTTATTATAAATCACTTTCTGAAAATAATGCTTTAATCGAACTACCTGTTTTTCCTGAAAGAGGTTATATATATGACCGAAATGGGGATATACTGGTTTCGAATAAACCAGGGTATGATTTAATGATAATTCCTGAAAACACTTCTGAATTTGATACTTTAGAATTAAAAAATCTGTTGAAATTATCCTATGAAGATCTAAAGTTTAGAATTAATAAAGCAAGAACATTTTCTAATAAAAAGCCTTCTGTAATAATTAGCGAAATTTCTAAAGAAAACCATGCAACTCTTCAAGAGAAGTTATGGAAATATCCTGGCTTTTATATACAAAAAAAATCTTTAAGATATTACCCAAATCCTATTGCTTCAAACATTTTAGGCTATTTAAGTGAGGTAAATGAAAATGATCTTAAAAAAGATTATTATTATAAATCAGGAGAACTAATCGGCAGACAAGGCATTGAAAAATTTTATGAAAAATATCTTAGAGGACTAAAGGGCAAATCATTTTTTCAAAAGGATCGATATAACAGAATAATAGGTTCTTTTGAAAATGGTAAATACGATATTAAATCAAAAGAAGCTAATAATTTAATATTAACAATAGATGCTAAACTTCAAGAATATGGTGAAAAATTACTTAAAAATAAAAGAGGTGGTATAGTTGCTATAGAACCAAAATCAGGAGAAATATTGGCACTTATATCTGCTCCAAACTATAACCCTAGTTTGTTAGTAGGAAGAGGAAGGTCTATAAACTATAAAGAATTATTAAATGATTCCATTTCAAAACCCTTATTTGACAGATGTCTTCAAGCTCAATATTCTCCTGGATCTCCATTTAAACTATTAAACGGGTTGATTGCTTTGCAAGAAAAAGTAATTCAACCAAAAAATAAAGTGGTTTGTAATAAAGGTCATTTTTATGCGAAAAATGCATTTATGGAATGTCATTGTAAAATTGGAACTAGGAATAGCCTAGTTTCTGCAATTTATAAATCTTGTAATACATATTTTGCTAAAACTTTTAATAAAATAATTAATTCTAAAGCTTCCCCTTCTGATGGATTAGATACCTGGAAAAAGCACTTGAATAGTTTTGGTTTAGGTGATTATTTGGGGTACGACTTGCCAATAGGAAAATCTGGGTTTATTCCAGACTCAGACTATTATAACAATTTATATAATAAAGGAGGTTGGAAAGCTCCTACAATAATATCAAATTCTATAGGCCAAGGAGAGATATTGGTTACTCCCATTCAAATGGCAAATTTTACTGCAGTTATAGCAAATAGAGGTTATTATATAACCCCTCACTTTTTAAAATCAATTAATGGAAATACAGATTTAAAACCTTTTGAAAAAAAAGTTTCAACAATTGATTCTTTGAATTTTGAACCAATAATAAGTGGGATGGAAAAAGTAGTTGAAAATGGAACTGCAAAAATTGCTAAAATTTCAGGAATTGAAGTTTGTGGAAAAACTGGAACTGTTGAAAACTTTACTTTGATTAAAGGCAAAAAAACTCAATTAACAGACCATTCCATTTTTGTGGCGTTTGCTCCAAAAAATAATCCTAAAATAGCAATTGCTGTATATATTGAAAATGGATTCTGGGGATCTAGATGGGCTGCTCCAATAGCCAGTTTAATGATTGAAAAGCGTTTAAATAAATCTACAAAACGAAAATGGCTTGAAAACAGGATGATTAATGGCAGTTTAATTAATGAATATTTTAAACCATATTCTAAAAAAGATTTTAAAATAAATGAATAAAGATTTTATATTTCGTCTAGATTGGACTGTTATTTTAATTTATTTTTCCTTTCTTTTAATAGGAATTATTAGTATTTATTCCTCCACTTATGAAGAAAATAATATTATTTTCTTTTCATCGATTGTAGGTAAACAAATCTTATTTTGTATTTCAAGTATATTAATTGGGATATTAATTCTAAATATTAAACCTGGTTTTTTTCAGCAAGTTTCTTTTATAATTTATATTTTAAGTATTATATCTCTTATTGGTCTTTTTTTAATAGGAGATACAGCAGCAGGCTCTACTTCTTGGTATAAAATTGGAACTATAAAAATACAGCCTTCTGAATTTGCAAAAATTTCAACTGCTTTAATGATTGCAAGTTATTTCACTAATATACAAACTGATATAACAAAAACAAATTCATTAATTAAAGCTCTATTGATTATTTTAATCCCTAGCATTTTAATTATTTCTCAACGTGACCCTGGTTCTGCAATTGTTTTCTCATCTTTCATTTTAGTTTTTTTTAGAGAAGGTCTGCCAATTAAATATCTGTTTTTAATTATTGTTGGTTTAATTTTATTTGTTTTAACATTAGTGTTGTCAATATATCTTGTTTTTATTATAATAATCCTGTCAGTTTTAGTTCAATATTTTTTTATTAAGAAATATAATTCTAAAACAAAGTTTAACAAATATTTTTTGTTGATAATAGCTGGAGTTACATTTTGTTTATCAGTTAATTTTATTTTTAATTCAGTTTTTGAGCAAAGACATAGAGATAGATTTAATGTAATTCTTGGTATAACCGAAGATATTAAAGGGGTTGGCTATAACATAAACCAATCAAAAATTGCAATTGGATCTGGAGGTTTAATTGGAAAAGGATTCCTGCAAGGAACTCAGACTAAAGGAAATTTTGTGCCTGCTCAACATACTGATTATATTTTTACTAATATAGCTGAGGAATGGGGTTTTATTGGTAGTATGGTATTAATTTTATTATTTTTAATTCTGATACTTAGAATTTTAGATAGAGGGGAAAAACAGAAAAATATTTTTAATAGAGTTTTTATTTACTGTATAGCATCACTGATTACCTTTCATTTTATAATAAATATTGGAATGTCATTAGGATTACTTCCTACGATAGGAATTCCCCTTCCATTTATAAGCTATGGAGGATCAAGTATGCTCAGTTTTAGTATACTAATTTTTCTTTATTTAAATTTTGATGTAAACAGGTTTAATCAATGGTGATAAAATTTTAAGATTGTAAATAATCTTAAAACTTATTATATTCAATTGTTTTTTTCAGCTAGCTTCTTAGAGGAAATAGAATTATTAGAACTTATATCTGTCAATATATTAATTGCTTCATCCAAATACATGTCTTTTTTTAGACCCTTAACCCATCTGTCTTTTTTTATTATATAATCTTGCTTGGACCCTTTTGTTTGAATAGGATCTGGAAGCCAAATTATAGACAATCCTGAATCATAATTATCTAATACATCAAAACGTTCAGAAATTGTTTTATCACTTTCTCTTTCATCAAGATAACTTTTATAATCAAGAGGATAATCGTAGTCATCTTGCTTATGTTTAATCCATTCTGCCTGCTCTATTATTAGCCTAATTAAAGGATTGTTATCTAATCTATTCTTACTTTTAGAGATAATATAATTGTAAGGTATTTTATCTTCCCATGAAGAATAGTAAGCTGGAGATATTCTATCCCATGACAAAGGATTTGATTGGTCTTTTTCTCCAATATTAACTGAATTGTATAAACTAGGGAAAACAATATCACTTTTAACTCCTTCTAATTGAGTTGATCCACCATTAATTCTATAAAATTTATCTGTAGTAATTTTTAAAGCACCAAGATCTCCATATGAATTAGCTGCTAAAACTCTATTTAGATCAACTATGTTTTGAACAGTTCCTTTTCCATATGTTTGATTGCTTCCTAAAACAATCGCTCTTCTATAATCTTGAAGTGCTGCTGCCAATATTTCAGAAGCTGATGCTGAAAACTCATTAACCAAAATTACTAAAGGTCCATCCCAAATTAAAGAAGAGTCATTATCACTTAGAACTTCCTTTCTTCCTCCAGTACTTTTTACTTGAACAATTGGACCTTTTTCAATAAAGTATCCTGTCATATCAACTACTGTTTTAAGTGATCCGCCTCCATTATTTCTCAAATCAAGAATTACACCATCTACAAATTCATTATTGAATTCTATTAAGGTTTTTTTTACATCGCTTGCAGCATTTCGTTCATTGTAATCCTTAAAATTAACATAAAACTTTGGTAGTTCAATTAAACCATACTTTTTATTATTTTTTTTAATGATTGCACTTTTAGCATATGATTCTTCGATAATAATTTCATCTCGCCTAATTTCTACTTCTTCAATATTTCCTTTGACCCGTTTCACTGTAAGAGTAACAAATGTTCCTTTAGGACCTTTAATAAGTTTTATAGCATCTCCCAGTCTCATTCCTGAAATTTCCACTGGCTCTTCATTTGGTTGTGCAACCATAAGAATGATATCTCCTACCTGAAGTAGATTGTTTCTCCATACTGGCCCTCCAGATAAAACCTCAACAATAGTAACCTGTTGATTTTTCTTTTGTAACCTAGCGCCTATACCCTCATATTTTCCTGACATATTTGTATCAAAAGCTTCTTTGTCATCAGGAGCAAAATAGTAGGTATGAGGATCAAATTCCATTACAATTGAATTTAAATAAAGATTGAACCAATCCTTACGATCTAAATCATCAACTAATTCAAAATAATTTTCGATATTTTCAAAAGTTAACATTCGAGATTCTTCTTCCAAAACCATATCTGACTTAATTAAATATGATGGGTCACTTTTAAGCTTAGCTTGTTCCTCTTCTTTTTTAACAACAAATCTACTAAGTGTAGATAGTTTTAATCTTTTTCTCCATAAAACCTTTAATTGATCTAAATTATTTGCATAAGGAAGAGATTTATAATTTAACGATGTTGATTCTTTTATGCTAAAATCAAAAGGCTTCTCTAAAAGGATTGGATAAAATTCTTTTACTTGGCTAATTCTTAACATTAATTTTTCATAAGTAACATCAAAAAAATTAATATTAGAAGATTTAAGTTCATTATCAATTTCAGATTTGAATCTTGAAAAATTATTAATATCATTTTTAAGAAAAAAACGATGTTGACCATCTAAACCATCTAAAAAAGATTTATAAACATTTTCAGAAAACTGATCATTCATTTCTTTTGGATTATAATGTCCCTTATCAATTACATATGAAATGATTTCAATAAGCAACTTATCCTTGTCACTTTTATCTATACCTATGAAAGAATAGTTAGAAAAGATGTAAATCGAAAACAGAATCGAAAAAAGAATATCAAATGGGCGCACTATCTAAATAAATTAATACTTTTTGAACAATAAAAGTAAAGAAAAAGGAATAATCAATAAAATCCTTAAATAAAACTTTTTGTTAAAGTCCAAATGAATTTATACCCACAAGAATTTTAGTAATTTTGCATAAATTACTAAAATGGCTAACCCTCCCCTAATACTTGTAACAAATGACGATGGAATTACAGCTCCAGGAATTAGGTCGTTAATTGAAATAATGAACAAAATTGGAAAAGTAGTTGTTGTAGCACCTGAGTTTCCTCAATCTGGAATGGGTCACGCTATAACTATTAACTCAACTCTACAATGCTTTAAAATAAAAATTGATGATGGGCCCCAAATAGAATACAGGTGTTCTGGCACACCTACTGATTGTATAAAACTTGCAGTAAATGAATTACTTGAAAGAAAACCAGATATATGTGTTGCAGGAATAAATCATGGTTCTAATTCATCAATTAATGTAATTTATTCAGGGACTATGAGTGCAGCCATAGAAGCTGGTATAGAAGGGGTTCCTGCTATAGGTTTTTCTTTATTAGATCATAGATGGAGAGCCAATTTTGACCCTTTCAAGTCTTCAATTGAATCTATCACTAAATCTGCTTTAAAAAATGGAATACCGAAAAATGTTGTTTTAAATGTTAATTTACCAAAAGTTGATAACCATAAAGACATTAGAGGGATTAAAATATGTAGACAAGCAGAGGCCTCTTGGATGGAAGAGTTTGATAAAAGAACTAATCCAATGGGTAAAAAATATTATTGGCTTACTGGAAAATTTATTAATAAAGATAATGGTCAAGATACTGATGAATGGGCACTAAGTAAAAAGTATATTTCAATTGTACCAGTTCAATATGACTTGACAGCACATACTGTAATTAAGGAATTAAAAACATGGCATTTTGAATAAAAAAGAAATTTTTTCTGGTATTTTAGCTGGTTTATTTGCATCAACTTCATCAACAATTTTTTTGACTTTGATTCTATCAAACTCACCAATAGAAGATACATGGGAGTTCATGTATAAACAAGGCAAACTCACTGGATTAATTAGTTTAGGTGCTTTAATAAACCTGTTTATCTTTATCATAGCTATAAGAAAAAACAAAACATCTTTTGCGGCTGGTTTAGTTATTATTTCTTTATTGATTGTACTATTAATTGGTATAATAAAACTTATATAAAATGAAATATTATATAATTGCTGGTGAAGCATCAGGAGATTTACATGGAGCATCATTAATCAAGGAAATTAAATTATTAGACAAACAAGCTGATTTTCGTTGCTGGGGAGGTAATCTTATGAATAAAGAAGGGGCTTATATAGTAAAACACTATAGAGATATTTCATTTATGGGGTTTTGGGAAGTATTCAAAAATATGACTTCAATAATAAATAACTTAAAATTTTGTAAAAGAGATATTAAAATCTATAATCCTCACTATATTATATATATTGATTATCCAGGGTTTAATCTCCGTATTGCGAAGTGGGCTAAAAAAAAAGGATTCAAAAATCATTACTACATTAGTCCTCAAGTTTGGGCATGGAAAGAAAATAGAGTGTCTACAATAAGACATAGTGTAGATAAATTATATGTTATTTTACCATTTGAAAAAATTTTTTTTGATAAAAATCATAAATATTCTGTAGACTATGTTGGTCATCCTTTATTAGAACAAATACCAAAATGGAAAAAAGATTTAAATTTCTTAAAAAATAATCATCTTAGTAAAAGGAAAAAAATAATAGCACTTATGCCTGGCAGTCGAAAACAAGAAATTAATAAAATACTTCCAGAGTTTATTAAAGCTAAACTTGAGTTTCCAGAATTTCAATTTGTTATAGCAGGTTCTCCAGGAAGGTCTAAGAGTGACTATAATTTTATTTCAAAAAAAATTAAAGTTCCTATAATCTTTGGTAAAACCTATGATTTGCTTCAATATTCTCATGCTGCACTAGTTGCAAGTGGAACAGCAACTCTTGAAGCTGCATTATTTGGAGTTCCTCAAATTGTATGTTATAAAAGTAATTTCTTAAACTATATAATAGCTAAGTTCATAGTTAAACTAAAGTTTATATCATTGGTTAATTTAATAATGGATAAAGAAATTGTAAAGGAGTTAATCCAAAACAAGTGTAATTCAAAAAATATTGTTTTATACTTAAAAAGACTTCTATCAAATTCTGAAATCAAGAATGTAAAAAACAACTACAAAAAGTTAAATAAGTTATTAGATAAGGGGGGTGCAAGCAAAATAGTAGCTAATCTAATTTTAAAAGAAAGTTAAAGTTTTAGTTGAGTTTTTTACTCTTAATTCTAAATTTTGGCTTAAAATACTTTTTATAATTTTCAAAATCTTTAGCTGAAGTAAAAACTTGATAATCTCCCTGTTTAATCATTTTAAGATATAATTCTAATTGTTGGGCTGTATGGTAACCAACAACCGGAGTAATTAAATCACCTAGTTCACTTAAAAATATAGTAGTAGGGTATCCAGTTACTCCCAAAAACTGCGTAAACTGATGTGTGCTATTCTTGCCTTTTCTGTTTGGATCATAATTTGGGTTTTTGAAAGTATAATCATAAAAATTAATTGTTTCATTACCTTCAGCATTAAACTTTACAGCATAATAATATTCATTGACATATGCAGCTAAATCAGTGTTGCCAAATGTATTCTTATCCATTAATTTACATGGACCACACCAATCAGTATAAACATCCATTATAATTTTTTTTGGTTTAATTTTCTGAGCTATTAATGCCTCTTCAAGAGTCACCCATTTAATTTCTTGAGAATAGGTTTGAAAAAAATTAAATGCAATAACTATTGTAAATAAATGTCTAAGCATATCTATTTTATTCCGTGCATTAATTTCTTAATTAATGGGTGTAATAATAAAGATATTAATCCTAATAATATTGGGATTATAGTAAAAATTAAGAAAAATCCTGATAAACCATATTGCTGAGTAATATTATCAATATCTCCACCAACATAATGCGCTAATTTTTGCCCAATAGCTATAGCTAAATAATATACTCCAAACATAAAAGCTATCATTCTTGCAGGAATCAATTTACTTAAGTAAGACAACCCCATTGGGGATAAGCAAAGTTCTCCTAAAGTATGAAAAAGATAAGCCAAAACTAACCACATCATACTTAAACTAGCAGTCTGAGCACCTGTTGGTACATTTCTGGCTCCAAAAGCTAGAAAAGCAAAACCAACACCTAAAAGAAAAAGTCCCAAAAAGTATTTTACTGAAGCTGGTGGATTATATTTACTATCCCACCATTTTGTAAATAATGGCGCGAACACTATTATGAATAATGAATTTAATATTGCGAACCATGTTACGGGAACTTCTGTTTCTGTAGATTTAAATTCAATAAATAATTTGTATATAACAATCCCCCATATGATTATAAAACTTAACCCCAATATTGTATTAGATAATTTTACTTTTTTATATGTGACCATAAATAGCTTTATAAGAACATAAGTGATAATACCTAGTGGAATAACAGTAACTAATAAATCAATTATTTTAAATAATATAGCAGCTCCACCATCTAAAAATCTATTTGTAAAATCCCTTGTATATATAGGTAATGAACATGCTCCTTGTTCAAAACCAGCCCAAAAGAAAACAGTAAACAAACAAAAAACTGAAAAAGCAATCATCCTATCACGAACAATCTTAGAATATCTTGGAATTCTAATAATCAGTATTGCAAAAAAGCTAATTATTGCCAATATTGCAAAAAACAATGAATCCTCAAGTGTAAAAACGGTAAAATTGAATGTATCTATATTTCCTATTTTACTTAATGGATCATTTATTATGAAAATAAGTGCACTGAAAATAAAAATCCCAATTAATGTATAATCAATAAATAAAAAAGGATTGAGTTTTTCATTATTATCACTAACATCTATTTCTTTAATCTTTATCTTATCTGGCTTTTCTCCTATGTTTCCAAATAAGGGTTGTGCATAATAAAACTGTAACATTCCTAATAGCATAAATATCCCTGCCAACCCGAACCCATAACTCCAACCTATCTTTTCTCCAATCCAGCCACATAGCATAATTCCAATAAAAGCGCCAGCATTAACACCCATATAAAATATATTATAAGCACCATCTTTTTTATCATCTCTACCTTCATATATTTTAGAAATTATTGAAGTCATATTGGGTTTAAAAAAACCATTTCCTACTATCAATAAAGTAATTCCTATATAAAGAAACATAGGGGTTTCCATGGCCATAGAAGCATGCCCTAAAGTCATGAATAATGCCCCAATTACTACTGCTATTCTATAGCCAATTTTATTATCTGCTAACCAACCACCTATTAGGGGAGTTAAATAAACAAATAATGCATATGTGCCTAATAAAGACAATGCTTCAGAAGAGGTCCACCCCCATCCAGGGTTGTCGCCAATAATTTGTCCTGTCAAAAAGATTACTAAAATAGCTCTCATGCCATAATAAGAAAATCTCTCCCACATTTCTGTGAAAAAAAGCACAAATAAAAGTGAGGGATGACCTAAGACATTAGTATTAAAAACCTCAGTGTTTATATTTTGGTTCATATGAATTTATTTATAACTAAAGGTTTCAGCATTATGAGTCAATCTCTTTAATGGTTTAATTATAAATAAAACTAATAATCCAAAAATTGTGCAAAATACTGCAATGCCAGTAAAAATTGCAAATTCTCCTATTTCTGTTGCTGATTCACCTAATATTCCTGCAACTTTATTACCCAAACCAGTTGATGCAAAATATGCGCCCATCATAAATGCAACCCATCTTTCAGGAGCAAGTTTTGTAATAAAAGATAACGCCACTGGAGAAGCGCATAATTCACCAATAGTATGAAATAAATATGCTAAAACTAACCAGTACATGCTTGATAAGCCTTCTGCTTCATATTGAATTGAAGCTGCTGACATGAAGAAAAATCCCCAGCCCATAATAATAACACCAATTGCCATTTTAAATAAAGAAGATGATTCTCTATTTCTGTTTCTCCACCATACCCAAAAACTTCCGACTAGAGTGGCAAAAATTAAAATGAAAATTGCATTAACTGATTGAAACCAACTTGCAGGAACGAAAAAATTACCTATAAGTAAATCTGTTTTTTGTTTAGCATAAACATTTAGTAAACCACCTGCTTGCTCGAATGAACCCCAGAAAACAATAATTATTAAAAATGACAAATAGGTTACCAAAATTCTATCTTTTTCCACCTTGTTTCCATCATTATAGACTACAATTGCTACACCAACAGCAAATGCTAAACCCATTATTAATAAACCATAATCTAATAAGCCAATAAAAACCCAAACCATCATACCTAATAAAAATGTAATCAAAAATCCTATTAAAGAATTTTTAGATTTAAAAATTGAAAAAATTAAATTATTCTCCCACCACGGTCCTTTTTTATCTTGGTCTCTTTTATCAATAACTAGATTGCCAACGTGTATTAAATATTTCTGTCCATACCAATATGTTAACTGTCCTAAAAGCATTCCAATTCCAGCTAATCCAAAGCCATAGTGCCACCCTATTGTTTCGCCTATATAACCAACTATAAGGGCAGAAGCTGCAGCGCCAAGATTAATCCCCATGTAAAAAATATAGAATCCCATATCCCTTTTGTTTTGCTGGTCTTTAGGATATAACCCTCCAACCATAGTTGAAATGTTTGGCTTTAACATACCAACACCCATAACTATAAGTACTAGTCCAGTATAAAATGCCCAAAGAGATGTAATAGCAAGGACTGAATGTCCAGCAACTAATAACATACCGCCAACAAAAACTGATTTCTTTTGGCCTAGAATTTTATCAGCTATAATTCCTCCAGGAATTGAAGCTACATATACAAACATTGTATACCATCCATATAATGCTAAAGCATCTTGATTACTCCAACCTAATCCTGAATTTTCAACACCAACTTCAGCAACTATATAGAGCACTAGAATTGCTCTCATTCCGTAGTAGGAAAACCTTTCCCACATTTCAGTTAAAAACAGTATATATAATCCAATTGGATGACCTAAAATAGTCATTTGATTTGTTTTAGTTAAATGATGTTGATTGTTCATATTAAGAATTATTAATAATAAAAGTAATCATTTTTATAGACTGAGAATTTTAATTTATTATAATGTTGAAAATGAAATTACATATATTTGAAAATGAAATTATATAAATGAAAAAGCAAATTTCCGGATTTTCTAAATTAAGTAAAATTGAAAAGATAGATTGGGTAACAAATACTTATTTTAATGACCCACAAAAGGCAAAAAATACACTTAGAGATTATTGGAATTCAAATATAGAAATTCAAAATAAACATGATGAATTTATTGAAAACACTCTTTCTAATTTCTATATTCCATTGGGTGTAGCCCCAAATTTTATAATTAATGGTAAAAACTATACTTTACCAATGGCAATTGAGGAAAGTTCTGTAGTAGCTGCAGCAGCAAATGCAGCTAAATATTGGAGTAGTCGTGGAGGTTTTAAATCAAAAGTTTTAGGAATAGAAAAAGTTGGTCAAATTCATTTTCTTTTTAATGGGAAGAAAAATAATCTTGTCTCTTTTTTTAATCAACACAAAAAACTTCTTCATAAATCTTGTGAGAAAATTTCAACCAACATGAACAATCGAGGTGGGGGAATTCTCTCAATAGATTTGGTAGATAAAACTTTTGATATAATTACATATTTTCAAATTTCTGTGACTTTTAATACAGTAGATTCAATGGGGGCAAATTATATAAATTCTTGCCTAGAAAAGATGGCCTTCAGTTTAAAAAAATTTGCTAAACAATATGAGGGTTTTACCCAAAATGAAAAAGAACTTGAAATAATAATGAGTATTATGTCAAACTATGTTCCTAATTGCCTTGTTAAATCGTGGGTTAAATGTTCAGTTGATGATCTTAATGATAATGAAAATATATCTCCAAAACAATTTGCAGATAAGTTTATTCAAGCTGTAAATATTGCTAATAAAGAGCCATACAGGGCCGTTACACATAATAAAGGAATTATGAATGGAGTTGACGCCTTAGCATTAGCTACTGGTAATGATTTCAGGGCTATTGAAGCTGGAGTTCATTCTTATGCTTCAAAAGATGGTGTCTATAAAAGTCTCAGTTCAGCATACATAAAAAACAATGTTTTTAATTTAGAAATAACTCTTCCAATATCAATTGGAACCGTTGGAGGATTAACTAAACTTCATCCCCTTGTAAATTGGTCTTTGAATCTATTGAATAATCCAAATTCAAGAGAATTAATGGAGATTATTTCTGTTGCAGGATTAGCACAAAATTTTGCAGCTATTCGTTCTTTAATAACATCAGGAATTCAGAAAGGTCATATGAAAATGCATCTTCTTAACATTTTAAATCAATTAAATGCAACAAAAAGTCAAAAAATAAAAGCTTTAGAGCATTTTAAGAATAATATTGTGAATTTCAATAATGTAAGAAATTTTCTAAAAATATAGCTATTATGAAACGTTTCTATAGTAATGGAAAAATTTTACTTTGTGGAGAATATGTTATAACAAAAGGAGCAAAAGCTATAGGATTACCAACTAAAATGGGACAAGATTTATGTGTCATAAATAATTCTAATAACATTATAAAATGGACTAGTTTAAACTCAGACAAAAAAATCTGGTTTGAATGTATATTAAATATTAAAAAATTAGATATTATAGAAACAACTGATGAGGCGATAACACTTAAACTAATACAAATACTTAAAATTTGTAAAGAAATTAATCCAAACTTCTTAATTTCAGGAAAAACTGTGAGAACAAATCTAACCTTTGATTTTAATTGGGGATTAGGCACTTCATCTACATTAATAAATAATATTTCCCAATGGGCAAATGTTAATCCATATTTTATATTAAATAAATCATTTGGAGGAAGTGGATATGATATTGCTTGTGCTCAAAATAATTCTTCAATTTTATTTTCAAAACATAAAACAAATAACAAAATAGTTCCTGTTAATTTTTCTCCAAGCTTTAAGGAATATCTTTTTTTTATATATCAAAACAAAAAGCAAAATACTCAATTGGAAATAAAAGAATTTAATAATAAGTCTAAGATTAGTTCAAATATCATTGATGATATTTCTAATTTATCAATTGAATTTTTAAAATGTGCTAATTTAAAAGATTTCTCAAAATTAATTGATTATCATGAAAATCTAATTGGCTCATTATTAAATAAAAAACCTCTAAAATCAAAATTCCCAGATTATAAGGGAACTGTAAAAAATTTAGGGGCTTGGGGAGGAGATTTTTTTCTAGCTGCTGGACCAAAAGATTCTTTAGATTATTTTATAAATAAAAACCTAAAAACAGGCTTTAAATATCAAGAAATAATTAAGGAGTTTTAATAAATTTAATAATATAAAGATCTATTGTCTTCAATTGATGCGGAGGATTTCAAAGCATCATATATTGCTGTGTTTATCCTATTATTTTCAGCATTCTTAAGTGTATTTGAATAAGCTGAATAATTTGCCAAATCAATCGCTAAATCTTTATTTAATAATCTAATCATATATAAACCATTTTGACCAGTAATTAATTCAGATGTTTGATTGATATCAAGAGCAAATGCAGCACCAATAATATAGGGCTCTTGACCAGCACCTGCAATTACAGCATTTATTTGAGTTAAAGCAGAAGCTGATTGAATTTCTTGATTGGAAGCTTCTGATAGTAGCTCAAGATTTTTAAAGTTTTTATATTTCTTTTCAATTAATTCAGCTTTTTTTTGATTTTTAAGTCTTTCACTAATCTCAAATCTTACTTCTTCAATCTGAGCAATACCATCATCCCTAATCTTTGTTAATTGGACTACAGCATAACCACCAGAAGAAATGCTAAACTTACGAATATCACCTAATTCAGTTTCATCATCAAAAGCCCATTGAACAATAGGTCTTTGTTCAAATAATCCTGGAAGGTTTTCATCTAAAGCATTTACATACATTACTTCTTGTACTTCATTTTTTTTGTCTTCAGCAATAGATTTAAATTTTTCAGGATTAGATTGAATCGCTTCCATTTCAAAAGTTGTTGCAGTCTTAAAAACAGAGTTAGCTGTATTTTCTGAAGGAATAATAGGTTGAATTATATTCGCTGTTAATACAATGTCTTCTTTATCAGTAATTTTAATTATATGAAAACCAAATTCAGTTTCTACTAATCCAACCTTTCCTATTCTATTTTTATTTACAAAATTAAAAAACTCTTTTGCCATATATCCTTCTTGAAAAAAACCTAAATCCCCACCTAAAGATTTAGATGGTCCATCTGAATTTTCTCTTACCAAATTTTCAAAAATATTGGGATTATTTCTTATTTGACTATATAATTTTTTCGCTTTTTGTTTAGCCTGTTCTTTTGATCTTGTTACTTGATTTGTTGAACCAGTAGCACCTTTATAAGCAATAAGTAGGTGACTTGCTCTTAAAGATCCTCCTTTTTTTCGGTCCATAAAACGAGTTAGCTTTAAATTATCACCATCCTTGTATGGTCCAAAAACATCTCCAGTTTTAAGATTGAAAATTATTTCAGCATATTCTGAAGAAAGACTTCCTTTAGGTTGATAAACGGAATCAAATGGAATTGCTGAATATTGATCAACAAAATCAAGAATATCAAAAGTATTTTTAAATCCAACAATAGTATCTGTTAACTTAGAAACATCATTATACTCAATGCGATCATTAATAATTAATTCTAACTCATTTCGTTGATCACTTATATCTTGATCAGTCGCAACTTCTGGAAAAAAAACAAATCGAAGAGATCTGGTCTCATCTCTCTTATACTGATCAGAATTATCGGATATATATTTTTTTATCTCATTATCTGAAACAAAAACTAAACTGTCTTCAATAATATTAAATGGTAATTGTAAATATTCAATTGATATTTTATCGTTTTCTATATGGTATGCTGCTTTGCCTTCAACTTCAGTAAATCCAGCACTAGACTTAATTAAGTCAAGGTAAATTCTTTCTTTTGCAATACTAATTATTTTTTGTTCTTGTAATTTCCAATTTTCATATGATTCGGGATTATTGGTTCTCAAATCAACAAGAAAATTTGTAAACAATCCAAAATCAAAAAATCCAGATTCATTTAAAAACCTAGTGTCATTAAGAAAAGAATCATTACTACTAATAATTTGTTCCAATTGAGCTTTTCCAGCATCAATCCCTAAAATGTCAAATTCTTGATTCAAAATGGAATTACGAATAGTTTGATCCCATACTAATGAAACTGCCTGTAATCTAGAATAATTATATGTTCTTTCAGCCTGATCAACATTAAATCTAAATAAGTCAACATCAACTTCCTCATCATTAATTAGAGCTATGGGGCCTGTTGGATTATTATTTCCAGCATTATTTGTAAAAACTCCAGAAATAACAAAAGCAAAAAGAGCCATTCCAATAACTAAAATCAGAAAGAATGATCTCTGTCTTATTTGACCAAGTATAGCCATAATAATCTTAAGTTTTAAATCGGTGCGAATTTACAATATCCATAACGTTTATAAAAATATTAGGATTATTTATTAATAGAAAAATTATAATCTTTAATTGTCAATTAATTTTTCCAACAAAACTCTTTCAATTTTATTTGAAGAAACTTCAAGAACTTTTAGCCTAAAATTTTGAATGGTAATTATGTCATTTTTTTTTGGTATTTTCTCAGTATGATGAACAATCCATCCTCCAAGGGTTTCATATAAATCACTTTCAATTATTTCAAGTTCATAATTTTGATTAACATAATCTACCTCAAGTCTTGCAGAAAATTCAAACTTATTTTGGGAAAGTTGTTTTTCTGTATGATCTATATGGTCATGTTCATCCTCAATCTCACCAAACAATTCTTCTACTATATCTTCAATGGTTATTAAACCAGATGTGCCTCCATATTCATCTAAAACTATTGCCATACTCCTTCTCTGCTTAGAAAGAAGTTCAAGAACTTTATTTATTGGCATAGGTTCAGGAATAAATGAAACTGGTAAAATAATATCTTTGATTTTTTTTGGTTGTCTAAACATTTCAAAAGCGTGTATATATCCAACTATATTATCAATAGATTCTCTATATACTGGAATTTTAGATAGTCCTGTTTCAATAAAAATTTCTCTAAGCTCATCAGATGTTGTGTTTTGCTCAACAGCAATTATCTCTGTCCTCGGAACCATAACCTCTCTAGAGCGAAGAGCTGAAAAGTCAAGTGCATTCTGAAATATTTGAATTTCTGAATCAATTCCTTCTTTATTCTTAAAGCTTTCTATTTGATCCTCAATATAATCACCTAATTCTATTTTAGAAAAAGACAGCTGTACCTGATTAGTTTGGATTTTAAATATGTAATTTAAAATCCAATCATTTAATTTAATTATAGCAGTAGTTATTGGATTAAATAGGTAAAAGAAAAATGCAGCAGGTATAGCAAAAAGGGTAATTAATCTGTGTGAATATAATTGAAAAAAGACTTTTGGCAAAAACTCAGCAGTTACTAAAATGATTATTGTAGAAATAGTTGTTTGATAAAGTAAAATATCAAATTCAAAATTTGAATTGCTCATTGATTCTGGAAATAAAAAACCTAATATTCTATCTCCCATAAATATGCCATAAATTACAAGAGAAATGTTATTCCCAACTAACATCGTAGCAATAAATTTTGATGGGTTTTTGGTGCAATTTTTTAGTAATCTTGAACTAAAGCCTACACGTTTTTTTTGTATTTCAAGAAATAATCTGTTTGAAGAAACAAATGCTATTTCTAAACCTGAAAAAAAGGCTGAAAGTAATAAAGCACATATAATAACAATATCTGAGTCTAACATTTATAGATTATCAGAATTCTTATTAGCATATTTGTTTCTGTAATGTCTTCTAAAAAGAGCCATAAAAACAGATAAAACACCAAAAAAAATAAAAATATAGGCTCTTTCTTTATTAAATGGCCAAAGTTTAAAAACTTGAAAAGTAGAAATCACAGCAATTACCCAATATAATATTTCGGATATAATCAGATTTTTCATGGTTATTTGATACTATCTTGTATTTCTTTCACAGATATTTTCCCAGTGAGCTCACCGGTCTTAAATTTAGTAAATTCTTTATTTGTGTCCAATCTTATTGCATTTATTTCATAATCTACATCTTTATAAATGAATTCATTTTCTGTAAACATCCAATCATTATCTGAATCCCAAAATAATTGATCTGTAATTAATTCAGCACCACTTTTGGATTTTAATATTACATTTCCTTGCAAATCAACAAGTTTAGTTGATTCATAAAGTATTGCATAATCAGCTCTTACCTCATTTTCATCATTATCTTTATCATAAAAAATAACATTAACGCCTTCTGGGAATTCTGAATATTTAAAAGGTAAATTAGTATAATCGACATGCTTTGACGAACTTAATACCGCTGAAATTCTTAATGAATCAGTATATACCAATCTTATATCAAAAGCAGTTCCAACCGGTTGATCTTTGAAAGAATTTAAATCTATTAATGCTTCAGTATTATCAATACATGAACAAAAAAGGGTTATTGATAAAACAATAACCCAATTTTTATATATGGTTATCTTTTTTGTCATTATAATTTTGGGACTTTGACACTAGCTCCAACCCAACAATTAAATTTAATCATACTTCCTTCATTGCCCTCGGTAAAAATATCCGTTTTGCTTGGAGCTCTCCCCATATAGCTTTTTGCAGTTTTAGTTGACAATTTTTTTACTGAAGCGTCTACTCGTCCTGCTTTTCTAGCTATGTCAGCTGCCAGCCAATATATAGCTCGCTTATTAAACTGAGTATCTCCACAATCATTAGCACTGTTAGCATATAAACTGGCAATTAATAAATATGCTCTACCCATTGAGGGTTGATTCCTTAAAGCTTTTTGCGCATAACTTCTAGATTGAGATTTACGTCCACTCTTTTTAAACTTTACAGCAATTTTATACAATATTTTTGCCTTTTTATATCTATCTGTTTCTAGAGAAATAGATTCCTCATAATACCTTAATGCTTCTTTACTGTTTCCACTTTTATCATTTAGTAATCCCAGATAATAAGCAGAGTCTGCTGATGGTTCTAAATTATGCAAAGCCTCAACAAGAGTTACAAAAAAAGGATCATCAGAACACTCTTTACTATCCATTCTACTTGCAGCTCGTTTCAACCAAAGGGCATCATTACTGTTTTTTTCAAAATTACCTTTATATAATGGGATTAAATTTTTACAGGTTGCTTCTAGTGCAATAATAATGTCTAAGTTTGATTTAAAAGCGCCAATTGCTTTTGAATTAACTTCATAAACTCTTTTGTTTTTTGTCTCTTTTTTACTTAGTGGAGTTCCCTCTTCTTCTTTAATCAGAATTATATCTAACTTTTTTGCAAGTTTAATAGATTCACGTTCAAATTTTTCAGAAATTTCTTCGTACTTATTAAATAAATTTTCCATAGTTACTCCAGAATCACCTGATTTATATAGCTTGTATAAAGTATCAAAATAATTATATAGCCCTTTAGGATTAGTGAAACTAGAAACATCTTTTTTATATGCTTGATCAAAAACATCATAAATAGTAGCATTATCTGCCATTTTGTAGTCGATTAAAGCTTGAGCCTTTGTACTTAAAATACTACCTACTCTACTTACACCTCTTTTTTTAGGAAAGTAAATCAACCACTTATCATATAATGAAAGTAAATTTTCAGTTATAGCTTTTTTATCTGAAACCTGAGCAGTTTTTATTTTATGTTTCAAAATCTTTTCACCATAAGTATAAATAGCTAAATGTAAATCTGGACATGCTTCCAAGACAGCTTTCCAAGTATCATAAGCAGCATCATAGTTTTTTATTTTAGCAGATTCCGAAAAAATTGACAAATTTTGTTTGCATTCTACAATTTTCTCATCATCGGATTGTCCATAGATAAATCCAAAAGACAAAAAACATATTATTTTAATATTTCTTATAATATCCATTCCTTTATAATTAATTATACTTTCTTTTTATAAACCATATATCATTGAGAGAAAATCCCAAACGTAATGCCCAAAAATTTTCCCTAATTAAATTATTTTTTTTGGTTCCTAGCTGGCCAAATTCAAAAGTAACATTTGTGTTTGAATAACCTGCCATTGGTAAACCAACACCAAAAGTAATGCCATTTTCTTTAATTGAATGATTATTTATTAAATACCCTTTGTTTTCTGATCTAAATCCAAATCTATAAACAACTCTTTTCCAATAAGAGGTTATTGAACTAAACTCAGGTATATAAAAGCCTCCAGCACTTATTTTATTTGATTTTTGATAACTAACATTTGGTTGATTTATGAATTGATTTTTAAAACTAGTTGAATTTACCTGATCTAATTGACCTCCAACAAACCACTTTTTATTCTTACCAATACCAAAACCTATAGAAATAGCTTTGGGAATAGTAAAGTATGTCTCATCTAGCCCACTTGATTTTAAATCAGTTTCTTCTATATCTCCCAATTCACTTAGACCGCCTATAATTGATCTTGTATAAATTATTTCAATATTTCTTGATGTTAATTTTGCTTCTGGTATATAGCCAAGCATAGTATAAAATTGTAGTTTTTTAATCGGAATAGTGATGTTTGCAGAGAATTTAAAGCTAATTCCTGATAAGCTGGAATTGCTTTCAGAATAAGTCCCATTTGATACTCCTTCAATTACTTGACTCTTTCTATATGTAATATCTCCAAAACCATAATTTGATGAAATACCTAAATTTAAACCATCAATAACTTTAAAACCAACATTTAAAAATGCTTGGTTTAAGCCACCTTCACCTGTAAACCTATTAATTTTATTTGTTTGATCATTTTCATTTAAATCTTCTAAAAGATATCCCACTGAACTATATGGCAAAATACCAAACCCAAATCCAAATCTTTTTGTTGGAATAGAAACACCAATATAATCAATTGAAGAAGATGTAATTTTTTGTCTATTTATTTCATCCTCAATATTATTTTGTCGATAATTAACCCCAACTGAATATGTGGTTGCCTTCAAAGCTCCATAACTAGAGGGGTTCTTAATATTAGGGTGAATTGAATCTATATACACATCAATACCTCCCATAGCTCTATTTAAGTGGTTTCCCTTAAAATTTGTTTCACCAAATCCAATAAATGAGTATGGTGAACCTGTGCCTATTTGTGAAAATGATTGTAGGTTAGTCAAAATAAAAAGTAAAAGAATTATTTTTTTCAATTTTTTAATTTGTTCAATTCTAATACGGCATGTAATCCTTTAGCAAAAAATTTATAGTTTGCAAATATCCCATTTTTTATTTGGTTTGACAACTTATCAGCATCCCCACCTGTTAAAATAATAATTATATTTCCAAATATTTTTTGATACTCAAGAATATGGTTTTTAATTTCTCCAACAATTCCATTAAATATACCAGAATGTATACTTTCAGTTGTAGATTCCCCAATAATACTATCGGGAATCTTAAATTCTAGTTTTGGCAACATAGAAGTCTGTGAATTTAAACTATTATATCTCATAATTAATCCTGGACTAATAGCTCCTCCATAGTATAATTTATTTCTGTCAATGAAATCATAAGTTATACAAGTGCCCAAATCTATAATTAAGCAATCTTGATTAGGATAATTTGTAACAGCTGCAGCTGCCAGTCCTAAACGATCTACACCAATGGTTTCAGTTGTTTTATATTTAACTTTAAATGGCCATTTTAATTTAGGTGAAGCCCAGACAACTTTACATTTTGCCTTATCTTCAAAAAGTGAAGTGTTTATGCCCTTTACATCAGAAACTATAATATAGTCACATTTTTTATTTTTTTGAATCCAATTATCAAATTCATCAATTATTTGATTACTATCCCATGTTCCAAAACCAACTATTTGATTTGATTCAAAAACTGTAAACTTTGAAAAATTATTCCCTATATCAAGGATAAAATTCATATTATACAATCTAAATATTACTCAAAATTACCAAAACAATTTTATTCGTAATGATTTGCTCTAATCTAAAAAGCCTTATATATTTGCTCCACCTTGAAAATGGTACCTTAGCTCAGTTGGTAGAGCAATGGACTGAAAATCCATGTGTCCCTGGTTCGATTCCTGGAGGTACCACACTTAAAAAGCCTTAGGTATTTATATTTAAGGCTTTTTTAAGTTAGACTAAAAGCTATAGCTTATTCTAAAAAATGTACCTAGACCCATTGGACTAGTTTTCTTGTTTATTTCATTATAAATCGATTGTGCAAGTACCATAGCATCTAAATTTTCTTTTATTTCATATGAAACAGACGGCATAATTAGCAACATCTGTTCTCCTTGCATATAAAAAGCTGCTAAAGATCCATTTAATGCCGGGGTGAAATTTCCACTAATTTGTGTAAAATATGTAAGTCTTGAAGGCATGAGGTTTTTAGCTGAAATATTTGATAAAAATGATCCAAATAAATTCTCTGAGCTAGAACTTTTGTCACTTCCCAAACTATTATAAAGTATTGAAGTGTTAATATATATACCTTTTTTTGTAGAATAATCAAATGATATTGAAGAACTTAAAACAGCTGGAGAATAAATCATGTTTTTTCTTGGAGTAAAATAAGTGCTTTCCAGTGTAAATCCAGCATTTTTAATGTTACCAGTCCAGCCCAATCCCAATGCCAAATCCTTATAATAATTGCCGAAAAGAAGTTGAAAATCATTTCCTGATAAATTAAATTTCCATAATCCAGCCATGATAGATTTGTCTAAATTTTCTCCAGGTTGAATTGCAATTTCAAAACTTGATAAATCACCAATAAAATATTGAAGTCTTAAAGCATCTACTCCAGCTCTTTCCTGATAATCAAAATCAATTAAACTATAAGCATTAAATAAATCATTAGGGTTCCATGCTAAATTAACACCCCAGTTTATCCTTTGCCTTCCTGCTCTAAGTTCCCATTTTTCAGAAGAGTACTTAAAGTATGCTCTATCAAAAATTGAGTGAACTACAAGTGTTCTTCTATCGTATGATACTATAGAAAGATCTATATTTCCAATATCATTATCTAAAATTTTACCTAGGTTAGGATTTAAATTCGTTGCCTCTCCAAAAAAAACCCTATTTCTCATCTCAAAAACTCCTGTTAATTTTGGAGTAAAATCTAATTTTAGTCTTAAACGATTGTGTATTAAATTATCTGAAATTATTGAATCTGAATTAATTACAGATGAAGAATTCATATACCTTATATAGCCTGATAAACTTATATTATCCTTTATACTAATTTCAGATTCTTCTTGAGCTTTGAGTGATAAGCTATTTAAAAATATTAGTAATATAAAAAATGGTAAATATCTCAAATTGAATTTTATTTAACATTAACATCTGAGAGTATCTTACCATCTTCTAATGTAATAATTCGATTAGCCCTCTCAATCACTCTTTGATCATGAGTAGAAAAAATGAATGTCATATTTTCTTCCTTATTAAGTTTATTCATAATATCCAATAGGTTTGATGTTGATGATGAGTCAAGGTTTGCTGTTGGCTCATCTGCTAAAACAAATTTTGGTTTTGAAGCCAATGCTCTTGCAACAGCTACTCTTTGTTGTTGACCTCCTGATAATTGATTTGGTCTTCTATTTAACTGCTCTTTCATTCCTACAGAATCTAATAACTCTATAGAGCGCTTATTTCTTTCAGATTTTACAATTCCTTGCATCAACATAATAAATTCAACATTTTCTTTAGCAGTAAGTACTGGAATTAAATTATATGATTGAAAAACAAACCCAATATTTTTTAACCTAAAGTCTATAAGTTGATTTGAATTTAGTTTAGTAATTTCATTGCTTTCAATAAATACTTTACCAGAACTCGGTGAGTCTAAGCCTCCAATAGAATTTAAAAAAGTTGTTTTACCTGATCCCGATGGGCCAACAATAGCTGTGAACTCTCCTTTTTGAAATTTAATGCTAACATTATTCAATGCTTTTACATCTTGGTCTGCTTGTTTATAAAATTTAGAAAGTTTTTTAGTTTCAATTACATTCATAAAAAATTTATTTATAGTGATCTTACAGCTTCTGCAGGATCTAATTTAAGTGCTCTTCTTGCTGGTAATAAGGATGAAATAAGTGTTACAAATACTGTTAGTATAGTAATTAAAATATAATAATCACCTTGAAGTTTAGTATAAAGTATTGATTTCATTCCAAAAGCTTCTAATCCTTCAGATACAATTGACAAATCAATCCCAACTTGACCATAATAAGAAATCATAAGGTATGCCAATATAATTCCTATAGGCAAAGAAACAAATGAGATGAAAATAGTTTCAATAACAATCATTAAAAAAACTTTACTTCTATTTAGGCCAACTGACATTAACATTCCTAGCTCTCTTTTTCTTTCCAAAACTGCCATAAGCATAATATTAGCAATTCCAAAAGATAAAGCAATAAGTATAATGCTCATAAAAATAAGGAAAAACCAAATCATTAAATCTTGAACTGAGCCTAATTCAGGTGCAATTTCTTTCCATGTTTCTATCTTATTAGTTGGAAAAATATTTTGAAGATTTTCTTTTAAAATAGATGAATCATCAATTTTATTACATAAAACTATAATTTCATGTGTAATAGATTTATCTGTAAATAGTTCTTGTAAGTCTTCTTTTTTCACGTAAATATTTCCACCATCATGAATAGAATTAGGGGTTTTGAAAATTCCTTCAACTTTAAATCTAAATCTTTGAATATCTCCATTTTTGTCAACAAATGTTGCTGATAATTTTCTTTTTAAATCCAATTTCAAATTATCAGCTAATTTCTTGCCTATTATTACAGGCTTACTTTTTGAGTTGAAAAAATAATTGCCTTTGATAACACTTCTATTAATATTAGAGATAATTTTTTCCTTTTCAGGATCAACTCCAACAAGCTTTATACCCTGGTTACCATGAGCAGTAGATGCCATTGCAGAAAGAATAATCCTATCACTAAATTCTTTTACTAAACTATTATTTTCTAACTCATTAAAAACTTTTTCTGAATCTATTACTACACTATTTATATCTAGATTATATTCAAAAGAAGGGTTATGAATTTGAACATGATATAAATAAGTGTCAATAGCACTTTGAACTCTCTGCTCATTCAGACCATTGCTCATGGCTATCATAAATAATCCAGACCAAAGGCCTAAGATGATAGATGTTATAACAATTAAACTTCTGAGTTTATTTCTCCAAACATTTCTCCATGCTATTTTAATAATCACTCCCATTTTATCTTTTCATTGCTTTTATTGGTTGAAGTCTCCAAATAATAAAAATAGGATAAATACATATTATTATGGAGATACAAAAAATTATTAATGAATGTGCTAGGGCAATATCATAGGTATTCATCATTGGTATAATTGGTTCAAAGCCAGCAGCCTCTAATTGTTCTGCTCCGGCTCCAAACAAAGTCAATGGATTATAATGATAATAGTTTATAATTGGTGTTGAAGCAATAACTCCACTCATAATTCCAATAAATGATAAAAAAATGGTCTCAATAATCAAAGTAATTATAAGTTTAGATTTTTTCATTCCAATAGAAATTAAAACACCAAACTCATAAAATCTTTCTTGGGTCATCATCAAAACAGTTCCAAAAATTCCAAAAGAAACTATCATATATAAAATCATTATTATCAAAATACCCCCAGCACTGTCAGCTTCAATTAATTGATCTAACTCTGGAGTCATTTCCTTCCATGTCATTACATCATTATATTGGGTGTTTATATTAGATTTAATCTCCTCAACTATTTTGTTTTCATCAAAATATTGTTCTTTATCAACTATTAAATTAGTAATTAGATTATACGCTGAAACAAAATCCTGAGCAGTTTGAAGATTCATGAAAACACTATAATTATTAAGGCTCGGGTTTTTCATATCGATTACCCCTTCAACAGGATAAGCACCCACTGCTTGCATTCCATGATATCCCTGTCCAATAAAAATAAGTGTATCTCCTATTTTTAAATTAAAGTATTTTGCAATTCCCTTTGCTACAATTATAGACTTACTATCATTAGTTAAAAGTTTTCCATCAATCAATCTTTTGTTCCAATCAGTAAGCCTTTGCTCTTTATCAAGCTCTATTCCATTTATATAGACAAATTTGGATAAATCTTTATATGAAGAAAGAGCCCCTGTTTGAACTCTTTTTAAAATGGAAGCAATCCCATCAATTTTTTGAATATTTAACAAAGTTGCTTGATCAAATTCAAATGCGTTATCAATAGTTTTGTCCTCCCAATATCCCTTACTATGTAGTTGAATATACCCAGTATATGATCCTACAACATTGTTTATCATATTATCATACATCCCTAATTGCAAAGACCTAAGAATTATAGCTAAAAAAACAGCGATGAATATTGCAACTATGGTAATAAAACTTCTTCTTTTATTTCTCCAGACATTTCTCCAAGCAATCTTAATAAGCATATACTATTTTAATCTTGAAACATATTGAATTGAAAAATAATTTTGAGGAATTGAGATGCCATAGTTTAATACATCATATTCTATAATAGTTTTATTTCCTGGATCATCTAAAGGATAAAAGTCTAATTTTGATGGTAATTTTTTACCATTAAATTCTCTTATTTCAGAACCCACCATTCTATTTACTATTTCCAAATCCTCATCATAAAATTCTGTTTTCAATTGCATATAATCACTTTTATCAATCCATACTATTAATTTACCCCAAACAACAGTTGTTTGTTCATTTGGAAGCAATTCCAATTTCCAACACGATAAATCTTCAATTATTTCAGATCCAATAATCTTATGCGTATAATCAACAACCATAGAAGATTGCTTTACTAAATCATCATTTGTGAAATCCGTACCCATCCAATTCTGGGTCATCATAGATGGAGGGAGTTTAATTGTTCTTTCAATAGTAGGTAAATAATTCCAAGCTTCTTTTTTCCTCTTTAAAAACACTGTTCCTTTTTCTTTTGCTGGACTTTTCACCAAAGAAACTGAATAATCATTGCCTTTACTCCAGCTTTTCAAACTCATTTTCTTTTGCCATTTAGGTCGGACAATTGTAATTGTTATTTCGGCATATGATGAATTTCCACGAACTCTATTATCTGCAATTTTCATTATTTCATATGCCGTTTGGGCTTGAATGCCGTAAGAGCTTAAAAAAACAATTATCAAATAAAATTTCTTAATAATATAATAGATAGTTTTATTCATTTTCTATTTTAGGCTTATCAACAATTTCTGTTTGGATATTTATTTGAGAATTTCCTGATGATATTTTAATCACATCTTTATCTATTTTTTTGAATTCTTTTGAGCTATCATTATAATGGTTAACAGCTGTTCCTAATGTATTGCCTAATTTTTCATGATAAGTTTTATATGCGTTCAAATGATTAGATAATTTTTCTACATTTTTTAAAACATCGTTAATAGAATCCTCAATTTTCATATTATTTAATGCCTTATTTGTAACCTGAAGCATAGGAAACAAACTCATTGGTGAGACTATCATAACCTTTTTTTGAAAGGCATAAGAAACAAGGTCCTGCTGATTAATCTTTAATGATCCTACCCTGCTATTTAATAAATCCTGGTATAATCCGTCTGCAGGAATAAACATGTAGGCATAATCAACAGTTCCTTCATTTGGTCTAATATATTTTGCGGTCTCATCTATTCTGTTTTTTATATCTGATTTGAATTTCTTCTCTAAGTCTTCTAACTCATCTTTATTAGATGATTCAATCATTTTATTATAATTATCTAAAGAAAATTTAGCATCAATAGGAATTATATATTCATTTACTCTAACAATTGCATCAACTGACTCAGAGTTTTTAAATGAATATTGCATATGATAAAGTTCTGGAGGAAGTACATTTGCTAAAAGATTCTCAAGTTGCATTTCCCCGAAAATTCCCCTCTGCTTTTGATTTCCAAGAATCTTTTCTAGAGTTTTCATCTGATTGGCGAAACTGAGTACTTGTTCGTTTGTCCCCTTTATTTTTTCCAGCTCACTTGTTACATCTCTAATAACCTTATTTGATTTATCAAACTGATTTGTCATATTAGTTGCAGATGATTTGGTAAAATCATGTATTTGTTTATTTATTTCCTTCAACTTAGATTCTATTTCAGTTCTGCTTTCCTTGGAATTAGAATCAATTTCTTTTCTTACATCTTGGATTTGATTTGTTAAAGTCTCTGAAAACCTTATAAGATCAGTGGTCAAATTAGAGTTTGTATTTTTCTTCAAATTATATACTAAATAGATTAAGAATAATATCAATAAACTCAAAAAAACGATAACTATTTCCAATGTCATTTTTAATTAATTAAGAAGATAGGATAAAAGTAACATTATTTTAAATATTTATTTAATAGTATTATGGGCATAAAACATCTATGGTTTCAGAGTTAATGGATATTTCTAACTCACTTTTATTATAAAGAAAAAATTCTCCATCAATTTGAACATTTATATCATTATTTTTCGAGAATAACTTAACCTTTTTTGTTTTACTACGAGTTATATTTTGTTCATTCTTAGGCATTATACCTAATAAGATTTTAATTATATAATATAGTAAAACAAAAGGTTTTGTTTTTTTTATCATTATCAAATCTAGAATACCATCATCTGATTTAGCCATTGGTGTTATGCTTATTCCGTATCCTTGCTCATTTATATTTGCTAGAATTAACACATAGGGTGTAATTGTTGTTTTTCTGTTATTTAACTCAATTACAAAATTAGGGGCAGTATAGGATCTAAATGATTTAAAAAAAGCAGGAAAATAACCTCTTAAGCCATGAATATTTTTTGATTGATAATGTTTTATGAAATCAACTTCAATTCCAAATCCAACATTACTAAAAAAATAACGGTCTTCAATTTTCCCGACATCCATTTTTTTTAAAGAATCAGAAACAATAATTTCTAAAGCTTTTTTAAAATCATATGGTATTTTTAAATGATTAGAAACACCATTCCCTGAACCAATTGGAATTATTCCAAACTTTATTTTTGATCCTACTATTAATTGGCCAACTTCATTGATTGTTCCATCTCCACCGCAAGCTATTATTACATTTGGTTTAGAATTAATAGCCTCTAAAGCTATCTTTTTTAAATCATTAGCATCTTTAGATTTTTGAATTATAAACTCTTCCTTTCTTAAATAAAAAAAATTGTTAATCTCACTTTCTAATAATTTTGCTTTCCTCTTTGAAATAGGATTAATTATAAAAAATAATTTTTTATTCATCTGAATTTTCAAGTTTCATTTCTCCTTTGACAATTCTATTCATATAATTCTGCAGAAATAGATTAAATTTATAAGCTAACTTTTTCATCTTATTATTTGAATTATTTATTAGGTTGTTTTCTAAATCTTTGTCTTTTGAATCATAAAATCCAATTATTTTCTCTCCATTGGAAATAGCAATGTAATCTTCATTCATTATAAAATAACTTCCTCCGCCAAAGTAGTTTATTACATAAGGTTCATCTTGGTTTTCAGAAACTAAACTTTGTCCCCAACTTCTAAAAGACTTATCATACCCTATTAAATCAACTAATGTTGGATAAATATCCATGTGATGTGAAAGCTGATCAGAAACACCTTTCAATGTGCCTTTAGGCCAATATATCATTAATGGATTTGCAAAACGATTTATAATTTTTTTATAATAATCATAATACGTTTGATTTCCATGATCTGCTGTAAATAAAAAAATAGTATTATCAAACCAGGGCTGGGTTTTTGCTCTATCAAAAAACTTTTTAATTGAAAAATCTGTGTATCTAACAGTTTTATGCATTGGCAAAAATCCTCCTTCAAATTTATCTTCATATTTCTGAGGAATAATATATGGCTCATGAGAAGTTAAAGTAAATACGGTTGCAAAAAATGGTTCTTTCTTTTTATCAATAATATTTTTTGTATAGTTTAAAAAAGGTTCATCCCATATACCCCAATATCCATCAAAATCATCATCATTATTATACTCATCCTTACCATAATAATTATTGAATCCCAAAGTTTTTGAAAAGCCTAAAAACCCCATGGAACCATTTGGCGCACCGTGAAAAAATGATGAATCATATCCTAAGCTATTTACAACAGAAACAATTGATTCAATAGGTTGATTTGAATATGCTGAAGAAGTATATGCTGTTTCAAATGATGGAATTCCTGCAAGTATAGCTGACATTCCATGAATTGATTTTCTGCTATTGGAGAAAAAATTAGTGAAAATTAAACTATGCTTTGAAAGAGAATCTAAAAAGGGTGTATATCCTTTATAATTAGGTATTTTCCTCTCCCTATTTAAACTACCCCAATACTCTCTTCCCATACTCTCCAAAATAAATATTATTACATTCGGTTTGATTGAATCATTATTTTTATTTGAATAATTTTTTTCAGGTTTAATTACTTGCTCTATCTCTTGTTTGGAATATTTATTAGTTAATTTAAAACTTGTTTTCCTCCAGGTTCTTATTATTGTAAAGGGAGTATTTAATATGAAATCTGCATGTTGAGGATTATCAACATTTTCCATAGCATGAATTAGTGTAATAGGGCGAGTACTTTTCTTATAATCTCCTCTAACACCTCCAACACATAAAAAAATTATTAAAAGGAATACAGCTGTAGATTTATACCAATAATAATTTGAAAATTTTCTTGTCTTAATGTCAATTTTAACTAACCTATATAAATAAAACCATAATATTGAGAAAAAGAAAAACAAAAAAAACAAGTATAAGTATTCATCAAAAAAGTGATAAAATAATTTTGCCTTATTTTGCTCATTCTCAATTACTTCAAAAACATTTGAATTCATTCTCATTAAGTTAAACCTATAATATGCAAAGTCAATGAAATTAAGTCCTAAGCCAACAAAGGCTCCAGTAAAATAAAAAAATTTTAAAGTGGTTTTATACCAAGATTTATAAATAGGTCTTCCTGGAATAAATGACATTAAAATAAAAACACCTTGCATATATATAATCGCTGCTAAATCAAATTTTAGCCCATACGTTGACAATAGAAAAAATTCATACCAACTATCAATTTTTATAAAATCCGAATTAAAAAAAGCAAAAAGCCAACGTGAGATCATATAAAAAATGAAAACAAGTCCAATCCTATAAGTGAAAGCTTTTATTTCTATAAACCTATAAATCATAAAGGGTAAAGTAATCCTCAAAGATACAAATGTTAAAAATTGCTGATTAAACTTTAATTGATTTATTTACATCTATTTGATTAATAAATATGATTTTAATTTTCAAGTCCTAATCTTTAACTTATTGATATATTTGGTGTCTATAAAAAATAAAATGAAAAAATTTTTACTGCTATTATTAGTGTTTTCAATTTCATGTTCAAAAAAGGATAATGCAACTGCTCAATCGATAACTGAAAATAATAATATAGATTTTTCAAATTTACTTTGGTCTGAAGAGTTTGATTTAGATGGTGCACCATCCTCAAACAATTGGTTTTTAGAAACCATCCCCCCTAATAATGGGAGTTGGTGGAATAATGAAGTACAATATTATACAGACAGAAGGAGCAATTCAATAGTTGAAAATGGAGTACTTAAGATAATTGCTCTTAAAGAAGAATATCAAGGAAAAAGCTATACTTCTGCAAGAATGACTACTCAAAATTTATTCGAATTCAAATATGGAATGATTGAGATAAAAGCTAAACTTCCTGAAGGACAAGGCACATGGCCAGCTCTTTGGATGTTAGGGGAAAATATTGATTCTATAGGCTGGCCATTTTGTGGAGAAATTGACATAATGGAGCATGGTGATGGTATTCCAGGACTTGTTTCTTCAGCGATTCATCTACCAAACTCAAATGGCAATCATTATTTTTTAAGAGGTGAGCAAACTATTGAAAATCCATCATCAGCTTTTCATATATATAAAGCTAAATGGACATCATCAAAAATTCAGTTTTTTGTCGATGATATTAAATACCATGAGGTTTCTTTAGATAATTCTATGCCATTTCATCATCCTTTTTTTATTATTTTAAATGTTGCCATGGGAGGAGATTTTACAAACAATAATATTGACCCAAACTTTGAGTCAGCTAGAATGGAGGTTGACTATATTAGAGTCTATCAATAAATTAAAAATTATTATATGAAAAAAAATATGTTAGAGTTTTATTCAGCTAATAAAATTTGGGAATCTGAACAAGGTGAATTTAATATATATTGGAACTAACTCAAAAACAAAAAATAAATCTAATTTTGTTTTAATTGATTAATAATGAAATTATTTAAAGAATTTATAATGCTATTCTTAGCAATTTCACTAGGATTTTTTGTAGAAAATTATAGGGAAGACTTATCAAAAAATGAACGTGAATTAGAATTCATTAATTCTTTTAAAAATGATATTAATAAGGATATATCTGAGTTAGATACAATTATTAGAAGAAGAAAAATAAGAGAGGTTCAAATTGATTCAATTTATTATATTTTCAAAAATAAAAAGTTTGAAGAAAATTCCTCAGACTTATATTATTATGGAAGATATCTTCCTAGACCATCAAGGTTTTTTGCTAATAATTCATCAATAGACCAACTTAAAAACTCCGGGAATTTAACTCTTATTAAAAATCAAAAAGTAGTAGACACACTATTAGATTATAATGATCACTATATTTTTATTGAGTCTATAAGAGAAAGAGAAGAATATTTATGTAGAAGAATTTTTGATCAACTAAATATAATTTTTGACCCTTATGTATTTGATCAGATGACTGTTTATGATATTGAGTTTTTAAAACCAAAAGGAAAAGTTAGAATAAACTACTCTGACAATTCAACCAATAAAACATTTTTAAGTAATCTTCAATATCTTAAAACAGTAAATAAAGCCTCAATAGGTAGGTTTACTGAACATCAAAGTAGAGGAAAAAATATTATCAAATATATAGACAGTATATATTATAAATAACGTATATTTGCCTCGTTGTGTGTTGCAAAATCCATAATGGATATAGCGACTGATGAGAAGCTTTCCTTTAAAACGGAAGGCTTTTTTTATTTTGGCGTATTTAGTCCTTGCTTAATATATGCCCACCCTTTAGCTTGTTTAATTGCAATTTCCAAAATACCATCTGGAACAGTCTCTACTCCAGTTACAAGATCATCCTTTTTTAAACCTAGTCTATTCATGGTTCCTTCACAAAGAATCACTCTGGCATTATCCATTGCAGCTACTTTTGAAACTTTCATTGCTAACTCTTTGTTTTCATATGTTGCTAATTTTCCAGCACCACTATACATAACAAGTTCGAATTTAGAGTTGGGATAGGCTTTGGCCATCCCTGTTAAATGTCTTATAGCTGTATTATGAACACTTGTACTAGAGCTAGTTATGTCAAAATCAACTTTAATATCTTCACTCTGAGCATTTGTGTTAGTTAAAAACAAAATAAAAGCGATTACTGCTAATTTTCTAAAGTATTTATTTTTCATTTTTTTAATTTAATTACCTGCAAAAATGTAACCACATCCATTTTCCTGAGCTCTCCCTAATGCCCATACCCCTGATGGAACAAGTTGTATCTCTGGAAGAATTCCTGCTATAATATCATTATAAACTTCTTTAGGTTCAATTTGCATTTGATTTGCTATAACACCACTATATACATTAATAGCTAGGTTACATACACAAAAAAGAGCTCCTCTTTGTTGTAAACGTTTAATGCCTTCAACTTGAGGAAGAGGTAAATCTCCCGGTTGAGGTTCATATACAGTGTTTCTTAAAGAAGGTTCTCCAGTTGAATTGTCGTTTATACCAAAAATCTTACCAATGGGATACTTTTTCCAAATATCTGAATTAAACGCATATGGTATAGCTGTATGACGAAGAACAGTCATTGCAGTAATGTCACTATCAGGTGAGCCTGTTTGGTTATTTGATTGATAAAACGCCCAATTCCACACAATTGGTAATGTCTGGTGAGGAGTACTCCCATCATATGCTATCCTATGACTTCCTTTAATTTTTTTAAACCAATCGTCTGAATCTTTTCTGTCAATATGATTAATTTCTGGAATTGATTCCATTTTTTCAAATTCTTTTACCATCATTGGAAAAGCAGAGGCACTAACTCCAAGTGCTAAAGTTGCAAAAAATGATCTTCTAGAGTTTTGTTTATTCATAATAGTTAATTTAAAGTGTTATTTGTTTTTTTCAATATTATAATTTTTTTTGTAATATTCAAAAATTGGTTTAAATGGTCCGAGTTGATGTTGAGTTTGAGAGAAAGAATCTGCATAAGGAGGATATGGCGTTGACATGGGTTTTTTCTCACGAATTGGAAAATCAGCTTCAAGATTTAGTTTGGCAGGTCTTAATTGTTGATTTATATAGCCAGCAACATCATATGATTCTTCATCTGTCAAAACAGGATTATCAAAAGTAGTTCCTTGAGGCATGTTATATTTAATAAACATTGCAGCTGTTAGAACTCTTGTCATTCCCGCTCCATTATTATATGAGTTGGATCCCCATAATGGAGGATACATAAAAGTATAATTATCAATCTTTTCTCCTTGACCATCTTCTCCATGACATTCTACACAATGTTTATCAAAAACCTGCTTGCCATTAATTAAGTTTACAGCCCTATCAGGATAATTTATTTTAAGCAACCCTTTTCCATTAATAATTTCATCTTCCTTAACATATCTGCCTAACCAGTTCATATAAGCTAAAAGAGCTTTCATTTCCTTACTGTTTTCTTTAAGGTTTTTACCATTCATGCTTCTTTCGAAACATCCATTAATTCTCTCCTCTAAACTTCCTGTTTTATTTTCTCTTCCCCTATATTGAGGAAATCTTTTATTAACACCTATTAAGGGTATGGCAAAAGCCTGAGTCCCTGCATTTAAATGACAATTATTACAACTTAATGCATTTCCAACATATGGGTTTTCTTTTGATTTTACACCAAGCATTTGAGAGGTCTCAATAAATAATCTATAACCATATTTAATTTCGAGTCCACGAGGAGAGTCAGGTAAAATATTTGTGTCATAACTCATGCTATAAATACTATAATCAGCTTCTTCTTCACTAAAATTATCTCTAGCTAAATATGAAAATACAAGTAAAGCGATTATGAAAAAGAAAAAATATAGAGAATTCTGTATTTTTCTTAAACCCTTATAAAAAAAAACTTTGGATGAATTTTTATCCATTAAATTTGAAAAAAATTGATTTTAAATATAAAATTCAATTCCCTAAAATATTAATTATTTATTCCAAAAAATAAAAAGGTCTATATTATTATTAATTTTTAATATATTTAATTAATTCATTTTATAAGAAATTTATGAAAAGGATATCCTATTACTTATTCGCTATATTTTTTTTGCTTTACAGCTGTAAAAATGAAATTCCAACTTGTGATATAATTATTGAAAATGGAACTATTTATGACGGCTCTGGAGAAAAACCCTATAAAGGAACAATTGCTATCGAAGGGGAATACATTACATATGTAGGTCCAGTAAAAAAGTATAATGCAAAAAAAATTATTGATGCAACAAACAGAGCTGTTGCTCCTGGATTTATAAATATGTTAAGTTGGGGATATAACTCTTTATTAGATGATGGTAGATCTTTAAGTGATTTGAAACAAGGGGTTACACTTGAGGTTTTTGGAGAAGGTAATTCGCCAGGTCCGAGGGGAAAAAAGGATAGTCCTGATTATATTTCATTTGGTGATGCAATGAAAAAGTTAGAATCAAATGGTGTTTCTACTAACATAGCTTCTTTTTTAGGTGCAACTACAGTTAGAATTCAAGAAGTTGGATATGCTAATAGAAAAGCTTCTATTGATGAAATAAATAAAATGAGACTACTTGTTCAAGAAAGCATGATAGAAGGAGCTATGGGTATTGGCTCCTCTTTAATTTATGCACCTGCTGATTATGCAGATACTGATGAATTAATAGCGTTAAGTGAGGTTGCTGGATATTATGGAGGGATGTATATCTCACATATGCGCAATGAAGATAGTAAGGTAATTGAAGCCCTTGATGAGTTAATAACAATATCAGAAAAGGCAAAAATACCAGCAGAGATATATCATCTAAAAGCTTCTAGAAAAAACAACTGGCATTTATTAGATGAAATTATTGATAAAGTAGAAAAAGCAAGGGCAAGAGGATTAAAAATTACTGCAGATATTTATACATATAATGCTAGTTCAACAGGTCTTACAGGAGTAATTCCTACTTGGGTTCAAGAAGGAGGTCATAGAGCTTGGATTAATAGAATGCAACAACCAATTCCAAGAAAAAAAGTCTTAGAGGATATTAGAAAAGAATTAAAACAACAAGATCCTAAAGGAATTCTAATGGTTGGTTTTAATAAATCAAGTATGGCTAAAAAATACTTGGGAAAAACTATTGATGAAGCTGCGAAAATGAGAAACCAAAGTCCTGAAGAGACTATAGTTGATTTAATAATTGAAGATGATAGTAGAATTCAATGCATTTACTTTAGCATGAGTGAGGAGAATATTAAGAAAAAAATAAGTTTGCCTTGGGTTTCATTTTGTTCAGATGCTGGTTCTTATTCAAATCCATCTAAAGGTTTCAGAACTCATCCAAGAGCATTTGGAAGTTTCATAAGAGTTTTAGGCAAATATTCAAGAGATGAAAATTTATTAAGTCTTGAGGAGGCAATTAGAAAACTAAGTGGTCTGCCAGCATCAAATCTAGGTATAATAGATAGAGGTTTATTAAAAGAAAAGTTCTTTGCGGATATAGTTGTTTTTGATCCAAATACTGTCCAAGACAAAGCAACATTTGATAAGCCTATTCAATTTGCTGAAGGGATAGAACACGTTATTGTTAATGGTCAAGCAGTTATAGAAGATGGTGAACATACTAATCTATATCCTGGTAAATTTGTTACAGGTCCTGGCTACAAAAAAGCTAAAAATTTCGATAACTACCATTAATAAATTTATTAGCATCTTTCTCCAAAAACTCTCCTAAAATACTATTCCAATGCAATGTTTTTCCTGGAAACCTTCCAGCAATAACACCCAAAAGAATTGTTTCAGTAAGCTTTGAAGAATATGAAAAAGGTGCTGAGCATTTTCCTTTACCTAGACAAGCATCTATAAATTCATGATAATGTTTAGGGCTTTCTGATTCATAGTTTCTAATTGGAACTCCCATGTTAAACTTTTCAATATCAATCTGTTTATATTTCCCATCAACAATTAATTTTGGCTCTTTCATAAAGTGCGGTAAATAAAGTCTCCCCTTTGAACCAATAAAAATAGCTCCTTGGTCATGTAATTGAACATTATCTGGTAATTGTAAATCTGCATGTTTAGATGGGGATCCAACTCCATCATACCAAACCCACTTAAGCTCATCTTCGGTGAAATCAGTTCCTGGAAAAACATAAGTGACCTTATTTTTTTCAGGGAAACCAAATTCATTAGGTTGCCTACACTCATTCTTTATTGTTTTAGGTACATCAAGTGCTAATGCATTATATGGTGTATCAAAAATATGAACCCCCATATCTCCTAAAGTTCCACATCCAAAATCGATTAACTTTCTCCAGTTACCAGGATGATACATATTATTTTTATATCCATGTTTTTTTGAAGTTCCAAGCCATAAATTCCAGTCTAAATTTGATGGGATAGGATCATACTCAATGGGTTTTGGCCCATCATAACCCCAATTTTTTGGGGACCATGCGCGAACACGACTAACTTTACCAATTATGCCAGATTGAATCAACAATGTAGCTAACTTATAATCATAAAATGAATGAACTTGAATACCCATTTGAGTTATCAGTTTTTTCTTCTTAGCTAACCTTGCCATCTCTCTAGCCTCTGAAACATGATGAGTTAGAGGTTTTTGGCAATAAACTGCCTTGCCCAAATTCATAGCCATTAAAGATACTGGAGCATGAGAATGATCTGGTGTTGATACTATTACTGCATCAATTTGATCTCCAATTTCTTTTAACATTACTCTATAATCAGAAAAGGTTTTAGCTTCTGGGAATAAAGATTTAGCTTTATTTAAATTGTTTGAATCCACATCACACAAAGCGTGAATATCAACAGATTTGTGAGAAGCAATTCTATTTAAGTCCTCGGCTCCCATTCCGCCCACGCCAATATGAGCTGTTCTTAGCTTTTTTGATTCAAAAATCCCCCAACCAAAGGAACTTAAAAAAGGTATTGAAGCAAGTATTCCACTAGTTTTAATAAATGTTCTTTTATTCACAGTTTTTTTATTTTAATCTCTCTAAACCAAAGTGGGCTATCATGGTCTTGAAGTCCAATGAAACCCTTTTTAAAACTCCCATAATCTGGTGAGTTTTTCCATTTGCCAGATTGTTTTCTGTTATACCAATCATCAGACCATGGAACAAAGGAAACAACCAGTTTTCCATTTAACCAATGTTCTACCTTTTTAGGTGTAAAAATTATTCGAGTCGAGTTCCATTCACCTGCAGGTTTAATAATTTTATCTGGTCCTTCAGCACTATACATGGCATAATCAGAAGCTGTTTTTTGCCAATCTTCTAATTTTGCATTATTTATTTCTTCCCATTTTAAATCATCCAATAATTGATATTCTGGAGATACAATTGAAGGGTCTTGGTATCCTTCTTTGAGATGATAAAAAACTCCACTGTTTCCACTATCTGGCAACTTCCATTCTAGATATAATTCGAAATTATCAGATTCTTCAAGAACATAGATGATGTTTCCGCCTCCTTTATAATCAGACTCTAATCTTAATTCAGTCTCAAAAGTCAAACTTCCCTCTTTTACAATCCATCCAGGAGGCATAGCTTCAAGATTATATCCGCGCCAACCATTGGTAGTTAATCCATCAAAAAGATAAATCCATTCATTGTTTGTATTACATGAACTAAAAATAAAAAATACAAAAAGAAAAAAAGTAACCCCTCTCATAATTAAAAATGATATCTTTTAAATCCTTCCATAGCTTCATATTCTGCCATTCCTAATTTGTTATATAGTTTAGCATTTTTTTTGTTTCGTTGCTCTGCACGTAACCAAAATTCTCTATTATCTTCTCCTTGAAACATAACCTTATCCTTTTGGGATTGATGAAATAATATAGCATTTCTTTTCTGGAGAACTTGACTAGGACTCATTGGTACAGCCATTTCTATATCTACAATATCCCATTCCTCCCATGCTCCTCTATACAACCATAACCAGCATGAATTAATAAATGATTCTGATTTCATTTCTTTAAGAGATAAAAGTAAAATATTTAAACATACTCTATGCGTTCCATGAGGGTCAGCCAAATCTCCAGCAGCAAAAATTTGATGTGGTTTAATTTCTTTAATTATGTTCTTAGTTATTTTAATATCTTTTGATGTAGGATCTTTCTTTTTAATTTTACCAGACTCATAAAACGGTAAATTTAAAAAATGTAACTTATTTTTTTCTAAACCTAAATACCATGAAGCAGCATAGCTTTCACTTCTTCTTATAGCTGATTTTATATCTAAAATCAAATTATTATTCTTTTTCAGTCTTAAACTATTTATTGCCTTTTTCAATTCCCTGTTTTCTTTTGAGAAAGATGACTGCGCAACCTCAAGATACTTAAGAACTTCTTTATCACTTACTCCGATATTTCCTGATGTCTGATAAGCTATATGTACATCATGTCCTTGATCAACGAGACGGGTTAATGTGCCACCCATTGAAATAACATCATCATCAGGATGAGGGCTAAAAATAATTACGCGCTTTTTAGAAGGTTTAGCTCTTTCTGGTCTGTCTATATCTTCTGTGTTTGGTTTACCTCCTGGCCATCCTGTAATAGTTCTTTGAAGTTTATTAAACATCCAGATATTCAAATCATATACTGAGCCACTAGATAAAACTAAACTAGCAAGTCCATTTTCATTGTAATCTTGCTTTGTAAGTTTTAAAATTGGAACATTAGTTTTTTTACTTAACCAAGTAATTGCTTTCTTTTTTAAACTATCATCCCAAATGCAATCTTTAACTAACCAAGGAGTTTTAAATTTAATTAAACCAGCACTTGATTCTTTATCTAATATGAAAGTTGTGTTTGGATGTGATTGTAAAAAACTAGCTGGAAAAGCTCGATCTTCACTTCCTTCTATTGATTTTGATACTACCTTTAATTTTTTGTGTCCCCAAGCCAATAAAACAATTCTCTTAGCATTTAATATAGTTCTTATTCCCATTGTAATTGCTTTAGAAGGAACCAAACTAATTCCATTAAATTCAGCTGAAGCATCTTCCTTGGTAATGTAATCTAAATTTACAATTCGAGTTAATGAGTTTTTATGTGAACCAGGTTCATTAAATCCTATATGTGCAGTCCTTCCTATTCCAAGCAATTGAAAGTCTAATCCGCCATATGAGATGATTTTTTTCTCGTATTGATTACAATATCTAGATATATCTTTTTCATTTATTTCTCCATTGGGTATATGAATGTTTTTCTTTAAAATATCTATTTGAGAAAACAAATGATTAAACATAAATGAATTATAACTTTTTTCATTTGTTTTTTTAATTGGAAAATACTCATCCAAATTAAAGGTTATGACCTTTTTAAAACTAAGGCCTTCATTTTTATGAAGTCTAATTAATTCCTTATATACACCTATTGGTGAAGAGCCTGTTGCCAACCCTAAAATATAATGCTTTTTTGAGCATGATTTTATTGCATTTGCAATTTCTAAAGCTACCATTCTAGAACCTTCTTTAACAGATGTAAAACATACATTATGTATCTTTTCAAAACGTGTAGCCTCATCCCTACCTGGAACCTTATGGTTTATAGATTTAGAAATATCTGACATATTTATTTTTAGAAGTAACTGCGAACAGTAAATTTACTAACTTATTTTCTTATAGATAACAATTAATCAAGATACTATTTCTAAAGGCTTTGTAGTCTTCCAATTACCTCTAGTAAAATCAGGAAATAATTGAGGAGCTCCATTCTGTTCAATTGATTTTGCAGTTAGAGGAGTCACAGAACTCCAAAAACATCCCTCATAAACATTTTGATCAAGAGGTATTCCATTATGTAAACATTCTGCAATTCTTGAAAGCATTATTCCATCTGAACCACCATGATCACTTCCTTTAGCTGAATTTTTCAATCTTTTCCAAAAAGGATGATCATATTTTTCAATAATCTCCTGAAGATTTTTTCCAGACACCCATGAATGAGAAGAATCAGTTATTCCATCAACACCTCCATCTAAAGCAATCCTTACGGGATTATTATGCTTATTCTCCTTTCCAGTATATAAATCATGACCTGATAAGACACCTTTTGTTCCTTGAATTAAGTTAATTCTACTATAAGGTCTAGGGCTAGTTTCATCCCATTGTACTAATATAGTTCTTCCAAGCTGAGTTTTTATAATAGAAGTATTTAAATCGCCATTTTGATAATCAAGCTTATTCCATTTATGATTTTTTGGATAGTTTTTTTCAGCATAAAGCTTTCTTCCCATCGAAGGGGAAGAATAGGATACTATACTTTTGAATGTATCTTCAGTTCTAGCTAAATTCATGTACTGAGCAACCGGCCCTAAACCATGTGTTGGATATAAATTACCCTTACTATTGGCATAATGCAATGTTCTCCAGGAACCTGTCCCTCTATCTTCTTGATTCATTTGTCCTCTTAAATCATGAATATAAGCAGCTTCAGCATGTTGTAATTCACCAATAAAATTCTGTCGAATCATATTTAGAAACATCATTTCTGCTCGAAAATAATTTACGTTCTCCAACATCATACAATGCTTTTGTTTTTTTTCAGACATATTAACAATTTTCCACATGTCTTCAATTGTAGTAGCCATAGGAACCTCAACAAATGCATGTGCATTATTTTCCATTGATTTAATTGCCATTGGAGCATGGTTAATCCAATTAGTTGATATAAATACAATGTCTGGTTTGTTCTCCTTTAACATTTTTTTCCATTTATTTTCATCACCCCAATATTTTTTGATATCAGTAAATCTCTCTTTCCCATATTTTTCAATAAGAAGAGCATGCGATCTTTCAATATTATCTTGATAGAGATCACTAATAGCAACAACTTCTGTTCCTGGAAGGCCACCAAAATAGGACAAATGACCAGTTCCTCTATAACCTAATCCAATAAATGCAACTCTTATGTTTTTTAACTTAGGCGCAGCATATCCACCCATATATTTGCCAAGTGAATCTGAAATGTTTTGATCTTTACAAGAATTGTTAATTAAGCCAGAAACTGCAACAGCAGAAGCAGCAGAGAGACTAGATGTTTTTAAAAATTTTCGTCTACTATAATTTTTCATATACTTATTAATTATTCTATTAATATATAAATTTTCACCTTTAAATAAGTATTTTCGTTACATGTCTAAAAGATTCGTAAATGAAATTTAGAGCTCATACATTCATTTTTTTCGGAATTTGTCTGTTTTTCTTTAAAGTTCAATTATTTGGACAAACCAAAATTCCAGTTAATCAAATCCATTTTAACGCCTCATATTTAAATGAAGAACCTACTCTTGATGGAAATGTTATTTCAGATCCTGCATGGTCTTCAATAAAGCCAATAACAAGACTTTTTCAAATGAGACCTATTTACGGAACTCCTGCTTCAGAAGAAACTGAAATCAGAATTGCTTTTACTTCCAATACACTTTATGTTGGCGTTGTTTGTTTTGATAAGGAGCCTGAAAAAATTGTTGTTTCAGACTCAAGGAGAGATTCTAATTTAAATGATGAGGATAGTTTCCTTTTTATAGTTGATACATATAATGATCAGCAAAACGGTTTTTTGTTTGGAACAAATTCAAATGGGATGGAATATGATGCTCAAATAGACAATGAAGGTGAAGGTAATATGCAATCAGGAAGAGGTGTTATAGGGGGAACTAATGTGAATTGGGATGCCTCATGGGAAGTTAAGACTGAAACTGGAAATTATGGCTGGAGTGCTGAATTTTTAATACCACTTAGAACTTTAAGATTTGGCAGCGGAAAAGATAAAACTTGGGGAATAAATTTTCAAAGAAACATTAGCAAAACAAGTGAAGTAGCTTTTTGGAATCTTCTTCCTATTGGTTTTGAGTTAAAAAGACTCTCTTTAGCAGGAAAAATGAAAGGTGTAAGCTTAAAAAGTCCTAAAAATCTAAAAATTATTCCATATGCCCTTAATCAAAATATAAACGATAAATCAACAAAAACAAGGAGAACAAATCAAGAAGTTGGTGTAGATGTTAAATATAGCCTAACACCTGGACTTACATTAGATATGACTTATAATACTGACTTTGCCCAAGTAGAAGTTGATGAACAGCAAATTAATATAGACAGATTTAATCTTTTTTTTCCAGAAAAAAGAGCTTTTTTCTTGGAAAATGCAGGGCAATTTAGTGTGGGAAGTACAGGTGAAGTGGACCTATTCTTCAGTAGACGTATTGGGTTAGGTGAAGATGGTTCAATAGTACCAATTATTGGTGGGTCAAGAATATCTGGTAAAATAGGACAAACTAATATAGGCTTATTAAATATGTATACTGATGAGGTTTCTTCTCAAGGGATAGCAAAAAATAATTTTGGTGTAGCTAGAATTAATCATGACTTTCCTAAAACTAGATCATCAATTGGTGGTATCTATATTAATAAATCCAAATATGGTAATAACATTCAGGGCAGTAATACTGTTGTTGCTCTTGATGGAAAATTGGGTATAGGTAAAAAAGCTCAAATCAGTGGATTCCTTTCAAAAAGTTCCACCCCAGGTATAACTATAAAAGATCATGCCATGAAATTGAGGGCAGAGTATAATTGGGATGGATGGAGAATTTTTGGAGCATATACCGAGCTTGGTGAAGGATTTAAACCAGAAGTTGGATTTTTGCTTAGAGATTCATTTAAAAAACCTGAATTTTTAATTTGGAAACAATGGAGACCTAAAAATATGGGAAATTTTCTTGAAGTCAGACCTCATATATCAGGTTATAATTATTGGAGTTTTAACAATGAACTCATATCAAGTTTTTTACATATTGATAATCACTGGGTATGGAAAAGCGGCTTTGAAGTCCATACAGGAATTAATTTTACAAAAGAAGGTGTTCTTGAGGATTTTTCAATTTCTGGACTAATTGTTCCTAAAGGTAATTATAGTCATCAAGAGTTCCAGCTAGTAATTATGACAAATCCAAATAACAAATTTTATTACTACACAAGGACAATTATAGGTGGATACTTTGGAGGAAATAGAATCTCAAGTAACAACACATTAAATTTAAGGATTGGTGATAAAATATATTCAACATTAACAATAAAATATAATAAGCTAGATCTTGAAAATGGTTCTTTAAATGCATTAATTACAGGAGCTAGATTTACTTATAATTTTACACCAAGAATATATCTGCAAAGTTTAATCCAATATAATAATATATCTAATTTAACATCAGTTAATGGAAGATTTGCATGGCTCAAGAATGCCAATACGGGTCTTTTTGTAGTTTTGAACGTAGTAAAGGATAAAGATTTATTTGATAACTTAAATAATCAAATTATCAGTATAAAATACAGTTATCAATTTGATGTAATTGGTAAAAAGAAAAAATAAATTAAAATAATTATGAAAAACATTATCTCAATTTTTGCGATTTTATTTAGTTGTTCTTTGACTTATTCGCAAAACGAAAAAAAAACTTTTGATTATCTAGATGTTTATGACCTCCAATATGTTTTGGATCCTCAGATAACTCCTAAAGGTGATAAAATTGTTTATCGCAGAATGCGATTTGATATTCTAAAAGATAAAGCCGTTGGAAATCTTTGGATTATTGATTCTAACGGATCTAATCATGAAAAGCTAACCTTAAATGAAGGTCAAGAATATGGAGGTAAATGGTCGCCCTCAGGAGATAGACTAGCTTTTGTAAGCTTAACTGATCAAGGAGCTGAGATTTATATTTATTGGATAAAAAGTGGAAAACTAGCTCGAATATCTCAATTAGAAGAATCTCCTTCAAACCTTTCTTGGTCACCAGATGAAATGAATATTGCTTTTACGATGAAGGTGAAGTCTTCTCCTCCTATTTTAATTAAAATGCCGAAAAAACCAAAAAATGCTAAATGGGCAAAACCTGCTAGAATTACTGATCGCCTATATCATGAGGCTGATGGGAAAGGATATATTGAACCAGGATTTAATCATATTTTTACTATTTCTGCTCAGGGATCAGGTATTAATCAATTAACATTAGGAAATTACAATCATAGGGGGCCACTATCTTGGTCACCAGATGGGTCTAAAATTTATTTTTCTGCAAATAGAAATGATAATTGGGAATATGATTTTAGGAATTCTGAGGTATATAGTGTTGCTATAGAAAATAAATTAATCAAACAACTTACTAATAGAAATGGTCCTGATGCTAAACCAAAAATTTCTCCAAATGGAAAATACATTGCATATGTTGGTTATGAGGATAAAGTTCAGGCTTATCAAAACATGAGTCTTAATATTATGCTGGTTGATGGTACTAAAAGCAAATTACTAAGCAATAAAATTGATGCAAGTATAAATCAATACTTCTGGGATTCTAAAAGTAAAGGTCTTTATTTCAGTTATGATAAAAATGGCGATACTAAAATTGCTTATATAAATTTATCAGGAAATGTTACAGAAATTGCTAACCAGTTAGGTGGAACAACAATTGGTCGGCCATATGGTGGTGGTTCGTTTTCAACTTCCATAAATGGTGAGATTGCCTATACATATACCCTCCCTTCACATCCTGCAGAATTAAGATTTATTAGTTCTTCTAGAAATATTAAAAAAATAACAAATATTAGTGATGCTCTTCTTAAGAATAGAACCTTAGGAAAGGTAGAAAGTGTATGGTATAATTCTTCATTCGATAAGAGAAAAATTCAAGGATGGATTGTTTATCCTCCAAATTATAACCCCAACAAAAAATATAGATTTTTAGTTGAAAATCATGGTGGTCCAATTTCAAATTATGGCAATCGTTTTTCTGCAGAAATTCAACTTTATGCTTCTTATGACTATCTAGTTTTTTATCCTAATCCTCGAGGGAGCACCAGCTATGGAGCTGAATTTGCAAATTTACTACATCATAATTACCCTGGACAGGACTATAACGATGTTATGGATGGTGTGGATTATTTTATTTCAAAAGGAATTGCTCATGAAGACAAACTTTATGTAACTGGAGGAAGTGCTGGTGGAATAATGACAGCTTGGATTATTGGCAAAAATAACCGTTTTGAAGCATCTGCAGTAATTAAACCCGTAATGAACTGGATTAGTAAAACTCTTGTGGCAGATAATTATTTTGGATATGCAAACACTAGATTTCCTGGACAACCATGGGAAAACTTTGAAGACTATTGGGGTTTTTCTCCTTTATCTTTAGTTGCAAATATTCAAACTCCAACAATGGTAATGGTAGGTATGGAAGATTTAAGAACACCACCAAGTGAAGCAAAGCAATTATATCATGCCTTAAAACTTCGAAAAATTCCTACAGTTTTTGTTGAAATACCAGAGGCTAGTCATAGTATTGCTAAACGTCCAAGTAATTTGATAAGTAAAATTTCTCACATAATACTATGGTTTAATAAATACTAAGTACATTTTGTTATTCAATTCATTTATTTCATATATTTAATTAAACTTAAAAAAAAAAAATTATGACAAAAAACTTAAGCATATTTGCTTTGCTTTTTTTCTGGGTTTCTTTTTCTTTCTCGCAGAAGACAATAACAGGAAATGTAAGTGATGCAAATGGACCTTTGCCGGGAGCTAATATTCTTGAGCAAGGAACAAATAATGGTGTTAGTACTGACTTTGATGGAAACTATGAAATAACTGTTGAAGGTGATTCAAGTGTTATTCAAATTAGTTACACTGGATTCGTAAGTCAAAGTATTGAAGTAGGGTCCCAATCATCATTTAATATAGTTCTCGAAGAAGACACTCAACTTTTACAAGAAGTTGTAGTTACGTCTTTAGGATTTAAAGTTATAAGAGATGAGCAAGGTTCAACCTCTTCTGTAATTAGTACAGGCGCTGTAGTTAGATCTGGGGAACCGACACTTTTAAACTCTCTTAGCGGAAAAGCATCCGGTGTGAAGATCTCAAGATCAAATGCTGATCCAGGTGCTGGAGCTACCATAAGAATTCGAGGAGCTAATACCATTGACGGTGCAAGTGCTCCATTATTTATTGTTGATGGTGTTCCGATGAATAATTCCGCTAACTATAATAGTTTTGATGGTCGTGGTTCGAGGTCTGGAGGAGTTTCTAATGGCTCAAGAATTAATGATCTTAATCCAAATGATATTGCTTCTTTAGAAGTTTTAAAAGGTGCTGCTGCAGCTGCAGTTTGGGGAAGTAGAGCTGCCAATGGAGTTGTTGTTATTACAACAAAAGAAGGACAATCTGGAAAAGCAAAAATCACATTTACATCATCTTATTCAATAGATGAAGTTTCAGAAAAAATTCCTATGCAAAATACTTGGGGACAAGGTAGATCAGGATCCTTTGGAGCTACTCGAGCCGAATCATGGGGAGATTATATTCCTGACCGTAGTGGTGGTTTAGATACTTTTGATACTTCTGGGCAATTTTTTACTGCTCGGGATGGGTCAGTGTATTATCCTATTACAGCAAAGAATTCAAGAGAAACCTATGTTGATAAAAACTGGGACAATGCTTTTCAAAAAGGAACATTTTTGCAAAATGATCTAACTATTAGTGGAGGGACAGATACAGGAAAATATTTTTTCAGCCTTTCTAATATATCTCAAGAGGGAATAATTATGGGTTCTGATTATAATAGAACAAATCTACGTTTTAATTATAATGCTAAACTAAATGATAAGATGTCATTGTCAAATAAAATGGCGTATACACATAGTAGCACTAATCGTATTCAGCAAAGTTCAAATACTGCAGGTATAATGTTAGGGTTACTTAGAACTCCACCTGATTTTGATAATGAAGATTACATAGGGACCTATACAAGTTCTTCAGGAGCTGAAACTGCCAACAGACATAGATCATATCGAAGATACTTAGGTAACTCACAAAACCCTAGCTACAACAATCCGGGCTGGACCGTTCATGAGCAGAAGTCTGTTGCAGCTGTAAACAGAATAACTGCTACACCCGAATTAACTATAAAACCAAACAACTGGCTTCAAATCATTGCTAGAGGTAATATAGATTTTTCTGATGATAGAAGAACAACTTTCTATCCTATAGGTAGTGCAGGTAGCGCATTTAATCAAGGCTTTTTCTCTGAAAGTGAAATAGCTCATCGTTATTACAACTTTGATCTTATCGGAAGAGCTACTACTGAGTTAAGCTCTGATATTACTCTTACCTCTACTGTTGGTTGGAGTTTAAATGACAGAAAGTATAATCGAACTTCAGGAAGTGTAACTGGTTTTTTAGTAAATTCAACTAAACAATCATCATCTCTAAATACTTCTGCAGAAGCTACTGCTTTTGAAAATTATAGAACCTTTAGAAGATCAAATAGAGGTTATGCAGTTTTTAACTTTGATATGTTTGATCAGTTATATGTGAATGTATCTGGTGGATTAGAAGCTTCTTCAACCATAAAAGGATCATTCTTTTATCCTTCTGTTGATGCAGCATGGAACTTCACTAAAAGTGCTTTGGATTCAAGTATCTTGTCTTTTGGAAAACTTCGCGCAACATGGGGAAAAGTAGGTGTTCAGCCTTCAGCTCATCAATTCCAGACATTGGCTGAAGGAGGTTTTGGGTACTCTACTTATAGTGATCCTATAAGCATAGATTCTTTTGGTGGTGGATATAGATTAGATAATAATTTAGGTAATCCAAACCTTGAACCTGAAATCAAAACAGAATGGGAGGTTGGAGCTGATTTAAGATTTTTGGATAATGATTTAACCTTTGGGTTTACATATTATGACAATGAAATCGATGGTATTTTGCTTGATGTCAATCTTTCGCCTTCCTCTGGTTTCTCAACTCAATATGGAAATTATGGAAGTATGACAAACAATGGTATTGAGCTTGATTTAGGATGGAAAGCTATCGAAAAAGATGATTTAATGCTTTCAACTTCAATAGCTTGGTCAAAAAACAGAAATGAAGTTACTGATTTATATGGAACAGAGTCTATTAACCTAAGTCCTGGAGCTTCAGTAAGCTCTAGAGCTATTGTAGGTCAACAGCTTGGAGTTTTATTTGGGACAGGTTCTTTAACTAACGCTGATGGAAGTTATGATCTTGACGAAAATGGATTTCCTCAAATTACACCGAGTCCAGTAATATTAGGTGATCCAAACCCAGAATGGATGGCTGGAATAGGTTTTAATCTTGAATATAAAAATTTGAGTCTTAATGTTGTAGTTGAACATTCTGAGGGTGGAGATTTTATGCCAAGAACCTTATGGGTTCTTCATAGATTTGGGACCACAGAAGCTACAGCTAATCGAATTACAACCACACAAGATCTTAGAAATCATGATGGAGATCTTATACCTTCAGGAACTACTGTTCGAGGAAATGTTCGAGATTTTGGAGCAGGAAATGTTCTTTTAGATGAAGATTGGTATAGAACTGGAATTGGAGGAGGATTTGGTGATAACCAGGCATATAATTTTGGTGTCTATGATGCTACCTTTACTAAAGTAAGAGAGCTTTCATTAAGTTATCTTTTAGAAAGTGAAGGATTAAATTCTCTTCTTGGATTAGATAATATTAAATTAACCGCAACTGGAAGAAATCTAATTAATATTAATAATGTTCCTGGAATTGATCCTGAAACAAATCAATATGGTGTTGGAAATGCACTTGGACTGGATTATTTTACAAATCCACAAACCAAATCTGTTTTATTTACAGCAGCCTTTAATTTTTAAAAATAAGAACTCATGAAAAAAATAATATATAATTTAATTTTATCTCTTTCTCTTTTATTCATAATTTCTTGTGAAGATATTGTAGAAGGAATTAATGATAATCCCAATGACATCATTGTTACTGATGTTGAAGAGCGTTTGTTTTTAACAGGTGCACAATTAGCAAATGTTCAAATAAATTGCGGGCATTTAAATAGAATTGGCGGGATGTATTCTGGGCAACTAATTGGATACACTTCTTTATATTCAAACATATATGGATTTAGTCTTTCAACTGCTGAATCAAATGATGAATGGTTTCAAATATATGTTGGAGTCTTATCAAACACACGACATATAGCAAATAATTCTTCTAATCAATTATTAATTGGAATTTCAAAAATCATTGAGGGTCATGCTCTTGGAACTGGAGCATCACTTTTTGGTGATATTCCGTTTTCTGAAGCTGGTAATCCTGAAATATCAGATCCTGTATTTGATTCTCAAATTGATGTTTATGCAGGTGCTATTTCTTTACTAGATGAAGGGATTTCAATTTTAAATAGTGCTAGTTCAGGAAGCATTGCAGAAGACATTTACTTTGGTGGTGATAAATCAAAATGGGTACAAGCTGCCTATACACTAAAAGCACGTTTTTATCTTCACCAAAAGGACTATGGTAATGCGTTAACTGCTGCTCAAAATGGAATATCTTCATCTAGCGGTGATATGATGTATAAGCCGCCTGGAGCTGCAGGATCTGGAGATAGAAATCTTTTCTGGACTATTTTAGAAGGATCTCGTTCTGGAGATATTGGAAATAGTGATCAGGGAGAAAGCTATTTAATTCAGATGCTAGATGCAAGTAATCCATTATCTAGAAACAATGCTAAGACTGATGAAACTGCAAGAAAAGGCTTTTACACAATTGATTCTACTAGCGGGTCAGCAAATACAGGAATAATTGAAATGACACAACCTCAGAATATGGTAACATTTTTTGAAAATGAATTAATATTAGCTGAATGTAAGGCTCGTAATGGAACTCTCGAGAGTGGTTTACCTCATTTAAATAATGTTAGAGCTTGGTTGAATTCTGGTGCTCATTTAAATTCTAATTTTCAAGGTGAAGCTTATTCTTATTTAGCATATGATGCGGCTGATTTTGCAAGTGGAGGAATTGAAAATGCTGATGGAATTGATGCTAAAACAGCCTTCTTAAGAGAGGTTATTGAAGAAAGGTATGTTTCAGGATTTGGTATGCATATGCCATACAATGACTCAAGAAGACTACGTAAATCAGATACTAATATGGCTGTTCCATATGTGTTATTTAGTGGTCCACAAAGTGGTCCTTGGCCTGAAAGAATGCCATATGCTAATAATGAATTGAATTCAAATTCAAATGCTCCTGATGAAGATCCTGGTATTTTTGTTACAACCAGAGTAAATCAATAAATAATTAGTTTCTATAAAAAGGCTTGTGAGGATTCACAAGCCTTTTTTCTATATTAAAACAATAACCATTTAAATGAAAAGGGTCAAACAAATATTTAGTTTAACTACTTTAATATTATTTGTAAATGTATCCTTTATTTTTTCCCAAAATGAGGAAGAAGTCTTATTTATAGGAAATAGTTTTACATTTTACTGGAATCTTCCATCAATAGTTGAAAAAATGGCAGAAGAAAGGAGTTTAAATTGGAATGTAACTCAATCTACTGCTGGCGGTGCTACCCTAAAAGATCATTGGAATGGAGATAAGAAACTTATTACAAGAGAATTAATTAGGACAAAACCGTATACTTCTATTATTTTTCAAGATCATAGCACCTACCCAATAATAGCCATTGATACTACTAAAAAATATTACACTCAATTTAAAAATTTATTGCCTTTAAATACAAAAACATACTTTTATTCTACATGGATGTATCCTAAAATGGATGACTCAAATAGAAATTTAGACACTCAAAATCCTATAGAGAAAAATATTGTTAAAGCAAATATTAATAAATCAAGTAAACTACTTATGATAGGAAGAGCATTTGATACTTTTAAATCAAAATATCCAGAATATAAATTATTGACAGATGATATGAAACATCCAAGCCCTAATGGTTCTTATCTAGCAGCATGTGTTGTTTTCTCAACATTAAGCAATCAATCTTCAAAAGGTTTATCCAGAAGATATATTGGGAAAGACAGCAATGGAAAAAAAATATATTATATTATTCTTGAAACTGAAGTTGCTAAAAAATGTCAAGAAATTTCTGATTTAATAGTTTTTAATAAGTGATTAAAATTAAAATGGAGGTTAAAAAAATTTATTTATTATTTCTGTTTTTTCTATTAACCAATTCTTGTTCATCAGGTTCTGAAAAGGAGGTATTAAGTATTTCTGATAACAATACTGAAATTCATCAAACTAATAATCAACAGCCAACTCTAAGTTCTAATTCAACGGGTGTTTTCAGATTCACATCAGAAGGGCATTTTAGTAATAGAACTATTAATGTTTACTACCATATTCCTGATGGAGACATAAAGTCAATGCCAGTTCTAATGTCTTTTCATGGAGCATCAAGAAATGCTGTAGATTATCGTGATTACTGGATAAGCATGGCAAACAGTTCTAAGTTTATGGTTTTTGCACCTGAGTTTCAATCTGCTGATTTTTCATCTGATGAATATAACTTGGGAAATATTTTTGATGATGGAGATAATCCAAGTGTTGGAACTTTTAATCCAAGTAACGAATGGACATTCTCTATATTAGACCCATTATTTGAATATATTAAAAATGAGATTTCTGGAAACCAAGAAAATTATAATGGTTGGGGTCATTCTGCTGGATGTCAATTTCTCCACCGTTTTGTTTTATATATGCCGGAAAGTAAATTAAATATTGCTGTTTGTTCTAATGCAGGGTGGTATACGGTTCCAGAATCAGGAATAAATTTTCCTTATGGATTAAACCAAAGTCAATTATCTTCAAATACTTTAACTTTAGCTTTCTCAAAAATACTATATGTTCACTTAGCTGAGAATGACACAGATCCGAATGCGGCTTCTTTGCGACATAATGAAATAGTAGATGAACAACAAGGACTACATCGAAGAGCTAGAGGGAGATATTTTTATTCAACTTCTGAACAAACAGCACAACAAGAACAAATTTTATTTAATTGGATAAAGACAAGTGAAGTTCCAAATGTTGCTCATAATTCAAATCTAATGGCACAAGATGCAATTAAATATCTTTTTCCGGAAGAATAAATAATAGAGCCTATAGATCACTATTATAGTGAGTTCTTAAATAAGTTAATAGTACTTGAGCAAATTCCGTTGCAAATTGTTTTCTGTTTTCATATGTATCTCTAACTCCAATCATATTTAATTCTATTTGAATAGCATCAACAGACCCTCCGTCTCTAGATCCATAAGTCCAAGTATTGTAGCCTCCAGAAAAATACAACTCTCCTTCCTTTGGAGCAATATCTTCCTTTGATGGAACAGAAGCATATCCTCTTTCATTTAAAAAAGACCCCATAGCAGTATCACCTGTCAACAAATCAGTTAACTCCAAATTTTCAGAATTGTTGTTTAGTAAGTTTTTTATTGATGAGCGATTTTTGTATTCATCAGTATTTATTGATGAACTACCCATTCTTAAATGTGATGACCATAACAAATAGCCTAGTTCAATACGCTGTTCAACATGAGATTGACCATGAATATCTACTGATAGTCCAGCTCCAAATTGATTTTGAATTGTAGCTCTGAAATCAGCAATTTTTTTATGAAAAAGGTCCCAGTATGGTTGAGTGGTTTGATCTCCACAATTTGAGTCACTAAGTGATCTATTAAGATCCAGTTTTTTTCTATGCAACTTATTCAAAACAATATATGGGCTATATCCATTAGACTTCAATTCAGATTCAATTAATTCAGCAACTTGAAGAGTATGACTATCCTTAACAACAGTAGCCCCATCACATGTTCTGTTTGTTATCCATTCTGGTTCTATTTCTCCGCCATGAACTGATATAATTAATAATGGCATATTACCTTCCCTAAAATCAATAAACTCATCCCATTGAATTGGTTCTGAAATTACTTCTTGAGTAATTTGCTGAGTTTCTTGATCTTTAGAGCAAGAAAAAATTATAATGAATAATATTGTGATAAGTCTTCTCATTTTCTTTTATAAATTTAAAAATTGTTTGTGTAATTCATATCATATAAATTGGTTAATAAATTACAATGTTTTTTAATTAAATAAATTTTCATTGCTAATTCTTCAAAAAATTTTTAAAAAAGAAATTGGTGAAACTCCAAAAAAAATAGTTCAACTTACTGGAGGGAGTATAAATAATGTTTATCGATGTAAATTAATAGACAGGGATTTAGTAATTAAATTAAATATCTCGCATAAACACCCTAAAATGTTTGAGAAAGAAAAAAGTGGACTTGAACTTATATCAAAATCAAAATTTTTAATTCCAAAACCCATCATTGCTGGTAGTTTTGAAAACTATGACTATCTAATACTAGAATATATAAAGCCAGGAACTGTTTTAAATTGGCAATTATTTGGCAAAAACCTTGCTAGTTTACACAAAATTAATAATGATAAGTTTGGCTTGAATCAAGATAATTATATCGGTTCGCTTAAGCAGCATAATAATTTTCAAAAAGACTGGGGTGCCTTTTATTCAAACCAACGGTTATTAAAACTAGCTAAAGATGCTAGAGATTTAAATCTACTTAGTAAAATTGATTCTCAAAAAATTGACTCTTTATGTAAAAATCTAAAAAATATTGTTCCCAAATCAAAACCTTCATTAATACATGGAGATCTCTGGGTAGGAAATTTAATGTCAAATGTTGAAAACAAACCAGTATTGTTTGATCCTGCAGTATATTTTGGTCATCCTGAAATGGATTGGGCTATGTTATCCTTATTTGGAAGTTATCCAGAAGAAGCAATGAAAAATTACTGTGAGTTTCTTCCATTAGAAAATGGATTTAATGACAGAAAAGATATTCATCAATTATATCCATTGATGGTTCATCTAATTCTTTTTGGTTCAAGTTACTATCAAAATGTAACGAATATTCTTAACCGCTATAATTAGATATATAGTTAAAATTAAAAAATGAATCCGCAAAAAAATTAATAAATAAAACTTTTATCTAGCTCTTCAGAATCCTTGTATTTAATCCTTATTTCCTTTAGCTCTTGAGTTAATTTCTTAACAACATCTTTATATTGAGAATCATTATATACATTATTCATTTCATTTGGATCCTTTAAACGATCATAAAGTTCCCATTCATCTATATCATAATAAAAATGAACTAATTTAAATTTCTTAGTTACAATTCCATAATGTCTTTTAGCCATATGCACAGATGGATATTCATAGTAATGATAATATACTGCATCTCTATCCCATTTATTGAAATCTCCTTTTAATAATGGAATAAGACTTTTGCCTTGCATATCATCTGGAGCTTTAATCATAGCTGCTTCTAAAAATGTTTGAGCAAAATCTAAATTTTGGACCATTTCATCACTAGTTGTTCCAGGTTTAATAACATTTGGCCATTTAATCATTAATGGTGTTTTAAAAGATTCATTATAAATAAACCTCTTATCAAACCATCCATGTTCGCCTAGATAGAATCCTTGATCTGAAGTATATACAACAATTGTATTTTTATCTAAACCTGTTTCTTCTAAATAATTTAATACTCTTCCAATATTTTCATCAACTGATGAGATAGTTGCTAAATAATCTTGCATATATCTTTGATATTTCCATCTCATTTTTTCTTTATCATTCATTTTTGGCCAATTAGTTTTAAAATCATCACTAATCTTATCAAGAGTAACATTGTATTTTTCTTTTTGTTCTTTATTAGCTCTGTCAAAAGAACGATTAAATCCTTGGGCATTAGGGCGCATAAAAGTTCCATCACTTTTAATGTATACAATTTCAGGTTCTACTTTATCCATTTGTTCAAAAGCTGAAGGTTTAACCTTACTATCATGCATATATTGCATATGAGTTAAAATATTCATTTCTGCTTTTTTTGCAGCAGTTCCCCTCCCTAAGTAATCATCAAATAAAGTTTCAGGTTCTGGAAATTCTTTTTCATAAAACTCAGCAAACTTGTCAGGACTTGGCCACCATGCTCTATGAGGGGCTTTATGTAAGTACATCATCAAAAATGGTTTTTTTTTGTCTCTTTTAGTTTTAAACCAGTCTAAAGTTAAATCAGTAATTACATCAGTAACATAACCAGTAATTATTGTGTCTTTATCCTTACCTAAAAACTTTGGATTAATATAACTTCCTTGGCCAGGAAGTATAAAAAAGTCATCTACTCCTTTTGGATTGTTTCCAAAATGAAGCTTACCAAACATAGCCGTTTGATAACCTGCTTTTTGGAAAAGCTGAGGGAAAGTAATTTGTGAATCATCAAATTTTGCATGATTGTCAATCTTACCATTAAGATGACTGTGTTTTCCAGTTAGTATTACAGCTCTTGAAGGAGCACATATGGAATTTGTTACACATGCATTTGTAAAAAGTATCCCTTGATTAGCAATTCTGTCAATGTTTGGAGTATTTATTAATCGATTATCATAGGCACTTATTGCTTGATAAGCATGGTCATCAGACATAATAAATAATATATTGGGTTTGGTCTTGTCATTAGTAGAGCAACCAATAATAATAATGAGCAATAATGAATACCACTTTTTCATGATTTTAATTTTTATAATTAAAATTTATTGAAACTGAATTTGCATTTGTTTCATCCTTCAATTTATTTAATTTTTTTAAGAGAGTTTGTTTTTTATAATTAAATGATAATGATAAATCATTTAATTCCCCAGGATCATCCTTAAGATTATATAATTCAGCATAATTTGTCTCATAATGAAATACTAATTTCCAATTACCAGACCTAATCGCCGAGCCCGGTTTCCATAAACTTCCATGATAATGTGGAAAATGCCAAAAAATATCTTCTCTATCAATTTTAGACCGTTCTTTTAGTGTTGCCATTAAACTTACACCATCAATTTGTTTATTATTTTCAATTCCAACAAAATCCAAGATAGTTGGAAATAGATCATAAGAAACTGTTAAATCATCAATTATTACATTTTTTTTGTTCCCAGGTGTTTTAATTAATTGAGGAATTTTAATTCCTCCCTCGTAGAGCCATCCCTTACCAGCCCTTAATGGATACACTGAAGTTGGTGCAATTTTTCTTAGTGTTGACAATCCACCATTATCAGATGTAAAAATTATAAGCGAATTTTCATACAAATCATTATCCTTAAGGCTTTTAATAAGTCTTCCTACATTTTCATCAACTGCATAAACCATAGAGGCGTATTTTGCATCGGTTTGATTTAATCTAGTGATTGCCTCTCCCTCATTTTTTATTCTAACAGAATTGTCATTCATTTTAGACAATTTTTGATTAAAATAATCTACATGTTTTAAATTAGCTTGGATAGGAGTATGGACATTATAAAATGAAAGAAACAGAGCAAATGGCTGATTCTTATTATGTTTATTAATTAATCTAATTGATTCATCTGTTAACCTATCTGTAAGATATTCACCTTCTGGACCATCACTTAATTTTGGGTTTTTGTATGGAGAGTAATATCCTCCCATTGGACTTCCCTTTTCAAAACCCCCAATGTTTACATCAAACCCGTTATCTTCTGGATAAAATCCTTGAGATCCTAAATGCCATTTACCTGTAAAAAAAGTTTTATACCCAGATTCTTTTAACTTTTCAGCTATGGTGATTTCATTTATTGGAAGCTGATGTAGGTCTTGTGGTCCTAATAGAGGTCTGTTTTTTGGATCGGATCCAGGAATCCAATCTGTAATATTTACCCTAGCAGGATGTTTCCCTGTCATAATAGAAGCTCTTGTCGGAGAACAAACTGGACTCGCAGCATATGCATTTATAAACTGAAAACTATCGTTAGATAAATTATCAATATTTGGGCTCTCATAAAATGTACTTCCTGAATATTCTAAATCATTCCACCCTAAGTCATCAACTAATATAAAAATTACATTAGGTCTTGTTTTTTTTGAATAACATCCTGTTATAAATAAAAGGACAAAAAGAAGTTTAAAAAGTTGATTCATATTATATTTATACAATATTTCCCATAAAAAAACTAAGGTTTATAAGTTGAATATAAATAATATTTATTTGTAGATTAAAAAAATAAGTGATTATGAAAAAAATACTGACTTTAATACTTATAATTACTTACATCTCTTGTCAATCAATTAAAAATAAAGATGAAAATCCCAATATAGTTTTAATAATGGCAGATGATCTTGGTTGGACTGATTTGTCATTTATTGGTTCCAATTATTATCAGACTCCAAACATTGACAAACTAGCAGAAAGTGGAATGATATTTTACAATGCTTATGCTTCTGCTGCAAACTGTGCGCCAAGCAGAGCTTCCATGCTTACAGGAAAATATCCTACAGAACACAAAATATATACTGTAGGTAATTCTGATAGAGGAAATAAAAAGACAAGAAAATTAATACCTATTAAGAATAATAAAATTCTTGATTTAGATTTTTTTTTAATTCCTGAAATGCTAAAAAGCAAAGGATATATAAATGGTCATTTTGGAAAATGGCATATGGGTCCTAAAGGATTTTATCCAGAAGATAACGGGTTTGATGTAAACATTGGGGGTTTTGAAAAAGGGGGTCCAGGAAAAGGAGGATATTTTTCTCCATATACAAATCCTATGCTTAAAAATGGGCCTGATGGAGAATATCTTACAGATAGAATAGGAAGTGAAGTCATAAAATTTATTGATGATAATAAAAACAAAACATTTTTTGCATATGTTCCATTTTATTCTGTCCATACTCCTATTCAATCAAAAGGAGAATATGAGCAAAAGTATTTAAAGATAAAAGGAGATGAAAATCATAATCGAGCTGATTACGCTGGGATGATTCAATCACTTGATGAAAATGTTGGTAAAATTTTAAATAAAATTGATGAATTAAATCTATTAGATAAAACATTAATAATTTTCACCTCAGACAATGGGGGAATTAGGGCTATTTCAAATCAATTTCCCCTTAAAGCTGGTAAGGGGTCTTATTATGAAGGAGGAATTAAAGTGCCATTAATTTTTTCTTGGAGGGGAAAAATAAAAGTAAAAAGTGAATCTTTCGAAAGAGTTTCAAATATTGATTTTTTCCCAACCATAAAAAAAATAGTTGGTTATGAAAAAAAAATAAAATTGGACGGATTAGACCTTAGTCCAATTTTTGAAAAGAAAAAATTAGTTAGCAGGTCATTATTCTTTCATTTTCCTATTTACCTGGAGTCTTATAATGTTTATTTAGATAATGGAACTGATCCTTTATTTAGAACAAGACCAGGATCAGTAATAATTAAAGATGATTGGAAATTACATCATTACTTTGAAGATAATAAATTAGAACTTTATAACATCCAAGAAGATATTTCGGAATCAAAAGACTTAAGTGAAATAAATAAAGAGAAGACAGAAGAACTATTTAGTGATTTAAATAAGTGGAGAGAAGATAAAAAAGCTCCTATTCCTTTAAAAAAAAATCCTGAATACGATCAAAAGTTTGTTGATAGTTTAAACTTTCTAATTAGCAATAATAATAAAGACATCTAAAGAGTATGGAAAAAAAATTAATAATTATCGTCACACTATTGTTTTTTTTGGTTTCATGCTTAGAAACAAAAAAAACAATTGATTCTCCAAATTTTGTGTTTATTCTAGCTGATGATTTAGGATATGGTGAATTAGGGGTTTTTGGTCAAAATATAATTGAAACTCCCAACATTGATAAGTTAGCAAAAGAAGGAATGATTTTAACTGATCATTATTCTGGTTCACCAGTTTGTGCTCCAGCGCGTGCAGTTTTAATGACTGGACTGCATACAGGAAATAGTCCAGTTAGAGGAAATGATGAATGGAAAGAACGGGGAGATGTTTGGAGTTTTGAAGCAATGTTTAAAAATCCTGAACTTGAAGGTCAACGTCCTCTTCCGGACTCAATAAAAACAGTTGCAACTTATTTACAGTCTAACCATTATAAAACTGGAATGGTTGGTAAGTGGGGTCTTGGCGCTCCTAACACAAATAGTATTCCAAACAATAAAGGCTTTGATTTTTTCTATGGGTATAATTGTCAAAGACAAGCTCATACGCTATACCCAAGTCATTTGTGGAAAAATAAAGATAGAGAGATTCTTAAAAATAAAATTGTTGACAAAGGGGCTCTTAAAACAGGTGCTGATCCAAATGATTCCAAAAACTATGAAGTTTATAATCAAAATGATTACGCGCCAACTCTGATGCACAATGAAGCACTGAGTTTTATAGATAGAAATAAAGACAATAAATTTTTTCTTTATTATGCCAGTCCTCTTCCTCACCTACCTCTTCAAACTCCAAAAAAATGGGTAAACTATTATAGAAAAAAAATAGGGGATGAAAAACCTTACATAGGTGGTAAAGGTTATTATCCAAACCAGTTTCCTAAAGCAACTTATGCTGCTATGATTTCCTACTTGGATGAGCAAGTAGGTGAAATTGTTGCAAAACTTAAAAAAATTGGTAAATATGAAAATACTCTCATAATTTTTACTAGTGACAATGGTCCCACTCATTTAAACCAAGTTGACATTCATTTTTTTAACAGTGCAGGAATATTTGTAAATTCTAAAAAAACTGTTAAAGGTAGTATTAACGAAGGTGGAATTAGAGTACCCACTATTGCAACATGGCCTAAACGAATTAAATCGGGGACAACCTCAAATCATCCTAGCACTTTTTATGATTTTTTTGCTACTGTCTCTGATATTATAGGGAAACCTTCATCTTATAAGAATGATGGTATAAGTTATTATCCTACATTGGTTGGGAAGAAACAAAAAAAACACGATTACCTTTACTGGGAATTTCCGGCTTATGGAGGACAACAAGCTATTAGAATTAATAAATGGAAAGGAATCAAAAAAAATTTATTAAAAGGTCCCTCAAAGCTTCAACTTTATAACTTGAATGATGATCCAAAAGAAATAAATAACTTAGCCGATTCGTATCCTCAGATTGTTAAAAAAATGGAAATATCGATGGAAAAAGCACATACAAAAGCTAAAATTAAAAAATTCAATATCCCTGTATTAGATGAAAAATAAAAAAAAATTTTTGTCTCTAAGTATAATTTTTTACGGAATATTATTTAAAAGTCTTGTTAGTTGTTTTGAAATATCTAATAAATCTAATTCGGATTTTCATCCTGTATCTCAAAATAAAGAAAAGACTAGAGTTGTATCTTCCGTCAAATCAATTCAAGATTCAATTTTAGTTAGCGGGATGGTATTAATTCCTTCTGGAACTTTTGAAATGGGAGCTGATGACTCAAATGGTTTTGAAGATGAATTTCCAAAACATTCAGTTAAAATAAATGCTTTTTGGATGGACAAAACTGAAGTGACTAATGCTCAATTTAAAAAATTTGTTGATCAAACTGGATATATAACTACTGCTGAAAAGGAAATAAATTGGGATGAGATGAAAAAAAATTTACCTCCCAATACTCCTAAACCAGATGATAGTCTTCTTGCTCCATCATCTCTTTTATTCAATTACACTTCTTCACCCGTGCAATTAAATGATTATTCACAATGGTGGAAGTTTTCAAAAGGTGTCAACTGGAAACATCCATGGGGACCAGGTAGTTCAATAGATGGAAAGGACAATTTTCCTGTAGTTCATATAAGCTGGAATGATGCACAAGAATATTGTAAATGGGCTGGCAAGCGTCTTCCAACTGAAGCTGAATGGGAATATGCTTCAAGAGGTGGTATAGAGCATTCGATTTATTCTTGGGGTAATTCTCCAATAAGTTTAATTTCTTCAAAAGCAAATACATGGAATGGTTTATTCCCATATAATAATTCAATGGAAGATAATTTTGAGTTTTTAGCGCCTGTCAAAAAATTTCCCCCTAATGGATATGGATTGCATGATATTTCCGGGAATGTTTGGGAGTGGTGTTCAGATTGGTATGATTATAATTACTATAAACTCTTTGAAAATCAAATTGCTGATAACCCAATTGGCCCTAAAAATAGTTATGATCCAAATGAACCCTATCTTGATAAAAAAGTTATGCGAGGGGGAAGTTTTTTATGTAATGAATCGTATTGTTCAGGATATAGAAATTCAATGAGAATGAAAACAACTCCAGACACAAGTTCAATTCACGCTGGTTTCAGAACTGTTGTTGATGCTATATAATTGTTAAGAAGATTAAAACCTATCTATTATAATTTGCTAATCTTGTTGATTTAAAAAGCTCAGCAATTCCAAAAAGCAAAAAAGAATAAATTAAAAAACCTAGTAAAGTGGCTTTATAAAAAGGAATAGCTATTATATAACATGAAACTAGTCCAATTATATTTTTAGAATACATTGTCCCAGAAAACCATACCCCAAAATTAGTTATAATGAAAAAAACTAAACTAGACCCTATAATGCATATTAAAAGTTTATTAAAATTAAATTTATTTAATCCAAAAATTCCAATTAGTATGATTAATATAAAACTAAAATATTGCCAATAAAAACCAGGATAAATCAAAGTAAATTCTTGAGAAAAATTATTTAAAAACAGATTGTTAATGATTAAATCACTAACAAAAAGAGAAAAAATAGGTATTAAAAAAGCATAAGATTTATCCTTAAAATATGCCCCGCCAAATAAAGCAATAGCACCTACTGGAGTAAAGTTTGGAATATGTGGAACTAATCTAGAAAAAGAAGCAATAAAGATAAGTAAAATAATTCCCCAGTAATTTAAGGTGATTTTTTTCATTTATTAATAGGCCATTTATATCTTTTAAATATAAACGATATTCATTATACTATGAATATGTTTCAAAAAGATTTATTTGATAATGATACTGATTTCTTAAAAAAACCTTTTTTAAGATTGACTGGAAGAAAAAATTAAAAAACCCGTAAAGTGTTGGGGTTAAACACCTCACGGAGCTTTGAAGCGGTCTGGACGGGACTCGAACCCGCGACCCCATGCGTGACAGGCATGTATTCTAACCAACTGAACTACCAGACCTTTATTAACGATTGCAAATATATAGAATTATAAAATGCTATATTTAATTATTTATAAAAGAGCATTTAGTTGTTCAACATATGAATTCTTGGGAGCTACTCCAACCTGTCTTCCTACAAGTTCACCTTTATCAAATATTAAAACTGTAGGAATATTTCTAACACCATATTTAGATGCAAATTCTTGATTTGAATCAACATCTAATTTCCCTACAACTGCTTTGCCTTCGAAATCATTACTTATTTCATCAATAATTGGTCCTACCATTCTACATGGGCCGCACCATTCCGCCCAAAAGTCAACCATAACTGGTTTGTCCGATTTTAAAACTAATTCTTCAAAAGTCGAATCTGTAATTTCTAAAGCCATAAAATTAATTTGAAGCAAAAATAACCAAAATTATTTTATTTGATATTTTATTGATGCTGTATCTAATTCATCTAAAAGTTCTGGACAGACATCGACTTTTTGTTTTCTGCTATTTAATATAATCCTCATTTTATCTTTAGGATGATATACATCAAAACTTATAGGTTTATTTCCCTTATAACGGTTAAGAATTTTTTGTATTTTACTTATTTGATCCTCATCTAAAAAGTTTAAATCTGAACTTAGAATAAGTTTTTTTGAGTTAATTTTTATAGTATCTCTTAGTAATTCAAAATGATTAAACTTAATTCTTGGAGGTCCAATTTTTCCTGTTTCTCTATTTTTCCATCCTTCTCTAATTGAAACTTTTATTCTAATAAATTGATAGGCTTCAATGAAGTGTTTAAATTTTAAATACTCTTCTCCAAAAATTCTAAATTCATATTGATCGAAAAAATCCTCCAAAATAAACCTTCCAAAATTATATCCATTTCTTGAAATAAGGTGTTCAACCTCATTTATTATTCCACTGAAATAAAAATCTTTATTAATTATTTTTTCCAAATTGTTAAGAATAGTTAATGGAGTTGTAGAAAAGTTCTCAATTTCTTTTTTATAGTTATCAAGTGGATGAGAAGATATATATATACCTACTACCTCTTTCTCTTTTTTTAGTAATTCCAAATTAGACCAGGTTTCACACTCTGGAATATTAAAATCCTCAAAGGTTGAGCTTACTTCTTCTTCAAATAAATTTATTTGCATAGATTTTAAATTGTCCTGGTACTTAGAGCCAAACCTCATTGCTTTTTCAAAAAACATTATCCCATCACCATCAGGATTAAAATACTGAGCTCTATGTGCAGAAAAACTATCAAATCCTCCAGCTAAAGCTAAACTTTCAAAAGTCTTTTTATTGGCTGATCTCAAATCTATTCTTTTAGCCATGTCAAAAATTGATTTGTAATTACCATCCTTACGGTTTTCAATGATAGTATCCACAGCAGACTTTCCAATCCCTTTTATAGCTCCCATTCCAAAGCGAATAGCTTTATCATCATTTACCGTAAACTTATAATATGATTCATTAACATCTGGTCCTAAAACCTTTAGAGTCATGTGTTTACACTCTTCCATAAAAAAAGAAACCTGCTTTATATCATTCATGTTATTTGATAAAACAGCTGCCATATACTCTGCTGGATAGTTTGCTTTCAAATATGCTGTTTGATATCCTATCCAAGCATAGCATGTTGAGTGTGATTTGTTAAAAGCATATGAAGCAAATGCTTCCCAATCTTTCCATATTTTCTCTAAAATACTTTCAGGATGACCCCTATCTACACCTCCCTTGATAAATTTTGGTTTTAGTTTTTCCAAAAGAGAAAAGATTTTTTTTCCCATAGCTTTTCTAAGAAGATCAGCGTCACCTTTAGAAAAACCTGCAAGTTTTTGTGATAAAAGCATTACTTGTTCTTGATAAACAGTTATTCCATATGTTTCTTCTAAAAATTCAGCCATTTCAGGAAGATCAAAACTTATTTGCTCAGTTCCATTTTTTCTTGCAACAAAACTAGGAATATACTCAAGTGGGCCAGGTCTATAAAGAGCATTCATCGCTATTAAATCTGCAAAAACTGTTGGTTTTAAATCCCTCAAATATTTTTGCATTCCCAAAGATTCATATTGAAAAATTCCAACTGTTTCGCCTTTTTGAAATAGAGAATATGTTTTTTTATCATCAAGTGGAAACTTATCGGGATCCAAATCAATATCGTGTTTATATTTAATCAATTTAATGGTGTCCTTAATTAAGGTAAGCGTTTTTAATCCAAGAAAATCCATTTTTAATAATCCTGCCTGTTCAACTACAGAATTATCAAATTGTGTAACTACTAATTCAGAGTCTTTTGCTATAGCTATAGGCACAAATTGAGTTATCTCATCTGGAGTAATAATTACACCACAAGCATGAACGCCAGTGTTTCTCAAAGAGCCTTCAAGAACTCTTGCTTGCTGAAGAGTTTTAGCTGACAAATCCTCTCCTTTAAATAAAGATTGCAATTCTTTTACTTTTGCATATTCATCAGCACCCCTTATATTTTGTTTTATAAAATTGTCAGGTGCTCCAAAAATTTGATTTAGTTTCAAACTTGGAACTAATTTTGAAATTCGATCAGCTTCTGCAAGGGGAAGATCAAGGACTCTAGCAGTGTCTCTAATAGATGATTTGGCTGCCATTTTACCGTAAGTTATAATCTGTGCAACTTGTTTTGAACCATACTTCTTTATTACATAATCTATTACTTTTGATCTACCTTCATCATCAAAGTCAATGTCAATATCGGGCAAACTAACTCTGTCAGGATTTAAAAATCTCTCGAAAAGCAAATTGTATTTAATTGGATCTAAATTTGTGATTCCTAAACAGTATGCCACAACTGAACCAGCAGCTGATCCTCTTCCTGGGCCAACGGAAACATCCATAGATTTAGCTGCTGATATAAAATCTTGTACAATCAAAAAATATCCCGGGTATCCAGTATTAGAAATTACCTCTAATTCAAAATCTAAACGTTCTTTTATTTCCTTACTAATTGGAGAATATCTTGTTTGAGCTCCTTTATAAGCTAAGTGTTTTAAGTATGCGTTTTCTCCTTCTAAACCACTTTTATTTTTAGCTTTAAATTCAGTTGGAATTTCAAATTTCGGAAGCAATACTTCATTTTCTAAATCAAATGTTGAAATTTTTGAAACAATCTCAGAACAATTAATTATTGCATCGGGTAAATCTCTAAAAAGATTTTTCATTTCCTCCTGTGATTTTAAAAAATATTCTTGATTGGGAAGACCATACCGATATCCTCTTCCCTTACCTATTGGTGTAGTTTGTTTTTCCCCATCTTTTAGACACAACAAAATATCATGTGCATTTGCATCTTCTTTTTTTGTATAAAATGTATTATTAGATGCTACAATTTCTATGTTATGCTTATTAGAAAAACTCACTAAAACCTGATTTACTCTATTTTCATCTTCTTGATTATGGCGCATGATTTCTATATATAAATCATTTTTGAATTCTTTATGCCACCAAATTAATGCCTCTTCAGCTTGACGCTCTCCAATATTTAAAATTTTTGAAGAGACCTCCCCATATAAACCTCCAGTTAGAACTATTAAATCCTTTTTATATTCAGATACAATTTCTTTATCAATTCTTGGCACATAATAAAAACCAGATGTATGAGCTAGTGAACTCATCTTAGATAAATTATGATATCCATTTTTATTTTTTGCTAGAAAAACTACCTGATATCCATCATCTCTTCTTGTTTTGTCTTTATGATCATCACAAATAAAAAACTCACAACCAACAATAGGTTTTATTTTTTGATCATCAATTTCCAACGAATTATTGTAGTTTTTTATCTCCTTTATAAAATGAAAAACCCCCATTAAATTAGCTTTGTCTGTTAGAGCTATTGCTGGCATTTTAAAATCAGACACTGCTTTAATTAATCCTGGAATCTCCGATGTTGATTGAAGTACTGAAAACTGTGAGTGAACATGTAAATGAACAAAAACACTATTTGATAATTTTTGTAAATCATCATTTGAAATCACTCCTTTTTTATTTAGGGTCATTTCTTTATAAGCTAATTCCTCTGAAGCTTTTTTTAAATTAACATGTTTTAAACCTATTGACTTAACAGGGGAATCATATTTGGTTTTTATTTCATCAATAAAAGACCTATCGTTCTCAAATACTTTAGGTTGAATTGATTCGGTTCTAAGTAATTCAAAAAAACATCTTGCAGTTGCTTCAACATCGGCTGAAGCATTATGAGCTTCAGCAAATTTTTCATTAAACAAAAATTCATTTAATTCTATTAATGTTGGTAATTTAAATTTTCCTCCTCTTCCTCCAGGCAGCTTGCATATCTTGGCGGTTTCTTCGGTACAAGTATCAATTACTGGGAAATGTTCAAGAAAATTTTCATGCCCACATCTATAAAATTCTGCGCCAATAATATTTATATCAAATCCAACATTATGGCCACCAATAAATTTTGCTTTTTTTAGGGAAGTTTTAAATTTTTTCAAACCACTTTTCAAAGAAATACCTTTACTCTTTGCTAGAGAACTAGAAATACCATGAATTTTTTCGGAATCATATGGTATATTAAATCCCTCAGGTTTAATTAAGAAATTTTCATTTTCAATACAGTCACCATTTTTATCATGTAATTGCCAAGCAATTTGCACGCATCTTGGCCAATTATCAGAATCAGAAATTGGAGCATCCCATCGTTTAGGCAATCCTGTTGTTTCAGTGTCAAAAATCAAAAACATAATTCAATTTAATTACTTAAAATTAATTTATTATAAATCAGAAAAGATAATTTACTTTCACGATTTATTAACTAATCTTCAAAAAATAAAGCACAAAACTTTTGAACTCTAAAAATACCTAATAAGAAACTATATTTGGAAAAAATTAATACTTTGTTTAAACTTTCATTTAAGGATAATCAACAAACTAAACTTTCTAGCTTAATTGATAAAAATCAGTCTTTATTAGTAGAAGGATTAGTTGGTTCTGGAATTAATTTTAGAATGGCTAATGAATTTATTAATTCATCAAAAACTTTTTTATTTATTCTTTCAAATTCGGAAGAAGCTGCATATTCATTAAATGATTTAGAATGTTTAGTTGGTGATAAAAATGCTTTATTTTTTCCAGCTAGTTACAGAAATAAATATAATTCCGAAGACATAGATAGTTCTAATGTGCTAGTGAGATCACATGTGTTAAAATGTCTTTTGAAAAAAAAGCCTAAAATAATAGTAACATATCCAGAAGCGATTTTTGAAAAAATCATTTCTATAAATACTTTAAAAAGTAAAACATTAACTCTAAAAAAAGGCATGAATATTTCCCTAAATTATGTAAATGAATCTTTATTTAAATCTGGCTTTGAAAGGGTTGATTTTGTAAGTTCACCAGGAGAGTTCTCTTTAAGAGGAGGAATTATTGATGTGTTTTCTTTTTCAAACCAACATCCATATAGAATTGAATTTTTTGGTGATGAAATAAATAGTTTAAGAACTTTTAACATAACTAGTCAGCTTTCTATTTCAAATCTCAAAACAATTGATTTATTACCTAATACTTCCAAAGTTTTTTTTAATAAGTCAAGAAAAACATTAATAGACCTTTTGCCTAAAGAAAGTGTTATAATTAACAGTGACATAGATGCTACAATTGATAAATTAAATAAATTGTTTAAAACAGTTAATGAGGTTAGAGATAATGAAGAAAAATTAAAAAATAATTCACCTAATAATTTATTTATTGATGGGAATCATTGGTTGAATTCTAGTTTAACTAGATGTAACATAATATTAAATAAAAGTGATTTAATTGATACTAATGTTTTGATCAAATTCAATCAAACTCCTCAACCCACATTTAATAAACAATTTAATCTTCTAGTGGAAGATTTAAATAGAAATCATAAAATGGGGTTCACAAATTTCATTTTATGTACTAATTCACAGCAAGTAAAGCGTTTAAACGACATTTTTCAGGAAATGGAAACCACGGTCCATTATAAAATTTTAGAATTTCCTATTCACGAAGGGTTTAAAGATAAGGGTTCAAAAATTGCATGTTATACCGATCACCAAATCTTTGGAAGATATCATAAATATAACCTAAAATCTGATTTCACAAGAAATAATACTTTAAAATTAAAGGAATTAATAAGTCTTAAAGTAGGTGATTTTGTAGCTCATATTGATTATGGTGTTGGTCGCTTCGGAGGACTGCAGACTATTAAAATTGAAGGGGTTAATCAAGAAGCTATAAAAATACTATATGCTGACGGAGATATTCTATATACAAGTATTCACTCATTACATAAAGTTTCCAAGTTTAACGGTAAAGATGGATTTGTACCGAAAGTATACAAGTTAGGATCCAAAGCTTGGGAAACATTAAAGCAAAAAACAAAAACAAAAGTAAAATCTTTAGCTTTTGATTTAATTAAGTTATATGCTAAAAGAAAAGAGAAAATTGGTTTTTCATGTGCTCCTGATAGTTATTTACAGTGGGAACTTGAAGCTTCATTTTTATTTGAAGATACTCCAGATCAAAGTAAAGCTACTACTGAAATAAAAACCGATATGGAAAGCACTATAACCATGGATAGATTAATTTGTGGTGATGTAGGTTTTGGCAAGACTGAAATAGCAATTAGATCTGCATTCAAAGCTGTAGATAATTATAAGCAAGTAGCTGTATTAGTGCCAACAACTATTTTAACTTTTCAACATTACAAAACATTTTCAAAACGCCTAGAGGAGTTGCCTGTTAAGGTTGATTATTTAAATAGATTTAGAAGTAAAAGAGAAAAAGAAAGGATACTTGATGAATTATCCACTGGAAAAATTGATATTCTAATTGGCACTCATCAGTTAGCTAACAAAAATGTAATTTTTAAAGATTTAGGATTATTAATTGTTGATGAAGAACAAAAGTTCGGTGTTTCTGTCAAAGAAAAAATAAGATCATTAAAGGAAAATATTGATGTATTAAGTCTAACCGCAACTCCAATACCAAGAACACTTCAATTTAGTTTAATGTCTGCTAGAGATCTATCAATTATTGCAACACCCCCACCTAATAGATATCCAATAGAAACAGAAGTTATAAGGTTTAGTGAAACTATAATTAGAGATGCCATAATATATGAACTTCAAAGATCAGGGCAGGTGTTCTTTATTCATAATAGAATAGAAAATATTAATGAGGTTTATATTATGCTTCAAAGACTTGTCCCCGATGCTAAAATAGTAATTGGCCATGGAAAGATGGATGGAAAAAAACTGGAGCAAACTTTAATTGGCTTTATGGAAGGAAAATTTGATTTATTACTTGCAACCACGATTATTGAAAACGGTCTAGATGTACCAAATGCAAATACGATTTTTGTTAACAATGCAAATAATTTTGGCTTGAGTGATTTACACCAAATGAGAGGAAGAGTTGGAAGAAGTAACAAAAAAGCATTTTGTTATTTTATAACCCCTCCAACTTCATCGATGAATTCTGAAGCAAAAAAAAGAATCTCAGCTGTACAGCAATACTCAGAGCTTGGATCAGGTCTACAAATAGCTATGAAAGATTTAGAAATAAGGGGGGCTGGAGATTTATTAGGTCCTGAACAAAGTGGATTTATAAATCAAATTGGATTTGAAACATATCAAAAAATCTTAGAAGAAGCAGTTCAAGAACTTAAAGAAAATGAATTTAAAAAACTATATAATAATGAATCTAAAAGTCTGAATAATAATTTTTCTAATGAAGTTCAAATTGATACAGATCTTGAAGTTTTATTTCCAAACACATTCATTAATGTTATAAGTGAGCGGTTGTCTTTGTATAAACAATTAAGCAAAATAAGCAATGAAAAGAGTTTAAAAACATTTAAGGATAATTTAATCGATAGATTTGGTCCGCTCCCAAAACAAGTAAAGGAATTATTAATTACATTAAGGGTAAAGTGGCTTGCTGGATCAATTGGAATAAAGCGTTTAGTTATAAAAAAAGGGGGTTGCATTGGGTATTTTATTGAAAATCAAAATGACAAAATTTTTAAATCTGATCTTTTTAGTCTTTTTTTAATTAATGTTCAAAAGGAAAATATTGGAGCGTATATCAAAGAAAAGAAATCAAGAAAAGGTATAAAATTAGTTTTAATTATTGAAGATGTTAATAGTATTTCAAACCTTTATAATAAGATAAAATTATTGATCAAAGATTTTTCAAGCTCTTAATTCATCGAAAATCAACATTAACAGATTTTTCATTGTATTTTTGGATAAAATTGCATAATGGCAAATCCTAGACGTTATACTATAACTGCTGCTTTACCATACGCTAATGGTCCAATTCATATTGGTCATCTAGCTGGAGTATATATTCCCGCTGATATTTATTCAAGATTTCTTCGTAAAAAAAAATCTGATGTAATTTTTATTTGTGGAAGTGACGAGCATGGAGTTGCAATTTCTATTGCTGCAAAAAAAGAAGGAGTTTCCCCAAAGAAAATAATTGATACTTATGATAATATAATTCGTAAGTCATTTGATGACTTTGGAATTTCTTTTGATAATTATTCTAGAACTTCATCTAAAATTCATTATGACACAGCTCAAGATTTTTTTAATGATTTAAATAGCAAAGGCGTTTTGATAAATAAAACAACTGAACAGTTATTTGACCCTAAGGTTAAACAATTTTTGGCTGACAGATTTGTATTAGGAACTTGTCCAATTTGTAATAATTCAGAAGCATATGGAGATCAATGTGAAAATTGTGGTAGTAGTTTGAATTCTTCTGAACTAAAAAATCCACAATCTACACTATCTGGAGCTAAGCCAATATTAAAAAAGACAAAACATTGGTTTTTACCATTGAATATTTTCGAAAATTTTATAAAAAAATGGATTCTAAAAGACCACAAAAAAGATTGGAAACCAAATGTTTACGGACAAGTAAAATCATGGATAGAAAATGGTCTTCAACCTAGAGCAGTAACAAGAGATCTAGATTGGGGAATCCCTGTTCCAATTGAAAATAATTATGGAAAAGTTTTATATGTTTGGTTTGATGCTCCAATAGGTTATATTTCTTCAACAAAAGAATGGGCTAAAAGAAAAGGTGTTGATTGGCAACCTTATTGGAAAGACAGCGAAACAAAATTAATTCATTTTATAGGAAAAGATAATATAGTTTTTCATTGTATTATCTTCCCCTCAATGCTTAAAGCTTCTAAAAAATATATATTGCCAGAGAATGTTCCAGCTAATGAATTTTTAAATCTAGAGGGGAAAAAAATCTCT
>PBNP01000026.1 GCA_002723295.1 Flavobacteriaceae bacterium | reverse complement strand
CACTTTCTATATCAGATGTTTCTACTTTAGATCTAACGTCTTTGATTAATTTGTATGGATGCATTACATAATTTCTGATTTGTGATCCCCATTCAATTTTCTTTTTTGATTCTTCAATTTTTTTACGTTCAGATAATTTTTTTTGTAACTCAATTTCATATAATTGTGATTTAAGCAATTGCATAGCCTTTTCTTTATTTTCTAATTGAGATCTAGTTTCCGAGTTTTCAACGACAATACCAGTAGATTTATGCCTTAATCTTACAGCTGTTTCAATTTTATTTACACTTTGTCCACCAGCACCACTGGACCTCATAGTTTCCCAGGATATTTCAGATGGATTAATTTTTATTTCAATAGAGTTATCTACTAATGGATATACGTAAACTGAAGCAAAAGAAGTATGACGTTTTGAATTACTGTCAAATGGAGATATTCTTACCAATCTATGTACACCATTTTCTCCTTTTAGCCATCCAAATGCATATTCTCCTTGAATCTCAAATGTAACAGTTTTAATTCCAGCCACATCTCCTGACTGATGATTTAATTCTCGTATTTTAAATTTATTTTTTTCCCCCCACATTAAGTACATCCTCATTAACATTTCTGCCCAATCACAACTTTCTGTACCTCCTGCTCCAGCTGTAATTTGAAGAATTGCAGGAAGTACGTCAGCCTCACCTGATAACATATTTTTAAACTCAATGTCATCAAATTGATTTAATATACTTTTATATAAACTTTCTATTTCAACATCTTTAACTTCACCTTTCTTATGAAATTCCATTAAAACTTCTAATTCATCTATATTTTCTTTTATTTCTTTATATGCAGACACCCATTTTCTCAAAATTTGTAATTCACGCATATAAATCTCTGCTTCATCTGCTTTTTCCCAAAAATTACTAGCAAATGTATTTTCTTCTTTATTTGAAATTTCTAATTCTTTGTTGTCAATGTCAAAGATACCCCCTTAACGCACCAAGGCGTTCTAAAAGTTCTTTCAAAATTTCTCCAGTAACCATTAGTAAAAATTTACACAAATTTAAATCACTTTAGATAATTTTTACTTTTAAATTATTATTTTATCTATTTTCAATGAAGCAAATCAATTATATATGTTTAATCTTATGCTTAATTTTTATTAGTTTTATTAAAATCAAAAAAATGAATAAGAGAATTTTTATTTTGCTTTTAGTTCCATTTATTTCCTTTCAAATAATGGCTCAACGCAATAAAAAAAAGAATTTAAATACTTCAAAAGTTCAATTGATGCCTTCATATAAAGGCTATTTTAATTTCTATTATGATAAAAATGAAGATAAAATATTTCTAGAGGTCGATAAGGTTAATGAAGAATTTTTATATGTCAATAGCTTAAGTCAAGGTATTGGAAGTAATGATATTGGATTGGACAGAGGTCAATTAGGAAATAGAAGAGTGGTGTATTTTAAAAAAGCAGGAAATAAATTACTGCTTGTTGAACCAAATCAAAAATACCGTGCTAATTCTAATAATTATCTAGAAAGAAAATCAATTACTCAAGCCTTTGCAAAATCAATTATATGGAGTTTTTCTATTCAGGAAGTTAATGAAGGGAAATATTTAATTGATTTGACGGATTTTTTATTTAATGATAGCCATGGAGTTTCTCAAAGATTAAAATCAAGAAGACAAGGAATATATAAAGTTGATAAATCAAGATCATCAATTGAATTAGATCGTACAAAAGCATTTCCAAAAAACATTGAATTTGATGCTGAATTAACATTTGTTGGTCAACCTCAAGGTGATTTGATAAGATCTGTAACACCTTCACCAGATGCTATAACTGTTAATCAACATCATTCTTTCATTAAGTTACCTCCATTAAATTTTAAAATGAGACGTTTTGACCCAAGAAGTGGAGCAAATGCATTTAGATATTATGATTATACAACACCAGTTAATGAGTCTACTCTTCAAGAATTTGTTGTTAGACATAGATTAGAAAAGAAAAACCCAGAACTCGAAATAAGTGAAGCAGTAGAACCAATAATTTATTATTTAGATAATGGAACTCCAGAACCTGTTAGATCTGCATTAATTGAAGGTGGAAGCTGGTGGAATCAAGCATTTGAAAGTATAGGGTTTAAAAATGCTTTTCAAGTTAAAATATTACCTGATTTTGCCGATCCATTAGATGTTAGGTATAATGTTATTCAATGGATTCATCGTTCAACAAGAGGATGGAGCTATGGTGCTAGTGTTGTTGATCCTCGGACAGGAGAAATTCTTAAAGGTCATGTTAGTCTTGGAAGTTTAAGAATTAGACAAGATTTTATGATTGCACTGGGCTTAACAGAATCACCTTTTAAACTAGGGTCAACTAATCATAATAATGCATTGTCAATGGCATTAGCTAGAATTCGTCAGCTATCTGCTCATGAAATTGGACATACGTTAGGATTTGCACATAATTTTGCAGCAAGTTCAAAAGATAGATCCTCTGTTATGGATTATCCTCATCCAACTTTAAAACTAGTTGATGGAAAAATCCAATATAATGATGCTTATTCAATTGGTATTGGAGAATGGGATAAAGTTAGTGTTGCATATAGTTATAGCCATTTTCCTGATAGTGTTGATGAAGAGCTAGCATTAATGGAGATATTAAATAAAAGCCATAATAATGGTTTTAGATTTATTTCTGATTCTGATTCTAGACCAATTAGTGGAGCTCATCCGAAGGCGCATTTATGGGACAATGGAGAAAATGCAACAAATGAGCTAAAAAATCTAATGAAAATTAGAAAGGTAGCATTAAATAATTTTTCATTAGATCATCTTAGAATTGGTGAAAATTATTCAAAATTAGAAGACAGGCTAGTTCCAATGTATTTCTTGCATAGATATCAACTTGAAGCTGTGGTCAAAATTATAGGTGGAATAAATTATAATTATGGTGTAAAGTCTAAAATTATGTATGTAACATCTCCAGTCAATATTAAAGATCAATATAATGCATTAGAAGCTTTACTAAATGCAATGAGTCCTTCTGAATTAACGATTCCTAAATCACTTCACTCAATTCTAAGTCCTAGAGTATTTGGAAGCTATAGAAATCGTGAGAGTTTTGGATCTCAAACAGGTGTTGCATTTGATTATTTAGGTATTGCAAATTCATTAAGTGATGCAATAGTTAGTATGATTTTAAACCCTCAAAGATCTTCTAGATTAATTCAACAATCAGCAATGTCTGATAATCAATTGACTTTTGAAATAGTTTTATCAAAATTAATTGATCAAAACTTTAAAATAAAACAATCAAATAAATATCATACTGCAATACAAGAAATGAATCAATCAAATATACTTAAGCACATGTTTAAATTAGGAAAAGATCCTAATGTTTACCCACAAGTTAGATCAGAGATTTTTGATAAATTAAATGATTTATCAAGATGGTTAAATAATAATCGACAACTTAAATATTCCGATTATTATTCTAATCAAATTAAACAGTTTAATCTTCAACCTGAAATACTTATTCCAAATAAACCAGAAAGAATTCCAGATGGTTCTCCTATTGGTTTAATAGCATGTGATTTATAATTATGAAGGTTAACTTAATTAGTGATACAGTTTCACTTCCATCTACTGGAATGATTAATGCCATGTCCATTGCAAAAGTGGGGGATGATGTTTTTAAAGAAGATCCAACTGTTAATCATCTTGAAGATAAAATTGCTAAATTATTTGGAAAGGAATCAGGTTTATTTTTTCCTTCTGGAACTATGTCCAACCAAGTTGCTATTAAAGTTCACACAAATCCTGGTGACCAATTAATTTGTGATGAATTCTCTCATATATATCATTATGAAGGTGGAGGAATCAGTTTTAATTCAGGTGTTTCATGTAGATTGATTAAAGGTAATCAAGGAAGAATAACTAAAGATCAAATTAATGAAGCTATTAATCCGCCTGATTTTTATCATAGCCCACCAACCACCTTAGTTTCTTTAGAAAACACTACAAATAAAGGTGGTGGAGCATGTTATAATCTTATAGAATTGGAGTCGATTAGTGAATTTTGTAAGCAAAATAACTTATCAATACATCTTGATGGTGCAAGAATTTGGAATGCATTAATTGCTACGAATACTGAAGCAATTGAATATGGGATTCTTTTTGATACAATTTCTGTTTGTTTTAGCAAAGGACTTGGATGCCCAGTTGGTTCAATGCTTTTAGGTTCTAAAGAATTAATAAAGAAGGGAATAAGATATAGAAAAGTATTAGGAGGTGGAATGCGTCAATCTGGTTATTTAGCTGCTGCTGCAAATTTTGCGCTTGATAATAATTTTGATGATTTGGTTAATGATCATAATAAAGCTAAAGAATTAGAAGTTTTACTAAATAAACTACCGTATGTTCTAAAAGTTCAACCTGTAAGTACTAATATCATAATATTTTCACTAAAACCAAATCTAAATGAGGACTCATTTGTATCACTATTAGCAAAAAATAAGATAGCTGTAATAAAATTAGGTAAAGGAAAAATCAGGATGGTTACTCATCGCGACTATAAAAATGATCAACATCAATATACGATGGACACATTAATTAATTTAAAATTTTAAATTTTATGAAAATTTATAAAACTTTATTTTCAATTTTAATTGCAGTTACATTTGTTGTTGCTTGCGAAAATAATATTGTCATGAAAGAAAATAAAAAGATTTTGCCTCCCAAAGCTCAGAAAATATCACATCAACACAAAGCTCATGGAGATATAAGAGTTGATAATTATTATTGGCTTAATGAACGAAACAATCCAGAAGTTGTTGATTATTTAGAACGTGAAAATGATTATTATGATAAAATGACTTTAAAATCAAATAATCTTCAAAAAGAATTATATAAGGAAATGAGATCTAGGATAAAAGAAGATGATAATTCAGTCCCATATTTTTATAATGGCTATTGGTATATAACCAGATATGAAACAAATAAATCATATCCTATATATACAAGAAAAAAGGATTCATTAAATGCTAAAGAAGAAATTTTAGCTGATGTTAATGAAATGGCTAGAGGGTATGAATATTTTAGATTTGTTGGATTAAACATAAGTCCTGATAATAAGAAAATGGCTTATGCAATTGATACACAATCCAGAAGAAAGTATACAATTTATGTTAAAGATTTAAATTCTAATGAACTTCTAAAAACGAAAATATTAACAACAACTGGAAGTAGTGTATGGGCAAATAATAATCAACATTTATTTTATACTTCGAAAGATGATAAAACTTTGAGGTCATATAAAGTTTTTAAACATGATATTAAATCACCTAATAATGATGATAAATTAGTTTATCATGAAAAAGATGAAACATTTTCAGTTTATGTATCTAAGTCAAAATCTAAAAAATATCTTTTTATTTCTTCATATAGCACATTAACTTCTGAGCATCGGTTTTTAGACGCTGATATTCCATTAGAAACTTTTAAACTCGTTCAAAAAAGAATTAAAGGGGTTGAATATGAAGTTTCACATCATGGAGATTCCTTTTATATAATTACAAATCATGGTGGAGCAAATAATTATAAGGTAGTTAAAACATCTATAAATAAACCAACAATAGATAATTGGACTTCCGTAATAGATCATCGTGAAGATGTGTTACTTGAAGATATTGATTTATATAAAGATTTTTGGGTTATAACTGAAAGATCAAGAGGACTTAATAGAATAAAAATTAATTCATGGGAAGGAGATGAATACTATTTGCCTGTTTCAGGAGAAACTTATTCACTTTATAACAATTTTAATCCAGAATTTAATACCTCTAAATTAAGATTCTCATATAGTTCATTAATTCATCCAAGATCTGTTAAAGAGTTTGATATTATTACAAATGAGACTAAGTTGTTAAAGTCAGAAATTATTTTGGATGAAGATTTTAAATCTTCAGACTACATTGAAAAAAGAATATGGACAGCAACTAATGATTCTATTCCAATTTCATTGGTATATCATAAGAATACAAAACTTAATTCGAATACTCCCTTGTTATTGTATGCTTATGGATCCTATGGGTCCACAATTGACCCATACTTTTCTAACACTCGTCTTTCATTATTGAAACGAGGTTTTGTATATGCAATAGCTCATGTTAGAGGAGGAGAATATCTTGGAAGATCTTGGTATGAAGATGGAAAGTTATTAAATAAAAAAAATACATTTAACGACTTTATAAATTGTTCAAAATATCTAATTTCTAAAGGCTATACTTCTAGTAATCATCTTTATGCTTATGGTGGTTCTGCAGGTGGATTACTTATAGGTGTAATAATTAATGAAGAACCAAACCTTTATAAAGGAGTGATTTCTGCAGTGCCATTTGTAGATGTTATAACTACTATGTTAGACAAAGCTATACCTCTAACAACAAGTGAATATGATGAATGGGGTGATCCTAATATTAAAAAATATTACGATTATATTTTATCTTATTCGCCATATGATCAAATTAAAAAGCAAAATTATCCAAATATACTTGTAACTAGTGGTTTTCATGACTCACAGGTTCAATATTGGGAACCAGCTAAATGGGTAGCTAAACTTCGTGATTTTAAAACGGATAAAAATATAATTTTTCTAAACACAGATATGAATTCTGGTCATGGTGGACCATCGGGAAGATTTGAATCATTGAAAGAGACTGCTAAAAAATATGCATTTTTGATTCAATTAGAGATGGAGGAGTATTAAGTTATTTTGATTAAATTTGCATGCGCAATTATCTAGATAATCAAAAAGCAAACAAAATATCCTAGTTTGACTTATCAGAATATACTTGAATTGATAGGAAATACTCCTTTGATTAAGTTAAATAAAATAGTTAAAGGCTTTACAGGAAAATTTTATGCTAAGTTTGAAGCTAATAATCCTGGTCATTCTAGCAAGGATAGAATAGCTCTATATATTATTGAAAAAGCTGAAAAAGAAGGTCTTATAAAACCTAATTCTACAATTGTAGAAACTACATCAGGTAACACTGGTTTCAGTCTTGCAATGATTGCTTTGGTAAAGGGATATAAGTGTATTTTGGCTGTATCTTCAAAGTCATCCAAAGATAAAATTGCTATGTTACGCTCTATGGGAGCAAAGGTATATGTTTGTCCTGCAAATGTTACTGCAGAAGATCAAAGATCAAATTATCAAGTTGCACAACGTTTAAACAAGGAAACGCCTAATTCTATATATATAAATCAATATTTTAATGATTTAAATATAGAAGCTCATTACAAGACTACAGGACCAGAAATATGGAACCAAACTAAAGGTAAAATCACTCACTTGATTGCTTGTAGTGGAACTGGTGGAACTATATCGGGAATTGGAAGATTTTTAAAAGAAAAGAATTCAAAAATTAAAATAATCGGTGTAGATGCTTATGGTTCTGTATTAAAAAAATTTCATGAAACAGGAGAGTTTGATCCTACTGAGATATATCCATATAGAATTGAAGGTTTAGGAAAAAATGTTATACCTGGTGCTACTGATTTTTCTGTTATTGATTGTTTTGTAAAAGTAACTGATGAATCTAGTGCAATTACTGCTAGAAATATAACTAGACTTGAAGGAATGTTTGTCGGATACACATCTGGTTCAGCAATGCAGGCAGTAATTCAAATGAATGAAAAATCTTTCTTTACTAATAAGAGTTTAGTTGTAATAATTTTTCCTGATCATGGTTCTCGTTATATTAGTAAAATATATAATGATAATTGGATGGATGATCAAGGTTTTATTGATGATATGTCAGGCTATAAAATGATTGAACATATAGAATATATTTAAATTAATGAAAGATTTATTTACAAGAATTCAACAAAATAAGGGACCATTAGGTAAATGGGCTAAACATGCGGAAGGATACTTTGTGTTTCCTGTTCTAGATGGACCTATTTCAAATCGAATGATTTTTAATAATAAAGAAGTTATAACATGGAGTATTAATGATTATTTGGGCTTAGCTAATCATCCTGAAGTAAGAAAAGTAGATGCAGAATCAGCGTTAGAACATGGTTCAGCTTATCCCATGGGTGCAAGAATGATGTCAGGACATACTAAATTACATGAACAGTTAGAAAATGAATTAGCTGATTTTGTTAACAAAGAATCTAGTTATTTATTGAATTTTGGATATCAAGGAATTTTATCAACAATTGATAGCTTACTTAGTAAAGATGATGTTGTTGTTTATGATGTTGATTCTCATGCCTGTATAATTGATGGTGTAAGGTTACATCATGGGAAACGTTATACTTATCAGCATAATAATATTGAGAGTCTTGAAAAAAATTTAATTAGAGCTACAAAAATTGCTGACCAAACTGGAGGTGGAATTTTAGTAATTACTGAAGGTGTATTTGGTATGCGTGGAGAACAGGGAAAATTAAAAGAAATTGTAAATCTTAAGTCTAAATATAATTTTAGATTCCTTGTGGACGATGCACATGGATTTGGGACTTTAGGTGAACATGGTTCTGGCACGGGTGATGAACAATGTGTTCAAGATAAAATTGATGTTTATTTTGCAACCTTCGCAAAATCGATGGCTTCTACCGGGGCATTTGTAGCTGGTGATAAAGAAATAATTGACTATTTAAAATATAATATGCGTTCACAGATGTTTGCTAAATCCCTCCAAATGGTCCTTGTTAAAGGTGCTTTAAAAAGACTTGATATGCTAAGAACTATGCCTCAATTTAAAGCAAAATTATGGGAAAATGTAAATTCTCTTCAAAGTGGTCTAATAGAGAAAGGTTTTGATATAGGTTCAACTCAAAGTTGTGTTACTCCAGTTTATCTAAAAGGTAGTATACCTGAGGCAATGGTTTTAGTTAGAGATTTAAGAGAAAATTTTGGTGTCTTTTGCTCAATTGTGGTTTATCCAGTAATTCCTAAAGGACTAATATTATTAAGATTAATACCTACTGCATCTCATACTTTAGAAGATGTTTCAATTACTTTAGATGCATTTTCAAAAATTAGAGAAAAACTTGAAAAAGGAACATATAATAGATTATCAAAAGTTATATCTTCATCAATTAATCATTAAGCATTACTGGCATAACTAACATAGTTATATGTTCTGATTTCTCTGGATTATCAACTGGATATATCAATCCAGCTCTATTTGGGAGTGACATTGATAATTGAATAGTTTCAGTATTTAAATTATTTAACATTTCAATTAAAAATCTTGAGTTAAATCCTATCTGAAGATCCTCTCCCTTATAATCACATTCCATCCTTTCTTCGGCTTTATTACTATAATCAAAATCCTCAGCCGAAATAATTAATGATGAGCCAGCTATATTTAAACGTATTTGATGAGTTGTTTTGTTTGAAAAATAACTTACCCTTCTAACTGAATTTAAAAATAGAGCTCTGTCAATTTTTAAAATATTTGGATTTTCTTTTGGAATAACTGCCTCATAATTAGGATACTTACCATCTATTAATCTACATGTAAGTGTTGAAGAATCAAAAATAAATTGTGCGTTATTATCATTATACTCAATTTTTACATCTCCAATATATGAAGTCATTATTGCTTTTAGTATCTGTAATGGTTTCTTTGGCATTATAAACTCTGCATTATTTTCGGAACTAAAATCAGTTCGTGAATATTTAACCATTTTGTGTGCATCTGTTGCTACAAAATTTAAACTCTCAGAACTAAATTGAAAAAATACTCCAGTCATCATTGGTCTTAAATCATCATTTCCAGATGCAAAAAGCGTTGAATTAATTGCTGTTGACAAAACATCACCTTTAATTGTTGTTGTATTAGGATCCTTGATGTATGAAGGTTTTGGAAATTCTTCTCCTGAAACAAATGCCACAGCATATTTGCCATTATTTGCTACAATTTCAATAGTATTTTCATTTGTTTTAATAAATGTTAATGGTTGTTCAGCAAATGTTTTTAAAGTATCTGTTAATAATCTTGCAGGTAAAGCAATAGATCCTTTATCCGTTGATTCAATTTTAATACTCGTAGACATAGTTGTTTCAAGATCAGAAGCTGATAATGTTAGTGTCTCTTCATTAATTTCAAACAAAAAATTATCAAGTATTGGTAATGTATTTGTATTATTTACTACACCTCCAATTATTTGTATCTCTTTTAATAGAGAAGCACTAGAAACTATAAATTTCATTTTTCAATATTTAATTCAAATATATTTTAAATGAATTGTAAACTAAAAAGAATTTATTCACATTTATTAACTATACATGTCTAAATCGAATATAAATCTACTCCAATTAATCTTTTTAAGTGTTTCTTATCTTATAGTACTTTTTTTCTGTAATTATATATAATATAATAAATGAGTATAAGAACAATTAAAGGAAAAGTAATCAACATAATGGGTTTATTGATTTTATAATTTTCAATTTTAACTTTATCAAAAACATTTAAATTAATTTTTTTTGATTTCAATAAAATATGATCTGAATTTCCCATTAAATAATGAACTGAATTCATTAAGAATTCTTTGTTTGAATAGAAATTGTTTGTCCATTTATCATATCCAAGTTCAATAGGAGATCCTCTTTCAATCTGATTTTCACCAAATTGACCCTCAGAAATTAATAACATCTTACTTTTTCCTTTATTTTTAAGATTTATACCTCTAATTGGTAATAATCTATTATTAAAAACGGAATTGAATATACCTTCTGATAAAATTGCTATTGGTTTAGATGGAGAAGTATATTCACTTGTTATAATCGGCTCTACAGCAAACTTTAAATTTATCATTGAAGGTATGGACTGATATTTGCTAAAATTTGATGAGGTTAAAAGGTAAGTTTTCTTTGCATTATTTTCTAATGTATCAATTGGACTAGCAAATCTAAGCCAAACGCTACCAATTCCCGTTGAAATAATATGATTATTGGGTTTGCTAATAGGATAATAAACCCAAGGGAATGGAATATACCTAGTATCATTCCCATCTCCATCAGCAATAACTATTGATGAACAATATATATCTTTAATTAATTCAGATTTAATCCTAAATCCATATTTAAAGAAATAATCCTCTAAATTCAAATCATTTATTGATGCTAATGATAATCCATTGTAATCTAATTTATTTAAATCAATTTTTACTTGATCAATTAGCCAAATAATATTTCCTCCATTTATTTGATATTGATCAATTAAGAATTTTTCTTCTTGAGAAAATTTTTCTCTAGGATTAGAAATAATTATAAGCTTTAATTCATTTAGGTTTTTTAAAGCATATATGTAGTCATTTGAAGATTTTTTTAAATCAATTAAAGTTAAATTATAGTATCTCTTAATATTATTTAACCAGTCTGTTATTTTTAATACTTCGCTGGTTTTATGAGATGTTAAATAACCAACAGAATCTTTTTTTTCATTATTTAATCTTTTTATAGCATCAGTTAGTTTATATTCAATATTTTTTATGCTATTTATTATCTTTTTCTCTTCTGTATCTCCTAGATTACTATCTAATAAATTAACAAGAATAGACTTTTTATTATAGGTTATTATAATCCATGGAAAGACTACTTTTTGATCATAGCTACGATTCGAATTTTGAACAACATATAATGGATTCATTCCATATTTAGACATTTCATCAATAGTCTCTGTAAGACTTGTTTTTTCATCAAATGGATCAATAAAGTTTACAGAAAAAATATTTTTAATTGATTGGAATGAATTAATAATACCTTTAAGTTCAGTCTGAATTTTTCTGTAACTTGAAGGTAATCGACCAGATAAAAAAACATCAATATGAATTTCATTTTGTATTAGTTTAATCTGTTCAATTGTTATTGTGTTTAATGTAAACCTTTTGTCTTTAGTTAAATCAATTTTATTATTAATGGGAGACAGGAGAATTATTAGAATAAATCCTGTTATGAAAAAAATATTTAATGGATATTTTTTTTTCATTTATAAATGTTTATTTTTTTTAAGCAAAAAAATTGATAAACCCACAAAAATCAGAGATAAACCAATAAAATATCCAATTTCATTTATATATATGACACCACTAATTAGCTTTTCATAGTGAGACTTTATACCAATTAAATTAAATAAATTATATAAAATATCAGAAGATGTAAATAATCCAATTTCATACCATAATTGGAATTGAAACAAACAAATTGTAAAGGAAGAGATTAAAGCACTAATTTGACTTTTAAACAAGATTGAAAAAAACAATGAAATGCTAATAAATGTAATTCCCAATAAAATTATTCCTATGTATCCACTAAGAATATTTCCCCAATCTATTGTTGACTCATTTGTAGTAAAAGAGTTTAAAAATACCACGTAATAAAATGTAGGTAAAATAGTAATTATATATAATAAAAAAGATGACAAAAATTTTGAGAATAATATTGATTCAACTGAAATAGGCTTAGAATAAAGTATTTCTATAGTTCCATGTTTAAATTCATCAACAAAAGATCTCATCGATAATGCAGGAATTATAATTATTATGAACCATGGAGTTATTTCAAAGAAAGTATTAAAGTCAGCAAATTTATTATTAAATAAATTAAAGTCAGTATCTAAAACAAATAACAACAATGAACTTATTGTCCAATAACTTCCTAATAATATATATGCAATTGTACTTTGAAAAAATAATTTTAACTCTTTTTTTAAAATATTATACATAATTAATTGAATGTAATGGTTACTGGATCTCTATAGGTTAATCCAAAAAGACTACTTGCACTTCCAACAGTTGATGGATTACTTTTATAGATAGCCAATTCAAGATGACCAGCGGTATTAAAAAGTGCAATTTTTTTTCCATCTTCCTCTCTTTTATCTTTTGATATATTGTAATCTATAGCCTCACTATAATTTTTAAATATTTTTCGAAATTTTATTGTTCTTGCATTTATCTCAAAATTTCTTGATTTACCTATTTCATTAAATAAATCTATGGTAATATTAGTTATTACATTTCCATAATTATCGATATATATAACACTTCCAAGTATTTTATTTGCAGTATTATTAATAACAGGTTTTACATCTGTTAATTCAAGAATAGATTCAATTTTTTTACCAATTACTTCTAATTTACCATTTCTAGAAATATGTGCAGCTACCTTAACAAAAACATCTAATACAGGAAAACTGGAAATAATATTTTTATGAATATTTACTGAAACAATTATTTCAGATTTTTTACCATCTTTTATCATTGAAAAAATTCCATTATTAGCTCCAATAAAGTAATGTCCATCAAATAACATTGCTAAATGAATATTTTCGGGTGTTAACTCAGAATCAACACCTATTATATGAATAGTTCCTTTAGGAAATGAATTGTATGCATTCTTAAGAATATATGCCGCTTCTGTAACATTATATGGACTGATATTATGAGTTATATCAATTATATTGATTGATTTAATTTCAGAAAGCAAAGCAGCTTTAGTTGCAGAAACAAAATAATCTTTTAAACCGAAATCTGTCGTTAATGTAATAATATTCATACAATTTATTAATATCAATATTCAATCAAAAAGTGTAAATTTGAATAAATCAACAATGTAAGACAAAAATAATTTTTTTTAACTCTTCTTTCTCTTGAATCAACTTGAAATTGAATTAACTGATATTGATCCACAAAATTTTTTTGGAACACAGAATGAAACTTTGGAAATACTAAAATCAAATTTCCCAAAGTTAAAAATTATTGCTAGAGGCTCTAAAATTAAAGCATATGGTGAAAAAGTAATCCTTGAAGATTTTGATCATAAACTTGAATTACTAATTAATTACTGTGAAAATTATAATTTGTTAACATCTGATGCTATTATAGCAATATTATCTTCAAAAGATAAAATTCAACCATTAGAAATTAATAATTCCCTAATTATTCATGGTGTAAATGGTAAAACAATTACGGCTAAGACTAATAACCAAATTAAGTTGATTGAATTAATAAATAAAAATGATATAGTTTTTGCTATAGGTCCTGCTGGAACTGGAAAGACTTATACTGGGGTTGCACTTGCCGTCAAAGCTTTAAAAGAAAAAAGGGTTAAACAAATTATTTTAACAAGACCCGCAGTTGAAGCAGGAGAGAATTTAGGTTTTTTGCCTGGAGATTTAAAAGAAAAGCTTGATCCTTATATGCAACCACTTTATGATGCATTAAATGATATGATTCCTGCTAAGAAATTAAAATATTATATAGAAAATAAAATTATCCAAATTGCTCCTTTAGCATTTATGAGAGGTAGGACTTTAGATAATGCATTTGTAATTTTAGATGAAGCTCAAAATACAACAAATGCTCAGATGAAAATGTTTTTGACTAGAATGGGTCCAAATGCAAAATTTATGATAACAGGTGATCCAGCTCAAATTGATTTTCCAAAGAAAGTTTCTTCTGGGTTAAAACAGGCATCATTAGTTTTAAAAAATATACCTGGTGTAGGAATTGTTTATCTTGATAAAAATGATGTAATTCGCCATAATATCGTTAAAAAAATAGTAGAGGCTTATAATAGAATTGATAATAAACAATAATTTATGAGTTCAACTTTAATTAAAACAAACTTTAATTTTAAAGGACAACTTTCTAAATATGTTGGAAAGGTTAGAGAGATTTATAATCTTGATAATAACAAATTAATTATGGTTTCTACAGATAGAATATCTGCATTTGATTTTGTTTTACCCAAAGGAATTCCATTTAAGGGTCAGATTTTAAATCAAATTGCAGTCAGAATGATGAATGAAACTTCTGATATTGTACCAAATTGGTTAATTGAAAATCCTGATCCAAATATTTCGATAGGGGAGGCATGTATTCCTTTTAAAGTTGAAATGGTAATTCGAGGATATTTAGCTGGACATGCTGCAAGAGAATATAATAAGGGAAAGCGTTTAATATCTGGAGTTTCATTACCAGATGGATTAAAAGAGAATGACAAACTTCCAAATCCTATTATAACTCCAGCGACCAAAGCTGATGAAGGTCATGATCAAGATATTTCTAGAGAAGAAATAATATCCAATAATATTGTATCAGAATTAGATTATAAAATTATTGAACAATATACTTTTGATTTATATAAAAGAGGTTGTGAAATAGCATCTAAACAAAATTTAATTTTAGTTGACACCAAGTATGAGTTTGGTAAATCTAAAACGGGTAAAATTCTATTAATTGATGAAATTCACACACCGGATTCATCAAGATATTTTTACAGAGATGGATATAAAGAAAGACAAAATATGGGAATACCTCAAAAGCAATTATCAAAAGAATTTGTTCGCCAATGGTTGATATCAAATGATTTTCAAGGTTTAGATAATCAAAACATCCCAAAATTGGATCAAAAATTCATTACTGATGTGTCAAATAGATACATTGAGTTGTATGAAACAATAATGGGTGAAAGATTTGTAAAACCATTAACAAAGAACATTAACAGTCGAATAATTAAAAATCTTGAAAGTTATTTAATTTAAAAAGCTATAGATTAGTTAATATATTTGCGCTCGCATCTTTTGGATTTATCCATTCTGCAGTTTTATATTTTTTTAGCCAAGTAATTTGTCGTTTTGCATATCTTCTCGTATTCTTTTTAATTTCTTCAATTATAAATTCTCGTGAAAAATTTCCATCTAAATATGAAAAAAACTCATTATAACCTACTGTCTGAAGTGGTCTTAAATGTCTTAACTTTATTAGGGATTTACATTCACCTTCTAAACCATTTGAAATCATTTGGTCTACCCTCAAGTTAATTTTTTTGTATAATAATTCTCTAGATTCATGAAGTATAAAAATTTTTGTTTTAAAATTTCTAACAGATTTTGATTTGCCTAAAAAGATTGAATATGGTTTATTAGATTCTAAACAAACAGATAATGCTCTTAATAACCTATGATGATTATTAAGATCAACAGTATTATAATATTCTAAATCTTTTTCTTTAAGTAGTTGTTGTAAGCCTTTTAGACCAGATTCCTTATAAAGGATATTTAATTTGTTTTGAGTATTGATAGAAATTTTGGGAAAGTCATCTAGCCCAAAGATTATGGAATCTGCATATAGACCCGATCCGCCTACCATTAATGCATAATCTGATTTGCAAAATATTTTAGAAATAACCTTTAAAGCTAATCTTTCAAAATCTCCAACATTTAATGGATCTTTTATACTTCTGTCTTGAATAAAATGATGTTTAATTGTATTTAATTCACTTTTATTAGGCACTGCAGTTCCAATTGCCATTTCTTTGTAAAATTGTCTTGAATCACAAGAAATTATTTCAGTTGATAATTTCTTTGCTAATTTTATTGCTATAGATGTTTTCCCTATTGCAGTAGGACCAGCTATATATATTAATTTTTTAGACATCATTTAATTTTTCACCACACTTATGGCAAAAAATCGAATTATCTATATGACTACTTTCCATACAGTGAAGACAGGCTTGAGTATTTTCATCTATATGTTTATTATTTTGATCAGCAAATTCAGCTGTAACTATCCCAGTTGGAACTGCAATTACTCCATATCCCATAATCATAATACAAGCTGCAATAAATTGACCTAATGGAGAGATTGGAGCAATATCACCATATCCAACTGTAGTTAATGTCACTATGCACCAATATATACTTTCAGGAATACTTGTAAAACCACTATTTTGATTACTTTCCACCATATACATTATAGTTCCAAAAATCACACATACAACCAAAACTCCAAAAATAAATACACCAATTTTTGCTCTACTAGCAATTAAGGCTTTTACTAGCACATTAGATTCACCTATGTATCTAGTCATCTTTAATATTCTAAAAACCCTTAATAATCTCAGAGCTCTAAGTGCAACTAAAGATTGCGTGCCTGCTAATAACAAAGAAACATATTTAGGGATTGTTGATAAAAAATCTATTATTCCATAAAAACTAAAAACGTAATTTAATGGTTTTTGAACAGCAATAAGTCTAATTATATATTCAATTGTAAATAAAATAGTTACTGTCCATTCAAGATGATCTAATAGTTTATAGTATTCTGCATAAATGCTTTCAACACTTTCAAGAGCGACTAAAACAATACTTAAAATAATTATTATAAGAAGAAAGATATCAAAAGTCTTTCCAGCTGGTGTGTCAGCCTCATAAATAACCTCATGGAGTTTATGTCTCCAGGATTTAATTTTTTTCATTATAGTAAAAATACGAAATTATATTAGTTCAAATTAATCAGCTTTAATCAATTAAGTAATACTACTTCACTATTGTATTTATAATTATTTTGTTAGGATCCTTTTGAATTAATAATTTAAAGAGTTTTAAAGTTGCTAATGCATCACCTTTGGCTCTGTGTCTATTAATTAAATTTATATTTAAAGCTTTAGACAATCTTCCAAGTTTATAGGATTCTTGATTTGGTAAAAGTTTTTTTGATAACTGAACAGTACATATTGACTTTCTTTTAAATATATATCCTAATCTTTTAAATTCTGTTTTAAGAATTCCATAATCAAATTCAGAATTATGAGCAATTAAAATACATTCAGAGGTTATATCAATAATACGTTTTGCTATATTATGAAATTTTGGTGCTTTATTAAGCATTTTGTTATTAATTCCAGTAAGTTTAATTACAAAAGGCTGAATTGGTCTATCAGGGTTTACAAGTGAATGAAATTCATCTAGTATTTTATATCCATTAAATCGATAAATTGCTATTTCTGTAATACCAATATTATTATACTTTCCTCCTGTTGTTTCAATGTCAAGAATGGCATACATCATAATTATATTCTATTACCAAAAATTTTACTTCCAATCCGAATCATATTAGATCCATTATTTATAGCAATTGAATAATCATTACTCATTCCCATAGATAATATTGAAAAATTATTATTGGTTTTATATAAATCATAAAGATTCTTTAAACTTTTAAATTCATCATCAATTATTGACAAATCATCTGTAAATGTTGCCATTCCCATTAAACCACAAACATCAATATTATTTAATGATTTTGAAAATTCAATAATAGAGTCTAAATTATTCCTATTTAATCCAAATTTTGATTTCTCTTTGGATATGTGTACTTGTAGAAGGCATTTGATAATTCTATTATATCTTTTAGCTTGTTTATTAATTTCAATCAATAATTTTTGACTATCTACTCCATGTATTAGAGAAACAAATGAAGCCATATATTTAACTTTATTTCTTTGAACATGACCAATCATATGCCATTCAATATCATTTGGTAATGATTCACATTTTCTAACCATTTCTTGTATTTTATTTTCACCAAAAGAACGATGACCTGAATTATATGCTTTATTTATTAGTTCTATTGATTTTGTTTTAGAAACTGCAACTATTTTAACATAATCAGGAATTTCAGATAATAATTTATTAATGTTATTTGAAATTGAATTATTCATATGAGTTTTGCAAATTAATTTAAATTTGAAATTGTAAGTCCAGTAAGCATTTTTGGATAAAATAAAGTTGATTTTTGAGGGAGAAGTTTGCCGGAATTTGCCATAGATATTGTTTCATTAAATGAAATTAATGGGTAATTAAAATAAATACTTTCATAATTATATTTTATATCTTCTTTATAGTATCGATAGATTTCATCTCCATTTAAAGTTATCCAATCTTCTAGATTTTTAACAGAAGTAAAATTTAACTTATAATATTTATTATTATAATAAGCCCAAAACAATTTTTCATCTGGTTCTTTTTGGCTAGAAGAAATCTTGTTTAACTTTAATATTAAATTTTTACTAGGCTTTGAAACTCTCCAAGTATATTTATTTGAATTAATTTTTGAAGCATCAATTAAATAGCTTAAAAGTTTATATTTTCTATTTTCTTGATTTGACAACATTAATAATGATGCAGTTCGATGATGTCCATCAACAATATATCCTTTATCATATAAATTATTTTCTTTCGATAAGTAAATTCTCCAAATTTTATATTCATTTCCATTGTATTTAAAAAATATATCAGGTTGATTATTAGATGTAATCCTTATTTTGTTCATTAAATTAGCCGTAAATGATGTTGCAATAACAACAGGTTCTGCTTGAAGTTTAACTTTATGTAAATAATCCTTTAGTTTAAAAACTCTTTTTTCAAATACTTTTTCATGTGGTAATACATCACTATAAATACTTTTAATTGATATACCTCCAATAAGGCCTTTATAAGTATTACTTTTAGTTTGTATTTGAAGAATATAGTTTTGTTCAGGATATTTTATATAATTTCCTTTATATATTGCTTTTTCCCAATTTTTTCTTATTAAACTAGTGTTTTCAGATATAATATTTGCATAATTTTCTTTTGAAAATGAAATATTGTTGTCTTTAGATTTCATATTAAATGAATCAAAAACTTGATTTTTGGGTTTTATAGGAAAGTATAATTTTAGAGGACTTAATGAAAACATTTTAGTATGAGTCAATTATCTTATGCGCCACTATTAAAGCTTCTGTTGCGTCATTTAAAGTAACAATTGGTCTGGATTTATTGTTTATACTTATAGCAAAAGATTCTAATTCATCAAGAATAGCATTTGATTTTTTAATAATAGGATTTTCAAAAAATATTTGTTTTTTTATTCCTTCCGCATTTTCTAGTATCATGGGCATTTCAGCAGTTTTATTTGTTAAATCTTTCATTTTTACTATTTCTACATCTTTAGTCAAAAAATCAATTGAGATATATGCATCTTTTTGAAAAAATCTAGATTTTCGCATGTTTTTCATTGATATTCTACTTGAAGTTAAATTTGCTACACATCCATTTTCAAATTCAAT
>PBNP01000025.1 GCA_002723295.1 Flavobacteriaceae bacterium | reverse complement strand
TTTTTTTGGATTAAGTCTATCTAACATTTTTAATATACTTTTCTGCAAAGTTGTTCCTCGAACTATACTGTCATCAATAATTACCAAATTATCTGTGTTTTTTATTACACCATACGTAATATCATAAACATGAGCTACTAAATCTTCCCTGTTAGAATCTTCAGTTATGAATGTTCTTAGTTTTACGTCTTTAATAGCAATTTTTTCAATCCTAGGTTTTAATAAGACTAATGATTTTAACTTTTTTATATCTGGATTGCTTTTTTTTGAAATAGCTGCTAAAAGATTATTCTTTATATGTTCTTGAGCTGCATCAATCATTCCATAGAATGAAGTCTCTGCAGTATTTGGTATAAATGAAAAAACAGTATTTACAAAATCCTTTTTAATTTCTTTTAAAACTTCAGGAAAGATTTCTTTGCCAAGGGATTTTCTTTCTTTATAAATTTCAGCATCACTTCCTCTTGAAAAGTAAATGCGTTCGAAAGAACAAGATTTTTTAGGAAGTTTTTCTAAAATACTTTCAATTTTTGAATTTTCACCTTTTTTAGTAATTAATGCATGTCCTGGTTCCAATTCACTAATTTTGGAAAAAGGAATATTAAAAACTGTTTGTATTACGGGTCTCTCAGATGCAACAGTTACTATTTCACTGTCCTCATAATAATATACAGGTCTAATTCCAGCAGGATCCCTAAGAACAAATGTGTCTCCATGGCCTAATAGACCAGCTATAACATATCCCCCATCCCAGTTTTTTGATGCTTTTCTTAATACTCTCGAAATTTCTAGTTTAGAAGCAATTCTAGGTGTTGCTTCAGTCTTTGTATATCCCTCTCGCTTTAAATGTTTATAAATTTTTGAAACAGCATCATCTAAAAAATGACCAATTTTTTCCATTACAGTTATGGTGTCTGCTCTTTCTTTAGGATGTTGTCCAAGTTCTACTAGGCTTGAAAATAATTCTGATGTATTGGTTAAATTAAAATTACCAGCAATTATTAAATTTCTGTGCTTCCAATTGTTCTGTCTCAAAACCGGATGTACGCTTTCCAAAGTATTTTTTCCAAAAGTACCATATCTTACATGACCTAGCATTATTTCTCCAAGATATGGTGCCGCCCTTTTTAAAGCCTCTACATCATCAGATAATTCGGGTTTTAATTTTAATTCAGAAAAAATTCTTTTATTAATCTTTTTAAAAATATGCTGAATAGGTTCCGATTCATTAGATCTAATTCTACTAATATATCTTTGTCCTGGAGGAACATCCAATTTTATACTTGCAAAACCAGCACCATCTTGACCTCTATTATGCTGTTTCTCCATCATCAAGTACATTTTATTTATTCCATAAAGGGCAGAGCCATATTTATTTTTATAATATTTTAATGGTTTTTTAAGACAAATTAAAGCTATTCCGCACTCATGTTTTATAAAATCACTCATAATACTTTACTTTTAGTAAAATTAAGATCAATATTAATCAATTGTTTAAAATCTAATAGACGTTTTTTAATTTCTGAACTATCAATTAACTGCAAATTTTCACTTCCAAACCCCTGAACAGTGAAAGAGGCAATAATTGATGCATATATCATCGCTGTCTTCATGTTTTCAAAATCAACTACATCTTGTTGTAATAAATAACCTGCAAATCCACCAATAAAACTATCTCCTGCTCCGGTTGGATCTAATATTTTTTTTATTGGAAATGCTGGAACGGAGAAAATATTATCCTTATTAAATAATGTAGCACCATACTCACCTTTTTTAATTATAACATATTTAGGTCCTAAATTTTGAATTAATTCTGCAGCTTGAATTATTGATTTTTTTCCAGTTAGCTGAATCGCTTCTTCATCATTTATACAAATTAAATCCACTTTTGAAATAACTTCATCCAAAATTTCTTTAAAATTTTCCATCCAATAATTCATAGAATCTAAAATTATCAGACTTGAAGAGGTTTTAATTTGACTAATAGCAGATAATTGAACCTTTGGATGATCATTTCCTAATAATAGAATGTCAGGCTTACACCAATCCTTTGGAATTTTTGGATTAAAATTTTCATAAACATTTAATCGTGTTTCTAGTGTTTCCCTAGCTTTAAAATTATCACTATATGAACAACTCCAAAACATAGTTTTTCCTCCCTTTACTACATCTAAACCTTTTAAATCAATATTTCGTTTAATAAATAAGTTTAAATCTGAAGATTGGAAATCTTCTCCGATTACAGAAACTACACCTATCTCTACATTAAAATTGGAAGCTGAAAAAACTATGTGGCTAGCTGCACCACCCAAAATATTTTCTTTTTTATGATTAGGAGTTTTTATAGTATCATAAGCCATGGTGCCTACAACTAAAAGTTTTTTCCTCATACTACAAAAATAAAAAACTTCATTGGCTTCTAGCTATACTTTTATTAGTATTTTATTCTTATTCATTTTCAATATATCCCTTATCTACAAGTAAATTATGATTATTTGAAGCTTTAACTGCGATAAAATCACACCTCTCATTCTCGGGGTGATGATTATGACCTTTAATCCAATGAAAATTAACATTATGATTTCTATAAACTTTAAGAAATCGTTTCCACAAATCAGAGTTTTTTTTCTTTTTAAAACTTTTTTTCTCCCATTCAAATACCCATTTTTTTTCAACTGAATCAACCACATATTTAGAATCAGAATATATAACAACATCCATAGGTGTCCTTTTTAAACTTTCTAAGCTAACAATTACAGCCAATAATTCCATTCTGTTATTTGTTGTCTGAATAAATCCTTCAGACAATTCCCTTTTATGACCATCCCATTCTAAAATAATTCCATACCCTCCTGGCCCTGGATTTCCTCTTGATGATCCGTCAGTATATATAATTACTTGTTTCATTTACAATTAAATAAATATTCTTCAATTATTTTTGGATAATATTTTTTTTCTTCCAATTGAACCTTTTTAGAAATACTATCTATGGTGTCCTTTGAATTTAAACTAAAACTAGATTGAAACAGAATATGTCCCTTATCATAATTTTGATCAATTACATGTATAGTTATACCCGTTTTTTTTACTTTAGCCTTAATCACAGCTTCATGGACATAATCTCCATACATCCCCTTTCCACCAAACTTAGGCAATAAAGATGGATGAATATTGATTATTTTATCTCTGTATTTTTCAATCCATTCATTAGGAATTTTCCATAAAAATCCAGCTAAAATTATTAAATCAGGTTTATAGGAATCCAATAAAGACAACATTTTATTAGCATAAAAATATTTATCAAAAACTAAAGATTCAATATTATATGATTTTATTCTTTCCAAAACGTATGCATTTTTATTGTTAGAGGCAACTAATACAACCCTTACCATTGAGTTTGATTGAAAATATTTAATTATATTCTCAACATTAGAGCCATTTCCTGAAGCAAATAGAATAAGTTTTTTTGTCTTCATATAATTAAATTATTACTTTAAAGTCGTTGAATAGCTGAATTTAATCCTTTTTATAATATTTGATAGAACCACAAATAAATATTATATTTTGTAAACTAAACAAGCTATTAGTTTAAAGTTTTTTATTTTTGTCTCAACAAATTTAAAATAATAAATTATGTCTGATATTTCTTCAAGAGTTAAAGCAATAATTGTTGACAAATTAGGTGTCGATGAAAATGAAGTCGTTACAGAAGCAAACTTTACTAATGATCTAGGTGCAGACTCCCTTGATACTGTAGAATTAATCATGGAATTTGAAAAAGAATTTGATATTCAAATCCCTGATGATCAAGCGGAAAATATTTCCACTGTAGGACAAGCAATACAATTTATTGAACAAGAAAAATAATTTAAGCGCAATGAAACCTAGACGTGTAGTAATTACAGGATTGGGTGCGCTTACTCCTATTGGAAATTCACTTTCAGGTTTTTGGAATGGTTTATTAAATGGTAAAAGTGGTGGCGCCCCTATTACTTATTTTGATGCATCAAAGTTTAAAACTCAATTTGCCTGTGAGCTAAAAAATTTTGATCCATTAAATCATTTTGAAAAAAAAGAGATAAGAAAATATGATAGGTTTACTCAATATTCTCTTGTTACTACTCAAGAGGCAATAATTGATTCAAAATTAGATCTAGATAATGAAAACAAAGATAGAATTGGGGTTATATGGGGGTCAGGAATAGGTGGTCTTGAAACTTTTCAAAATGAAGTTATTGAATTCCAAAAAGGAAATGGCAATCCAAGGTTCAATCCTTTCTTTATTCCAAAATTTATACCAGATATTGCTCCAGGTATGATTTCAATTAAATATGGTTTGACAGGTCCAAATTTTGCTACAGTTTCAGCATGTGCTTCATCTTCAAATGCAATTATTGATGCCCTTAATTATATAAAAATTGGCTATGCTGATGTTATGATTACAGGAGGATCAGAGGCAGGAGTTACTATTGCTGGTATCGGAGGATTTAATTCTCTTAATGCGCTATCGAAAAGAAATGATAACCCCTCTAAAGCTTCACGTCCTTTTGATAAAGATCGTGATGGTTTTGTTTTAGGAGAAGGTTCAGGCACTATAATACTTGAAGAGTATAATAGAGCTAAATCGAGAGGAGCAAAAATTTATGCTGAATTATTAGGTTGTGGGATGTCAGCTGATGCTTACCATATAACAGCTCCACACCCTGAGGGAATTGGTGCAATAAAAGTAATGAGGAATTGCCTTAAAGATGCTAAAGTTGAACCCAAAGATGTAGATACAATTAATATGCATGGAACTTCTACTCCTTTAGGAGATCTAGCTGAAGTTAAAGCAGTTAAAAAAGTTTTTGGAAAACATGCATATGATATAAACATTAATTCCACAAAGTCTATGACAGGTCATCTATTAGGTGCAGCAGGAGCTATAGAAGCTATTGCATCAATTATGTCTGTAAATAATGATATTGTCCCTCCAACAATAAATCATGAAAATGATGATGATGAAATTGATTCTAAGCTAAATTTTACTTTTGGCAAAGCTCAAAAAAGGAAAGTTAATATTGCCCTTTCCAATACTTTTGGTTTTGGTGGTCATAACGCTTGTTTGCTATTTAAAAAAATGAATCTGTAATCCTATGTTTTTGGGTCAATTTTTTAATAAAAACAAAAACTCTGAGTATATATTTTATTCTAAACTTAAAAAATTATTAGGGTTTTCAATTAATAAATTTGAACCTTATAAAAAAGCATTTACTCATAAATCGATGAATCTTAAAGATATAAATGGTGAAATTATTAATTATGAAAGGCTTGAATTCCTAGGTGATTCTCTTTTAGGAAGTTGTGTTTCATCATACCTCTTCGAAAAGTTTCCTAAATCTAATGAAGGAGATTTGACAAAACTTCGTTCAAAAATTGTAAATCGTGAAACCCTAAATAAAATTGGTTTTGATCTTCAATTGTATAAGTTTACAAATTCTAATTATAAAATTGAAGGCCCTAAAGATGATGTTAACGGAAATCTTCTTGAAGCTCTTATTGGTGCAGTATATTTGGATAAAGGATATAAAAAATGTGAAAATTTTGTGCTAAGTAAAATAATTTCTTCTTATGTAGATTTTAAAAGTCTTAATGATTCAATTATTAGTTATAAGGGAGCTTTAATTGAATGGGGGCAAAAGAATAAACACAAAATTGTTTTTCACACCCAAGAAGATGCTGGTCTAGATTCTGAAATAAATTTCTCATCGATTCTTTTATTTAATAAAAAAGTAATTGCAAAAGCTAGAGAAATCTCAAAGAAAAAAGCTGAAGAAAAAGTTGCTAAAAGAGCATATAATAATTTAAAATTAAACTCATTAAATAATTGACCAAAAAATATATACTTGATGAATTTCCTTCTCAAGAATCATATGATTTAATAGGAATTCATAGCAATATTGAAGATTTTTCTTTAGCTTATTTGATAAATAAAAATTTAGGATCAAGTTTTATTCGATCTAAAAAATCAATGAAATATAATCAATCTGAATTCGAAAGTTTTATCTGGGAAAACAAAAAAGATGGAGTTAATTGTAGTCTAATTTCAAATAAAAGCATAATTACAAGTTCACCAAAAAAGTCATCAGCATCATTATTTGTCCTATCCGAGACAAAAAAAGTATCTTTGATAGAAGAATTATCTGAGGTTGATTACTTTTTAAAAATCAAATTTGGTATGGATATTATTTTGACAATTAAAAATTTAGTTAAATTACCTGAAATAATATTAGCTTATATAGTTAAAGAACCAAAAATAAAATCTCAGTTTAATTTAATATATGATTGATGTCAGTTACAAAAAAAACTAAGATTATAGCGACCCTAGGGCCTGCTTCAAGTTCTAAAGAAATTATTGAAAAAATGATGTTGGAGGGTGTTGATGTGTTTAGAATAAATTTTTCTCATGAAAACTATAGTGATGTACTAAAGAAAATATCATTGATTAGAGAGCTAAATCATAAGCATACAATAAACACATGTATCTTAGCTGACTTGCAAGGCCCTAAACTTCGAGTTGGTGAAATTGAAAGTAATTCAATTGTTAAAGAAGGTGAATTGGTAACTTTTTCAAGCGAAAACCCATTTAAAGGTAACTCAAAAAGAGCCTATATGAATTACCAAAATTTTGCCAAAGATGTAAGTGTTGGCGAAATTATTCTATTAGATGATGGCAAATTAATTTTTGAAGTTATTAAAACTGATAAAATAAAAAAAGTAGTTGCAAAAGTAATTCAAGGAGGTTCTTTTAAGTCAAATAAAGGAGTAAATCTGCCTAATACAAAGATTTCTCTTCCTGCACTTACCAAAAAAGATATTGAAGATGTAAAGTTTGCAATAGAAAATAATATGGACTGGATTGCATTATCATTTGTAAGGAAAGAGGAGGATTTAAAAGAATTAAAAAATATTGTAAATAAGTACTCAAAACATAAAATTCCTATTATTTCTAAAATTGAAAAACCACAAGCAATAAAAAACATTTCTAAAATAATAGCAAATAGTGATGGCTTGATGGTAGCTAGAGGTGATTTAGGAGTTGAAATGCCATCTGCTGAAGTTCCGTTGATTCAAAAAAATTTAGTGCGAGAGGCAAAAAAAGCAAGAATACCTATTATAATCGCTACACAGATGATGGAAACAATGATTGATAGCAGGTCTGCTACTAGGGCAGAGGTTAATGATGTAGCTAATTCTGTTATGGATGGAGCTGATGCTGTTATGCTTTCATCTGAAACTTCAGTAGGGAAATACCCTATTGAAGTAATAAAATCCATGAGCAATATTATAAGAAGTGTTGAGGGATCAGATTTAATTAAAGTTCCTCAAACACCCCCCAAAATAAATAATAAAAGATATATTACAAAATCTATTTGCTATCATGCTTCAACCATAGCAAATGAAATTAATGCTAAGGCAATTTGCACATTAACTAATAGTGGTTATACTGCATTTCAAATTTCCGCATGGAGACCAAAATCAAATATTCTTGTTTTTACTTCTAATAAAAGAATTCTAACTCAACTCAATTTACTTTGGGGAGTAAATTCTTTCTTTTATGATTCAAATGAAAGTACTGACAAAACAATTATTCAGATAAATAGTATTGCTAAAAAAAACAGTTTCATAGAAAAAGGTGATTTCATTATTAATCTTACTAGTATGCCTGTAGTTGAAAAAGGAATGGTTAACACTTTAAGAATTTCTTTAGTTTAATTAGGTGAAACTATCAATTTAGGTGGCTAAGAATCCTAAGTTAAAAGACGATTTATTTTCTCTTTAATTTTTAGGAATTCTAATTTAAATTAATCATCAGAATATATTTTCACTGAAAAATTACCTTTAGAATCCATATGTGCTCTATACATTCCTTTAGTATTCATTTCCATTGCAACATTTCCCTTTGAATCAATTGCAATAACACCTCCACTACCTCCTAAAACAGCAATTTTTTCATGAATTACTATACGGGCAGCATCTTTTATAGAAATTTTTTTATACTCAACTAAATTTGCAATATCATGAGCCGCAACTGACCTAATAAAAAACTCTCCCCATCCTGTCGCTGAAACACCACAACTTTTATTATTAGCATAAGTTCCAGCACCAATTATAGGAGCATCGCCAATCCGATTCCATTTTTTGTTTGTCATACCTCCTGTAGATGTTCCAGCAGAAATATTTCCTTCTTTGTCTAAAGCTACACAACCAACTGTTCCATATAGTTGATTTAAGTTTTCATAAAGACCATTTTTAAAAAAATATGCTGTTTTATATTTCTTGACTTTTTTAAGAGCATTAAGTCTTCGTTCTGTTATAAAATAACTGTTAGGAACAGAATCCAATCCTTGAATAGCTGCAAATGTATCAGCTCCTTTTCCAGAAAGCATAACATGAGGAGAGTTTTCCATTACTGCTATAGCAGCAGAAATAGGGTTTTTAATAGAAGATGCTCCAGAAATTGCCCCAGCATCTAATGTTTTACCATTCATAAATGAAGCGTCCAATTCCACTTCAGAGTTTGAATTAAGCACAGCTCCCTTTCCCGCATTAAAAAGAGGTGAATCCTCCATGATGTTAATTGATTTTTCAACAGCTTCTTGACTTGATGCACCATTCTCTAATAAAGAATATCCAACTCTAATTGCCTCTTCTAATTTATTCAAATATGCTTTCTCTAATTCATTTGTCATATTTTCTTTTAAAATAGTTCCAGCGCCTCCATGAATGACAATTGAAAATGGGATGTCTGATTTATTTCTTGAACTAATTATACTTTCATTACACGAAAAAAACAATAAACAAACTGTAGCAACTATAAAACGCATGTATATTTTATATTAAGTTTTAAACATAATAATTTACTTAATGTAGTCTATTTTTTTAAATAGCACTAACTTTAAAATGAAATAATAAGAAAATTAATGAAAAAAGAAATAAAAAGCATTTTATCATCCTTGGGCATAAATAATAATCAATTGGGATGTAGTAGTGGAGATAAATGGATTGGAACGGGTCCAAAAATCATAACAAATTCACCTGTCGATGGAGATCAACTTATTTCTATTATATCTGCCAGTATTGAAGATTATGAAAGCATCATAGAAAAAGCTGAATATGGATTTAAAATATTTAGAAAAATCCCAGCACCAAAGAGAGGTGAATTAGTTCGTCAATTTGGAGATGAACTCAGAAGTCAAAAAGAAAACTTAGGAAAATTAGTCTCTTATGAAATGGGAAAATCCTATCAAGAAGGCTTGGGTGAAGTTCAAGAAATGATAGATATTTGCGATTTTGCTGTTGGATTATCTCGTCAATTAAATGGTCTGACTATGCACTCCGAAAGACCTTTACATAGAATGTATGATCAATATCACCCTCTTGGAGTTGTTGGGATAATTTCTGCATTTAATTTTCCTGTAGCCGTTTGGAGTTGGAATGTTACTTTAGCATGGGTTTGCGGAAATGTATGTGTTTCGAAACCTAGTGAAAAAACCCCTTTATGTAGTATAGCTTGTCAAAATATAATTGAAAAAGTTTTAACAAAGAACAATATGCCTGAAGGAATATCTTCTTTGATAAATGGGGGTAGTGATGTTGGAAAATGGTTAAGTGAAGATAGAAGGATCCCTCTAATTTCAGCAACAGGATCAACAGCTATGGGTAGAAAAGTTGCAGAAGCAGTTGGTAAACGTTTAGGAAAAACACTTTTAGAATTAGGTGGAAATAATGCTATAATTGTAACCAAAAATGCTGATATAAAAATGACTGTAATAGGTTCAATTTTTGGTGCTGTTGGAACTTGTGGACAAAGATGTACAAGTACTAGAAGATTAATTGTTCATGAAAAGGTCTATTCAAAAGTTATCAAAGCTCTTAAAAAGGGTTATCAGCAACTGCGGATTGGAAATCCATTAGATGGCAATAACCATATTGGTCCCTTAATTGATAAAAATGCTGTTAGGGAGTATGTTGACGCAATTTTACAAGCAGAGAAACAAGGAGCAAAATGGATAATAAAGGGAAGGGCTCTTTCAGGAAAAGGATATGAAAGCGGTTGTTATGTTTCACCATCTATTGCGGAAATAAACGCGGATGCACAAATTGTTCAAACAGAAACTTTTGCACCATTGCTTTATGTAATAAAATATTCAGGTGAATTAAATAATGCCATTGAAATTCAAAATAATGTAAGTCAGGGTCTTTCTTCTGCTATTATGACAAACAATATTCAAGAAGCTGAAGCTTTTCTTTCTCATTGGGGTAGTGATTGTGGAATTGCAAATGTTAATATTGGGACTTCTGGAGCAGAAATAGGGGGCGCTTTTGGAGGAGAGAAAGATACTGGAGGTGGAAGAGAAAGTGGATCAGACGCATGGAAAATATATATGAGACGACAAACTAATACAATAAATTACTCAACTGACCTCCCTTTAGCCCAAGGGATTAAATTTGATATATAATATATTTAACCCAATTAAACAGTTGAACTAAATTGTTTCAAAAATCTAATATCGTTTTCAAAAAAGGTTCTGATATCATTTATTTGATATAAAAGCATTGCTATTCTTTCAATTCCCATACCAAAAGCATATCCAGAGTATTTCTTAGAATCAATTCCACAGTTACTTAAAACATTTGGATCTACCATTCCGCATCCCATAATTTCTAGCCATCCAGTACCTTTTGTAATTCTATAATCGGTTTCTGTTTCCAATCCCCAATAAATATCAACTTCGGCACTAGGTTCAGTAAATGGAAAATATGAAGGTCTAAATCTAATCTTAGACTTTCCAAATAATGCCTCAGTGAAATATAAAAGAGTTTGTTTCATGTCAGCAAATGAAACTTGAGTATTAATATAAAGTCCTTCCACTTGATGAAAAATACAGTGAGATCTAGCTGAAATAGACTCATTTCGGAAAACTCTTCCAGGGGAAAGTATTCGAATTGGAGGAGAGTTATTTTCCATATATCTTACCTGAACTGAGGAAGTATGAGTTCTAAGTAAAATATCTGGGTTCTTTCGCAAAAAGAAAGTGTCTTGCATATCTCTAGCAGGATGATGTTCAGGCAAGTTCAAGGCTGTAAAGTTATGCCAGTCATCTTCGATTTCTGGCCCTTCTGATAAATTAAAACCAATTTGGGAAAAAATTGATACTATTCTATTCTTTACAATAGATAATGGATGTCTTGATCCTATGCCAGAATGATAACCTGGGCGATGAAGATCAAGATCTGTAGAAGCTTCATCAAAGGATTCTGCTAAAGCTTGAAGAGTTTTAATTTTTTCATTAACTGCCTTTTTCAATAAATTGAGTTCTCTCCCAAAGGATTTTTTTTCTTTCCCAGAAACATCCTTGAAAAATTTAAAAAACTTATTTAATAGTCCCTTCTTGCCTAAATATTTAATTCGAAAAGAATTAATCTCTTTCGGATCAACTGTTTTAAAAAGATTTACTTTATTTATATGTTCTTTTATCTTATCTATCATTTTACAAAAATACTGATTATGTTAATAAAAGCTTTTTTCATGGTTCAAATTTAGTTTGTTTTTTGTTGATTCCTTAAATTACCAATTAAATCTCTAGTATGGATTTTAATTGGATTGATGTCATATGTTTAATTACAATTAGTTATGGTTGTATAATTGGCTATAAAAAAGGGCTTATTAAAGAGCTTGCAGGTTTTTTTTCAGTTTTTTTGGGAATTTTAGGAGTAATTAAATTCTCAAATTCACTCTCATTGATAATTGAAGGTTTTTTGGACTGGCATCATTTAGTTATATATCTTTTATCCTGTATAATAATATTTTCATTAATTATTTATACTATTTCTATTATAGCAAAAATTCTAACTAAAACTCTTCAATTAGCGGCTTTAGGCTTTATAAATCGTATAGTTGGTCTTTTTTTCGGAGGATTAAAATGGATTATAATTTTAACAACCTTTATATTTATAATAAGTGAAATAAACCAGAGGATATCAATTATCAATAATGAATTAACTGAATCATCTGTTATTTTTAATACTCTTTATTCATTAGGAGAAACTGTTTATGAAATGGTTTATAATAACAAAAGTTCAATAAGCTGGGAATATCTATAAACTCCTAACTTTTCCTTCCTTAACCCACCCTTCATAACCGTTTAATAAACGTATTTTTTGCCAACCAGCCAATTTGTCAAGCAATTGAACCTTTGTCCCCTCATGCAAATAAAAAGACTCTTGATTTCTTTTATCTGGTTCTGAAAAAACAGGAAGTTCTTTAGTAAATACTATTCCTGCTTTTTCATTTTTTAATCTATCAATTTCATTATAAAGTAAACTAACTAAAAGAAAACCAAATATAATTGCAAATAAAGATAATGTGAAATACATCCTTTTAATTACAGGTTTAAATGAGAATAGATAAAAGATAAAAAATATAAAAAACAAATATACCATTGCTAATGATATAAATGCCAAATTTTTAATTGATAAAATTGAAATTAAATAATCTATTGCTTGTTTAACTTGAGTTTTAGGTAATTCCTCTATTGAATCTAAAGTCATATTTTGAGCATACAATATATTATTCTGAATATCAGTATCATTTGGTGATAATTTAATTGCTTTATAAAAATAATAATTGGTCTCAGCAACATTATTTAATCTATAAAAGGAATTCCCAAGATTATAATATAAGGCTGAACTATGAAATCCATTATCTAAAACTTTCTCATAATTTTTTATAGCTAATTGGTAATTTCCATCAATAAAGGCTTTGTTTCCAGATTCAAAAAGAATATGATTATCCTTATCAAAATCTTCAGAAACACTTTGAGGTTTTACAATAAAACTAAAAAAAAGAAGAATTATAAAAATATTTTTTTTCATTTTAAATTTCCTTATCAAGTGATTCCATTACTTCTAAAGCCGATTTGTAATCCTGTTCCATTTTAACCTGATCAATCGGGGAATAACGAGCTTGATCACAGTTTTCTAAAAGACTTATGAATAACTCTTGGGTTGTGCCTTTTACGTTAAGTTTTGAAAGATGTTCAATAATTATTTCTCTTTGCATATCTGAAGTTTCTATTTTTAGTTTTGCCTTTAAATAATTGTATAGAGCTTTTTCAAGAGCATCGTAAAAGTTTGACTTATTTCCAATTTGCTTTTTTGAATTAGTTAAAAATTTTCTAGCTAATTTAGATCTTCTTTTTAATCTTATTTCACTCTCATCTATCCTGCGACCAAGCCATAATCTTCTCAGCAAAACTATTAATGGTAAAACCAGTATGGGAAAAGTGAATAATATCCAATAATATTTTGTTTCCCAAAAAGGTGTACTTTTAATTGAATGAAATTTTGTTTTTAATTTAATAAACTTAAAGTCAGCACTTTTAGGAATTAGTCTATTTCCAGAATTTATAAGTGGCCTATTGCCGCCCTCATTTGATTTGTTTTGACCATATACATCTATTATATATTCAACAGAATTAAGAGTTTTATATAATTCCAACTCTGGATCAAAAAACACAAACTTTATAGCCGGAATAGGGTATTTGCCTTGGTATTCAGGCACAATTGTATAAGTGTTTTGTACTGAGCCTTTCATCCCACTGAGATTAGTTTGAACATCCTCTTTATACTCTGGCTCAAAAAGTTCTAAAGTGCTTGGAACCTTAATTTCAGGAAGTTTAAAAAGTTTTAGATTGCCTTTACCACTAACTTCAACTTTAGCTTGAAATGATTCAGAGGCCTTTAAAGTCTTCTTTTCTACCAATAGATCTAAATTAAATTTTCCTACTGCCCCTGAAAAATCATCCGGCTTACCCTTTTCAGGTAATTCCTTTACATCTATAATTCTTTTGCCTGCATTAACCAATCTTGATACTTGTTTATAAATTGGATTTCCAAAAAAATCTCTTCTTTTTGTAGGAATTTCAACAACTAAATTTAATGCTAGGGGCTCGATTATAAGCTTTCCGTTTTTTTGAGGATATAAAACTGTTTTTCTCCATACAACTTCATTATAAGATTCACCTTTATATATACCAGTCTCAACCTTTAATTGAGGTATTTTAATAGTATGACTCCAAAAATCCCTAAACTTTGGACTTTGAGTTTCACGAGCATCAGAAATCTTAATCGGATTTCTAAAATAAAGTTTATATATAACACTAATAGCCTGATTCAAAAATGGATTGTCATTAGAAATTTCAGTTACTAGATGTATATTTTCATCTGCTAAATATTCAACACTATTAGTTTTAGAAGGGGTTTTTACAGAATTGCTAACTTCAACATTTATTTGTGATGTTGTATATGTTTTTCCATCTATTTTAATCTTTGCTGATCCAATTGAAAATTTGCCAATTTCTTTTGGAGCTAAAAAATAAGTAAAAGTTTTTGAAAAAGTTCTTTTCCCATTAATCCAAGAATTACTTATAGACTGATTTGGACCTCCAACCAACGAGAAATTATCAAATGGAGGTGGTTCAAATTCATCTCCATTTTGGTTCATAACAAAATCTATACGAAGACGCTCATTTAATGCTAGTTTTTTTTTACTAACCCTAACATTAAATTCAACCTGAGCATTTGCAAAAAGGCATAAAAATAGTGTTAAGAAAAATATATTATTAGAAATTGCTTTGCACATGATTTTACCAATCCTTTTTATTTTTTAACGGTTTGCCTTTTACTTTTTTTGCATTGATTTTATCCTGAACCTTTTTCTCTTGGTTATTCATTGCCTGCAACAAGCTTTTAACTTGATCAGGTGATAATTGTCCTGGATTTCTTTTTTTTGGTGTTTGCTGTTCTTTAGAATCTCTGTTTTTTTTGTTTTCAGAACTATCTTTTGGATTTTTTTCTTCTTCATTTTTCTGATCACTATTCTTTTCTTCATTTGAAGAATCAGATTTTTTATTCTGATCCTCATTTTGACTATTTTTTTGATCATTTTTATCATCATTATTACTTTTTTGATCGCTTTTATCACCATTATTACTTTTTTGATTATTTTTCTCATCTTCTAAAAGTGATTTTGCAAGAGCATAATTATATCTTGTTTCATCATCTTTAGTATTATTACGAAGTGCACTTTTGTATGCCTCTACAGCTTTAGCATATTCTTTTTTTTGCATATAAACATTTCCCATATTATGAAAAGCTGCATGCTTCTCAGATTTAGCTTCAGCCAATTTTTGAGTTTTATAAAATTGTTGAGCAGCCTCCTCATATGCTGAAACTCCATATTGTGCATTACCTAGATTATATAATGATTTAGGGGTTTCCTTAGATTTTGATATAGCAATACGATAATCCGTTTCAGCTCCAATAAAATCTTTACTTTGAACCTTCTTGTTTCCGTCAAATAATTTATTATCAATTGATGCTTTTTGACCATATACTGATAAACTAAAACAAAAAGTTATAAATATAATTATAGATTTCATTTTGAAAATTTTTCATTAAAAAGATTAAGTTTTTTTAGCCATAATGTTTCAGTTTCAAAAATAAATAATTCTAAAAGAAGGAAAATAAATGATACTAATAAAAATAACTGAAACTGGTCTTTATAACTAACAAATTTTTTAGCCTCAAATTCTTGTTTTTCCATTTTCTTTAATGTTTCAGAAACAAAGTCCAATACTTCTTTTGTGTTATTGCCATCTATATAATCCCCATCAGTTATGTAGGCAATCTCTTTTAAAATATTTTCATTTCTTTTACTTATAACCACAT
>PBNP01000024.1 GCA_002723295.1 Flavobacteriaceae bacterium | reverse complement strand
TATTTACAGGTGATATTGTAAACAACACTTCTGAAGAATTATATCCTTGGAAAAAATTGCTATCAAAACTAAAAGCGAAAAACGGGGTGTATTCTGTTTTAGGTAATCATGATTATGGAGATTATATGGATTGGAAGAGTGAAAAGGATAAAATAAATAATTTTGAAAATTTAAAAAAGTTGCAAAAAGAAATTGGTTTTAAATTATTACTCAATGAAAATGATTTTATAAAAAGAGGAAATAGTCGAATAGCAATAATTGGAGTAGAGAATTGGGGTGTAGGACGATTTAAAAAAGCTGGAAATCTTAACAAAGCATTAAATGGTGTAACCGCTAAAGATTTTAAAATATTAATGACTCATGATCCTTCACATTGGGAAGCTGAAGTTATACCTCATAAGTACTTTTTTCAACTAACATTAAGTGGTCATACACATGGCATGCAATTTGGGATTGAAATACCTGGAATTATAAAATGGAGTCCAATCAAGTGGCGATATCCCCAATTTGCAGGTCTTTATAAAAAAGCAAAGCAGTATCTAAATGTAAATAGAGGGTTTGGATATTTAGCATATCCAGGCAGAGTTGGTATGTGGCCTGAAATTACAGTAATTACCCTTAAAAAAGCATAATATTGGGATTTAATGAAAAAAAGCTAACTTTGCAGACCCTAACTTAAAACAAATTAAAAGATGTCTAAGTTTGGCCAACTAATAGATGATAAAAATCCTTTATTGTTAGTTTTTTATAATGAGCTAGACAATGTTTCATCTTTAATGCACCCTGTATTAAAAGATGTTGCAGCTGCCATGGGAGATAGTGCTAAGGTAATTAAAATTAATGCTGAGAAGAATGAAAAACTAGCTGAGGCTCTAAGGGTTAAAGTGCTTCCAACACTAATGATTTATAAGGATGGTGAAATGCTTTGGAGACAAAGCGGTGAACAAGATGCAAACACATTGATAGGCCTTATCAAGGATCATGTAGTTTAGGATTATTCAATAAACTTTTCAGCTAAACCTTCATATTCACTTTTAATTTTTTCTGCAAAATCACTTTCGTCATTTGTATATATTATCTCAACAAAAAAGCGAAAATTTAAAATTTCAGATTTTATTTGTTCAGCATATCTAATTTTACCTTCACTTGGAAGATTAGCTAGAACATTTAACCTTTTTTTATAGGGATCTGTAATCTTTCTGGCTAATTCTTGAGCTTTTGTGTCTTTGTCAATTATATAATAGCCTTCAACTACATCTGATAAAACAGTGTAAAAATCATATTCACCATATAAAAACACAAATGGTTTTATAGAAGTCATAAATTTATCTAATTGACTTTCAAAAATTAAATAATCATTATTTACTAAAAGTGCTTCAATAAGAGTTCTATACCTTTCTATTTCAGTAATTATTTCTTCACCAAGATCATATTGTAAATTTGCTTTCAAGGAAGAAAAGTAATTAAGTCTATCTGAGTATTTTTTAGAAATATCAAATATCAATTTTTTCGCTAATTCTTTCTCTCCAATTTCATAGTAGCTATCAATAAATGGAACAAGAAGACTGTAATATCCATATTTGTCTATGGGCATTTTTTTCAATGCAAGGTCAATAACTTCTTTAGCCTTTTCATCTCCCCCTTCTTTAATTAATTGTTCAGCTAATCTAGCTAAATTACTCCTGAAGCTAATACTATTTTTTCTTGTTTCAGGGTCATGATATATCGAAGGATGATCTGAATTACCCCAGGTCCATTGTTTCACAATATTATACATCAAATCACTATCAATACGACCTAATAAATATGGATTATTCTTACTTATAGGGGTTTTAATAGGCACTAGCTTATAAACTAAACCATCTAATTGAAGATATTCTTTCATCCATATATATTCTGAGGCATCAAAACTTCCGCCTGTAAAATAAATTGGTCTTTTCCAATTGTTATTAGCCAAAATATCAAGCATCAATAGCTGATTTTTTGTTATACCAGATTTAGGTAAATCAATATCAATATATGGAACTATTTCATCTATATCTTCATCTTTAACAATTCCACTTTTTATAACATTTTCTTTGTCAACTGAGACTCGAATTTTATTAGTAGGATAAAAGACCATTTCCTGAGTACTTTTTGGATAATTATTAGGATTGCCTCCCGATTGGAGAATTAAATTTTTATATTTTGTTCTATCATCATCACTTGCAACCCAGTTTATAAAATCTTTTATATCCCATCTTAATGAATCTGACAAAGATTCATGTTTAATATAATCCCTTACACCATAAGCATAAAGACTATGTTTTAATTGAGATTTTACTGGATTGCTTTTATAAGTTTTCCTTTTTGTTTGATCAATATACCAATCTGTGGCTAAAAGACTTGTGTTTATAGTTCTAACATCTGTTCTGAACCCTTCAATTTCTTGTGCATACCATAATGCAAATGTGTCATTATCTCCTATAGTAAAAATTATAGCACCAACATCCTTTGTAATCGAAGACAAATATGATTTTGCAATTGATTGAGCAGTATATCTGTTAGACCTATCATGATCATCCCAATTTTGATAACCCATTAGTATAGGAGTCAATAATATACCTAATAATGTAATTATTGGGCCTAAAGCTTTTGTTTTGTAATTACTAAAAGACCTATCAATTAATGATAGAACTCCCATAGCAATCCAAATACAAAAAACATAGAAAGATCCGACAAGTGCATAATCACGTTCTCTTGGCTCAAATGGACGTTCATTCAAATAAATTTTTAATGCAATACCAGTAAATAGAAAAAATAGTAAAAGCACCCAGAATTTTTTTGGATCCTTTTGGTACAAGTAAATCAATCCAATAATTCCAAAAATTAATGGAAAAAAGTAATAGGTGTTTCTTGCTTTGTTATTTAAAGCGTCCATATCCAACTGATTTTGATTACCTAATCTTATTTCATCTAAAAAAGAAAATCCACTTATCCAATTTCCATTTAAAACACTATAATCTCCGGCTATATCATTTTGTCTTCCAACAAAATTCCACATAAAATAACGCCAATACATATAACCAATTTGATACTCAAAAAGAAATTGCAAATTGCTTAAAAAAGAAGGCTTTTCTATGTCCAGAAATCTACCAAAAGTCTTAAAAAAAGTATGATATTCATCACCAGAAACGAGACCATCTTCAATATCACTTTTAAATTCATTTATTCTTTCAACAAGTCTTTCATTAGATGAATATTCAGAGGAAATTCTAAAATTTAGTGGTTTGGTAAAGTTCATATAGTTTGCAGCATGTTCAGTACTCCATAGTCTTGGTAAAAATCCACTCTGTTTTTGATTAGCATTTATTCTAGCATTTTCCCAATGATTAACAATTATATACTTTCCTGTTTTTTCATTTCTTTCATATTTTGGTTTGTCATCTTTGTATGGATTATCATCATCTTGACCAACATACATATCAGAAAAAAATGGACCATAAAATAATTTAGTCTCAGGGTACTGCTCTAAATTATAATAAGCTAATAATAATCTAGCATCAGAAGGAGAGTTTTCATTTATAACCGTATTTGCATTCGCTCTAATGGGAATCATAATCCATGATGAAAATCCTAATAGAACAAAAAGCACGCAAAGTAAGCCAGTATTAATATTAACCCAATTTTTTTTTCTGGTATATCCAAGTGAAAAATAAAATAGACTAATAATAACTAAACCAGCTAATATGGTTCCACTATTAAAAGGCAAACCAAAAGTGTTTACTATGTATACCTCTGTATTACCAAAGAAAGCTAAAGTAAGAGGCAATAATAATTTAAATATGAAAAGCAAGATTGCAATTGAGAGAGTATTCGCAATTAAAAAACCTTTTAATGTTATTTTTTGATAATTCTTAAAATAATATAACATCCCTAATGCGGGGATAGTTAGAAGACCCATGAAGTGCACACCAAAAGAAAGACCTATAATAAAAGAAATTAATAATAACCATCTATCACCTCTAGGCTTGCCCATATCCTTTTCCCATTTTAAACCTAAATAAAATAAGACTGAAAGAAGCAATGTAGCCATTGCATAAACTTCAGCTTCAACAGCATTAAACCAGAAACTATCAGAAAAACACAAAGCAAGTGAACCGCAGGCAGCACTTCCAAAAAAACAAAAAAGTTCATTATAGTTATTAGGGTCTTTAAAAACATAGATCTTTTCAAATAGAATTGTAATTGTTAAAAACAAAAATAAAATTGTAAATGCACTAGAAAAAACCGACATTAGGTTAACCATGAGTGCAATTTTTTCTGCACTTGCAGCAAACAATGAAAAAAATGCTCCTAACATTTGGTATAAAGGAGCTCCAGGGGGATGACCTATTTGTAATTTGGCTGAAGTAGAGATATATTCTCCAGCATCCCAATAGCTAGCAGTTGGTTCAACCGTTAAACAATATGTAATTAGTGCAATTAAAAATACTCCTAAGCCGAAGGTTTTTTTGCAAAGGATAAATCTTTCGCTTTCCATTTATTACTTCTTCTTCAGCGAAAATACATATTAATAAAATATAGTTTAACCATTTTATTTAAATAAAAAATTTAAATCAATTTCAAAAACAAGAATTTTAAATTAAATTTGCTCGCCTTAGTGGCCCATGGTGTAACTGGTAACACGTCTGATTTTGGTTCAGAAGAGTCTAGGTTCGAGCCCTAGTGGGCCAACAATAATTAATTTAAAAGATTATGGGAGTCGGTGGAATTGTTATAGCAACTGTTGCAGTTTGTTTAATAATAGCAATTATAATTGAAATAAAAGAACGTATTTAAGCCTAAATCCTACTTATATAGATTAGAGATGGAGTACTGTCTTTTGTCAATTTAATAAAAAAGGCTATATTCGCAGAGCAAAACGGAATTTACGAAAGGCGACCTAATGGTCCCCTTTTTTTTTAAATTGATTTTAAAAAAAATTCTAAGCAAAAAGCAATTGTTACAAAAAGAGATTTTAAAGTTATTTATATAACTGGGGAAAAACTTGTAATGAAAATTTAAATATTTGATTATGGAAAATTTGGCATTAATTGAATCCTTTTCTGATTTTAAGGATGAAAAGTTAATTGACAGAGTTACCTTGATGGTAATCCTGGAAGAGGTTTTTAGAAATACTTTGAAAAGAAAATATGGGTCGGATGATAATTTTGATATAATTATTAATCCTGATAAGGGAGATTTAGAAATATGGAGAAATAGAATTGTAGTTAATAATGGTGAAGTTGAAGATCCAAATCAAGAAATTGAACTTGATGAAGCAAGAAAGATTGAAGCTGACTTTGAAGTAGGCGAGGATGTTTCAGAAGAAGTTAAATTAGTTGACTTGGGACGAAGGACAATACAAACATTACGTCAAAACCTTGTTTCAAAAATTTTTGAACACGATAGCACTAATATCTTTAATCAATTTAAAGATAGGGTTGGAGAATTATATTCTGCAGAAGTTCATCATATAAGAATAAGGGAAGTGATTTTATTGGATGATGATGGAAATGAAATTATATTACCTAAAGATCGTCAAATTCCAAATGATTTTTTTAGAAAAGGTGATAGTGTTAGAGGGGTTATTGATTCAGTTGAACTGAGAGGGAACAAGCCTAGAATAATTTTATCAAGAACTTCTCCGGTTTTTTTAGAAAAATTATTTGAACAAGAAATTCCAGAAGTTTTTGATGGACTAATTACTATAAAGAAGGCTGTGAGAATTCCTGGAGAAAAAGCAAAAGTAGCTGTGGACTCATATGATGATAGGATTGATCCTGTTGGCGCATGTGTTGGAATGAAGGGCTCTAGAATACATGGAATTGTTAGAGAACTAGGAAATGAAAATATAGATGTAATAAATTATACAAATAATTTACAGTTGTATATAACAAGATCATTAAGTCCAGCTAAGGTTAATTCATTAAAAATTGATGAAGAGCTTAAAAGAGTTCAGGTGTTTTTGAATTCTGATGAAGTCTCTAAGGCAATTGGTAAAGGAGGTTTTAATATAAGATTAGCAGGAAAATTAACAGGATATGAGATTGATGTATATAGAGAAGGAATGGAAGAAGATGTTGAGCTAAAAGAGTTTGGAGATGAAATAGAGGAGTGGGTAATTGAAGAATTTAAAAAAGTTGGCTTAGATACTGCAAAAAGCATATTAGAATTAACTCCAGAAGATTTATTAAAACGAACTGACCTTGAAGAAGAGACAATAGATGATGTGATTAAAATTTTAAAAGAGGAATTCGAAGAATAACCATCTTAAAAAAGTGTTTTTACAAAACAACAATTAGAAAAATCTATGGCAGATCAACAAAGCATAAGGTTAAATAAAGCCCTAAGAGAACTTAATATCTCTTTAGATAGAGCTGTGGAGTATTTGTCTTCTCAAGGATTTGAAATTGAGGCTAGGCCAACAACAAAAATATCTAATGAAACATATAAAATTCTATTAGATGAATTTGAAACTGATAAATCAAAAAAAGATGCTTCTGCTGAAATTAGTGAGGAAAAAAAGAAAGAGAAAGAGCAAATTCGCTTAATTCAAGAAAAGAAAGAGAAAGAGAAAATAAGCAATCATCAAACTAATCAAGAAATCATAAAAGCTAGTAATATCTCAATTCAAAAACCCAAGCAAGTTGGAAAGATATCACTTGAAAAAGAATCTCAAGAATTAGAATTAAAAAGTAAAACTTCAGGTTTAGATAAAAATGTTTTAAGTAAAGAAGATTCCAAAGATAAAAGTTTAACACCTGATAAAAAGACCAATCTTGAAAAAGAAGAAGCCTCTATTAATATAGTTGATAAAAACAAAGACTTTTCTAAAAATGAAAGTGATAAAAATCAAAAAAAAGTATTAAGTGATAAAAACAACTCTAAAGATCAGAATTTAAAAGAAGATTTAAAAATAGAGACTAACTATAAAAAGTTAAGTGGTCCAAAAAAGACAGGTGAAACTATTAATTTGGATCAAGTAAATGAAAAAGAAAAGAATATTGAAGATGCTAGAAAGAAAAAGAGAAAAAGAATAAATAAAGAAAGTCCTAGCCAATTTTCAAAAAATCAAAATCTACCTACAAATAAAAAGGGGAAGAAAAACTTAAAGCAATCTGAGCCTAGTAAAATTGAGCCTTCAGATGAAGAGGTGCAAAAGCAAATTAGAGAAACTTTAGAAAAACTTCAAGGCAAGTCTTCCAAATCTAAAGCTGCAAAATATCGTAGGGATAAAAGATCTCAGCATCGTCAAAAATCTGAAGACGAACAAGCTGAGCAAGAAGCTCAGAGTAAAATAATTAAGGTCACTGAATTTATTACGGTTGGTGAAGTTGCAACCTTAATGGAGGTGAGTTCAACTGAAATAATTTCTGCTTGTATGACTTTAGGTATAATGGTTACAATGAACCAAAGATTAGATGCAGAAACGTTAAGTATTGTTGCTGATGAATTTGGTTACCAGGTTGAGTTTGTTAAAACTGATTTAGAAGAAAATATTGATCAGGATGATGGAGAAAATTATGAAAATTTAAACCCAAGAGCTCCAATTGTTACAGTTATGGGCCATGTTGATCATGGAAAAACTTCTTTGCTTGACTATATTCGTGAAGAAAATGTTATAGCTGGTGAATCAGGTGGAATTACTCAACATATAGGAGCTTATTCAGTTGAATTGAAAGACGGGCAAAAAATAACCTTTCTAGACACGCCTGGTCATGAGGCATTCACTGCAATGCGTGCTCGTGGTGCCCAAGTAACTGATATAGCTGTTATTGTAATTGCAGCAGATGATGATATTATGCCTCAAACAAAAGAGGCAATAAGCCATGCTCAGGCCGCATCTGTTCCTATTGTTTTTGCTATTAATAAAGTGGATAAAGAAACCTCGAACCCTGATAAAATAAAGGAATCTTTAGCAAATATGAATTTAATGGTTGAGGAATGGGGTGGAAAAGTTCAATCGCAAGATGTTTCAGCAATAAAAGGAACTGGTATTTCAGAATTACTTGAAAAAATTCTTTTAGAGGCAGAACTACTCGAACTTAAAGCAGATGATAATCGTAGAGCTAAGGGTACAGTAGTTGAAGCATTTTTGGACAAAGGGAGAGGTTATGTTTCAACGCTTCTTGTGCAAAATGGTACTTTAAAAGTTGGAGATTATTTGCTTGCAGGAAAGCAAAGTGGTAAGGTTAAAGCAATGTTTAATGAAAGAGGGAATCCACTTGAGTATGCTGCCCCTTCTACTCCTGTTTCAATTTTAGGACTAGATGGAGCTCCACAAGCAGGTGATAATTTTAATGTTATAAAGGATGAGCGAGAAGCAAAACAAATTGCAGCAAAAAGAACTCAACTACTAAGGGAACAAAACGTTAGAACTCAAAGACATATTACGTTAGATGAAATTGGACGTAGAATTGCCTTAGGTGAGTTCAAAGAATTAAATATTATACTTAAAGGAGACGTAGATGGATCTGTTGAGGCACTTACAGATTCATTACAAAAATTGTCAACTGAGGAAATACAAGTCAATATAGTTCATAAGGGAGTTGGCGCTATAACTGAATCGGATGTTTTGCTTGCATCTGCTTCTGATGCTATAGTAATAGGTTTTAATGTCCGTCCACTTGGAAATGCTAGAACTATTGCTGATAAGGAAGAAATTGACATCAGATCATATTCAATTATTTATGATGCAATCAATGACGTTAAGGATGCAATGGAGGGTATGTTGTCTCCTGAAATGAGAGAGGAAATAACAGGAAATGCTGATGTAAGAGAAACATTTAAGATTTCAAAAGTTGGAACTATTGCTGGATGTATGGTTACTTCAGGAAAAATTTTAAGAAATTCTGGTGTAAGAGTAATTAGAGAAGGGGTAGTTTTATATGTTGGAGAATTATTGTCACTCAAAAGATTTAAAGAAGATGTTAAGGAGGTTTCTAAAGGTTTTGATTGTGGAATTCAGATAAAAAATTATAACGATATTAAAACTGAAGATGTCTTAGAATTTTATAATGAAGTTGCTGTAAAAAAGAAATTATAAAATTGCCTTAGGTTCTATAAGGAAAGCCGCAGGATATATCTTTTTAATTTTTTTTAAAAGGCTTATAGACTTTATCTTATCTCTATAAGGCCCCATTTGAACTTTATAATTTGGAGTTTCAAAAGAAAGATTAATCTTTTCTTTAGGAAATTTATTAGTTATGTGTTTTTTTACATTTAAAGCTTTGTCATACGAGCCATAAAAAAGTTGAATATTGTAGTATTGATCCTCATAAACTTGATTGTTTGCATTGATTTTAAGAGATAAAAGTTTTGACATTAAGCTATCTTGCTCAATACTTAAAACTCCCTCCTGAGACCAAGAGGATTCAAAAAACATTAATAGCACAAAAAGTATTGTTATAGCTCTCATATAATTTTATAAATAACAAATGAACAAAAAAATGAATTTTGTTACAAGAAAAAAATAAAAAAGACATAGCTAATTTAGAATGAATATAAATTATATTTTTACAACAAAAAACCTTTTAGCATAAGGTTCAACTGTCTTATTTTTGCACAAGATTTAGAACAATATTTTGCAAAGAGCATATCATATATTTGTAACTAAAAAGATTAAATCAAACGTCTTTGTTATTTCATTAATATTCTTTGCTTCAATCTCAATATTAATTTCTCAATCAATATTAGCACAAGAAGCAGACCCAATGCTAGGGAAAAAACTTTTTAATGCAAATTGTGCTGCATGTCATAAAATAAATAAAAAATCAGTCGGTCCTGCACTTAAGGGTGTTTCTGCAAAATATGATAAAGAGTGGCTATATAGTTGGATAAAAAATAGTCCAGCTATGATTAAATCTGGAGATGAGCAAGCAATTGCAATTTGGGAAGAGTATAATAAAAGCCCAATGAATATATTCCCTCAGCTTAGTGATCAAGATATTGATAATATTATTGCTTACACTGAGTACAATCCACCAGCAGTTGTTTCGACGGCACAACAAACCACACCAGCAGGGAATAATTCATCAAGTATAAGTAATAACATTATCTTAACGGCCCTTGCTTTCGTATTTCTTCTTCTAATAATAATGTTAATATTAGTAAGAAGAACTTTAGTTAGAATCGCGGTAGCAAGTGGAGTCGAGTTAATTCCAGAAAAAAAAGTAACAAAAACACCAATTTGGAAGGCTTTTGTAAACAATCAATTTTTGGTTTTTTTGAGCGCTATATTTCTTTTGCTTAGCAGTGCGTATTATGTTTATGGATATTTAATGCAGCTAGGAATTGACCAAGGATATATGCCAATTCAGCCAATTCATTTCTCTCATAAAATTCATTCAGGAGCAAATCAAATTGATTGTAAATATTGTCACTCTTCTGCTCGAGTTTCTAAACATTCAGGAATTCCTTCATTGAATATTTGCATGAACTGTCATCAAAATATTTCTGAATATAATGGAGAAGAAGATATTGCAAGTGGATACACTAAAGAATTTTACACAAATGAAATAAAAAAATTATATAATGCAGTTGGATGGGATGAAGAAAATCAGGTTTATACAGGTGAAACTCAGCCGGTTAAATGGGTTAGAATTCATAACTTGCCAGATTTTGTTTATTTTAATCATGCCCAACATGTTGAAGTTGGTAAAATTCAATGTCAAAAATGTCATGGGCCTGTAGAAGAAATGGAAGTTATGTATCAATATTCGCCTTTAACTATGGGATGGTGTATCAATTGTCATAAGGAGTCTAATATCAAAGTTGAAAACAATGAGTATTATGCAAAAATTCATAAAGAATTATCAAAAAAATATGGGGTTGAAAAACTTACTGTAGCTCAAATGGGAGGTTTAGAATGTGGAAAATGTCATTATTAATAAAATAAAAAAGTAATCTATAGTTTATGTCATCAAATAAAATTTATTGGAAAAATAACGATCAATTAGACCCAAGTAATCCAATGATTCAAAAACTTGAGCAAAATGAATTCTCAGAGAAACTTCCTTTAGATTTCAATAATAATGATTTAAATATTAAAAATGATTCGACATCCAGAAGAGACTTTTTAAAATATGCTGGATTTTCAACTGCAGCTGCAGCTCTTGCTGGTTGTGAAGGCCCTGTAATTAAATCTGTTCCATATGTCGTTCAACCTGAACAAATTCGTCCTGGAATTGCTAATTATTATGCTACAGCAATTGCTGATGGATATGATTTTGCTTCTGTATTGGTTAAAACCAGAGAGGGACGACCAATTAAAATTAAAAATAATCCTGATGCTCGGGTTTTAGGTTCTCCAAATGGTAGGGTTCAGGCATCAGTTCTTTCACTTTATGATAGTATGCGATTGCAAGGGCCTAAATTAAATCAATCCAAAATTAGTTGGACCGAATTTATGGAAGGAATTAAAGACAAAATAAACAAACTTTTAGATGAAAATAAATCCTTAGTAATATTAACTCAAACCTTTGCAAGTCCAACAACTCAAGAACTTATAGACAAACTCAAAGATAAATATTCAAACATTAAACATGTTATTTATGATACTATTTCAGAATCCTCATCATTAGATGCTTTTGAAAACGCATATGGGTTTAGAGCATTAGCGGATTATGATTTTTCTAAAGCTGAAACAATTATTTCATTGGATGCAGATATTTTAGGAGATTGGCAAGGAGGTGGTTATGATGTTGGGTATTCAAGCACACGAATTCCAAAAAAGGATAATGGAGAGAAGTTTAAGATGTCATATCATATGCAATTTGAAGCCAACATGACTTTATCTGGAGCAAATGCAGATAAAAGAATACCTGCTTCTCCAGCTGTTGTAAAAAAAATATTAGCATTTATATATGCAGAATTGACCAATTACTCAATAGATGTTGAATTAGAACCTAAAATACATCAAGCAGCTTCTTTAGCAATTAAAATGATTAGGTCATCAAAAAGCAAAGCCGTAATTGTTTCTGGAATTCAAGATGTTTCTGTGCAAGAATTGGTTCTTGCAATTAATTCTCTAATCAAAAGTGAAGCTTTTGATCCAAAAAACCCTAAACTAATACGTCAAGGAAACACAAAGGAATTGCTGGAGGTTATAGATAACCTTAAGCAAGATAAAATAGGAGGATTAATATCTGTAGGAGTAAACCCAGTTAATAATCTAGCTAATGGTTCAGGTTTAGCCGAGGCAATAAAAAAATTAGATTTTTCTGCAACTTTTTCAACTAAAATGAATGAAACGGCATCAGCATCTCAATATGTTGGTGCTTTAAATCATTATTTGGAATCATGGGGTGATTTTGAATTTAAATCTGGACATTTTTTAATTGCTCAACCAACAATTCGTCCTCTATTTGACACACTCCAATTTCAGGATATTTTAATTAATCTTTTAGATGAAGAATTAGATTACTATGATTATATAAAAAAATATTGGATTTCAAATATTTTAGCTGGGGCATCATTTAAAAAAGCTATTCATGATGGAGGCATTATTTTACCTTCATCAAAATCTTTTAATGAAATAAAACAATTGGACCTGAATGAAAAAGCATTTAAACTAGCAGGCTCAAAACATGAAGGGATGAATTTGATCCTTTATTCTAAAGCTGGAATGGGAGATGGACAACAAGCTAATAATCCATGGCTTCAAGAATTTCCAGATCCAATAACAAGGGTTTCTTGGGATAATTATTTAACTATATCAAAATCAGATGCTTCTAATCTAGGTCTCAAAAATATTAATGTTGCAAATGGTGCATTAAATGGAAATTATGCATTGATTTCTATTGGAAAAAATGAGCTTAAGGTTCCTGTTTTGATTCAACCTGGACAAGCTAAAGGCACTGTTGGGTTAGCATTTGGTTATGGCAAAAGATTAGGGTTAAAAGAAGAAATGCAGGTAGGTGTAAATGCATATGAATTATATTTTAATCAAGAAAATGTTCAACAAATTTCTATTAAGCCGTCAATTGAATTTCATGAATTTGCATGTATTCAATTACATAATACCCTTATGGGGAGAGGAGATATTGTAAAAGAAACCACACTTGAAATTTTTAATACTAAGGATAAAGAGTATTGGAATCCTGTACCTAAAGTTTCTAAAAATCATATAGAAACGGAAGTAACTTCTCCAGAAGTTGACATGTGGCAATCTTTTGATAGTTCAATTGGGCATCACTTTAATCTTTCGATTGATTTAAATTCATGTACAGGTTGTGGGGCTTGCGTAATAGCATGTCATGTTGAAAATAATGTTCCCGTTGTGGGAAAAGAAGAAATTAGAAAATCTAGAGATATGCATTGGCTTAGAATTGATAGATATTATTCATCTGAAGAATCATTTGAAGCTGACGGAAAAATTAAGAATGATATTTCCGGTTTGGGAGAATCGTTAACTACTCTTAGTCAAATGGAAAGAGCATCAGAAAATCCTCAAGTTGTTTTTCAACCTGTAATGTGTCAACATTGTAATCATGCTCCTTGCGAAACAGTTTGTCCAGTAGCTGCTACTTCACATGGAAGACAAGGACAAAATCATATGGCATATAATCGATGTGTTGGGACTAGATATTGTGCAAATAATTGCCCTTATAAGGTTAGAAGATTTAATTGGTTTCTTTATAGTAATAATGATGAGTTTGATTATCATATGAATGATGATTTAGGACGCATGGTATTGAATCCTGATGTAGTTGTAAGATCTAGAGGTGTTATGGAAAAATGTTCATTTTGTATACAGATGACTCAAAAAACCATTTTAGATGCAAAACTAGAGGGTCGTGAAGTTAGTGAAAGTGAATGGAGTTGTGCCTGCTCAGATGCATGTGCTACCGGCGCAATGGTATTTGGGGATGTTAATGATAAAAACAGTAAGGTTTCCAAATTAAAAGAAAACAATAGAATGTATCATTTGTTAGAAAGTGTTGGTACAAAACCCAATGTAATGTATCAATTAAAAATTAGAAATAAGGATTAATAAAAGTATTATTTATGTCATCTCATTATGAAGCCCCTATAAGAAAACCGCTTGTAACAGGCAATAAATCATATCATGATGTTTCTGTTGATATTGCTGCACCAGTCGAAGGAAAGGCAAATAAACAATGGTGGATTGTTTTTAGTATAGCTTTATTTGCTTTTTTATGGGGAGTAGGATGTATAATTTATACTATTTCTACAGGAATAGGTGTTTGGGGTTTAAATAAAACTGTTGGATGGGCATGGGATATAACGAATTTTGTTTGGTGGGTTGGAATAGGCCATGCAGGAACTCTAATTTCAGCTGTTTTACTTTTGTTTAGACAAAGATGGAGAATGGCAATTAATAGATCTGCAGAAGCCATGACAATTTTTTCAGTTATTCAAGCAGGTCTTTTCCCTATAATTCATATGGGCAGACCATGGCTTGGATATTGGGTACTACCTTTTCCAAATCAATATGGATCAATGTGGGTAAATTTCAATTCTCCCTTATTATGGGATGTTTTTGCAATTTCAACTTATCTATCCGTTTCTCTTGTTTTTTGGTGGACTGGATTATTACCAGATTTTGCAATGATTAGAGATAGAGCAGTTAAACCTTTTCAGAAGAAAATTTATTCACTTTTAAGTTTTGGTTGGACAGGTCGAGCAAAAGATTGGCAGAGATTTGAAGAAGTTTCTTTAGTTCTTGCCGGACTTGCAACACCTCTTGTCTTATCAGTTCATACTATTGTTTCATTTGACTTTGCAACCTCTGTGATTCCAGGATGGCATACCACCATATTTCCTCCATATTTCGTTGCTGGAGCAATTTTTTCTGGTTTTGCAATGGTTCAAACCCTTTTGATTATTACACGTAAGGTTTGTCATTTGGAGAACTACATTACAGTTCAACATATTGAACTTATGAATATTGTAATTATGATAACAGGATCTATAGTTGGAGTTGCATATATTACAGAATTATTTATAGCGTGGTATTCTGGAGTAGAATATGAGCAATATGCTTTTTTAAATCGAGCAACTGGTCCATATTGGTGGGCATATTGGTCTATGATGACTTGTAATGTTTTTTCACCTCAGTTTATGTGGATAAAAAAATTAAGAACTAGTATAATATTTTCATTTATTATCTCAATTGTTGTTAATACTGGCATGTGGTTTGAAAGGTTTGTTATAATTGTAACTTCTCTTCATAGAGATTATCTTCCATCTTCATGGACCATGTTTTCACCTACTTTTGTAGATAGTGGAGTTTTTATCGGAACAATAGGTTTTTTCTTTGTTTTATTTCTGCTTTATGCTCGTACTTTTCCTGTTATTGCTCAAGCTGAAGTTAAAACAATCTTGAAAACTTCTGGAGAAAATTATAAAAAATTAAGAGACAAATCATGAGCGATAAAGTAATTCACGCATTATATGATGATGATGATGTTTTGATTAAAGCAGTAAGGGATATTCGTGCTAATAAACATCATATAGAAGAGGTTTATACTCCCTTTCCAGTTCATGGTCTTGATAAAGAGTTAGGGCTAAAAGAAACAAAGATTGCCATAACTTCATTTATATATGGATGTATCGGATTTTTAATTTCGATTTTAATGATGAATTATATGATGATAGAAGATTGGCCCCAAAATATTGGAGGAAAACCAAGTTTTTCATATATAGAAAATATGCCAGCGTTTGTCCCTGTTATGTTTGAGATGACAGTTTTTTTTGCCGCTCACTTGATGGTCATTACCTTTTACATGCGAAGTAAATTGTGGCCTTTTAAAGAAGCAGAAAATCCCAATCCATTAACTACAGATGACAAATTCTTGATGGAAGTTTTAGTTGGAAAAAACGAAAAGCAATTAATCAAGTTAATTAAGACTACAGGAGCTATTGATATCAAAGTAATTGAAAAAAATGAATAGAATTAATAACATATTAATTATAACTTTAATTAGCCTTATAATCCTTGTTCAATCTTGTTCAAGCCCTTCTAAGCCAAATTATCAATTCTTTCCCAACATGTATGAGTCTGTAGGTTATGAAACTTACTCGGAAAGTGATGCATTTGTTAATGGAATTGAAGCTCAGCTTCCTGTTGAAAATACAATTGCTAGGGGCTGGAGTCCATATGAATTTCCAAATACTGAAGAGGGCTATCAAATGGCTAAAAGTAATTTAACCTCCCCTTTTGAAATTAATGAAACGAATTTGTCAAAAGGCAAAGAACTTTACGGAATTTACTGTGCAGTATGTCATGGATCAAAAGGAGATGGCCAAGGAATATTAATGACAAGAGAGAAGTTTTTAGGAATACCAAGTTATAAAGATAGAGATATAACTCCTGGAAGCATTTATCATGTTTTAATGCATGGCAGAAATGCAATGGGATCTCACGCTGGGCAAATTGATGAAAAAGAAAGATGGCAAATTACACAACATGTAATAAACTTAAGATTGGAGTTGACAAAAAAATAAAACTAACATGTATATATTTTCAAACAAGATTAGGAATTTTTCAATGCTTTTAATGCTCTTAGGAGTTTTAGGATTAACCTATAGTTTTTTAAATATCCCATCTACTATTGAAGAAGCTCAACTAATGGTCGCTGATTCTAATCATGGTGGTAATCATGGTGGTAATCATGGTAATGAAAACAAAGATTTAAGTCATGATTCGGATGGTCATGAGATTGATCATGGAGAACATTTATTACATAAACTTCAAAATAAACCATGGGCAGCCTTGTATGTAGCAGCCTTATTTTTCATGCTAATATCTCTAGGGGTTTTAGCTTTTTATGCCATACAAAGAGCTTCTCAAGCAGGATGGCCCATCGTTTTATATAGGGTCATGGAAGGAATTACAGGATATTTGCTGCCTGGAACATTAATAGTATTAACTATTTTAATTTTTTCAAGCTTACATTTTAATCATCTTTTTATTTGGATGGATCCAGAAGTTGTTCAAAATGATCAATTAATTAAAAATAAGTCCGGTTATTTAAATTCAACTTCCTTTTTCATAAGAGCAGGCATTTATATTCTTGGATGGAACACTTATCAATATTTTTCTAGAAAACTATCACTTCTTCAAGATAAAGCCAATAACATAAAAAATCACATATTAAACTTTAGAATATCTGCAGGGTTTCTTGTTTTTTATATTGTTACTGAGTCAATGATGTCTTGGGATTGGATAATGTCAATTGATCCTCATTGGTTTAGTACTTTATTTGGCTGGTATGTTTTTGCAAGTATGTTCGTAACGGGAATTACTGTGATTGCTTTAATTGCTATTTATTTAAAACATGAAGGATATTTGGATTTTGTAAATGAAAATCATATACATAATTTAGGATTGTTTATGTTTGGAGTTTCAGTATTCTGGACTTATTTATGGTTTTCTCAATTTATGTTGATTTGGTATTCAAATATTCCGGAAGAAGTAACTTATTTTATTACCAGAATAGAAGATTATACTATCCCATTTTGGAGCATGTTGATAATGAACTTTATTTTTCCTCTATTAATTTTAATGAGCAGAGATTATAAGAGAGTAAATTATATAATTGTGATGACTGGTATTGTAATTGTTTTAGGACATTATATAGATGTCTTTAATATGATAATGCCTTCAGCTGTAGGAGACCAATGGTCTATTGGAGTACCTGAGATCAGTGGATTTATATTTTTTCTAGGACTGTTTATTTTGGTTGTTTTTAAATCTATATCAAAAGTCCCATTATTAGCATCTGGAGATCCATTTTTAAAGGAAAGTAAAAAGTTTCATTATTAATAATTATCAAGTAAAAGAAAATATATGACTTTATTATTATCATTAATCCTACTTATACTTGTAACAATTTCAATTTGGCAGCTTACAAAAATTTTAGAATTATCACAACCAAAAAAAGAGGAAACTCAAGTTGCCAATGATCAGGATAATCAAACACAAGGTGTTCTTTTATTTGCTTTTTTAATATTCATATACATTTTAACTATTTTTTCATTTTGGAGATGGGGAGATGTTCTTCTTCCTGAGGCATCATCTGACCATGGAGCTCTTTATGATAACTTGATGTGGTTAACATTTGCTATTATTTTCTTTGTTCAAACTATAACTCAAGCATTATTGCATTATTTTGGATATAAGTACAGAGGTAAAAAATCTCGTAAAGCATACTTTTTAGCTGACAATGATAGACTTGAAGCAGTATGGACAATAATTCCAACTATTGTACTTGCTGGACTAATTTTGTATGGATTATACACTTGGACTGACATAATGACCATTGAGGAAAATGAAGATGCAATTGTAGTTGAACTTTATGCTCAGCAATTTAATTGGAAAGCTAGATATGCTGGAAAGGATAATGTTTTAGGAGATGCAAATGTTAGATTTTTGCAAGATTTTGAAGGAAAAAATTTAGTTGGAATAGATATTACTGATCCTAATGGTTTGGATGACATAGTTACTCAAGAACTGCATCTTCCTGTTGGGAAGGAGATTATTTTTAAAATGCGATCTCAAGATGTCCTTCATTCAGCATACATGCCTCATTTTAGAGCTCAAATGAATTGTGTCCCTGGAATGATAACTGAATTTGCATTTACTCCCATAAAGACAACTGAAGAAATAAGAATGGATCCAGATGTAATTTCCAAGGTTAGAAAAATTAATGAAATTAGGAAAAGAAATAGTGAAGAATTAATATTAAATGGTGAAGAGCCTTTGGACCCATATGTTTTTGATTATGTCTTAATTTGTAATAAGATTTGTGGTGTATCACATTATAATATGCAAATGAAGATAGTTGTAGAAACACAAGAGGATTTTAATAGTTGGCTCTCTAATCAACAAACTTTTTCTCAATTTATTCAATAAAATTAATATATTACCAATATGTCAAATGAACTAGACCATACACACGATGAAGATCACGGACACCATCATAAAGAAACTTTTATAACAAAGTATATCTTTAGTCAAGATCATAAGATGATTGCAAAACAATACCTTATTACAGGTTTGTTTATGGGTTTTATTGGAATAGCAATGTCCTTAATCTTTCGTCTTCAATTAGCCTGGCCTGAAAAACCTTTTGGATTTCTTGAATTACTTCTTGGAAAATGGGCTCCTGATGGGGTAATGGATCCAAATGTTTATCTAGCTCTAATTACTATTCATGGAACTATAATGGTATTTTTTGTTTTAACAGCAGGTTTAAGCGGGACATTTTCTAATCTACTAATACCATTACAAATTGGCGCTAGGGATATGGCTTCTGGGCTTTTAAATATGTTTTCATATTGGTTATTTTTTATATCATCACTTATAATGACTATATCTTTATTTGTTGAGGCTGGTCCTGCTGCTGCTGGATGGACAGTATACCCACCTTTATCTGCTCTTCCACAAGCTCAACCAGGATCTGGGGCTGGAATGACTCTTTGGTTGGTTTCTATGGCAGTTTTTATTGCCTCTTCTTTATTAGCTGCGTTGAATTATGTGGTTACCGTTATTAACCTTAGAACTAAAGGGATGACGATGAGTCGTTTACCACTTACAATATGGGCTTTTTTTGTTACAGCAATTATTGGAATTGTGTCTTTTCCAGTTTTATTATCAGCAGCTCTATTATTAATTATGGACAGAAGTTTTGGAACTTCTTTTTTCCTTTCTGACATTTTTATACAAGGAGAGGTATTACATTATCAAGGAGGATCTCCTGTATTGTTTGAACATCTTTTTTGGTTTTTAGGTCACCCTGAAGTTTATATTGTTATTCTTCCTGCACTTGGAATTACTTCTGAAGTTCTTGCAACAAATGCGCGAAAACCAATTTTTGGATATCGTGCAATGGTGGCATCGATATTAGCAATAGCATTTTTATCAACTATTGTTTGGGGTCACCACATGTTTATTTCTGGAATGAATCCGTTTTTAGGATCCGTATTTACTTTTACAACTTTATTAATTGCTATTCCATCTGCAGTTAAAGCATTTAATTATATTACTACACTTTGGAAAGGAAATTTACAATTAAATCCAGCAATGCTTTTTTCCATAGCACTTGTTTCGACATTTATATCTGGAGGATTAACTGGTGTTATTTTGGGAGATAGCACTTTAGATATAAATGTTCATGACACATATTTTGTTGTTGCTCACTTCCATTTAGTTATGGGTATTTCTGCTCTTTATGGCCTTTTTGCTGGTGTTTATCATTGGTTTCCAAAAATGTTCAAGCGTATGATGAACAAAAACCTTGGGTATATTCATTTTTGGGTTACGGCAATTTGTGCATATGGAGTTTTTTTTCCAATGCATTTTATTGGAATGGCTGGCTTGCCAAGAAGATATTATACAAACACAGCTTTTCCCATTTTTGATGATTTAGCAGATATAAATGTGATTATTACAATTTTTGCACTTATAGCAGGAGCAGCTCAATTGGTTTTTCTTTACAATTTTATTCATAGTATTTTCTATGGTAAAAAAACAGTTCAAAATCCCTGGAATTCAAACACATTAGAATGGACAGCTCCAATTGAACATTTCCATGGAAATTGGCATGGAGAAATACCCCATGTTCATAGATGGGCATATGATTATTCAAAACCCGGATATGATAAAGATTTTGTTCCCCAGAATATTCCTCTTAAAAAGGGAGAAGAAGAATTACAGCATTAGTTAGTTTATTTTATAGACATCTAATTTTGATACCTTTGTTTAATGAATGAAAATTTAGATCCAACTGGTGACAAATTCACATCAGAAGAGCAAGATTTCGATCGAGCTTTACGTCCTTTATCATTTGATGATTTTGCTGGACAAAGCAGTATTATAGATAATTTAAAAATTTTTGTTGCTGCGGCAAATGAGAGAGATGAAGCTTTGGATCATACATTATTTCATGGACCTCCTGGTTTAGGAAAGACAACACTTGCATATATTTTAGCTAATGAACTAAATGCAAATATCAAAATGACTTCAGGGCCTGTATTGGATAAACCTGGAGATTTAGCTGGATTATTAACTAATCTTCAACCTAGAGATATACTATTTATTGATGAAATTCATCGATTAAGTCCAATTATTGAGGAATATCTTTATTCTGCTATGGAAGATTACAAAATTGATATTATGATTGAAAGTGGGCCAAATGCTCGAACAGTCCAAATAAAACTAAATCCATTTACATTAGTTGGAGCCACTACAAGATCTGGACTTTTAACAGCCCCAATGAGAGCACGTTTTGGAATTGGTAATCGTTTAGAGTATTATTCTACAGAGCTTATTTCAACTATAATTGAAAGAAGCGCAAAAATATTACAAGTATCAATAGATCAACCTTCAGCAATAGAAATTGCAAGCAGGAGCAGAGGAACTCCAAGGATTGCAAACGGTTTGTTGAGAAGAATTAGAGATTTTGCACAAATAAAAGGTGATGGAAAAATAAATATTAAAATAACTAAATATGCATTAAAATCACTTAATGTTGATGATTACGGTCTTGATGAAATGGACAACAAAATACTTACTACTTTGATTGAAAAGTTTAAAGGTGGTCCTGTTGGGATTTCAACTTTAGCAACTGCGGTTGCTGAAAATGGAGAAACAATTGAAGAAGTTTATGAGCCTTTTTTAATCCAACAAGGATTTTTAGTTAGAACTCCTAGAGGGAGAGAAGTTACAGCTAAAGCATATAAACATCTTGGGATAGTAAAAAATAATCAAAAAGGATTATTTTGAATTCTGAAAAACACTCTAAATTAATCAAGAATATTGCCAAAAAAATTGGATTTTTGTCATGTAGAATTGCCAAAGCTGAATTTTTAGAAGAAGAAGCTCCAAGACTTGAAAAATGGTTAAATCAAGGTATGCATGGTTCAATGAGCTACATGGAGAGAAATTTTGATAAACGCTTAGATCCAAGAAAGCTTGTGCCAGGAGCAAAAAGCGTTGTTTCTTTGAGTTATAATTATTATACAAAAGAGAATCAGAAAGATCCAAAAGCGCCAAAGATTTCTAAATATGCTTTTGGAAAAGATTATCATTTTATTATAAAAGAAAAACTTAGAAAATTATTATTAGAAATTAAACAAAATATTGGAAATGTAGAAGGTCGTGTTTTTGTTGATTCAGCACCGATATTAGAGAGGGCATGGGCAAAAAAATCTGGATTGGGATGGGTAGGAAAAAATACAAATGTAATTACTAAGGAAGTGGGGTCGTATTATTTTTTAGCAGAACTAATAATTGACTTAGATTTATATCCAGACCCACCAGTTACTGATCATTGTGGATCTTGTACTGCATGCATTGATGCTTGTCCAACTGAAGCAATAATTGAACCATATAAATTAGATGGCAGTAAATGCATTTCTTACCTAACTATTGAGTTAAAATCTGAAATCCCAAAAGATTTTTCAGGAAAAATGGATAACTGGATGTTTGGCTGTGACATATGTCAGGATGTGTGCCCTTGGAATAGATTTTCCAAACCCCATCTTGAACCTGCATTTAACGCTAATAATCAAATTTTGAATATGGGGAAAAAAGAATGGGAGGAATTAACAAAAGAAACTTTTAATAAAGTATTTAAAAACAGTGCTATTAAGCGGACCAAATATGATGGACTAGTTAGAAACATATCCTTTTTAAAGGAAAAAGTAAAAAGCTAGAATTTTAACTCAATTATTTTAAAGAATAATACGGTAATATTTATATGTGAAAATTATGTTAAAAGTCAGAAAATTCGTATAATTGTCCCCTATAGATTTAATTAAATCAAAAATTTAACAAAAACTAATCAAGAATGAAAAACAATTTCAAGACTTCATTACTTACACTCTTGTTTTTACTAGCTGGTGTAGTGATGTATGCTCAAACAGTGAATGGTACTGTTTCGAGTGAAGATGGCCCGCTGCCAGGAGCAACGGTTCAAGTAAAGGGTAGTGATGTAGGTACTAGTACTGATTTTGATGGAAACTATAGTATTCAGGCTTCATCATCTGACGTGTTGGTAATTTCCTTTGTTGGATTTGCTACTCAAGAAATTTCTGTTGGAAATCAAGATCAAATAAATGTCTCACTGGCTCTGGATAGTGAATTAGAGGAAGTGGTAGTTACAGGTTATGGTTCTCAACGGGAAAAAGAAATTACAGCAGCTGTTGTAAAAGTTGATGCTGAAGACTTCAATCAGGGTAATATCTCTGATGCTTCACAACTTTTACAGGGTAAGGTCGCAGGACTCCAGGTTTATAACCGGGGTGGTGATCCAAACGCTGCAGCAGTAATTCGTCTGAGAGGTATTTCAACAGTTGGTGCAAACGTTCAGCCTTTAGTCGTTATCGATGGAGTTATCGGTGCTTCTTTAGCTAATGTTGACCCTGCTGATATTCAAACTATTAACGTACTTAAAGATGGTTCTGCTTCTGCAATTTATGGTTCACGAGGATCTGCAGGTGTTATTTTAGTAACAACAAAGACAGGTTCTGAGGGAAAAATGACTCTTAACTATACTGGACAATTAGGTGTTTCAGAAGCATTTAATACAGTAGATGTTATGAATCCAACAGAATTTGTTGCTGCAGGAGGTACTGATTTAGGTTCAGCTACTAATTGGGCTGAAGAGGTAACTCGTCAAGCGGTTTCTCGAATTCATAATATTTCTGCATCTGGAGGTTCAGGTAATACCAGTTATCGTATTGCTGCTAACTTTAGAGATATACAAGGAATACTTATAAGTTCAGATTTTTCGCAGTTCAATACTCGTTTGAATTTTTCTACTAAAGCACTAAATGATAAACTTTCAATTACGGTGAATACTGCTTTTACAAGTAGAAAACAAAATAATGGTGACATGGAATCCATGAAATATGCTGTGCTATATAACCCAACTGCTCCAGTTTATGCTGCAGATTACGATGGTGTTTTTAATGGCCCACAGTATGGTGGATTTTTTGAAACCTTAGGATTATTTGATAGTTACAACCCTGTTTCTATTGCAAAACAACAAATTAATCAAGGAGATAAAACTGAATTAAATTACAGTGTAAATGCTGCTTATGCATTTAATGACAATCTTAGCCTTAATTTAAATGCAGCAAGTCAGGTAAGTAAATATTCTAATAAACTTTATAACCCTACTACTTTACTTCGTGGTGGGAATGCTGCTTCTCCGATTCGTTCTGGTTCTGCAAACTTTTATGATCAAACTTATAGCTTTAAGTTATCAGAGATGTATGCGCGCTATAACACTCAATTAGGAGATAATGAATTAGTTGTTACAGCTGGTTATTCATGGCAACAGCAAAACTTTAATGACCATTCATTTACCTTGGGAGATTTTCCTGATGAATCAAATTCAGGTGTAAGTTTTATTGATGCAGTTGAGCACTCTCAGGATTTATTAAATGCTGGTTTTATTGGTGCTGACTCTAACGCATCTCCAGATGATAGAATTGTAGCATTCTTTGGTAGAATGAACTATACTATTGACAATGGAATTTTCCTTAATGCCTCTGTTCGTCGTGAAGGATCAACTAAATTAGGATCTGAGAATCAATGGGGTGTTTTTCCAGCTGCTGGAATTGGTGTTGATTTAAACAAGTATTTAAATTTAGGTGCTGATAAGTTTAAAGTGCGAGTTGGTTACGGTGTAACTGGTGCACTTCCTGGCCCTAATGGATTGTCTTCTAATGCATATGATTTTGAATATGGTGGCGGACAAGCTGGAGGATCTACTACACTTAATCTTGATGGAGGTAATGATGGTCTAAATGCAGCTCGTGATGGTAATCCAGATCTTAAATGGGAAGAAAAAGCAGAAACTAATTTTGGTATAGAATGGAGAAAAGGAAAGCTTGATGCAACTTTAGACATCTACACTAGAGAAATTAATGACTTTATTTTACAAGTTGATGTAGACCCAGCCAATTACCCATCAGGTTCGCAGTACCAAAATGCTGGTAAATTAAAAACTAACGGTGTTGAAATGGCCTTAAACTATCAAGTTTCTGATAATTATAATACCGGTATTGTTTTATCTAGCTATGAAACTACTCTAGATGAGTATATTAGAGATGCTGAGATGAGAGCAAATTTAGGTGCTCCTGGACAAAATAGTACAGCAACGATAAGAGTTAAGGTAGGAACTGAGATTGGTACGATATTTGGCCCAATCTTTAACGGTGTTGATGCTAATGGAGATCCTCAATTTGAAGATATAAATGGAGATGGAGTTATAACTGTTGGTCAAGATCAAGCTTTAAATGAAGATGTTGATTTTACTGTTCTTGGTAATGGTACTCCTGATTTAGAAGTAGGTTGGACTAATCAAATGACGTTTGGTAAATGGTCAGTAAATGCATTTTTTAGAGGTGCTTTCGGTCATAGTTTAGTAAACACATTCCGAGCTTTCTATGAGCCTAGAATCTCAACACAGAGTTCATACAACTTTGTTAATACATCTTTGGCCCCTGCTGGATTGACTACAGCAAGATTTAGCTCATTGTATGTTGAAAAAGCGGACTTCTTTAAGTTAGACAACTTAACAGTAACTCGTGATATGGATGTAAGTAACCTAAATGGTATTGATGGACTTCAGATTTCACTTAATGCACAAAATCCATTAGTGTTTACAAGTTACACAGGTCTAGATCCAGAGCCATCATTGGTTGACATTGGTGAGGATAATGGAGGATTATATGATGTTTTATCTCTTGGGGTTGATCGTCGTAGAAGTTACTATGCTTCTAGGTCGTTTACTCTAGGCGTGAATATTAAATTTTAATTTTAAAACTTAAGAAATTATGAAAAATATTTTAAACAAATTGCTCCTAGCAACATCGGTTTCAGCGCTAATTTTTTCTTGTACTGACTTAGAAGAAGAATTAGTCGGAGAGCTTAATCAGACTTTTGATGTTACAGCCCCTGCTGTTGGTGGTGCTGCTGGTGGAGGTGGTGACGCGCTTGCTGGATCTTATGCCGGATTGCGTGGTTCAGGTACGGCTAATCACTTTGGCTACTTTAGTATCCAAGGTTTGCCTTCTGATGAAATGTGTATTGCTGCCAAAGGTGGTGACTGGTATGATGGCGGAGTGTTAGTTCAAATGCACCGTCACACATATGACCCTACTAATGGTATTATTGGTAATACTTGGAATGGTCAATATAACGCCATTCAGCAAATTAATAACGATTTGGGAGATGCCACAAAAAATCTTACTGCAGAGGAAACTATGCAACTTAGAGCTTTACGCGCTTATTTTTATTGGAGACTTCTAGATCTTTATGGAAGAGTTAAGATTGTTACAGAGTCTGCTACAGGTGCTCAGGCTTCACAAGCGGAATTATACGCTTTTATTGAGTCTGAATTATTAACTGCTCTTGGTACTTCTGGGATAACAGCAACTACTACATTTGATGGTAGTGGACTTAATGCGACATCTAGCGTTTATCGTGTAAATCGATACGCTGCTTTAGGATTTTTGACGAAGCTTTATCTAAACCACAAGACTTACTTGGGTGCAGAGGATATGGCTATATATCAAAAAGCTGAATATGCAGCTCAAATTATCATGGATTCTGGACAGTATCAGCTTTGTGGTGTGGGTTGTAGCGTTTCAAACCTTGCTAAACGTCCTGCAGTAGCTGAGGACCCAGATAATCTAGAAGGTTATGCTGCTGTTTTTGCGCCTAATAATGATAATAATATAGAGCATATATTCTCTGTGAATTATGATGAGGCAACTGCTGGAGGTATGAATTTTGCAAAGATGACTTTACACTATTCTAGTCAGCTTACTTGGAATTTTGAAGCTCAGCCATGGAATGGTTATGCTACATTAGAAGAATTCTATAATTCATATGATACTAACGATCTACGTAGAGCAAATAATTTTATTCAGGGACCTCAAAAAGATTATGGCGGAAGTGCTTTGAATGATTTTGCTGCTGATGATCCAGGAGGAATTGTGTTAAATTACACACCATTTATTAATGAGTTAGAGCCCAATGCGTTCCGTGAAGGCGGAGCACGTCTTGGAAAGTTTAGTTTCCAACAATTTGGACGCCCTGACCAAAATAATGACTTCCCAATTGTAAGATATGGAGATGTTATGTTAATGTATGCAGAGGCTAGATATCGCCAGAATAACTGGAGTGATGCAACTGCTCTTAGTGTAGTTAATCAATTACGTACTCGTGCTGGTGTTGGTACTTATAGCTCTATGACATCTGATGAGTTTTTGGCAGAACGTGGACGTGAGATGTTCCAAGAATCATCACGTCGTACTGATTTAATACGTTGGGGAATATATTCGAGTGGTACTTGGTGGGAAAAATCAGCTTCTCCTGCTCACAAAGCTCTTTACCCGATTCCGTTTGATATACTTCAATCCTCTACCGGATATACTCAAAACACAGGGTACTAAGGTATAGTTGAAAATCAAATAAGGTTTTTAAAAAGGCTGCTCAATAATTTGAGCAGCCTTTTTATCTTTGTTTAAATATGAAATTTAAAGTTTTATCTTTTTCTGTTTTGATGATTTTAGGTTGTAGAAATAATAACCCGAAACTTTTTGAATTAATGGGAGAATCAACTGGAATTTCATTTGAAAACACATTAAGGTATACTGAAGAGTTTAATCCTTATACATATAGAAATTTTTATAATGGGGCTGGAGTTGCGCTAGGAGATATTAATAATGATAATTTAATTGATATTTATTTAACAGGTAATATTGTAGACAACAAATTATATCTAAACAAAGGTAACTGGGAGTTCGAGGACATAACAGATAAAGCTGGAGTAGCATGTCCAAATATTTGGTCTACAGGTGCTACATTTGTAGATATTAATGGAGATGGCTTATTAGATATTTATGTATGTAAGTCAGGAAAACCTGAAGGTCAAAATAGACATAATGAGCTTTTTATAAATCAGGGTGATTTAACCTTTAAAGAAAGTTCTAAATTATATGGACTTGATATTAAAGGACTATCCGTTCATGCCGCTTTTTTAGATTATGATAAAGATGGTGATTTGGATGTATATATTCTTAATAATTCAATTCGCTCAGTTGGAGGATATGACATTATAAAAGACCAACGAAATATTCCTGACCCAAATAATAATGGGAATAAATTTCTTGAAAATGTAAATGGATATTTTGAAGATGTAACAGAAAAAGTTGGAATGTTTAATAGCGCAATAGGCTTTGGGTTAGGAATAACAGTTAGTGATTTTAACAATGATCTATGGCCGGATTTGTTTATTTCAAATGATTTTTTTGAAAAAGATTATTTGTATATAAATTCTAAATCAGGAACTTTCATTGAAGCTTCTGATAAATATTTTGAAGCCTTGTCTATGGGCTCAATGGGGGCAGACACTGCAGATTTAGACAATGATTTAAATTCTGATTTACTAGTTACAGAAATGTTGCCAGCATCTTTGGAGAGAAAGAAAACAAAGGCAATATATGATTCATGGGATAAATTTAAATTAATGGAATCCAATGGTTATTCTAGGCAATATCCTCGAAATGTTTTACAGAGAAATATGGGTAATGCTGGTTTTTTTGAAATTGGAAGAAAAAGTGGAGTAGCAGCTACTGAATGGAGCTGGGCTTCTCTTCTATTTGATATGGATAACGATGGGTTAAGAGATATTTTTATTGCAAATGGAATAAACAAAGACTTATTAGACAGAGATTATTTAGCCTATATGGCAAATGAAGAACAGGTGAGGATATTAATGGAGCAAAAGAAAAAGGTAATAAAAAGTTTAATTGATATAATGCCTTCTGCTGCTGTTCCCAATTTTGCATACAAAAATAATGGTGGATTTAATTTCCAAAATATGACAACTAAATGGGGTCTAGATAAACCAAGTTTTAGCAATGGAAATTCTTATGCAGATTTAGATAATGATGGGGATATGGATTTAGTTGTTAATAATGTAAATATGCCTGTCTTTATATATAGAAATAATGTAGATACATTAAAAAATAGAAGTATACAGCTATCATTAAATGGAGATAAATTAAACACTAAAGCCATTGGTTCAAAAATCATTCTTTACGATAAAGATTTGAAATCAATGAGTGAGGTATTTCCTTCAAGAGGGTTTCAATCATCTATAAGTCATCGCATACACTTTGGAGTTGGAGACAAGAAGCAGATAGACAGCATAATTGTTATTTGGCCCAATGGAGACAAACACTTATATCAAAATTTAGTTACTAATAAGCTAATTAACTTAAATAAAACTTTTGGAATAAAAATAGATAATAAAGCAAGTAATATATCAGTAGTTAAAAACCCAAAACTATTTGAATTCAAACATATTGAAAATGAGTTTATTGAATTTAACCGTGAAAGGCTTTTAACCCAAATGAATCATAATGAAGGCCCTGCTATGGCAGTAGCAGATTTAAACAATGATCAAATTGATGATGTATATATAGGAGGCGGAAAAAACCAAAAGGGAGTTTTATTTGTTTCTACGAAAAAAGGAGATTATCAAAGGCAAGAAACCCCATTTGATAAAGATATGGCCTCAGAAGACACCAATGCTCTTTTTTTTGATGGTGATCAAGATGGTGATTTAGATTTAATTGTTGCAAGTGGCGGTAAGGCCTTTTCTGAAATTAGTTTTTCGCTAAATGATAGATATTATATTAATGAAGGAAATGGAAATTTTAAAAAACAACCTCAAGGATTGGAGTTTCCAAGAAATTTTTCAAGTAATGCAATTGCTGTTGCAGACATAAACTTAGACGGATTCAATGATATTTTTATAGGAGAAAGATATAATCTTAAAACTTATGGTAAAAAAGGAGATGGGTTTATAATGTTAAACAAAGGGAATAATACTTTTAAAAATATTTTTCAAAATGAGTTGCAAAACATAGGAATGATTACAGACGCCAAGTTTCATGATATAAATAATGATCAATGGCCTGATTTAATCATAGTTGGGGAATGGATGCCAATTACTATTTTAATTAATAATAAAGGCGTTTTTGAAAACAAAACAAAAGATTATGGCCTTGAAAAGACTTCTGGGCTTTGGAATACTATTGAGTTGGTAGACGCAAATAATGACGGGATAATTGATTTTATTGCAGGTAATCATGGAACAAATTCTTTTCTTAAAGAAAACATGAGAATGTATCTTAACGATTTTGATAAAAATGGAAGTGAGGAACAAATTTTGTGCTATAAGATTGACGGCAAATTCTATCCTGCATTGGATAAGGACGAGTTAATTGATCAATTGCCTTATCTCAAAAAAAATATTGTCTTTTACAAAGATTATGCTAAAAAATCAATAGATGAAATAATTGATAAATCTCAGCTTATCGAATCTTCAATTTTTGAATTACATGAATTAAAAACAAGTTTATTTGTCTCTGAGGAAAATAAATTTATACAACATATTCTTCCTGATGAAATTCAGTATAGTCCAATATATAGTATACTAATTAAAGATGATCTTAAAACCAATCAAAAGTCCTTATATTTGGGCGGAAATCAATTTTTGGTCAAACCTCAATTTGGAAGTTATGATGCATCAAAAGGTTGGATGCTGCCTATTAGTTTTAACGAAAATAAATTTTTTAATACTATTCCTAAAAGTCTAGGGATTAAAGGTCAAATTCGTAAAATGGAGTTTCTAAGAAAAGAAAACAAAAAATATTTAATTTTTTCTATAAATAATGATTCAGTCAAATTTCATAAAATCAATTAAAACATCTCTTTACTTATTTATTTTCATTTTTTTGTCTTCATGTTTATCAGAATATGATAGAACTGTAAGAAAAGAGATGTCATTAAATAAAAATTATACAGATTTAATTTTTGGTATGGAAATAGGTCAATCTCAACAAAAATTTTATAAGGACTGTTGGGAATTAAACAGGAAAAAACTTGTAAATCAGGGCTCAGGGAATCAATTTGTTCGTCACGTTCTTGATTCTATATCACCAATATACAATCCCAAAAAAAGCAGAATGGAACTTTTATTTTATGGAATTTTTGATGACAGAAGAATTTTAACTGGAATGAAAATGAGAATATCATATCTTGGATGGTCTCCTTGGGTAAAAGAACTACAAAAAGACTCTTTGTTGGAAGAAGGAATGAATATTATGGACCAATTATTTCCTGGTAATTCATTTTTTGAAATCAATAAAGAAATTAATGGACTTCCAGTTATGGTTAAAATTGATGGAAATCGTCAAATTACTGCATATGTTTATAGTATCAGATATGTTGAGATATTAATAGAGGATTTAAATTCGAAGTTTAAAAAGCAATGAATTTTATCAAACAATGTCTCTTAGTTTCATTCAGTATTTTTATATTTTTTAGTTGTACTGAAAAAGAATCAACTACACTTTTTGAGCTTCAAGATTTAGAAAAGATTGGAATCAAATTTTCCAATGACTTAACCTTTAATAATGATTTTAATGTATACAAGTATAGGAATTATTACAATGGAGGAGGTGTGTCCTTGGGAGATATAAATAATGATGGACTTCTAGATATCTATTTAACTGCTAATCAAAAACATAATAAGCTATATCTAAATCTTGGAAATTTTACTTTTCAAGATATTACTATAAAAGCTGGCGTTAGTGGAGAAAAAGCTTGGGCTACTGGTGTTACTATGGTTGATATTAATGCTGATGGTTTTTTAGATATATACGTTTGTAATTCTGGAGATGTTAAAGGAGATAATAAACAAAATGAATTGTTCATAAATAATGGAGACTTAACATTCACGGAGAGGGCAGAAACTTATGGTTTAGCTGACAAAGGCTTTTCTACTCATGTAACTTTTTTTGATTATGACAAAGATGGAGATTTAGATGCATATCTTTTAAACAATTCCTATCAAGCAATTGGAAGTTTTGATCTTAGAAGAAATGAGCGCCCAAAACGAGATTCATTAGGGGGAGATAAATTAATGGAGAATAGAAATGGTAAGTTCTTTGATATTAGTCAAAAAGCTGGGATTTACGGGAGTGTAATAGGGTTTGGATTAGGGGTAAGTGTTGGAGATGTAGATGGCGATAACTGGGAAGACATATTTGTTTCTAATGACTTTTTTGAAAGAGATTATCTTTACATTAATCAAAAAGATGGAACTTTTAAAGAAGTATTAACAGATCAAATGCATTCAATTAGTGGGGCTTCAATGGGAGCAGATATGGCTGATTTGAATAATGATGGATTGAATGACATTTTTGTTACAGAAATGTTGCCTTCTGATTATCAAAGACTTAAATCAGTTACAACTTTTGAAGACTGGAATAAATATCAGTATGTTGTAAAAAATGGATATCACCATCAATTTACTAGAAACATGTTACACCTTAACAATGGAAATAACTCATTTAGTGAGATTGGTCGTTGGGCTGGTGTAGAGGCTTCAGATTGGAGTTGGGGAGCATTATTTTTTGATATGGATAATGATGGCTATAAGGACCTATTTATAGCCAATGGAATTTATCAAGATTTAACAGATCAAGATTATCTTCAATATGTAGCAAGTGAAGAAGTTGTTAAGTCAATAGTTAAGAATAATCAGGTAGATTATAAAAGACTTATTGATATAATTCCATCTAATATGGTTCCTAATCATTCATATAAGAATATTGGTGGTTTAGGATTTAAGAATTATGATCAATCAGGATTAAATATACCAAGCTTTTCTAATGGCTCGGCATATGGAGATTTAGACAATGATGGTGATCTCGATTTGGTAGTTAATAATGTAAATATGCCTTTGTTTGTTTTTAAAAATAAATCAGAAATTTTGGGGAATAATTACATAAAAATTTCTTTAAAGGGTTCAGAACAAAATCCTAATGCAATAGGAGCTAAGATTGAAATAACTACATCTAATATGAAACTGTTCCATGAGCTTCAACCTGTTAGAGGATTTCAATCAAGTATGGATTTACTTCCAACAATTGGTGTTGGGAATGAAGAAAGTGTAGACTTAAGAATAACTTGGCCTTTAGGAGAAGTTACTGTATTTAAAGATTTAACAGTAAATAAAAAACATGTTTTTAATGTTTCAGATTCAAAAAAAAATGTAGAAGAGAATATATATTCTGAAATCTTGCTTTTTGAAAAAGTTGAAAATAAAAATTATCCAATTCACAAGGAAAATATTTTTGTAGATTTTCATAGAGAGCGATTGAATTATCATATGTTAAGTACACAAGGGCCAAAGATTAGTTTGGCTGATTTAAATTCAGATGGAAAAAATGATATAGTTTTTCCAGGTGCAAAAGGGATTCCATCGCAAATTTTATTTTCAAATGATTTTGGATATACCAGTGATAAGAAAAACGAAAAGCTTTTAGAATCAATAAAAGATATTGAACATATTGAAAGTGCAATTTTTGATGCAGACAATGATGGTGATTTAGATATTTATTTTACTTCTGGAGGCGTAGAAAACTCAATATATACTTTGTCTTTATATGATGTTTTACTTATTAATGATGGTACTGGAATTTTTACCAAGAGCAATCAATTATTACCTTCTAAGGACTCTAAAATTAGTTCAGAATCAGTTGCTTTTTCTGATATTGATTCCGATGGAGATATAGATTTGTTTGTTGGAGAAAGATCAAAAATTGGAAAATATGGACTACCTGGATCAGGATATCTTCTGGTAAATGATGGATTTGGAAATTTTGCAGATATGACACATATATTATCACCTGAATTAATAGATATTGGTATGATAACTGATGCAGTTTTTATGGATTTCGATAATGATAAAGACCCAGATCTGTTAATTGTTGGAGAGTTTATGGGTGTTAATTTTTTTGAAAACAAAAATGGTGAATTTAAATTAATCGATAATAAATGGAACGATAAGTATGGCTGGTGGAATGTTATAGATCTATTTGATATAGATGGTGATAAGGATATGGACATAGTTATTGGTAATCACGGAACAAACAGTAGATTTAAAGCATCAGAAAGCATGCCTATAACTTGTTATTACAATGATTTTGACAATAATGGTAGAGGCGAAGGAGTTTTGTTTTTTACTGCTGATAATGGTAAAGAATATCCTTATGCTTTGAGACATAATTTAATTGATCAAATGAAAAGTTTAAAGAAAAAATTTCCAAACTTTAAATCTTTTAAAAATGCCGATTTAAATTCAATATTCTCAATTGAATCAATAAACAACTCCTATAAATGTCAGGTCAATTACTTATCAACTATTGCTTTAAAAAATGAAGGAAATTTTAATTTTAGCCAAATTAAATTACCTATACAAGTTCAGTTTAGCCCCATATACTCTATAGCTCATCTAGATGCAGATAAAGATGGAGACTTAGATTTATTAATGGGAGGTAATTTATATAATGTTAAACCTGAATTTGGAATATATGATGCTAGTTATGGAATTTATTTGGAAAACACACCAAATGAGTTAAAATTTTATCCCAATGGGAAAGGATTTAACTTAAAAGGAGAAGTTAGGTCAATTGTTGTAGATAAAAAAAATATCTGGGTAGCTAGAAATAAAGACACACTAGCTCATTTTATCATTAAAGAATAATTGGATGAATAGATTACCCTTTATATTAATTGTATTCTTTTTCATAATGTGTGAAAGTCCACACAAAAAGGACTCACATAAAATAAAATTTGAAGCTTTAGACAATAATTTAATAGGAATTGATTTTATTAATGAATTGGAATATAAACCTTATTTAAATATAATTGAGTACCTATACTATTATAATGGAGGAGGAGTAGCTGTAGGGGATATTAATAATGATGGACTAGATGATATATTTTTTACAGCCAATCAAAAAGCTGATCGTCTATATTTAAATATGGGAGATTTTAGATTTAGAGATATTACAGAGGAGGCAAATTTAGATTTATCACCTTCTTGGTCAAATGGAGTTTCTATGGAAGATGTAAATAATGATGGACACCTCGATATTTATATAAGCAAACTTCCCATGAAAGGAGCAGTTGAAGATTTTTACAACAAAACGACTAATAACTTACTATTTATTAATAATGGAGATTTAACATTTACAGAAATGTCTAAAGAGTATGGATTAGATTTTTCAGGATTTTCTACTCAATCAACTTTTCTTGATTATGATAATGATGGAGATTTAGATATGTATTTAATGAATCATTCAGTTCATTCAGTTCGCAGTTATGGTACAATTAAAAAACGTATAGAAAAGGACTCAATTTCAGGTGATAGGTTTTATGAGAATTTATTAAATGAAGGAATAAACAAGTTTGTTGAGGTAACTGAGAAATCTGGAATATACAATAGCCCATTAGGGTATGGTCTTGCAATAACAACTACCGATATAAATAATGATGGTTGGTTGGACATTTATGTTGGGAATGATTTTCATGAAAATGATTATTTATATATAAACAATAAAGACAAAACATTCACAGAATCCTTTAGTGAATATTTTACATATTGTTCAAGATTCACAATGGGGGTTGATATAGCAGATTTAAATAATGATGGAAACTTAGATATTTTTACAACGGACATGATGCCATTTGATTCTGAAATAGCTTTAAAATCAGGTGGAGAGGACTCAGATAAACTAACACGAATAAAGAGTGATTTTGGATTTGAGCCTCAATATTCTAGAAATAATCTTTATTTAAAAAGAGCTTATGGTGATTATTCTGAAGTTGGATTATTGACAAAAACTTATGCCACAGACTGGAGTTGGTCTGTTCTTCTACAAGATTTTGATAATGATGGCAAGAATGATATTTTTATTTCTAATGGAATTGCTAAAAGACCAAATGACTTGGACTATATAAATTATTTAAGTAATAGTAACTATAGCAGTTTTGTTTTAACTAAACAAAACGAGATGAAAAAAGAATTAATTAAACAAATGCCAGAACTGAAAATTTCAAATATGCTTTTTAAAAATAATGGAAAACTTGATTTTGGATCAATTCAGGAATCTTTCATTGGGCAACCATCATACACTAATGGATCGGCATATAGTGATTTAGATAATGATGGAGATTTAGATTTAATTCTAAATAACATAAATGCTTTAGCTACTATTTTAGAAAACAAAACTTCAAAAGAAAATAACAGCTTAACAGTTGAATTAAATGCTAGCATTATAAAAGGTTCTAGGGTTTTAGTATTTAAAAATAATGGAGAGATTTCAGTTCAAGAAGCAATTACGACAAGAGGGTTTTTATCTTCGTCAACCTCTAAACTACATTTTGGTTTAGGTCAAAATAGCGTTGATTCTATATTGGTTAGATGGCCTGATGGGATTAATCAAACAGTTAAACCTCCCTTTGAAAAAAGAATTAAAATAATTAGAACTATTGCTAATCCAAAAGAAAGTAAAATTTCTAAGAAGGAGAGTAATGATTATAAATTATCAGTTTTACCTTATAAGCATGAAGAAAATAAATATTATGATTATGAAAGAGAAAAATTAGTCCCAGAATTATTATCCTCGGAAGGACCAGCTTTTATTTTAGAAGACTTCAATAATGATAATTTTCTAGACATTTTTATAGGAGGAGCAAGATATAGACCATCTCAAATTTTGTTTGGAAATGAAAATAATGGATTTGACTTAGGTGACATTAAAGATTTTAGAATTGATCAAAAATTTGAAGATGTTTCTGCAACATCTTTTGATGCTGATAATGATGGTGATCCAGATATTTATGTAGTAAGTGGAGGAAATGATTATAAGGAAAATGACGAAGAATATATGATGGATAGAATTTATATAAATGATGGGAAAGGCAACTTTTCAAGACTAGATGTGTCGTTGCCTTCTACAAATGGTAGTGTTGTAGCTGCTCATGATATTGATAATGATGGATTTGATGATCTTTTTGTAGGAAGTAGATCCATTCCTGGCGGTTATGGATTGAGCCCAAATAGTTTTATAATAAGAAATAATAAGGATGGAAATTTTGAGCCAATTGTTCAAGCTCGTTTGGGAATGATTACAGATGCTAAATGGGGAAATATTGATTCAGACACCCAAAAAGAATTGATAATTGTAGGTGATTAGACTTCTATAATTGTAATTAATCAAAATGATGAAGGAAAATTTGTTGCCTCCAAGTTAAAAGGGGCTGAAAATATATCAGGGTTATGGAATTCAATTGAATTAGCTGATATAAATAATGATGGTAGGTTAGATATTTTAGCAGGAAATGCAGGGCAAAACTTTAAATGGCAACCAGAAAACAAGAAGCCAGTTTATTTATACATTGATGATTTTGATAATAACGAACAATCAGATCCAATAATTTTTTATAATTATTTTGGAAATTATAGACCGTTTAATTCTAAAGATAATTTAGGATCTCAAATGCCTATGATTAAGAAAAAATTTAGTAAATACAAAAAATTTGCCAAGGTTAAAAACATATTTGATTTAACTGGTTTTAAAGAAAGTAAAGTGCTAGAAGTTAAAAAGATTACAGATTTAAGATCTATGCTTTTTATTAATAATGAAACTGATTTTTCATCATATCCTTTGCCTCAAGAAGCTCAATGGAGTATTATTCAAGATTTTCATTGGAATAGTGAAACTAAAGAATTATTTTATGTTGGCAATTCAGAAAAATTTGTAACAGAATTAGGTAGTCAAACAGCAAATCCAGGAGGAATAATAAATTTTAAAAATTTTCAAGAAAATAAAATAGTTCACAAAGAGTTCTTACCTTTACCCGCTAAACTTAATGTTAGAAGACTAGTTGAATATAAAAATAAGTTATATTTTATTACAAATAATGACTATATATATATTTTGTCAAAGTAATTAATAATGAAAAAGAATACACTTTTAAAATTTTTTTTCTTCCCATTTTTAATTTGTATTGGATGTTCTGTAAATGATGATTATATTGAAAAAATTGAAAATCCTGAGCTTTTCCAAATGTCAATGCAAAATTTAACAGATATAGTTGTATATGACATTTTTTCTCCACCTGTAGCCTCTAGGGTTTATGTTTATCCCTCCATTGCTGCATACGAAATAATTCGTTTTTCAGACCCTTTAGAATATTTGTCATTAAGTGGTCAATTAAAGGATCTTAATCAAATAAAAAAACCTTATAATGAAAATATTAATTTAAACTTAGCTGCAATTTATTCTTTTAATATAGTTGGACGCACTTTGATTTTTTCTGAAGACAAGTATGATGAATTTGAAGCTTACTTTGAAGAAAAGTTAGATAATTTTAATGTTCCATCTAAAGTTAGAAAGGCTTCAAGACAATATGCAAAGACTGTAGCAAATCATATTATTGAATGGGCAAAAAATGATAATTATGACCAAACACGTACTTTTCCTAAGTACACAATTTTAGAGCCAGAAAAATATTGGAAACCAACTCCTCCTGATTATATGGATGGTATTGAGCCACATTGGAACAAAATAAGAACTCTTGTTTTAGAGTCTGCAGATATGTTTCCTGCTAAACCCCCTTTAGAATTTAATTTAAAAGAAGGAAGTCCATTTCAGATGCAACTTAAGGAAGTTTATCAATATGGGAACTCACTTACTGATGAACAATTAGAAATGGCAAAATTTTGGGATTGCAATCCCTATGTAACTCATCATAGAGGACATGCAATGTTTGCTACAAAAAAAATAACTCCTGGAGGTCATTGGATTGGAATAACTGGTGTTGCAACACGGCAGACAAAAAGTGATTTTGCAATGACAATAAACGCATATGCTAATGTATCAATTGCCCTTTTTGATGCTTTTATTAGCTGTTGGGATGAAAAATGGAAGACAATAGTTGTTAGACCTGAAACCATTATAAATAAATACTATGATGAAGAATGGCTCCCAAAACTTCAAACACCACCATTTCCCGAATATACAAGTGGACATTCTGTAATTTCAAGAGCAGCAGCAATAACCTTGACTTCAATTTATGGTGAAAAATTTGCTTTTATTGATACAACAGAAAGAAAATATGGACTTTCTGACCGTAAATTTGATTCTTTTATTGGAGCTTCAGAAGAAGCAGCTATTTCTAGATTGTATGGAGGAATTCATTACATGATGGCAATTGAAGAGGGAGTTTTACAGGGAGATAAAATTGGCAAATATATTGTTAATAAAATATCTACAAAATCAAATAAATCAGAACTTGCCATTTCATCTAATAAATAGGCTTTAATAATGGTAAAAAAGCGGTTAAATTTTTGGCAAATTCTTACAATGAATTTTGGATTCTTTGGGGTCCAGTTTAGTTTTGGATTGCAACAAAGTAATATGAGTGCTATATACAGATACCTTGGCGCATCTGAAGGAGAACTCCCAATTCTTTGGTTAGCAGGACCGGTTACTGGACTTATAGTTCAACCAATTGTTGGCGCAATCTCTGATGGAACTTGGCATCCAAAATTTGGAAGGAGAAAACCATTCTTTTTAATAGGTGCAATAATTGCAAGTATAGCACTTATTGCAATGCCTTATTCAAGTTCAATATGGATGGCAGCAGGGTTACTTTGGATTTTAGATGCAGCGAACAATATTGCCCTAGAGCCTTATCGTGCATTTATTTCTGATAAATTAAATGAAAAACAATATTCATTAGGGTTTTTAATGCAAAGTTTCTTTACTGGATTAGGAACTACATTGGCAAATTTCACCCCTGCCATTTTGGTTGCTTTTGGAATATTAGCTTTAACAGATAAGATGGAAAATGGTATACCTGTTTATACATATTGGGCTTTTAGTATTGGTGCGGCGGCATCAATTATTACAATATTAATTACGGTTCTTACAACTTCTGAATATCCCCCAACAGAAGAAGAAATTGCTCAAATCAAATTACAAAAATCCAAAGGGAGTTTAATTAAAAGAATAACTAATGAAATAGTCCATGCAATTAAGAAAATGCCTAAGCCTATGATTCAGCTTATTCCTGTTATGTTCTTTCCATGGTTTGCAATGTTTTGTTATTGGCAGTACTTAACCTCTGCTTTATCTTTATCACTTTTTAATACTCTTGATGAAAGCTCTACCTTTTTTAATCAAGCTCAACTTTTAACGGGCAATATTAATGGAACTTATAATATAATTTGTTTTTCAATAGCGTTTGCTTTAATTCCTATTGCAAGAAAATTTGGACCAAAGTATTTGCACTTTATTAGTTTATTAATTGGAGGTATAAGTTTATTAATTATGCCATATTTAAATTATAATGATATTTTGTTTTCTTTAGGGAATTTTAGAATTGAAGAGATTTATTTGTTTTCTTTTGGAATGGGAATAACATGGGCAAGTATGATGGCAATGCCATATCAAATGTTAGCTGAATCCATACCTAAAGACAAAACAGGGGTTTATATGGGTATTTTTAATATGTTTATTGTAATCCCAATGATTATTCAAATTTTTAGTGTTCAGTTTTTTGTCTATGACCTCCTAGGTCAAAACCCGATTAATATTATAAGGTTAGCAGGAGTACTATTAATTACCGGGGGTATTTTTTCATTATTTGTAAGTCAAAATAGGTAGGGGAAAATATAAGAAAGACCTTACATATAAGATTTTATTCATTAAAATTAGGATTCACTGCTTTTATATTACATTTGTTATAAACCTTAAACATGTCTCAAAAGGATCGTCGTGCAGCTTTAATTTATCATGCTAAGCCAAAACCTGGCAAAATTGCCACAGTGCCAACAAAAGCTTATAATACTCAAAGAGATCTAGCTCTAGCCTATTCTCCGGGAGTTGCAATCCCTTGTCAAGAAATTGAGAAGGAAATTGACAATGTTTATAAATACACAAATAAAGGGAATTTAGTTGCTGTAATTTCAAATGGATCTGCTGTTCTTGGATTGGGTGATATTGGCCCTGAAGCTTCAAAACCAGTTATGGAAGGAAAAGGACTTCTTTTCAAAATTTTTGCAGACATTGATGTTTTTGATATAGAAGTTGATGCAACTGATATTGAATCATTTGTTTCAGCAGTTAAAGCAATTTCCCCAACTTTTGGAGGTATAAATTTGGAAGATATTAAAGCGCCTGAAGCATTTGAAATAGAAAGGAGATTAAAAAAGGAAGTTAAAATTCCAGTTATGCATGATGACCAACATGGGACTGCGATTATTTCTTCAGCAGCACTAATTAATGCTTTAGAATTAGCAGAAAAAAAAATACAAAATGTTATAATTGTTATTTCTGGTGCTGGTGCAGCTGCAATTTCATGTGCTCGACTTTATAAGTCTTTTGGAGCAAAAAGGAAGAATATTATAATGATTGACAGTAAGGGTGTCATTAAAAATAACAGAAAAAAATTAAGTAAAGAAAAATCTGAATTCTGTACTGATTTAGATTATAACACTTTAGAGGATGCTATAGTAAATGCAGATGTTTTTATTGGTCTTTCACAAGGTAATATTTTAACTAAAAAAATGCTAAAAAGTATGGCTAACAATCCTATTGTTTTTGCAATGGCTAATCCTGATCCAGAAATAAAATATGATCTTGCATGTTCAGTTAGAGAAGATATTATAATGGCAACTGGTCGTTCAGATCATCCTAATCAGGTAAATAACGTTCTGGGTTTTCCGTTTATATTTAGAGGAGCTTTAGATGTGCGTGCAACAAAAATTAATGAAGAGATGAAAATGGCAGCAGTTAAAGCTTTAGCTGATTTAGCAAAACAACCAGTTCCTGAACAAGTTAATATCGCTTATGATGAGACTAGACTTTCATTTGGGAAGGATTACATTATACCTAAGCCTTTTGATCCAAGATTAATTTCTGAAATTCCTCCTGCAGTTGCTAAAGCTGCAATGGAATCTGGAGTTGCTAAAGAACCCATAGAAGATTGGAAAAATTATAAAGAAGAGTTGGCTTCAAGACTTGGGAATGACCAAAAAATTGTTAGATTATTACATAATAGAGCTAAGCGTTCAATTAAGCATTTAGTTTTTGCCGAAGCAGATCATCTTGATGTACTCAAGGCTGCACAAATTGTTTTTGAAGAAAAGATTGCAATACCAGTTTTACTTGGTCATGAACCTGTTATTAAAGATTTGATGAAGACCATAGATTTTGATGAACAACTTAAGATAATTGATCCTAAATCTATTAATCAAAGTAAAATCAGAAAAAAATACGCTGAAGCTTTTTGGAAAAGTCAAAAAAGAAAAGGAAAGACCCTATATGATACTGAAAGATTGTTAAGAGAAAGAAATTACTTTGGAGCCATGATGATAAAAAACGGAGATGCTGATGCTTTAATTTCGGGCTATTCAAGAAATTATCCTGCGGTTATAAAGCCAATTTTAGAAGTAATTGGACCTGAAAAAGGAGTAAGCCGAGTAGCAGCAACAAACTTAATGATTACTCAAAGAGGACCTATATTTTTATCAGATACATCAATTAATGTAAATCCTACTGCTAAAGAACTTGCCATTATTGCTCAAATGACTTCTCAAACAGTAAAAATGTTTGGTTTAAATCCAGTTCTAGCTTTATTATCCTATTCAAATTATGGATCATCAGAATTTATTGAGGCAAAAAAAATAACAGATGCAATTAATATACTCCATCGCCATTACCCTGAAATAGATGTAGATGGACCTGTGCAATCTGATTTTGCTTTAAATAAGAAATTATTAAAAACTCGGTTTCCTTTTTCTAGATTATCTAATAAAAATGTAAATACATTAATTTTTCCCAATCTCGATTCTGCGAATATCACCTATAAATTAATGAAAGAATTAAACAGTGTTTTATCAATAGGCCCCATTTTAATGGGATTGAGTGCTCCAGTTCATATATTACAATTAGGCGCCTCAGTTCAGGAAATAGTTAATATGGCTGCTGTTGCAGCTGTTGATGCTCAACAAAAAAGAAAAAAATAATGATAACTCAATTAAAAGGAGCTTTGGTTGAAAAAACCCCAACTCATTTGGTGATAGATTGTCAAGGAGTTGGCTATGAGGTTAACATTTCATTATATACTTTTGGCCAAATTAAGGATGAAGAAAAAATTAAATTATTTACTCATTTGCAAATTCGTGAAGATGCCCATGTTTTATTTGGTTTTGCAACTGAATTAGAACGATCAGTTTTTAGATTATTAATTAGTGTATCTGGCATAGGCACTAGTATAGCAAGAACAATGCTTTCTTCTTTAACTCCAGAAGAAGTTAAGAGAGCAATATTAGATGAAGATTTTAATAGGATTAAAGGAGTCAAAGGGATTGGGTTAAAAACTTCACAACGTTTAATAATTGAATTAAAAGACAAGGTAAATAACCTTTATGGAATTGAACAAATTCATCAAAAATCAAACAATACAACTAAAGAAGAAACGTTATCAGCTTTAGAGGTTCTTGGATACAATCGAAGAAATTCTGAAAAAGTTATTGATAACCTAATTCAAAGTCATTCTGAGACTTCAATAGAAGAATTAATTAAGCTGGCCTTGAATAAATTATAAACGCGTTTGAATACACGTTTGTTTAGTAATTTTATTAGGTATACCCTTATATTTCTAATATTAATGGGTATGAATTCTTATGGTCAAATAGATAAAGAATCTTCAAATCAAGATTTGGGTAAACTAAGTCTTCCTATTTCTTCTATAATTAAAAAAATGTACTCCTATGATTATATTACCGATAAATATTATTTATCTGAAACCATAGGAGAATATCCTATTGACATTCCTTTAGTTTTATCACCTAAGGAGTATGAAGAATGGTTATTATCAGAAAGTTTAAAGGAATATTTTAAACAGAAGATATTATCGATAAGTGGAGTTGGAGGTTTATCTGAATTAGAAGAATCTCAAAAAAATCTTCTTCCGGAACTTTATATTAACAACAAATATTTTCAGTCTATTTTTGGAAGTGATATTGTAAATATTCAACCCCAGGGTTCTGTAGGGATAGATTTAGGAGTTAGATATCAAAAAAATGATAATCCTGCTGCTTCTCCTCAAAATAGAAGTAATTTTGGATTTGATTTTGATCAAAGGATAAGTTTAAGTCTTTTAGGAGAAATTGGAGAACGATTACTATTGACTGCAAATTATGATACTGAATCAACATTTGATTTTCAAAACTTAATTAAAATTCAGTTTAATCCTCCAAAGATTGAAGAGGCATATAGATTTACGGAACAAATTAATAGAGGGAATCAAAACTCATTAATAAATCGTCTTGGAGATCTAGAAGAACAAGTTGTAGGAGCTAAAATGCAGATTGATGATGCTAAACAAAAAATTCAAGAACTTAGAAATAGAGGTCAAACATATTCAGATAATCCTAATGCATTGGGTAATGATGTTGCTGACTTTTTAGATGGAAAAGTAACTGAAGATGGAATACTACAAAATATTGATATAGGTAATATAAGTATGCCTTTAAATAGTAATTTAATTCAGGGCGCACAGAGTTTATTTGGAGTTCGAACTGATTTGAAGTTTGGAAAGACAAAAGTAACTGGTGTGTTTTCAGAACAACGATCTCAGTCACAGCAAATAGTAACCCAGGGTGGGGGGAAAATTCAAAATTTTGAAGTTTTTGCCTTAGACTATGAGGAAGATAGGCACTATTTTTTGAGTCAATTTTTTAGAGATCAATATGATAATGCACTTCAATCTTTTCCATACATAAATTCTAATGTTCAAATTAATAGAATTGAAGTCTGGGTTACTAACAGAGGATCTCAGATTCAAAATATTAGGAATATTATTGCTTTTCAAGATTTGGGGGAGGCTATACCAGAAAACACAAAGTTAGGGAATGAGCTCGAAAATTTTTTCACTCCAAGTTCTTCTGGAATTTTACCTGACAATGAATCAAATAATTTAAATCCTCAAAATATTAATAACGGTGGAATCTTAACAGATGAAATTAGAGATATTTCATCTGTTCAGGAAGGCTTTGGTAATCAGCAAGCCTTTTTTAAAGAAGGTATAGACTATGCTGTTTTAGAAAGTGCAAGAAAATTAAATTCAAATGAATATAATTTTCATCCTCAATTAGGTTATATATCATTAAACCAAAGACTAAGTAATGATGAAGTGTTGGCGGTTGCTTTCCAATATACTTATAATGGAAAAGTTTATCAAGTTGGTGAGTTTGCTAATGGAAGTTTACCAGGTACAACATTGTCTAGTTCTGAAAATTCTGAATCTAATATTCAAAATAATAGCTTAGTAACTAAATTATTGAAAAGTAATTTGACAGATGTAACACAGCCAGTATGGGATTTAATGATGAAAAATATATATAATACAGGTGCTTTTAATTTGGAAGAAGAAGATTTCAGGTTAAACATATTATATACAGACCCATCTCCAATTAATTATTTGAATCCTATTGATGAAAGCATTTGGCCAGAAAGTATTGACAATCAGACCCTTATTAGAACTTTTGGCTTAGATAAGCTTAACATTTATAAAGACCCGGTACCAGATGGAGATGGTTTTTTTGACTATATACCTGGAATTACAATTGAACCTAATTCTGGACGTATTATTTTTCCTAAAGTTGAGCCTTTTGGAGAATTTTTATTCAAACTGTTTATCTCTAATTCGTTAGAGGATTATGAACAAGAACAAACATTTAATGAAAATCAAAAGAAATATGTATTTAAAGAAATGTATTCTTTAACAAAAGCTGCAGCATTTGAATATTCTGAGAAAAACAAATTTCAATTAAAAGGAAGGTATACATCTAGTGAAAGTGATGGGATTTCTGTTGGGGCATTTAATATTCCAAGAGGATCAGTTGTAGTAAATGCAGGTGGTAGGATATTATCAGAAGGGATAGACTATACAGTAAATTATGAGATTGGAAGAGTAAATATTTTGGATCCTAGTCTTAAAGCTTCAAATGTACCAATTTCTATTTCAGTTGAGAATAACTCTTTTTTTAATCAACAAAATAGACGTTTTGCAGGAATAAATATTGATCATCAAATTAGTGAAAATGTTGCAGTTGGTGGAACTTTAATGAATTTAAGTGAAAGACCATTAACTCAAAAAGCCAATTATGGGACTGAGCCAGTTAATAACACGATGATTGGTTTTAATACTAATTTTTCAACAGAAATGCCTTTTATTAATAGATTAATAAATAAAATTCCAGCACTTCAATCAGATATCCCTTCAATTCTTTCTTTTAGGGGAGAAGTAGCTTCATTAATTTCTGGAAATCCTCGAAACACAAAGTTAGATGGAGAGACAAATGTTTATATTGATGATTTTGAAGGAGCTCAAACAAACATTGATATAAAAGGTTTTAATTCCTGGAGATTAGGAAGCGTTCCATTCAAAAATTACAAGGGATCGGAAAAAATAAATAATGATATAAGTGCTGGATTTGGAAGAGCAAAATTAGCTTGGTATTCAATAGATCCTGTCTTTTATACAGAAAGTAGACCTGGAGGGATTAATAATAACGATATTTCTTTAAACAAAACTAGAAGAATATTTATAAATGAAATATTTCCAGAACAAGATTTAGTTCAAGGCACAACTACTGTTCAATCTACATTTGATTTGGCATATTATCCAGATGAAAAAGGACCTTATAATAATTCTAGTAATCAGGAATTTAATTTAGATTTAAAACAAAATTGGGCAAGTATTACTAGGCCACTAAGCTCTACAAATTTTGAGCAATCTAATGTTGAGTTTATAGAGTTTTGGCTTTTAGACACTTTTTCTGAAATAGAGAGTAATACTGGTCAATTGGGACAATTAGTTTTCCATTTAGGAAATATATCTGAAGATATTTTAAAAGACGGAAGAAAACAATATGAAAATGGTCTTCCAGGATCTAATGATGGAAATCTAATTCATAATACAAGTTGGGGACAAGTTCCGGCTGTTCAATCACTTTTATATGCCTTTAATACTATTGAGCAAGATAGAGTTTTACAGGATGTTGGCCTTGATGGTTTGAATGATATTGAAGAAAGAAATATATATACAAATGGACCTTTAGAGGATCCTGCAGGGGATAACTATCAATTTTTTGTTTCTGCTGAAGGAAATATATTAGATAGATACAAAAATTATAATGGGACAGAAGGGAATTCCCCTATAGCTTTTTCAAATACAGAAAGAGGGAATACAACTGAACCAGATACTGAGGACATAAATCGTGATCAAAGCATGAATACTATAGACAGCTATTTTGAATATAGAGTACCAATTTCAAGCTCAATGACCGTAGGAAATCATCCATTTATAACAGATGTAAGAGAAAATGTGAAAATAAATTTACCAAATGGAAAAGATTTAACAACACGCTGGATTCAATTCAAAATTCCTATTAGAAAGGAATATTATCAATCTTCATCTTTTTCAGATTATTTTGAGGCAGTAAATAACATTCAAGATTTAAGGTCAATGAGATTTATGAGAATGGTTTTAAGTGGCTTTGATCAGCCAGTTGTTTTTAGATTTGGAACATTAGACTTAGTTAGGGGAGATTGGAGAAGATTTAATAAATCACTAAATGAAAAAATTGTTGATAATAATAATACAAGAGTTGATATAAGTACAGTTAACATTCTTGAGAATGAAAACAGGATACCAATCAATTACGTTTTACCACCTTCAATCCAACGCGAACAGATTAATAATAATAACACTATAATTAGACAAAATGAGCAATCACTCTCATTTAGAGTATTCGATTTGCAACCTATGGATTATAGAGGAATTTTTAAAAATATAGAATTGGATATGAGGCAATATGAAAAGATCAGAATGTTCCTTCATGCAGAATCAATTCCAGGAGAACCAAAGCTTCCAGGCGAAGGTTCTTCAGAATCATTTGATAATAGAATAGTAGCATTCATTAGACTAGGAACTGATTATAAGGACAATTATTATCAAATTGAAATACCTCTTAAGCCTACTGAATATAACTCTGAGACTTCTAATAAATTTAGTCCAGAAGCTGTTTGGATACCAGAGAGTAATTCAATTGAGGTTTCCCTGAATCTTTTAGCAAAACTTAAAGCTAAATCTTTACAATACAACAATTTTGGAGATGCAATATATTTTGATGAAAACTTAAATAGAATTGAAGAATTTAAACCAATTAGTCAATTGCCAGGAATCAAGAAGTATAAATTTGTTGTTAAAGGGAACCCCTCTCTTGGTACTATAAGGAATATTATGATAGGAGTTAAAAATCCATCAGAGAATTTGTCAGAAACACTCTCTGGTGAAGTTTGGTTTAATGAGCTCCGTATTTCAGGTATTGAATCACAAGGTGGCTGGGCTGCAACGGGATCAATGGATTTAAACATTACTGACTTAGGATCATTTTCAGCTAATGGAAAATTCTCTACTATAGGATTTGGCAATATTGATCAATCACCTAACCAGAGTAATAGAGAGGCAATTTCTCAATTTGATTTAGTCTCCGAATTTAATTTAGGAAAAGTTTTGCCAAAAAAATGGGGAATAATATTACCATTAAATATAGGGTTAGGAGAAACAAACATTACGCCTGAATATGATCCATTTTACCAAGATATTCTATTGAAAGATAGATTAGACACTTCAACAAGAAGTTCTCAAAGAGATTCTATTAAAAGTCAGGCAATTGATTATACAAAGAGAAAAAGTATAAGTTTAATAGGGGTTAGAAAAATAAGTTTCAATGAAAACAAAAAACGTATTTATAGTCCAGAGAATTTTGACTTTTCCTATGCATATAATGAAATGTTACATCATGATTATGAAATAGAAGATCAAAAACATTTAGACTTATTACTTGCAGTAAATTATTCATATAGTTTTTCTTCTTTTGAAATTAAACCATTTTCCAAAATCAAGAAGTTAAACCAAAAGAATTATTGGCAATGGCTAAAAGAATTAAACTTTAGCCCTATTCCAAGTAGCTTGTCAATTACAACAAATATTAATAGAAGTTTTAGAACACAAAGATTTAGAGAAATTTATACTGAAGGGATTGATGCAATTAACCAATTAAGTCTTCCAAATCTAGAACAGCGGAACTTTTTATTTGATTGGAATTATAGAATAAATCATAATCTCACAAAGTCTCTAAGAATTAGTTTCAACGCATATAATAATAGAATTATAAGAAATTTTGACCCATCTGCATCAAACAAAATAAAGAATGCTATATGGGATAATATATGGGATGTTGGTGAGGCAAATAATTACAATCAATCTATTTCTGCAAACTATAAATTACCATTTAGATTTATACCTTTTTTAAGTTTTCTTGATGCAAATTATAATTATACTGGAGATTTTAGTTGGCAAAGAGGGCCTGAAGGACAAGCAGAAGTTATGTCGGAGGATGGATCAAAGCTAGGGATTGTGAATACTGTCCAGAATGCTAACACCAAGACTTTTTCAGGAGCAATATCTTTCCAAAAACTATATTCTACCCTAGGTTTAAATGATAATAAAAAGCCTATTCAAGGTAATAATATTGTTAAAGACAAGAAAAAAGAATCTAGAAAACAGAAAAACAAAAAAAGGATTAAACGTATAGTTGATTTACTAAATACTATAAAACGCTTACAGTTTAATTATTCTGAAAATAATGGAACCGTTTTACCTGGCTTCTTACCTAGTTTAGGGTTTTTTGGAACAAACAGGCCGTCGACAGCTTTTACTTTTGGAAGTCAGGCAGATATTAGATATGAATCTGCAAAAAAAGGATGGATAACAAGTTTCACAAATTTTAACCAGACTTTCAATCAGATTCATAATTACAGTTTAAATATTTCTACACAATGGTCTCCATTTAAAGATTTAGTTGTTGATTTAAATATTGACAGAAACTATTCCGAGAATAAATCTGAAAACTTTAGATTGGAAAATTCAGATTATATTCCATTGAATCCTAATATTTACGGAAATTTTGGAACTTCAACAATTCTTATAAAGACAGCTTTTGATAAATTGGAGGATGTAAACAATCCAATTTTTGAAAAATTTAGAAATAATAGAATCATTATTTCTAATAGATTAGTTGAAATCAATTCAGTTACTAATAATGAAGTAGATTCAGATGGATTTCCATATGGTTTTGGAAAGAACCATCAATTAGTTTTGATAGGAGCATTTATATCTGCTTATTCAGGGATAGACCCAAATAAAATTGATTTAAATCCAATAAATAGAAAACCTTTGCCTAATTGGAATTTAAAGTATACAGGACTAAGTAATTTATCATCATTTAAAAAGGTGTTTGAAAGATTTACTCTTTCTCATGCATATAGAGCTAGTTTTACATTAAATAATTTTCAGTCTAACTTAGATTTTGACCCTATTTTACCTCAAAAATTAGATGGTGCAGGAAATATTATAACAGAAAAAATATATTCAAATATTAATTTAGTTGAACAATTTAATCCGCTAATCCGATTAGATCTTGAATTTAAAAATTCATTTAGGTTTCTAGCTGAATTCAAAAAAGATAGAGCCTTATCATTAAGCCTTGATAATAGTTTATTAACTGAATCATCTGGAAATGAATTTATTTTAGGCTTAGGTTATAGGGTTAAAGATGTTAGAATGGTCACACGAATAGGTGGAAAAAGATCATCTTTAAGCGGAGATTTAAATATAAAAGCTGATGTTTCTTATCGTAAAAATCTAACTGTATTAAGGAATTTAGAGTATAATAATAATCAAGTTACAGCTGGTCAAACTCAACTTTCAATAAAATTTAGTTCTGATTATTCTTTATCAAGAAATTTAACTGCTTTATTATTTTATGACCACAACTTTTCTGAATTTGTAATATCTACCGCTTTTCCTCAAACTACAATTCGATCTGGTATAACAATTAGATATAATTTTGGAAATTAAGTGATGAAAATAATACTAAACAATTAAATTTGTTTTCAAAAATTATATTAATGAATATTCCGGAAAATTTAAAATATACAAAAGATCATGAATGGGTTTCTATAGATGGAGAGACTGCTACGGTTGGAATAACTCATTTTGCCCAGAGTGAATTAGGTGACATTGTCTACGTAGAAATAGAAACTCTAGGTGAAAAATTAGAAAGAGAAGCGGTTTTTGGGACTGTAGAAGCTGTTAAGACAGTATCCGATCTTTTCATGCCCATTTCAGGTACTGTAGAATCTTTGAATGAAGACTTAGAATCGAACCCAGAACTAGTTAATAGTCAACCATATACTAATGGTTGGATGATTAAAATAAAGATTTCTAATCCAGAAGAAATAAATGAACTTTTGGATTCTAGTGGGTATAAAAAATTAATTAATCATGATTAAAATAAATAAATCTGGTAACAATACTTGTTTAATTGAGGTTATTTTTACATTTTTTTTTAGATTAGCATCTTTAAACACTTAAATCATGCAACCCAAAAAAAATCCAAAAGCTGATCTTTCAAAAAATAGCTCATTATTTTTTGTTATAGGCCTAAGCTTAATATTACTAATTACATGGCGAGCTATTGAATGGAAAACTTATGCAAGAACATATGATTACGAAGCTTTAAGTGTTGATGATGATGATGATGAAGATATACCTATAACAGAACAAATTAAGACTCCACCACCTCCACCTCCACCACCTCCTGCTCCAGAAGTAATTGAAGTTGTTGAAGATGAGGAGGAAGTAGAAGAAACAGTTATTGAATCTACAGAGACTGATCAAGAAGAAATTGTTGAAATTGAGGACATTGAGATAGAGGATGAGTTTGATGATGTTGATGTTCCTTTTGCTGTTATTGAAGATGTTCCAATTTATCCTGGTTGTGAAGGAGTGAAAAAATCTGAAAGACGCAGTTGTTTTCAACAACAAATAAATAAACATATTAAAAAAAACTTCAGATACCCTGATATAGCTCAAGAAATGGGTATTCAAGGAAGGGTTTATGTTAGCTTTATTATTAATAAGGATGGAACTATAGGAAGCATTAGAATGAGAGGTCCAGATAAAAATTTAGAAAATGAAGCAGAGAGAATAATTGCTAAACTACCAAGAATGACACCTGGCAAACAGAGGGGGAGAGCAGTTCGAGTTCCCTTTTCAATTCCAATAACCTTTAAATTAAACTAAAATTTATCCCGACAATTATAGTCGGGATTTTTTGTTGAACTATCTTTGCAAACGATTTAATTCAAAATAATTGAAACTAACACTTAGTGATTTTTTTCAGCTAACTAAAATGCGACTAGCTTTAAGTGTAGTTTTTTCTTCCCTTGCAGGATATTTTTTAGCTGCAGAAATAATTAATTGGAATTCAGTTTTTCTTCTATTTATTGGAGGGTATGCTATGGTAGGGGCTTCAAATGTATACAACCAATTATTAGAAAAAAATAAAGATAGTCTAATGAAAAGAACTTTAAATAGGCCACTTCCAGCAAATAGGATGACCTATATTCAAGCTCTTATTATTGCGATTCTATTAACTATTATTGGAGTTACATCTTTATATTTTCTTAATCTAAAAACTGCTGTTTTTGGAACAATAGCAATTATAATATATGTCTTTGGATATACTCCTTTAAAATCTTTAACTCCATTATCTGTTTTTATTGGCGCAATTCCAGGAGCAATTCCTTATATGTTAGGCTGGGTTGCATATTCAGGAAATTTTGGAATAGAACCAGGAGTTTTATTTATGTTTCAATTTTTTTGGCAGTTTCCTCATTTTTGGGCTATTGGGTGGATGCTTGATGAGGATTATAAAAAAGCTGGATTTAAAATGCTGCCAACAGGAAAAAAAGATACAGCTACCGCTTTTCAGATAGTTTTTTATTCTGTTTGGACAATAGTAATATCCTTATTACCTATAAGTTCTTACACTGGAAGTTTAAGTCTTTCTTTTATGGGAGGATTAGTAGTACTTTTATTAGGCTTATTCTTCTTGTTTTTTGGTATAAGACTTATGAAAAACAGAGATGACTCTTCTGCAAAAAATTTAATGTATGCTAGTATTTTCTATATAACATTTGTTCAGATAATATATATTATGGACAAAATTATTATAATTTAAAATCATGAATAGAAAACAAGAGAATTCAAAAAAAATGATGCTGTTAATTGGCATGATAAGCATTACAATGACCTTTGCAGGATTAACAAGTGCATATGTTGTTAGCTCTTATAGATCAGATTGGTTAAGTTCATTTGAAATACCTTTTGCATTTACTATTAGTACAATTTTATTATTAATCAGCAGTTTAACTTTTCATTTAGCCAAACACTATGTTTTAAAAAATAATAAGCCTAAATCTTTAATTCTTGTTTCCACAACTATTTTTTTAGCTTTTCTTTTTGTTTTCTATCAATTTAAAGGGTTTCAAGAAATTATAAAATCTGGATATTATTTTACAGGTGCTCAAAGTTCAATTACAACCTCCTTTTTGTATGTTTTAGTAATAGTCCATTTAGTTCACTTAATTGCAGGAATAATTGTGCTACTTAAAGTTTTTTATAAGATTTCAGCAAATAAATATATTGGGTCAAATAAACTTGGTATTCAACTTGGAGTTATTTTTTGGCATTTCCTAGATTTTCTTTGGCTTTATTTGTATTTATTTATGGTTTTGTACCGTTAGAATTAATAAATTTGCTAAAATTAATTTCAAATATTTATGGAAGTAATTGCAAGTAAGAATGATAATAATGATGAACTTCTTTGGGGGGGGGCTAAAAAACCATTAAAAGCTAGTTATGGAAAATTAATGATGTGGTTTTTTATTGTATCAGATGCTTTAACTTTTTCTGGATTTCTTGTTTCTTATGCTTTTTCACGTTTTAAAAACATCAATTCATGGCCAATTGCTGATGAGGTTTTTACTCATTTTCCTTTTCTTCATGGAGTTGATGCTCCTATGTATTATGTTGCATTGATGACATTTATACTTATTTTTTCTTCAGTAACTATGGTTCTAGCTGTCGATGCAGGCCATAATATGAATAAGTCAAAAGTTGCATTTTATATGCTTTTAACTATAATTGGAGGGGCTATTTTTGTTGGCTCACAGGCCTGGGAGTGGAAAAATTTCATAAAAGGAGAATATGGAGCATTAGAAACCAGAGGAGGTCAAATATTACAATTTGTAAATACTGATTTAAAGCGAGTTTCTATAGACGACTTTGCTATTGAAATTCCTACACAAAGAACTACTCACACAAAAAGTTCTGGCATATGGTTTACTTCTGAATCATCTATTTCAGAAATTTCTCTTTCTGAAGTTAAAAGTGGTTTTATAAAAAACGCAGATTTATTAATTCGAACAGAGTTAATAAATTCAGAAGGCAAAAAGACTATCCTTAACAGAGAAGATTCTTTAAATAAAATTCAAGATGCAGAAATTATTGTTAGGGGTGCAAATTTAATTAGAAATGAATATGGCAATAGACTTTTTGCAAATTTTTTCTTTTTTATAACTGGATTCCATGGTTTTCATGTTTTTTCAGGAGTTATAATTAATATAATCATCTTTTTTAATGTCTTGCTTGGAACATATGAAAGAAGAGGTCATTATGAAATGATTGAAAAAGTTGGTTTATATTGGCATTTTGTAGATTTAGTCTGGGTTTTTGTTTTTACTTTCTTTTACTTGGTTTAATTTATAAATTATGGGACACGATTCACAAAAACTCGCAATTTTTAAAGGACTTCTAAAGTTTAAGTCTAACGAACAAAAAATTTGGGGGGTACTGATTTTTTTATCGATAGTCACAATAATTGAGGTAGCTTTAGGAATTACAAAGCCTCAAATATTAATGATTCCTTTTTTAAAAATGAAATTGCTCAATTGGATTTTTATTTTTTTAACAATTGTCAAAGCCTATTATATAGCGTGGGATTTTATGCATGTTCGTGATGAGAATGATGGATTGAAAAACTCTATAATCTTACCATTAATAATACTTATACCTTATTTGGTTTTCATTTTATTAATAGAGGGAGACTATATTTATGATATTATGGAGAGAGGATTTGTAAGCTGGAACTTTTAAAAACTGAGCTATAAAGCGTTATAATTTTATATGAAAAAGGAAACAGAAAAGATTCTTGTTCTTGGGGTGCTATTTATTTTTCCTGTATTTATTTATTTGTTTTTTGCATCAGGAAAGAACAATTTTGCAAAACTTCCAGTTCTAACTACAAACGTGTTTGAAGTATCTGATTTTACTTCACTTAACGGAAAAGATGTAAGTCTAAAAGGGCATATAACAGTTCTTTGCTATTGGGGGTCAGATATTTCTTTAAAAAAAGGTGAAGCTTTTAATTTAAATCAAAAAATTTATAAACGATTTTACAAGTTTAAAGATTTTCAATTTGTAATTTTAATTACCGAAGATCAAGAAGATGAAGTCATGGGATTAAAAGAAGAACTCAAATCTGGCGTTGGAACTGATCTAATAAATTGGAAATTCTTAAAAGGATCTGTCAATGCAATTCATAAACACTTTTTAAGTTTAAACGCTCCTTTAAATTTAGACTCTAAAAATAGTTCACCATATGCTTTTATTATTGATAGAAATTTGAACCTAAGAGGTCGTGATGATGATGATATTGGAACTCTTTATGGTTTTGATGCACGATCTGTTGCTGAAATAAATAATAAGATGGAGGATGATATAAAAGTTATACTAGCTGAATATCGTTTAGCTTTAAAAAAATATTCAATTAGATAAAGGTTTCAATTATGAAAAAATGGTACTACTTTTTTCTAGGTGTGATAATTTTAGTTTTATCAATTATAATTGTTCCTTCTATTTTAGACAGGGTTAAAAACTCCAAAATAGTAGAAAACAACAGATCAACTAAAGCAAAACCTTTATCATATATATCTATTAATGGTGAAGCAAAAAAAGTGCCTTCGTTTTTAATGACTAACCAAGACAGTTTGTTAATTTCTAATGAGGATTTTTATAATAAAGTTTACATTGTTGAGTTTTTCTTCACAAGATGTCCAAGTATTTGTCCAATTATGAATAAAAACATGAAGAGATTGGAAACCGCCTTTGGTGAAAGAGCCGATTTTGGTATTGCATCTTTTACTATTGATCCAGAAAATGACACACCTAACATCCTTAAAAAATATGCTAATCTATATGAAGTGTTTTCAAAAAACTGGCACTTTCTAACTTCTACAAAAGAAGCAGTATTTGATTTATCTAACAATGGGTTTAATATATTTTCATCAATAAACCCAGAGGTTGCTGGTGGTTTTGAGCATCAAGGGTATTTTGCTTTAATAGACAAACAAGGGTTTATCAGATCAAGATTGGACCCATATGGAAATCCTATAGTATATTACTTAGGAATTGACCAAGAGGATTCTAATATACAAGAAGGGACAGAAATGCTCATAGAAGACATCCCGCTATTATTAAATGAATAATATATTATGTTAAAATCACAAAATTCTGAATCCAAAACACTTAAATATAAAAAGTGGATTATTGTTGTTTCTGTTGCTGTTCCAGTAGCTGTTGCAATTTTATTTGGCGTTAGATTGCCAAATGCAAAACCTCTTCATTTTTTACCGCCTATATATGCTGGTATAAATGCCTTAACATCTTTTATTTTAATAATTGCATATTTTGCCATCAAAAAAAAGAAAATAGATTTTCATGAAAAATTAATGAAAATGGCAATTGCTCTATCTGTAGTTTTTTTGTTAATGTATGTGGCTTATCACATGACAACTGTTCCAACCCCATATGGAGGAGAAGGTTTAGTTAGGTATATTTATTTTTTTATTTTAATAACTCACATAGTTTTGTCCATTGGTATCATTCCTATGGTTTTAATCACATATGTTAGAGCAATATCAAAGCTTTTTGCAGATCATAAGAAAATTGCTAAAATAACATTTCCAATATGGCTATATATAGCCATCACGGGAGTTATTGTTTATTTAATGATATCACCATACTATGTTATCTAAGTCTATTAAAATAATATTATTAATTACAATAATTGTTACAATTTCTTTTGATTTTCTTCATGCCCAATGTTCTATGTGTAGAGCTGTTTTAGAATCAGAGGAAGGTCAGCAAACTGCAGAAGGCATTAATAATGGAATAGTTTATTTGATGGCAATACCTTATATATTAGTTGCTTTAGTTGGATGGAGAATCTACAAGATATATAAAAGATAAATTTTTTAAAAAGTTGGTTTATAGAATAAACTAGTTTATATTTGTAAAAATTATTTTAAAATGAATACAGAAGAACAAATTAGATTAATAAATAACACAATTTCTAAAACCAAAGAAAGTATAAGGCCTTTAGGGTTCAATTTTATTTTTTGGGGGTTCCTAATAATTATAATGAGCTTAATTCATTTTTTGTTTCCAGAAGTTATTCAATATTTTGAAAATTCAGCTTTTTTATATTGGACAATTTTTCCTCTTTTAGGAGTCTGTTATACATCTTATTACAATTTCAGAGCTTCAAAAAAAGTTGGTTATGAAACCTATTTAGGTAGGGCAATAAAGATTCTTTGGGGAGTATTTATTTTCTCTTGGTGTATTCTTATGGTTACTTCATTTGTTTCTCAATCTGGGGCATATTCAATGATTCAAAATGTAATTATTTTGCTTGGAGGAGCTGTTCTAGCTACAGGTTTAATAATTAGATCAAAACCTGTGGCTTTAGGAGGCGTATCAGTTTTTATATTATATATTCTAACTTATATAATTACAGACTTGAATATTTTTATCTTTAATATTTTAGCACTTGTTTTTGGTTGTCTTATTCCTGGGTTTAGTCTTTATTACAATAAAAAAAATGAATAAAGATTTAGATAAATTACTTTTTAACCCTATAAGGTTAAAAATAATTTCATTTTTATTTTCTGTTGAAAACACCAATTTTAAAAAGTTAATTGAAGTTTCAGGTGCTTCAAAAGGAAATTTAAGTATCCAGTTAAAAAAACTTAGTGGTGCTGGATATATAAAAATTAAAAAATCCTTTGAAAATAATTATCCCTTAACCAAATGCAGAATAACTTTTAATGGCAGAAAAGCCTTTGAAAACTTTTTTAAAAATCTTGAATCACTTAAACAACATAAATAGTAAAAAAAATTAAATTTGCACAGTTTTAAATTTTCCTTATGATACAAATAAAAAACCTTCATAAATCATACAAAATGGGATCAAACTCTTTACATGTTTTAAAAGGCATCGACTTTAACGTGAATGAAGGTGAATTGGTCGCAATTATGGGATCATCAGGATCAGGAAAATCTACTCTTTTAAATATAATAGGGATGTTAGATTTATTAGATAAAGGAAGCTATACTCTTGATGGGGTTTTGATAAAAGATTTAGATGAAACCAAAGCTGCAAAATACAGGAACAAATTCTTAGGATTTGTTTTTCAATCATTTAATTTAATCAACTATAAGAATGCTTTAGAGAATGTTTCTCTGCCATTGTATTACCAAGGAGTTGGGCGTAAAGAACGTCAAAAGTCAGGATTAGAATATCTTGAAAAAGTAGGACTAACTGAGTGGGCAAAGCATCTTCCAAGTGAATTGTCAGGAGGACAAAAACAAAGGGTTGCAATAGCAAGAGCAATGGCCGCTCAGCCAAAAGTTTTATTAGCTGATGAACCTACTGGCGCTTTAGATTCGACAACATCATACGAAGTCATGGATGTAATTCAAAAAATAAATGAAGAAGGAAAAACAATTTTAGTAGTTACTCATGAAAGAGACATTGCAAAAATGTGTAAACGTGTTGTTAAGCTAAAGGATGGAATTATAGTGGAAGATAAAAAAATACAACAAGTCAAAGCTTTAAAACATGTATAAAAGAGATACTTGGCAGGAAATATTTGAAACAATAGGGAAAAATAAACTTCGGACATTTTTATCAGGATTCACAGTGGCTTTGGGAATTTTTATATTCATAATTTTATTTGGATTTGGAAATGGTCTTAAAAACACATTTAAAGAATTTTTTTTGGATGACGCTACAAACACCATGTTTTTATTTGCTGGAAAAACTTCAAAACCATATAGAGGCTTTAAATCAAATCGTCAAATTGAGTTCAATAACAATGATATAGAAGCAATTAAACTTAACTTCCCCTTTTTCTTAGAATATATTACCCCTAGAATTTCTAGATATGCAGATACAAGGTATAAAAGTGAGTCAAACAACTACCCAACTAGAGGAGTTGCCCCTCCTCATCAATTTGTTGAGAAAACAGTTATAATGAAAGGGAGATACTTAAATGAGAATGATTTAATAGAAAGAACAAAGCATGCTGTAATAGGAAGACTTGTGGTTACAGATTTATTTAAAAAAGAGGAACCTTTAGGGCAATTTATTCAAATAGGAGATATTGCCTTCAAAGTAGTTGGAGTTTTTCAAGATTCTGGAGGAGATAATGAAGAAAGAATTATATATATTCCCTATACAACTAGACAGCTAATAGAGAAAAATAATGATAAAGTTGATCAAATTATTGTTGCCTTTAAACCAGAGTTAGGTTATGCTGGGGCTATTGGATTTGAAAAACAACTTAGACTTTTTATGAAAGACAGAAAAGATATTGACCCAAAAGACTCCAAAGGTGTATTTATTAGAAATGTGTCTAAACGTTTGGAAGAAAATCAGCAATTTGCAAGTATTCTACAAATTATTGTAACATTTGTTGGAATAGGAACATTAATTGCAGGAATTATTGGTATTTCAAATATTATGGTTTTTGTAGTTAAGGAAAGGACAAAGGAACTTGGAATTAGAAAGGCTCTTGGAGCTACACCAAGAGCAGTAATTTCCATGATACTTCAAGAGTCTATTTTTATTACAACAATTTCAGGTTATTTTGGAATGATTGCTGCCATTTTTCTTCTAAAAGCATTAGGAACAAAACTAGAGGATTATTTTATAAAAAACCCATACATAGATACTACAACTGCAATTTTTGCTACAATTATACTAATAATTTTTGGAGCAATAGCAGGATATATTCCAGCTAAACGTGCTGCTTCAATTAAACCAATAGTTGCATTAAGAGATGAATAGTTTTAAAATAATTTTTGATCGTGATACTTGGCAAGAGATTTTTGGATCTATTCAAAAAAATAAAGTTAGAACTATTATTACTATTATAGGAGTTTTATGGGGGATTTTCATTTACATTACACTTTCAGGAGCAGCTAAGGGATTAGATAATGGTTTTGAAAGAGCATTTGAAAATGTAGCCATGAACTCTCTTTTTGTTTGGGCTCAATCTACAAGTGTTCCTTACGACGGATTTAAAATTGGTAGAAGACCTACTTTAAAAATTCAAGATGTTGATTTATTAAGAAAAAGAGTTCCTGAGATAAAATATATTGTTCCTAGAAATTCTAGAGGAAGCTTTTCAGGGGGGTCACCAGCTAATATTGTTCGTGGAACTAATTCGGGCAATTATGCTATTTATGGGGATTTTCCTGAATTTAGGAAAATTTCGACTCAACAAATATATGATGGCGGAAGATTTATTAATGAGGAGGATATAAAAAACAATCGTAAAGTTTGTGTTATTGGTGAGAGAACATTTACTGACCTTTTTGAATCTAATGAGAATGCAATAGGTGAGTATATCAGAATTGATAATGTTTATTTTAAGGTAATAGGAATTTTGGTTTTCAGACAAGGCAGTCCTTTTGATTCTGATTCTGATGTATTTATTCCATTCACCACTTTTAAAACTTTATATAATACTGGGGATGAGGTAGGCTGGTTTAATATCGCAGCATATGAAAATGCAGATGTTATTAAAGTTGAAGAAGATATTAAACAAACATTAAAAATGATTCATAGGGTTTCTCCAATAGATAAAAGAGCATTTGGATCATTCAATTTAGGTGAAGTATTTAATAACATCATAGGTTTTGCAAGAGGGATGACATTTTTATCACTTATAGTAGGAATAGCTACAATTATAGCTGGTGTAATTGGAATCGGAAACATTCTGTTAATATCTGTAAAAGAAAGAACTAGAGAATTAGGTGTAAGAAGAGCTTTAGGAGCTACCCCAGGTGAAGTTAGAGCACAAATAATATTGGAATCAGTTTTTTTAACTGTAGTGGCTGGAATTCTTGGAATTATTTTAGGAGCTTTTGTATTAGCAACTATTAATTATTTCACGGTTGATTTAAAAGATTTTCCCTATACCAATCCTACTGTTCCTATTTCATTTGTTATCGGCGCATTATTAATAATGGTAACTCTAGGTACATTAATTGGTCTAATTCCAGCACAAAGAGCAGTTAGCATAAAACCAATTGATGCATTAAGAGAAGAATAATTAAAAATTAAAAAAATGAAAACATTAAAATATACATTAATTACACTATTTATACTTGCAGGATTATTCGCTGTAGCCTATTTTATAAAGACCAACAGTAAATCTGTAATTGATTTTGAAATAGGAACTCCATTTATTAGTTCAATAGAAAAGAAAACTGTAGTTACTGGAAAGGTAATTCCTGAGGACGAAGTTGAGATTAAACCGCAAATATCTGGAATAATTCAAGAGATTTTTGTTGAAGAAGGAGATAAAGTAAATGAAGGAGACTTATTGGCAAAAGTAAAAGTTGTTCCAAATGAAGGCTCCCTTAATAGTGCAAAGGGAAGGGTTTCATCATTAAAAATTATTTTAGAAAATGCTAAAATTGAATTTAATAGGAACAAGACATTATATGAAAAAGATATCATTTCAGAACAAGAATTCCAAAATGCTTCACTTAGATTAAAACAATCTAGTCAGGATTTAAATAATGCAAAAAGTGATCTTCAGGTAATTCTTCAAGGAACTGCAAGAGGATCTTCAATGGCAAACACAAATATTAGAGCATCTGTTTCTGGAACTATACTAGAAATTCCTGTTAAAGAAGGAGATCAGGTTGTTGAAAGTAATACTTTTAATGCAGGAACTACAATTGCAACTATTGCTGACTTATCCAAAATGATTTTTGAAGGAAAAGTTGATGAAGCAGAAGTTGGAAAACTAAGCATTAATATGCCTTTAACTATAAATTTGGGAGCAATACAAGACAAGGAATTTATGGCTAAATTAAAATTTATTGCACCTAAAGGAAATGAAGAACAAGGAGCGGTGAAATTTAAAATTGAGGGAGATGTAGTTTTAAATGACACAATTAATGTTAGGGCTGGATATAGTGCTAATGCATCTATAGTTTTAGAAAAAAAAGAAAATGTAATGGTAATTTCTGAATCTTTACTCCAGTTTGATAAAGATACACAAGAAGCCTATGTTGAAATTCAAGAAGATAATCAAAAATTTGAACGAAGAGATATTAAAATTGGAATCTCTGACGGAATAAATGTTGAGATAATTTCTGGCCTTTCAATTGAGGATAAAATTAAAGTCTGGAACAAGACAGAATCTAAAAAAATAGGTGATAAAGAAGAAGAGTCTGATGAAGATAAATAGGCTTTATAAAAATTTTTAATAATATAAAATGAGGAAAAAATTAACTTTTGGTTTATTGGTTATATGTCTTAGCAATTATGTTTTGTCACAAAAATTGACTTTGGAGGAATGTGTTAAAATGGCTTTAGATAAAAACATATCAATTAAACAAACTACACTTGAATTAGAAAATGCTGCAATTGATAAATCAAGTGCTATAGGAAATTTTTTACCTAATATTAATGCCCAATCTTCCCACTCTTGGAATGTTGGACTTAACCAGAATATAACAACAGGGCTAATTGAAAATATGACTACACAATTCTCATCCATGGGCGGAAATATTTCTTTGAATATTTACAATGGGCTACAAAATATAAATCAACTACATAGGGCTAACCTTAGTATCCTTGCTAGACAATATCAATTACAGGATATGACTGATGATATTCTTCTTTTAGTAGCTAATGGGTATTTACAAATTTTGTTTAATAAAGAACTTCTTAAGGCACAAAAGAGTCAACTAATTATAACAATAGAGCAATTAAACAGAACTACTTCATTAATACAAGCTGGTGTATTAACAAATAGCGATATTTTTGAGTTAGAGGCAAATAAAGCAGCTCAAGAGCAATCTATAATACAGGCTGAAAACAATCTTGCTCTTTCACAAATAAGTTTAGCTCAATTATTACAAATTACAGATTTTCAAAACTTTGATATAGTAGAACAAAATTTTGATATTCCATTTTCTCAAATATTAGAGAAAAATCCTAAAGCAATCTTTGAAAAAGCACTTACTTTCCGTAGTGATATAAAGCTAGGAATTATTAATATCAATATTGCAGAGAAGGATGTTGAGCTAGCTAAGGGTACGCTAAAACCAACCTTAAGAGCTTTCTATAGTTATTCAAATCGCTTAGGATATTCTAACAGATTAATTGGCTCTGGAGATTTTACTGAAATACCTATAGGGTATGTGCTTTCTAGTGGAGAATCTGTAGTTAGGTCTATAGAAGAAACTACAATTGCTCCCCATTTGTCTTTTGCAGAGCAACTAAGAAATAATGAAGGACACAATTATGGATTAAGTCTAAATATTCCAATTTTTAATGGTTTTTCTGCTAGAAACTCTGTAAAGAAAGCTAAGATTAATCTTGAAAGAAATAAAAATGCATTTGAAGAACAAAAACTTAATTTAGAAAGTACTATTAATCAGGCGTTTAATGATACTCGTGGAGCCTATAAATTTTATGAGGCAGTTCAAAAAACTCTATTTTCAAGAAAAGATGCCTTCAATGTTGCTCAAAATAGATATGAAGCTGGAGCTATGAATGCCTTTGATTATGTTCAGGCTCAGCAAAGATATGAGCAATCAATTTCAGATCGAGTTAGAGCTAAATTTGATTATATTTTTAAACTGAAAGTACTAGAATTCTATTTTGGAATTCCAATAACAGAATAATCAACCCAAATTATATAAAGAGTTACTATATATTTATTTTAATCCGTGAACAGTTATTTATTACATATTGAAACATCTACTAAAAATTGTTCTGTAGCACTTAGTTTGAATGGAAAATTAATAAATTGTAATGAGTTTAGTGGCAAAGATTATAGTCATGGTGAAAAACTCCATGTTTTTATAAATAAAACAATTGTCGACTCAAATATTGCTTTTTCTGATCTATCAGGTATATCTGTAAGTAAAGGCCCAGGCTCTTATACTGGTCTTAGAATAGGAGTTGCAGCAGCAAAAGGATTATGTTATGCATTAAACATTCCATTACTATCAGTAAACAGTCTTTCTGTTTTGGCTCAACAGATGTCTGTTGACAAAGACACTTTCTTGGCACCTATGTTTGATGCTAGAAGAATGGAAGTTTATACTCAAATTTTAGATTATAAACACCAAGTAGTTAAACCCACTTGGTCAGAAGTATTAACCCCAGAAAGCTTTAATGAGCATCTTTCTAAATCAAAAATTGTTGCTTTTGGAGTAGGCTCAAAAAAAACTAAAGGGATGATAAATCATCCAAATTTTGAATTAATTAATAAATTGGTTGAACCATCTGCAAGGGATATGATTTTATTATCACATAAAAAATGGGAGGATAAAATTCTTGAAGATCTTGCATACTTTGAACCTTTTTATTTGAAAGAGTTTTTTAATACTAAAAATTGATTTTATCCATTTATTGCATTTACAACATTAATTTTTCCTGGAATCATTTGTTTTAACATAGTTTCAATACCATTTTTTAAAGTAAGTGTTGATGAAGGACAACCACTACAAGCACCTTGAAGAACAACATTTACAATTTTCTTTTCTTCTAAATATGATTCAAAAACAATATTTCCCCCATCAGAAGCAACGGCAGGTTTAATGTATTCATCAAGAATAGAAATAATCTTTTTTTCAATATTAGTATTTTTTGAAATTTTGCCTTTAGTCTGTAAACTTTTTTTAGAAAAACTATTAACTAATCCTTTATCTTTATTAAGACCATCTAGAATAAATTCTCTAAGCTCTAAAACAATAGCGTCCCATTTAGTAGAATCAATTTTTGTTAAGGAAATATAATTTTCAGAAATAAAAATCTCTTTAATAAATGGAAAATTAAATAAATCCTGAGCTAAACTAGCTCCATTTGCCTCTTTAATATTTTTGTATTCAATAGTTTCCTCTACTAATTTTTGGTTACACACAAATTTCATTACAGACGGGTTTGGTGTACTTTCAGCATAAATAGTTAGAGGAGTTTTATTATTTTTAAAACTTTGAGTTTCTAAAGTCATTTCTTCATCATTTAAATCATTTATTAATTGATTTTCAACTTCTTCAACGACTTCGTTCCATTCTAAAATGTTAAATTTTTCTATTTCAATAGATTGAGGAGTAATTCTTACTGATTTTACAAAGGGCAGGTAAAATAGTTTTTTTACAATTGGAATCTCTTGAGCCTCATCAATATTATTATATACTTTTGATTTATCAATATTTAATGATTTATTTAATAAAAAATAAGCAATAGGATTTCCAGTTTCATATTTTGTTTTAATTCTGAATGGTTCCATCTATTTTTTTACTCAAAAATACCACATCAGTTTGATATTTTATACATTAGTAAGGTTTAAAAAAGAGTATGTTATTAAAAAAAATAAATGGTTTTGTGCCTAAATATGGGAAAAACTGTTTTTTTGCTGAAAATTCTACAATAATTGGAGATGTAATTCTTGGCAATAATTGTTCGGTTTGGTTTCAAACAGTTATTCGTGGAGATGTAAACTCTATAAGAATTGGAGATAGAGTCAATATTCAAGATGGTGCAATTATACATTGCACTTATAAGCGAGCATGCACTAAAATTGGTAATGATGTTTCAATAGGACATAATGCAATAGTTCATGGATGTACTCTTGAGGATAATGTCCTTATAGGTATGGGAAGTATTATAATGGATGACTGTATTATTGGAAGTAATAGTATAATTGCATCAGGATGTGTTTTGCCAAAAGGAACAAAAGTTCAATCTGGAACTGTCTATGCTGGGGTTCCTGGAAAAAAAATTAAATCAATAGATTCTAGACTCCAAAAACAGGAAATTGAAAGAATAGCAAGAAACTATATTACTTATTCTTCTTGGTTTAAATGAAAAAACCCGCTAAAATCATAACGGGTTTATATAGTTATGCAAATAATAAAAAATTAAAAACCTAAATCCTTTTTAACATCAGCTAATAAATCTTTTCCTTTTGCCATAATGACACTTCCACCAGGAGTAGCATCTAAAACATAATCAAATCCTTGAGCTTCAGCCACCTTTTCTATAGCAGTTCTAGCCTTTTCATACAAAGGACGCATCATATCTACTTGTTTTTTCTGTAAATCTTGTGCAGCTGTTTCACGGAACTGCTGAATATTTTGCTGCATTGCTTCTAACTCTTTAGAACGAGCTTGGTTAGTAATCTCAGTTTGGTTAGCAGCATCAGCTGCATAGGTTTGAGCTTTTGTTTGAAATTCTTTGTAAGTGTTTTCAATATCTGAAGTATAAGTTTTCTCTAATTTTTCTAATTCTTTTTGAGCAGCTATTACTTCAGGCATTTCACTAATAAGTTTTTGAACATCTATATGAGCTACTTTTGATTGAGCATTAGTATAATTCATTGATGCTATTACAAAAGATGTAATGATAAAAAGTCTAGTTAATTGTTTCATTTTCTATAATAATTTCTTTGTTATTAATTTTTTGTTTTTAAAGCATTTAACTTTTCGTTTCTAGCTTTTATTTTTTCTTTAACTTTTATTCTCTTGAGAACTAGGTCGCTAATATCGTAATTTTTTGCTGAATAGAGCATAACAACATCAGAAGATCTGTCAAAAATAAAATCATATTTCCTTTCTTCCGCAATTTGCTGGACAATTGCCAGTACTTGATCTTGAATAGGGGTTATTAGTTTTTGCCGTTGTTTAAATCTATCTCCGCCAGGTCCAAACCTTTTTTCTTGAAGTGCTAAAATCTCATTAGAATAATCTTTTATTTCAATTTCTCTATCTTCAATTAATTCAGGAGTCATAAGAACCCTTTCTGCATTCAGTTGGTCTTGAAATTTTTTTAACTGCATTTTTTTTAATTCAATTTCCTTTTTCCATTCAAGAATTCTCTTATCTAAAATAATCGTTGCATTTTTATATTCTGAAACATTTTCAAGAATAACATTCATATCTATATAACCAATTCTAACACCTTTTTGCGCATTTAATAAATTTAATGTTGCAAAAAGAAATAAAAAAACAAAAGCAATATTATAGTAATAAAAACTCTTTGAATTCATAATTATCAGCATTTATTAAATAACGTTAAAAATTATAATTTATTCTTTATTAGGATATCAAAATTTAAAACTGTTGTCCAATAATAAAGTGGGTTTCCCATCCATTTGGTTCAGTATTTCCAGGATTCACATTATCAAACCCATATCCAAAATCAATACCTAATAGACCAAATGCTGGCATGAAAATTCTTATACCTGCACCACCTGAACGTTTTGATTCAAATGGATTAAATTGTCTAAAACTATTATAACCATTTCCAGATTCTAGAAAAGTTAGAGCATAAATAGAAGCAGATGGTTTAAGAGTTATTGGATAACGCAACTCAAGAGCAAACTTATTATAAAGCAATGACCCATCTCTTGAAGATAAAGATTGATTAGGATAACCACGAAGAGCCATTATTTCTCTTCCATCCATTGCCCATGTATTAGCCATGCCATCTCCACCAAGATAAAAACGTTCGAAAGGAATATTTCCCCTATCAATATTATAAGCACCAATAAAACCAAAATCTGTTTGAGTTTTTAATACAAGCTTGTCTACAATTCTTGTATACCATGTTCCATTAAATTTTATTTTATAATATTCCAACCAAAGATATTTTTCTTGGTCAATTTTTTCTCTATCAGGAGATCCATCAATAAGTTGATATTGGGGATCATTTTCCATATTAGAAAAGTTTTGACCAGTTAATAAAGAATATGGAGGGGTAAATTTTGCACTTAGAGTAAAAGTAGATCCACCTACTGGAAAGATAGGATTGGTATATGTATTATTTCTAGACAAAGCCATAGTATAACTTAAGTTATTAGACCTTCCATTTCCAAAAGTGAACAATCCTGTATAATAGTTGTTCAGATCAAAATATTGAAAAGACAAAGCTTGAGAAAGGGTAAAATAATCATCAGGAACTCTTAAACGTTTCGCAATCCCCAAACTCAGACCACTTATTTGAAAGGATTGTGATTTATCTGCTCTTCCTGTAAACCAATCAAACCTATATTGAACAGTATGAGACAAAGAACTTGAAAATTGAAATGGTTGACGACCACCAAGCCAAGGCTCAACAAAATTAAAACTATAAGTACTATAGAATTGACTTGCTTGAAGTCGTATACTTAAAGTTTGACCATCACCCATTGGAAGGGGCTGCCAAGCCGATTTATTTTTTATATTTCGGGATGAAAAGTTGTTTAATGAAAAACCAAGAGTTCCAATAAAACCACCTCCACCATAACCGCCTTGAAGCTCAATTTGACTTGCTCCAGATTCTACCAGACCATATTCAATATCAACTGTACCTGCATTAGGATCAACATTTTTAAAATTTGGACTAATTTGTTCTGCATCAAAAAAACCAAGTTGACCGAGTTCTCTCACCGTTCTTACAACCTTATCTTTGCTATATAGTTCGCCAGGCTTTGTTCTTAACTCCCTATATATTACTCGATCATTAGTTTTTGTATTACCTATCACAGAAATTTTGTTAAATTGAGCTAACTTTCCTTCAGTGATTCTTATCTCATAATCAATGGTATCGCTTATTGCACTTACCTCAACTGCATTAATCGAAGAAAACAAATATCCGTTATTTTGATAAAGATTTGTTAAATCATTAGCATCGGGTTTTTCATCATTTGCTATTTGATTTTTTAATAAAACTCCATTATAAGGATCCCCTTTTTTTATTCCTAAAACTTGTTGAAGTTGAAGATTATTATACGCGCTATTTCCTAAAAAAGATATATCACCAAAAAAGTATCTATTACCCTCTTCAACATCTATATTTATTGATAAAGTGTTATTAGAATTAACAATAATTGTGTCAGATAGGATTCTGGCATCTCTATAGCCTTTTTCTTTATAGTAATCTATAACAGTTTGTTTGTCTTCAATAAAATTAGCAATAATGTATTTTGATTTTTTCCAAAACCTGCCTGGGAGCTTTGTTTTAGTATTTTTCATTTTTTTTCTTAACCAAAAACCTTTAATAACTTCATTTCCTGAAAAGTTTATTGATTTTACTTTTATGCGATCTCCTTTATCAATATTTATAAGCATTTTTAATTTATTCTTTCCAATTGAATCAGGAATGGTAGTTAAATTTACTTTAGTATTTAAAAAGCCTTCTTTTTTATATTTATTTATAATATAGTTTTTTGTATTTGTGATAAAGCTTTCAGAAAGCTTTTTACCCTCAGTAAGTTCAGTTTCAGTTATAATTGTTTCTACCTGTCCCTTTCTTAGCCCATTTATTTTAACTTCAGTAAGAGAAGGTAGCTCTTCAATTTCAATTTCAAGAGTAACACTATTAGATCTTAGATTGGTAACATAAAAATTTATATTACTAAATAATTCTAATTTCCATAGTTTATTTATTGTGCTACTAATTTCTTCTCCAGGAATTTGAATTAATTGTCCTTTTTTTAATCCACTATATGAAATAACCGTTTTATCATTAAATGTTTTTAGGCCTTTCACAACAATCGAATCAAGGATATATTTTTTTCCTTTATCAAATTTCTGATCTTGACCTTGTAGATTAACAGAAAAAAATAAAACTACAAGAGAAATTATATAAGTTTTAAAACCAAAATTTATTTTAGATATTAATTTGCTTACTTGTTTTTCCAAATCTTCTTTCACGGTTTTGGTAATTAAATAATGCATTATGCAATTCTTTTTTTCTAAAATCAGGCCAATAAACTTTAGTGAAATAAAGCTCAGCATAAGCAATTTGCCAAAGTAAAAAATTACTAATTCTTTTTTCACCACTGGTTCGAATAAGCAAATCAACATCTGGCAAATTTCGTGTGTAAAGATGCTTATTTATAATGGATTGGTCAACCTTTTCCATTGAAATTGTATTATTTTTAACTTCTCTTAGAATATTTTTTATTGCATTTTCAAGCTCTTCTCTAGCACCATAACTTAATGCTATAGTTAAGACCAATTTAGTATTATTCTTTGTTTTTTCACTAACGTGATTAATTTCATTTTGAACTGATTTTGGTAATGCAGAAATATCACCAATTGCATTTAATCTAATGTTGTTTTCTAAAAGTTTTTCAAACTCAGATCTTAGAGATTTGATTAATAAGTTCATAAGAGTCCCTATCTCTTTTTTAGGACGATTCCAGTTATCTGTGGAAAAAGCATAAAGAGTTAGGTACGGAATTCCTAGATTAAGAACTTCTTCCACAATCTCTTTTACAGAATCTACCCCATTAGTATGACCCAAAATTCTTTTAAGACCTTTTTTTTCAGCCCACCTACCATTACCATCCATTATAATAGCCAAGTGCTTAGGGAGTTTGTATTTATCAATATTTTTTTTCATTCTTCCTTGCAATAACATGGTAAGTCGCCAAAGGTAAAAGAAATTGTTATTCCAGTAAAAATATACCAATCATTATTATTACTGCCAAAGGAAAAATATTCTACACCTTGATTATCTCCTTGTCCTTTTGGTGAGCTGCCATCTAAATTGTCATTTAATGCATATCGCGCACCTATTTCAGCACCTAAAACCCAATATGGGCTAGGATTAATTTTAACTCCAAAGTTAATAGGAATTGAGAGACCTTGAGTCTTATTAAAGTTAATTTGCTTTGCAACAGGGATTTGAGTGGAATTAAAATAGAATTCGTCGTATTCAATAATACTTAATCCTAAATATAAATATGGACTAAAGTTGATTGTTTCTTGATCATGTAGATTAAAATCCAAAAAATTAAATTCAATTCCAATGCTCCCTTCTTTTAAATTGTTAGAAAAACTATAGGCTCTTCCAAATCTATTTAAATCGTCAGTCCTATAATCTGTTCCTTCCAATTTTGAAGTCATGGCGCTAAATCTGAGAGAATACCTAGTCGTAACATTCCATTTATAAATTAATCCTATTGCTGCAGTTTCAGGCATAATATAATAGTCTGAACCAATATCCCCCACATAATTACTTGCCCCTATAAACATCCCCAGTTCATGATATTGTGATTTTGAGAATCCTGAAATAAAAACAAATAAGAGAAGTAAAATAATTTTTCTCATTTTATAAAAGCACTATGTGCTTTCACTAACTAAAAAATCAAAGATTTATTGCCTATTTCTCTTATCTAATCCCCAAAAAAGCTTGTCTTGGAGGGTTTTAAAAAAATCATCTCCTTTTAACTGAACAGTTTTAATTATAAATGGTGCTTTAGAGATTAACAATTTACAACCATCCATTATAGACGTTTTCCTGTCATCAAGAGAAAGTAGATGTTTTTTAGATCTACCGAATACTTGAATTTCAATTTTACTAGAATCAGGAATAACCAAAGGTCTAATATTAATATTGTGAGGAGCAATTGGATTTAGAACAAATGCACTAGTAGAAGGAGTTAAAATTGGACCGCCACTACTAAGTGAATATCCAGTTGATCCTGTAGGAGTTGATATAATTAATCCATCTGACCAATAGGTTGCTAGAAGTTTATTATCAATTATTGTTTTAATTGAAAGCATTGAAGATGTATTTTTTCTATTTATAGTTAATTCATTTATAGCAAAAGGAAAATTATTTATTTCTGAAAGTTTTAAAGAAGATTCAACCTTTAATAGTTTTCTGTCAACTAGAGTAAATTTTTTCTTGAAGAATAGGTCTAAACCTTTATTTAGTGACTCTTTATTTAGACTTGTTAAAAAACCTAACCTACCAGTATTAATTCCCAAAATTGGAATTTCACTTTTTTTTATAAATGGAATAGCTCTTAATAATGTTCCGTCCCCTCCTATAGTAAATAAGACATCAATTTCAATATGAATTTCAGAAAATGGATCGAAGAACAAAAATTGATTTTGTTGATTTTCAGGAATAATTTTTTTTACTCTTTGATCAATAATAAATTCATAATTATTATTCTTTAAATATTCAATAGTTGCATTTAAATAATGAGTCAAAGACTCTGATTTTGATAAAGTACTAAAAATTCCAATTTTCATTTTAAAAAATAAACACAAAATTACAAAACTTTACTAGGTAATAAAGTGATTCAAATCGACTAAAAAATATAAATTATTTATTTCTTGTTGACTATTTTTGTCAAACAATGATTAGATTAAGTATTAATATCAACAAAATTGCTACATTGAGAAATGCCAGAGGGGGAAATTTACCTGATGTTGTTCAAGTTGCAAAAGATATCGAAAAGTATGGTGCTGATGGAATTACAGTTCATCCTCGTCCTGATCAAAGACACATTCGCTATTCAGATATCTTAGAACTTTCAAAAACAATTACTACTGAGTTTAATATTGAAGGGAACCCTAGTATAAAGTTTATGGATTTAGTTTTAGGTGTTAGACCAACCCAAGTTACTTTAGTGCCTGATGGAGATGATGTAATCACATCAAATGCTGGTTGGGATACAAAAACAAACTTGAGCTTTTTAAAAAACATAATTTCTAAATTAAAACATGCTGGAATTCGATCATCGATATTTGTAGAACCAATACCTGAAATAATTCATTTTGCTAGCCTGACAGGCACAGACAGAATTGAATTATATACTCAAAAATATGCTTCAGAATACCTTAATAATAGATCAAATGCTATTTTGCCTTATATACAAGCAGCTGAGCATGCTGCAAGATTGGGATTAGAAATTAATGCTGGTCATGATCTTAATTCAAGCAATTTAAATTATTTTGCAAAAAAAATTCCTAAACTTAAGGAAGTTTCAATTGGACATGCTCTAATTTCAGAATCTCTATATCTTGGATTTGAAAACGTTATTGGTGTTTATAAAGAATGTTTAAATATATGAGAAACCTTTATTCAAATGTAATAGGAAATGGAGATAGGAATTTGATAGTTCTTCATGGTTTTCTAGGAATGGGGAATAACTGGAAAAGTCATGCATTAAATTGGGCAAAAAGTGGCTTTAAAGTTCATTTAATTGATCAAAGAAACCATGGAAGAAGTTTTTGGAATGAAAATTTTGATTATAAAGTTTTATCTAAGGATTTATTTTTTTATTTAGAAAGTTTAAAAATATCTAAAACAATTATTTTGGGACATTCAATGGGAGGAAAGACGGCAATGCAATTTGCTTTAAATTACAATGACAGAGTAGATAAACTTATCATAGTTGATATCTCACCAAGAGAATATCCTTCTAAGCACAAAAAAATTTTGGAAGGACTTTATAAGTTGAATTTGAAAAAGATAGAAACTAGAAAAGAGTCAGATGTTTTCTTGTCTAATTATGTGAAAGATTTTAAAATGAGACGATTTTTGTTAAAAAATTTATATTGGAACTCGTCAAATAAATTGGCTTTAAGGTTAAATATTAATGTTCTTATTAATAAGTCAGAAGCTGTTGCAAAAGAAATATATATTAATAAACAAATAACAACCTCCACCTTGTTTTTAAAAGGAGAATTTTCTGATTATATATCCAATGATGATATTAGATTGATAGAAACAAAGTTTGGTTCTTTTAAAATTCAAGAGATTTCTAGTTCTGGACATTGGTTACATGTTGAAAATCCTATTAATTTTATGGATATTACATCAAGTTTTTTAAAATCATAATTATTATTTTTCAAAAAAATTAAATGCAAAATTTTAAAATTAGAAAAGCTAAAATAAATGACTCTAACTCGATTATTAGTTTAATTATGGAATTGGCTAAATATGAGAGAGAAGAAGATGCTGTTAATTTATCAGAGGATGATATAAAAAATGATGGCTTTGGACCTAATCCTAAATTTGAATGTCTTGTTGCTGAATTAAATGAAGAAATTGTTGGATTAGCATTATTTTACCCTCGTTATTCTACATGGGAAGGTCAAACATTACATTTAGAAGACTTAATTGTTACAAAAAATCAAAGAAATAAAGGTATAGGGAAAGCTTTGTATTTGTCATTTATTAGAGAAGCAATTAATTATGGCGTAAATAGAGTTGAATGGGCAGTTTTAGAATGGAATATACCCGCTATAAAATTTTATGAAGAAAGTGGGGCAAAAATATTCCCAGATTGGAGAACATTCCAAATGACCAGACAACAAATGAAAAACTTGATTAATGATAATTAGATGTTATAACTCAGACAACATTAAATTTTAAAACCCTAATGATATTTTTGCAATATAGAAGAAAAGAAAAATTCCAAAAATATCATTACATGTAGTAATAAAAGGACCAGTTGCAATAGCCGGATCTATTCCCCTTTTGTTAAGTATTATAGGAGTAAAAGTTCCTATTAATGCTGCAACAACAATGACACCCATCATAGAGATTGCTATTGTTAGACTTATTGTAAAATTTTGATTAATAAATTTCCCAAAAATAATTAGAAGTATCGCCAGAGCCAATCCATTAATTAGGCTTAATCCAACTTCTTTTAATAATCTTGATAATAAAGATCCTTTAAGATTATTATTTGCTAAACCTTGTACTATTATTGCTGATGATTGAACACCAACATTACCAGCCATTGCAGCAATAAGAGGGGTATAAAAGAATAAACTACGTAATTCGGGTCTTGCCATTATGACTTCAAATTCTTGAAGTATAAAAACACCTCCTAATCCTCCGATTAAACCTAAAAAAAGCCAAGGTAATCTAGCTTTGGTTAATTCGAATATTGTGTCATCAGCTTCAACATCGGTAGAAATACCTGCAGCAAGCTGGTAATCTTTTTCAGCCTCTTCTTTAATTAGGTCAACAATATCATCAATTGTAATTCGTCCTACTAATTCTTTTTTATTATTAATTACAGGAATCGCTTCTAAATCATATTTTGACATAATTTTAGCAACTTCTTCACCATCTTGGTCAACATTAGCAAAATCTACATTTGGAATATATATATCCTTTACTTTATCCCTAGAATTAGCAGTTAGAAGGTCTTTAAGAGACAAACGACCTTTAAGCCTATTTTTATTATCAACAACATAAACAGAATGAATTCTGGTGATTTCTTCAGCTTGACTCTTAATTGTGTTTAAGCATTTAAGGACACTAAGGTTTTCTTCAACTTTAACTAATTCTTTAGCCATTAATCCTCCAGCAGAATTTTCCCCATAAGTTAAAAGTTCTCTTATATCTTCTATATGCGAAGTGTCAGTGATTTCTGACATTACCCTTTCTTTTCTTTCTTCAGGAAGTTCAGCTATTAAATCTGCAGCATCATCAGTATCAAGCTCCTGAACTTCTTCAGCAATTTCTTTAGCAGAGAGGTTTTCTAAAATTGCCTCACGTTGAACTTCATCTAATTCAGGCAAAGCATCTGCTGTTTTTTCTGTATCAAGTAATTTAATTAAATAAGTCGCTTGATCAGAGGTAAGATTATTTACCAATTCAGCTATGTCTGCATAATGGAGATCTCTTAAACTCTTTCTAAGTTTAATATTATCATTATTATCTATTAAAAACTGAATAGATTCAATAAAACTATTATTAACTTGAAAGTTTGACATTATCAATCATATTAGTGAGTTTGACAAATGCATCGCAATTTAACGATTCTGGCCTTTTATCAAAGATACTATCTTCTGTAAGATTTTTAGGTAGAGTTAGAGTTTTTAAACTGTTTCTCAGAGTTTTTCTCCTTTGTTGAAAACTAATTTTAACTATATTAAATAATAAAGTTTCATCGCAATTGAGTAAAAAATTTTCTTTTCGAATCATTTTAATTACTCCAGATTCAACATTTGGTTTAGGTTTAAAAACTGAAGAAGGGACTGAAAAAGCATAAGAAGTTTTGTAATAAAGTTGACATAAAACGGAAAGAATACCATATTTTTTTGATCCTGATGATTCACAGATTCTTTTAGCAACCTCTTTTTGAAACATTCCTGAAAAAAATGGTATTTGAGCTCTATGTTTTATTATTTTAAAAACTATTTGACTAGAAATATTGTAAGGAAAATTACCAATTACAGCTAATTGTTTTGAGAAAACTTTTTTTATGTCAAGGGTTAAAAAATTTTCTTGAATAATTTTACCTTGTAATTGAGGAAATTTTTTTTTTAAATACTCAATGCTTTCATTGTCTACTTCAACAACATGAGGAATTTTTTTTTGAATTATAAATTGAGTTAAAACACCCATTCCTGGACCTATTTCTAGAACATTCTCATAATTATCATAAGTGAGTGTATCAGAAATTTTTTTTGCAATATTTAAATCAATTAAAAAATGTTGACCAAGATGTTTTTTTGGAGTTACACTTTCCATAAAAATAGTATTAAACTTAATTAAATTGAATCAAAACCTACATAAGGAATTAGAGTTTTTGGTATTTTAATTTTGTTTTCAGATTGAAAATTTTCTAATAAACCAGCCAAAACTCTTGGTAAAGCCAATGCACTTCCATTTAAGGTATATACCGGTTTTTTCACCCCCTTATTAGATTTAAATCTTAGTTTAAGTCTTTCTGCTTGAAAACTATTAAAAATGGAGACAGAACTTACTTCTAACCATTTATTTTGAGCAGCGGAATAAATTTCAAAGTCATAAGTAAGGGCAGAAGTAAATCCTAAATCTGCACCACATAATTTTAAAATTCGATATGGAAGTTCTAAGTCCGAGAGAATGTTTTTTACATGATTGACCATTTCATCTAATGCAGACATTGCTTTTTGAGGTGTTTCAAGACGAACGATTTCTACTTTATCAAACTGATGTAAACGATTTAATCCTCGCACATCAGACCCATAACTTCCTGCTTCTCTTCTAAAGCAAGGGGTATATGCTGTCATACAAATAGGTAAATCATTTTCATTAAGTAAAACATTTCGATATAAATTGGTTAATGGAACCTCAGCTGTTGGAATTAAATATAAATCACTTAACTCTGAATGGTACATTTGACCATCTTTATCTGGCAATTGTCCTGTCCCATACCCAGAATCATAATTTACAAGGAGAGGAACTTGATATTCTTCATATCCTGCTGAAATATTTTTATCAAGAAAAAACTGAATTAATCCTCTTTGAAGTCGCGCACCTTTTCCTTTATACACGGGGAACCCTGATCCAGTTATTTTATTTCCTAATTCGAAATCTATGATATTGTATTTTTTTGCTAATTCCCAATGAGAGAGAAAGTTTTTAGGGAGATTAATTTCTTTTTTATTTCTATATACTTCTTGATTATCTTTTTCAGAGATTCCTTTTTGTACACTTTTATCAGGAACATTTGGAATTTGAGTTTGTAAACTGAAAAGTTTTTTTTCTATTTCGTTTAATTTTTCTTGAAACTTTTTTGTTTTTAATTTAATTGAAGCTGATTCATTTTTCAACTTATTAGCTGCTTCATTATCACCAGACTTGAATAATGAAGCAATATTTTTAGCTATTTTATTTCCTTCTGCTAATTGACGTTCTAATTTTGTTTGTTCACTTCTTTTTAAAATATCTAATTGAATTATTTGATTGATTAAAGTTTCAGCATCAAAATTTCTTTTGGACAAACCTTCAATAATAGAATCTTTATTTTCTCTAATATAAGCTAACCCTAGCATACAATTTTATTTAATAACAAAAATAGGTCTTTTATTCTTTAATGATGTTAAGATGATGTTTTTGCTTTAAACAAAACTCTCTATCTTTTATAAGTTGTTTTTTAAGGGACTCAATTGATTTAAAATTTTTTTCTTCACGAATTTTATTAATAAAATTCAATTTAATTTTGAGATTGTATAGGTTTTGATTGAAGTCAAAAAAATGTACTTCAATGCTTTCCTTTTTGCTTTTAACTGTAGGGCGATTACCAATATTTAGCATTCCAAAAACACATTTATTTTTCCATAGCATTGATACAAAATATACACCCATTCTTGGAATAGCTTTGTTTTTTGAAATGATTTCAAGATTAGCAGTTGGAAAGCCAATCTTTTTACCTAATCCTTGATCATGAATTACTTTTCCCTCAAGCATATATTTTCTTCCTAAATAATTGTTTACAAGACTGATTTTTCCTTCAGACAATCCCTTTCTTATTTTAGTTGAGCTTACTGAAACTGAGTTAATGTTTTGAGCTGGAATTACACAAACCTCAAACCCATAAGTATCACCATATGAAATTAACTCTGAAACCGAGGCGGTTCTATTTTTCCCAAACCTATGATCATATCCAATAAATAATTTTGAAATATTGATTTTTTTAACTAAAATATCTCTAGCAAAATTAATTGCACTTAGATTTGAAAAATCTATTGTAAAGGGTTCAATTATTAATGCATCAACATTTAATTTTTTTAATAGATGTTTTTTTTCATCCATGGTATCAATTAGCTTAACATTTTCATCTTTTTGAATTACAGACCTTGGATGAGGGAAGAAGGTCAAAACTATTGCTATTGAATTATTACAATGAGCTTCATATACAAGTTTTCTAATAATTTCCTGATGTCCAACATGCACTCCGTCAAAAGTCCCAATAGTTAAAAAGCATTTATTTTTACTACTGTAATTTTCAATTCCATGAAATACCTTCATTAAAATTCTGTATATTAGAAATTAAAAGTAAAAGTAGTATTTTCATTTATCATTTTTATGCTCAACAATTCTTATTCAATGAAAAATTTATGTTTTAGAATTAATTTTTTGGGATTTGCTATATTTTTTTTGTTATCAAATCAATTAAAATCTCAAGAATATTGGGTTATTGATAAAAGTCAAATTAATCAAATTGATAATACTCCAATTACAACATATAGTTTTAATAATATCATTTTTAAGAATCAATTTAATCGAATATCTAAAACATCAATTCTGCTTCCAAATGAAAATGAAGAATTGGAAAAATTTGTCATTAATGAAATTCAATTGCTTTCTAATGAAATGTCTTTAAAACACCCATTAATCAAAACCTATAAAGGATACAGTGCTAAACGTTCTAATTTAAAATTAAGATTAACAACAAGTCCACTTGGAGTTAGCGCATGGATTAATATTCCTGGGGAAGATGACATTTTTATTCAGCCTTTAAAAAATAATTTAGGAAAACATATTCTTTACAGAAGAACTGAAAAGGTTAACAAAAACTGGATTTGTGAAACAGTTAGCGAATTTAATCCTAAATCTAGAAGTAAAAAATCTAATTTACAAAATGAAAGAAGCCCAATAAATAATGATCAAATCCTTAGAACTTTTAGAATTGCCATTGCAACAACTGGTGAATACACCATATATTGGGATGATGACAATGATGAAAATGGAAATGCGCAACAAGATGCATTAGCAGCTATTGTTTCAACTATGAATAGGGTTAATAGCGTTTATGAAACAGACTTAGGAATTACTATGCAGCTTGTTTCAGGGACTGAGATTATTTATACTGATCCTGAAACAGATCCATTCACTGGCAATTATAATTCTGAAGTTCAGATAGATCTTACAACTAATATAGGGGAAGAAAACTATGATATAGGACATTTATTTGCTTTTGGATCAAATAATGGTAGTGCTGGATGTATTGGTTGTATATGTGTAAATGGATCTAAGGGTAGTGGGTTTACATCTCATGGTTTTGCAAACTCTAATTTAGGTTTTTTAAATGATTGGTTTGATATTGACTACGTAGCTCATGAGATTGGTCATCAATTTGGAGCTACTCACACCTTTGCATTTAATGTTGAGGGAACTGGAACTAATGTTGAACCAGGAAGCGGAAGTACTATAATGGGATATGCAGGTATAACTGGACCTGATGATGTTCAGCCTCATAGTGATCCATATTTCAATTACAAAAGCATTGAAGACATAACAGAATATATAGCTACGCAATCTTGTTATACTTCATCAGAAATAACAAATAATCCTCCAGTTGCTAATGCAGGTGTTAATTATACAATTCCAAAGGGGACAGCATATGAACTTGTTGGATCAGCTACAGATTTGGATAGCTCTGACCAACTTACATACTGCTGGGAACAAATTGATAGTGGATTAATGACATATACACAATTTGGTCCTGACAATTATTCAGCCTCAACTGCGAGATCTCTTCCTCCAACTTCAAATCCAAAAAGAAGTATCCCTAACCTAAATTCTGTTTTGAATGGAGAATTAATTCAGACAAATCCAACCTCAGGCTCTGCGTGGGAAACAGTAAGTAATATTTCTAGAGAATTAAACTGGGGCCTTACAGTAAGAGATAGAGACCCTTTATCAACTGGATTAGGAGGGCAATCCTCTACAGATTCCATGACACTATCTGTTATAAGTGGAGCAGGACCATTTAAATTAACATCTCAATCAGAAAATGGTATTATATGGAGAACAGGAGATTTAGTAATAATTGAATGGTCAGTTGCAAACACAAATCTTTCTCCAATAAATACGTCTGAAGTTTCAATTTCAATGTCTTTAGATTCTGGACAAAACTTTGATTATAATATTGTAAGCTCTACCCTAAATGATGGAGTCTATGAATATATTGTTCCAAATGGAATTTCTGAAAGTGTTTCTGAGAATGTGCGTTTAAAAATTCAACCTACAAATTCTATTTATTACACTGTAAATGATGTTAAGTTTTCTATAGAAGAAAGGTCTTTTGCTATTTCTTATGATAATTATTCTATTGATCTTTGCGAGCCTTCAGATGAGATAATCGATTTTGATGTAAATGTTTATACTAGTATTTCTGATCCAATTTCTATTGAGCTAATAAATTTACCAAATGGTGTTGATGGATCTTTTAATCAAAATACTTTTAACTCAACTTTTTTAAATGGCCAGTTAACATTAACAGGTCTGTCAAGTTTACCTGTTGGTTCTAATGAAATTTCAATACAAGCCCAATCAGGAAATGTTTCAGCAATTTTCCCACTTAAGATTAAAAAGTATACTGAAATGAATTTCTCCAATGATACACCCATACTTTTAAATCCATCAAATGGGAATCAGGAAGTTGAAGAATTTAATTTTCAGTGGGAAATCAATCCAAATGTTTCAACCTATACCTTTCAAATTACCCAAGACGAGTTTTGGGATACTTTAACTCATGAAATTCAAACAGAAAATAATTATGTAAATATTGAATTGCTTGACCCAGATAAAACGTATTATTGGAGAGTACGAGCAGAAAACTCATGTGATCAATATATCTTGTCAGATACTTTTACATTTAAAACTGCTCAAATCAGTTATAATAATTATGTTGCTAATGATTTACCTGTTGATTTAAATGATGCTCAAGGTCAACAATCTCCTGGTTTTACAAATGCAACTATTTTTATAAGTGATGTTAATTCAATAAGTGAAATTGAAGTTTTAGTTAATCTAACCCATACTTGGGTTTCAGATCTTACTTTGACTCTAATTGCTCCAGATGGTTCATCATATACCTTAGCAGATGGAGTAGGTCTTGATGGAGACAATTTTACAAATACTATATTTAGCTCAAATGCTCAGAACTCAATAAATTCTGGATCTCCACCATTTACTGGAAGCTTTAGACCAAATCAACCTTTTGATCCGTTGATTGGAATTTCATCTTTTGGAAACTGGACTTTAAAAATTAAAGACAACTATCCTTTTGATTCAGGAGAATTGATAGATTTTCAATTGAAGCTTACGATTAAAGGTGAAATTTTGATGAATAGTGATTTAGATAGTTTTCCAGACATCAATGATAATTGCCCTGAAATTACTAATGAAAATCAGTCAGATGGTGATTCAGATGGAGAAGGAGATATTTGCGATTTTGATGATCAAAGTAATTTTCAAATACTTAAATATGATGAAAGTTGTAGGAATAAAAATAATGGAAGAATTTCTGTTTCAGCTTTTGCAGATTTTAATTATAGCTATTCCTTAACTGGTCCAAATGGTTTTAATAATCAAGGCACATTTATTAATTCAACAGGAGTTGACTTCAATAATCTTCAAAGTGGCTCCTATACTTTATGTGTTAATTCAAATAATGGGGAGGATTTAGAGAGATGTTTTACTGCTGTTGTAAATGAACCAGAATCTTTACAAGTAAGTAGTTTAGTTAATTATGATAATAGTGAATTAAGATTAGTTTTAAATGGAGGTTCTAGTTATAAAGTTAATTTAAATGGTAGAGAATATAACTTTCATGATTTGGATATAGTAAAATTACCCTTAAAAAGGGGAATAAATCAGTTTACAGTTATTACAGATTTAGATTGTCAAGGATCGTATTCTGAAAATATTTATATAGGGGAAAAAGCATATGTAAGCCCAAATCCTGTCAATAATGAAGCCAACATTTTTGTTGATTATAATACTAAAAAATTAACAATAGATTTTTATAGTATGGAGGGAGGATATCTTAAATCTGCAAAAATTAATTTGAATGATACTAAAACCTTTAAATGGGCAATGGGAGACTTTCCATCAGGAATTTATTTTATGAAAATAAAATCAAATAAAAGAACTGAAACAATTAAAATTGTAAAAAGATGAAAACTAGACTTGCAATATTATTCTTTTTGTTTATAGGTTGCGGAAAAGATCCCATTCCAGATCCAAGTCCTGCAATTCTTATATCTCCAGAAAACGGCAACAATTGTACTACTGCAACAAGTATAAGTGTCGATCAAAGTCAAGTTGTTTTTTCTTGGTCAAAAGCTGCAAATACAGATTATTATCAATTAATAGCTACTAATAAGAACACAAATTCTAAGTTTTCAGATACTACAAAAACATTTACAAAAAAACTTACACTTCAAAAAGGATTTGCATATTCATGGAAGATTGTTTCAATTTCTAATGCAACAGCTGTAACAACGGATAGTGAAACCTGGGAGTTTTATATTGAAGGTAATATAGATGGGGATTATTTACCTCAGCCAGCTATACTCGTTTCACCTGCAAATGAAGAGATTATTTCCTTATCAAATTCAAATCTGGTTTCATTTTCATGGTTAAGTAATGATCAGGATAATAACATTTCAGGGTATGATTTTTATATAGGAACTAGCTTAGATAATTTAGTTAAAACAGGAGACAAAATCTCTCAAAATACTTTTTCTCAGGAATTACAGGAAAACAATACTTATTACTGGCAGGTCATTACATTTGATCAACAAGATAACTCTGCATCTTCAGGTGTAAATCAATTTCAAACGATTCCTTAGTTAAAATTATTCATGGTTTCATTTAAACCATCAGTAATAAAACTTAAAATTATATCAGAGCTTTGATTAAGTATACGATCCAAATTCTTTAGTTCTTCTTTTGTCCATTTACTTAGAACAAAATTAACCATATTTTTTTTTCGACCATTATCTATACCAATTCGCAATCTAGTATAGTCAGAAGTATTGAGACACTCCTCTATGTTTTTTAGCCCATTGTGTCCCCCAGAACTACCTTTAGGTTTAAGCCTAAGTTTTCCATAAGGAAGATTTAAATCATCAGTAATAATTAGAATGTTTTTTAGTTTAATTTTTTCTTTTTTCATCCAATACCTAACAGCTTTTCCGCTTAGATTAATATAAGTTGTTGGTTTAATGCATATAAGGAGTTTTCCTTTATGGCTAAATGAACTTTTAAAAGCTAATCTATCAACTTCAAATTTCGCTTCATTTTCTTCAATTACTTTATCAAGTACTTTAAAACCAATATTATGTCTAGTGTCCAAATACTCAGAACCAAAATTGCCCAAGCCAACTAGGAGAAATTTTTTGTTTAAAG
>PBNP01000023.1 GCA_002723295.1 Flavobacteriaceae bacterium | reverse complement strand
TGGTATTAACCTTGGAGGTACAGCCGGTATTTCAAATTTAACTAATACCTCAACTACTTCAAATACAAATCAAATTTCAATAGCAGGTACTGTAGCTCTTGGGGTTGCCTCAAACACATATAGTTATACAATTTCTACTACAGGAGCATATACATGTACAGGTTTTGATTCTGAAACTGGAAACATTATTGTTAATGGAACATCAACAGTTACATTAAGTTCTGCTGCATCAACTGGTAATCAAACAGTATGTAATAATACTGCAATTGCAACAATAACTTATGCTGTTACAGGTGCAGTTAGTGCATCAGTTGACGATCCTACTGCTGCAGTAATAGATGGACTTCCTAATGGTGTTTCACCATCTTTCCTTGGTGGTGTTTTAACCATTACAGGTATTCCAAACACTACGGATTTAGTTAGTACTGAATATACATATACAGTTAGAACATTAGGTAATTATGGAGGTTGTGATGAGGCTACAATTACTGGTAAAATAACTGTAGACCCACTTCAAGGTGGAATTGTAAATAGTGGAAATGATCAAGTATTTTGCCAGGATCCTTCAAATGCTGGAGTAGTTCCAAATGCTTTATCTGTTACTGGTTCAACGGCTCCTGGTGTTGGGGTAGAATACCAATGGCAATCATCAACAGATAGCGTTACCTGGAATGACATAGTTGGAGCAACTAGTCAAGGATATAATGTTCCATCAATTTCTCAAACCACATATTATAGGAGATTAACCCAGAGGGTGTCATTAGGTGTAGTTCAATGTCAAACACCTTCTAACGCTCATAAAATAACTGTACATTCTATTGATGTAGGTCAAATTGCTATGCCAACTCAGATTTGTTTTAATACGGTACCTGATCCACTTGTAAGTGTAAAGGATGCTACTTCAAATGGAACTGTAAATTATCAATGGCAAATTTCATCTGATAATAATGTATGGACAGATATTACAGGTGCTACTGGAAATGATTATACTCCACCTGCACCACTTACAAGCACAACTTATTACAGACGTCAGGCTATATCTTTATTGAATGATCAGCTTAATACAGTAACAATTGCTGGATCTCCTTCCGGAGGAGATGTCTTTACTATTGTAATCAATGGAATTGCTACTTCTGTTACCACGGGTACTTCAACGGGAACTTATGCTAATATTTTAATTGATCATATAAATGCAACTGCTTCAATACCAGTAGCAGCCTCTCAAACAGTATCTGGTGTTATTGATTTTGTTCATAACACACCTGGAACAAATTTTTCACTTACTACTGCGACAAACTCATCTGGGGGTACAATAGGCACGTCTGATTCTAGTCAAATTTCTTGTTCTCGTGAGAGCTCCTCAATAATGATTCAAGTTGTTGATGAGGTTAAAAGGGCTAACACACTTGTTGATCAAACAATTTGTACTGGCACTCAACCAAATCCTATTAATTCCACAGGATTTTCTCCTACAGCTCCTGCTCCTAATATTGGAGCGATTACCTATGCATGGTATGGCTCTACTGATAACGAGAATTTCACAGCTTTAAATGCTGGATATACTGCCACAACTACTACTCAGCTGACCCCTGCTTCTAATCTTACCCAAACCACCTATTATAAGATGAGAACAACCAATACATTTAATATTTTCCCAGTAGAAAGAATTACTGTAACTGGAGATGGTGCAGCAGTTGATGAAACATATACAATAAAAGTAGGAACTGGTTTAGCAACATTTACAACTGTAGTTACTGTTACTGCTAATGCTAAGATAACAGAAGGTATTGCAAATGCTATTAATACTACCGCTCCTTTAAACACTGTTATTGAAGCCTATGATTATCAAAACGGAAAAATTGATATACGAGGTAAAGTTGCAGGAACTGGAATAACAGTTGAAAAAAGTACTGGTGGAAGTGCAAATGCAACAATTTCGAATCCAGTTACAATTAAATCAACGAGCTCTACTTGCTCTGTTGATTCTGATATAACAACTGTTATAGTAAGTCCAAATGAAGATATTGAACATCTTACAGGACCACTAGATCAAACAGTTTGTGCAGGAGATCCAATAACTCCAGTTAAGTTTAAAGCATCAGGAGGTGCTGCAGACCTTATGATTACTCCTAATGTTTATTTTGATCCAACTGACAATGGTGATAATGAGTATACTCAAGTTGCGGCTGGTCTTGATGATACTGTAGATCCCCGATTAGGAAATGATTCATTTAACTATTATTCTAATCAGGCTGCTAGTGGACATCAAGGGATTGCTGTAGTTAGGACAAATGGTGTTTATGAATTCTCAGGAACACCAACCTCTAATGGGACTATTTCATTTGATATTTTTACTGAATCATATCAAAAAGACCGAATTAACATTACAAGTGCTCCTAACATAGGGGAGAAGTATAATCTAGTTATTAACTCTTTTACTGTTTCAGTTACAGCTACTGCTGCAACAGTTTCTAGTCTTGTTACACTATTGACAGATGCAGTAAATGCTGACCCTAGAATTAATAGTGCTACTCAAGGAGTTTATGCAACTGGTGATACAGCAGCTGGAACCGTTGTAATTGCTGGTGTACACGAAGAAAGAGAACATACTATTGGATTTAAACATGAGCTTGCTCAAGGAATTGGAACAATAGCGCTTACCGGAACTACTAATTCAGCGGGTGAGGAATACAGTATTATTGTAAATGGTGTCCCTTATAATAAAACTTATGGAACAGGAATAGCAGCGGCAACTATTGCAACAGAATTCAGTGCTTTGATTAATGCCTCTTCAGTTGTCTCTTCTACTGTAGCAGGAGGAACAATTACAATAGAGGTAGAAAAAAGAGGAATTCCTTTGGTTTTAAGTACAGTAACTGGTGGAACAACTCCACAAATTGGATTTACCTCTACTTCAACCCAATCTGCAACTACTAATATTGGAGCAGTCATGACGATAACACCTATAAGATGTGCTGATTGTTTGGATCCTACTTTGGATGGCTCAATTACAAGGAGTGCACCCGTAACAACACCTAGTTATATTATAGCAAACTATGCGACTGGAGCTTCTGGAAATTCTCAAATGACACAAGAAACAATTATAGATGCTGATGGTAGTGTAAGAATATATAATGGGGCAAGTTGTGATACTCCTGAAGTTATTTCTTTTGAATCTTGTGGAGGAAATAATATATCAGGATATCAATGGACTTTAACCTCTTCAACTGGTGCTCCTGGATCTATAGATTCCAGTACAGGAGCAGTTACTTGGAACCCTGATTTTTCTGGAATTGCAACAATATCTGTAGCAGCACTTGGGTGTGCTGGTCCTTCAGGTACACAATCCGCAAATTTTGAAATTTTTCCTGCTGATCCAATTGAAGAACATATTTATATGTCTGCTGCTAATTTAGCTGTTACTGATGTTGTAACTGTAACTGTTGATGGAACCTCAGCTGGTTATACTGTTACTGGAGCACCTCTAACGCAAGCTTCAACATTAGCTTCAATTACTACATTAATTAATACTAATTTCTCAGGTGATCCATTTAATGTAACAGCAACAGTATTTGCAGGACCTTATGTTCAGGTAATTACAGATGATTCATCTAGTCCTGCTTTTGAATTATCAGTTACAGTCTCATCATCTTTAACATCCATTACAGCTGTAACAATTAATTCTGTGAGTACAACACTTCAGACTCCAGCAACACCCTCTGCACCTGATGTGCTAGATAAATATGAAAAATCAGGTATTTCTGTTACACTTAATGCCACCAGCACAACTGTAGTTCCTGCTGGAGAGGTCTACAAATTAACTATAAATGGTCGTTGTTATGATTACACTACCTCTTTTCAAGATACTGCTGATGCTATTAAAAATAGTTTCTTAAGTCAGATTAATGCTGCAACCCATGTATTTAGCAATCAGGGCACAGGAGATGCAGCTGGAGTTACTGCTTCTAATAGAGGAAATGGTGGAACATATTCTAGTTTATGGGTAACAGCTGATTATTTGGGTTATAGTGACTATGGTACAAGTTTATCCTTTGCTTTTGAGAGAATACCTGTTCCAAATGATGAAAACTCACCTGCATATAATTTAAATTCATGGCTTCAAGATGATCTTTCTAAATGGATATGCGGACCTATAACAGGCAGAACAGGAGCTTTGCCAAATTGCGAAATAACTGCAGCTACACCAAACACACAATTTTTTGCAGAATCTGAAAATTATCAATATATAACTTGGTCACTTACTGCAATAAATCCAGGAATTGGTAGTGCATTAACTGTTGGTGATAATCAAACCGATGTAACATTCACCCAACGTGGAATTATTGATTGGACAGAAGGATTCCATGGTAGTTTTAATCTAAATGCTACTGCAATGGGTTGTGATGGAGTAACAACTTCGCCTGTTTCTACTAAAAGTATAGTAATTAAAAGTAAAGCTGTAACACCAACTACAGTTATTCTTCAAGCAGGAAGTTTTATGCCACAATGTCCTGGAGATGTAGCTTCAACTCAATTCTATTCAGATCCTGGTGCAGGAAATAGTGTTACATGGTCTATTGATAATAATTCAGCAGGTGTTATTGATTGTGATACAGGTGTCCTTACATGGGACCCAGAATTCTCTGGAAATGTTAATATAACAGCAACTTCAACAGGTTGTGGTGCTACCTCTGTTACGACTCCATTTAATGTTGCTCCAGGTGGATCACTTCTTAAAACATCAGGAGCTGGAACTGAATTCCAGGCTGTTTGTGTAAATACTCGAGTAGCTACTGTTACTTATGATATACTTGGAGCATCAACTTCAGCAGCAATTACATCTGGTTCATTTCCAAGTGGTATAACAGGACAACCAAGTCCTACAATTATGACATATATTGTTACTGTTAGTGGTGGTGGAAATACAGCAGTTGGTGAAAGTTTTAAAATTTACATTAATGGTAAAGAATATAATTATGTTGCAGCTGGAACTGTAAATAAAGATGTAGCTGCAAAGAATATAGCTAATTTAATTAATGCTGATGGATTGAGAATTGTTAATGCAGATGCTGATACTGCAAGTGGAACGATTAGAATTAGTGAACAGGATCCTTCACAGTATTTTACTATTAATTTAAATGAAAACTCTGCTAACCTAGATATGACTACCCCTATAGATCCACATCAAGGAATAGGAGTGTTTGTTATTTCTGGGGCACCTACTCAAGCTGTTTTAACTCCAACTAGATATGATTACACTATTTCTACTACAGGAGGAGGCACTTGTAATCCAGGAACAGTACAAGGATATATTATTGTTAATCCTGACTCAAATCTTTTACTTACATCTGCTGCGGGAACTGATAGTCAGGATATTTGTGTTGGAGAAGATATTGTAGATTTAACAGTTGAAGTATTTAACGGTGCAACCGGTGCAACTATTGATCCATTAGTTGGATTAACAGGTCTTCCGCCAAATGTAAACCATGCTTTTACTCCTTTACAACAAATTGATGATATAAGTTTCTCTGGTGCTAATTCTGGTTCATCTACTGAAACATATAGTATATCTTTAAGTGTAAATGGAGGAGCAACTCATACTGCTAGTTATTCTGCTCCACCAAATTCAACTGTTGCTACAGTTAGAACAGGTGTAATAAGTGCAATTAATCAATATGTAAAACTTATAACTATAGCTGGTCAAGGTACAGCAGATACTGATGCATATACTGTTACAGTAACAACTGATACCGCTCGAGGAGCTACATTTACAGCAACTCAAACCATTAGTAGTAAAGAAGCTATAGCTACAGGTGTTGTTAGCGCAATAAATGGAACTGCACCACTTAATACTGTGGTAGAAGCAGAAGATATGGGTAATGGTTCATTTAAGTTGTATGGAAAAGTTATCGGAACGAATATTGATAATATTACTTCTAATGTTTCTGGAACGGGATCAATATCTGCACCTGTAACACTCGATTTAACAGCAAATTTATCTGCAACAGAAACTGCAAGTGGAACCATTAGAGTTACTGCTACAAATCTTGGTTTACCTCAAAGTGTTATTACTGCTGCTGAGCCAACACTGGATATGACAGTTACCGCAATACAAGGAACTGGAGTTATTACAATTTCTGGAACACCTTCAGTTACCTTAAATAATGCTGTTGTATATAACTTTACTGTTAGGTCTACCGGTAATATTTTCTCCTGTGCAGAAGATACTTATAGTGCAAGTATTTTATTAAGACCAAGAGAAACAATTACTCACCCAACTTCTATTGTTTCTACAACATTTGCTACTGGATCAACAACTAATGGTCTTTTAAACCAACAAGTTTGTGATGGAAGTGAATTAGTTGGTATTAGATTAGATTTATCAGGATCAGCAATTGGAGCAAGTTCAGCTGCACTTAATCAATTTACCGGGTTGCCCCCTGGAGTTAATTTAACACCTAATACAACTGCACAAGTAAATACTACTCAAGTTACTGGAACAATGTCTGCAGGTGATTCCTTTACAGCAAACATTAATGGAGTTGAGTATGTCTATTCAACGACTAATACTGAAACTGCAGCAAATGTAACATTAGGTATTTCTAATGCTATAAACTCAGCAACTGATGAACAGGCAAGTCCAGTTACAGCTGCAGCATCTGGTACTATTCTTACATTAACTGCTGATGTCCCTGGAATATCTTTTACTTATACCGCTACTTCAACAAATGCTGATGCAGCAACAAATTCTTCTACTTTAGATACTTCTGTTTCAGGTGATATAGCAAATATAAATTATGTTACTATTACTGGTGATCCTAATCCAGTTTCAACTACAACGGCATATCATTATACTATAGAAACTACGGGGACAAGTTGTACACCTCATGCTACTGTAACAGGAACAATTAGGGTTTTAGCCCCTCCATCTATTGCAACAGCTACTGCAAGTGGAACAGATGCTCAACAAGTATGTGAAGATACTCCCATAACTAATGTGTCATTCAAAATTTTTGGTGGAGCTGTATCAATGACTACTCAAGAAAATGGAGGGTTTAATCAACTACCACCAGGACTTACAAAGAGTTATACAGACACAAAACAGATTGAAGAAATTACCTTTACAGGTGCTGCTACAGCTCCTGCAACTGAGACTTACGGTATTCAAATTAACTCTAACGATACCAATTATTCTGGAACTTATTCTACAACCACTATCATAGGAGAGAATATTATTACGTTTATTGATAGAATAGTTAATCAAATTAATGCTGATTTTCCACTTGAAGTAACTGCTTCATCTAAAAGTGGAAATGTACTTGTTTTAACTTCTGATGCAGTAGGACCATATAAAGGTTTTTCCTTTAACCCATATTCTCTTTCTGCTACACCAAGTTATACTTTAACTTCTGAAAACACACAAGGTACTGGATTGTATACAATTTCAGGTTCTCCTGACTTATCTGGAATTAATCCGCCAGTTGATGCTCCAATGACTTACACATATACTGTTCAGACTTCAGGTAATATATATACTAGTTGTTCAGTGTCATCTACAACTCAGTCAGCTACTATAACGGTAATACCAGCTGAGCAATTAAACTACTCTGCAACAATAACAACTACCTTATTTACTGGTGATACTGTTTCTACGACAACTAATGGTGAGTTAACTCAAGCCATATGTCAAGGAGGAGATATAGATGGAATTAGAATAGAAGTTGGGGGGTCTGCAACAGGAGCTACAGTTGCACCTTTAGTTGGACAAAATGGTATTCCACCAGGAGTTACAATGAATTCTTTTAAAACTGCTCAAGTTCAGACTGCTAAAGTTTCTGGAACTGCAACTCAAGGTGAAACATATGAAATTATAATAAATGGAATAAATTATTTATATACTGTTACCGGAGCTGGAATTACAAATACTGTAGTTGCTGAAAAATTAGTTGAACAGATTAACAACGGTACAGGAATAAGATTAAGTCCTGTTACAGCCTCAAGCACCACAGATGTTATTACATTAAGTGCAGATCAACCTGGCCGATCTTTTGTGTTTGCATCTCAAACATCAACTAATACTGCTGAAATTGATGGTTCAATAGCTGGTGATGTTGCTAATGTAAATTATATTACTATTACAGGATCTCCTTCCGATTCTGTAAGCAGTACTAAAACTTATACATTTGATGTTACCTCCGTTGGAACTTCTTGTACACCACCTGCTTCACGAACTGTTGCCATAAGTATTTTACCTAATTCCAAAGTAACGTTAACTTCAGCTGCAGGCACAGCCAATCAAGAAGTTTGTAATGAAGATGATATTCTTGATATAACTTATGAGATATCAAATGGTGCAAAAGGATATGTTATCGAATCTGCAGCATTTGCTCAGCAAGATAGAATAGATATAACAGGAACTTATGCAGCTAATGATAAGGTTACTGTTTCAATAAACGAGCTTAAATACGTTCATGTAGTACAACCTGGACTTACTAACATTGATAATATAATTAATGATTTAACTCCTAAACTTGACTCTAATTCAAATATTGAAGCTATTCCTGATCTTACTAATGATGCAATTTATTTAAAGGCTGCAATAGATGGAGGAACATATTTATTAGAATTGAGTACAACCACAGGAACAATAACAAACACTAACATTACACCAAGTTCTTCTAGTTCTCTCCCAACAGGAGTAGGTCACAGTATTGCTAATCTTCAACAAGAAGATGTTGTGACTTTAGCTGGTAATGCTTGGGCTGTTGGAGATATAGTTACAATATATGTTACTGGTGGTGTTCCTGTTACTACTGCTACATATAGCCATACTGTAGTAGGAGGTGCCCAAACAGCAACATTAGTTAGAGATGCTCTGATTGCAAAAATTGAGGCAGATTTAACCAGAATCGTTAATGTATCGGCTGGTCCATCAGGAAGCCAGCTTACCTTACAAGGAAAGGTTTCTGGTGAAGCCTTTGGAGTTTCTCAGTTTACTAATACTACTGAAGTAAATCATACAATTACAAGCGCAAACACTGTTGGTTCAGCAAGAATTACTATTTCAGGTAAACCAAATTCTGGAAGTTTATTTACAACTTCCTATTTTTATAGAATTAGAACAACAAATAATTTGCTTGGTTGTGGTGATGATGTTCTACAAGGCTCTATAAAGGTGAGTCCTAAGGAGAAAATTGTTTATGACCCAACAGATTCTAATTTCCCAGGATCAGATAATGCTCAACAGGTTTGTTTAGGAACTGAAATTCAAGGAATCAGATTTAATTTAACTGGAACAGCAGAAGGAGCAACTGTTCCAGCTTTGGTAGGAACTACTGGTCTTCCTCCAGGCGTTATAAAAAATCAGGTAAGAACTAAACAAGTAAATGTTATAAATATTACTGCTTCAACAGCAATTGCAGCTCAATATATTGTTATTATTGATGGTGTGTCTTATGTTTATACTACATCAGATCCAAATGGTGATGGTAATGTTGACCAGGATGCATCAACTATTGCAGTTGGTTTAGCTTCTGAGATTAACACAGCCTCTGGTGTCAGAGAAAGTAATGTAACTGCAACTTCATCAGGCACTTCTATTCAATTAAGTGCAGATGTTACTGGTACTCCATTTAATTTATCTTTTTCTGCTGCTGGAACTATTTCTGGTGGTGGTGCTATAACCTTAGATGCTTCAGCAACTGTAGCTAATGAGAATTATATTACTATTACAGGTACACCTAGTTTAACAGCTGCAATAACTTCAAGCGTTGCTTATTCTTTTACATTAACAACTTCTGGAACAAATTGCTTACCTCATGATACTGCAGATGGAACAATAACATTGATACCTGGTTCCACATTAGTTTTAAATTCTGCACTTTCAACAAATGAACAAGTAAGATGTACTGGAAATGATATAGACCCTATTACATTTACTATTGGGGGTGGTGCAACAGGACTTGAAGTAGTTCCATCATCAAATACTTTAGCTTTATTACCTGAAGGAATTAATCTTGGTGTTGGTGGTTCACCAAACACTTGGCAAATTATTGGAAAACCAACGGCTAGTGTTAGTCAAACTACCACATATCAATTTACACTTAGAACTACTGGTAATCCATCATGTGAAGAAGCTACTTTTATTGGACAGATAACTATAGCTCCACCTGTTGTTATTGATAGTGATGGTATCGCAGCTTTAGTTCAGGATATAACATGTTCTACAGCTAATGGATTTTCTCCTGATGGTCAAATAGGAGATCCAGTTTTGAATCCTTTAAATTCTTTTATTAGTGGTGGAATAGAGGACACAGCTCAAATTGATAGAGTGTCAATAATAGGAGAAACTACAAATGCTGAACATGGATTGGGAGACACCTATACCATATCAATAAACGGGACTGAAAGCTACTCAGTTACAACAAATGATATCAGTCCTAATGATGGTAACCCAGATCAATCAAAAAGTGATATTGCCAGTGCTCTTGCAAGTCAAATTACTGGAGGGTCAGGTTTTGTGACAGCTACTTCTAATGTCGGAGGTGCTGGAACAATAGATATCAAAGCTAAAGTTCCTGGAATTGCATTTACCTCTACGGTAACTCATGTAACTGATAATGTTATAAGGATGACCTTAGGAGGTGCACCTGCTGTAACTGATGTTGTTACAATAACAGTAGGTGGTGCTTCATACGCTCATACGGTTGTTGGAGGTAATAATTTAATTTCAATAGTATCTAGTTTAACAACTCTTATAGGTGCGAGTACAACTGTAACAGCAACAGATAATGGAAATGGAACTGCTGATATAAGAACCTTGAATGTGGGCGGGTTGGTTAATTTTTCAGGTACAGTTTCATCCTCAGCTATGACAGTAAGTAGTGAAGATAGATCTACAGAATTTACAAAATCTCCACTTATTCCGAATTTTGTGTCTAATTATGTTTATTCTTGGACAGCTGCAAATGATCTAACATATAATAACAATAATCTTGAGATTGTTGATTTGCCTGCAGATTCTTATACTTTAACAGTCTCAATTGATGGTTTAGCAGGCTGCGCTGCTACTGCAGGACCATTTACCGTAACTGAACCAACAATAGTTATTGGTACTGTTTCAGAGACTTGCGGTGGAACTGTCAATATTCCTATTTCAGGGAATTTTACAACAGATCAAATGTCAGGAACAGGAAATATATTAACTGTTAATTTATATGAAGGAACAGCTGGTTCTAGCCCTTCATTTTCACTATTTAAAACTGAGACTTATCCAGTTGGTTCATTTACAGCTACGTTTACCACTGACCCTCAATTTACTGGTCTTACTCCAGGATTGAATTATAGAGTTGAGGTTCTTACTAATACTTGTGCAATTCCTGAAGCCTCTAATTTTGGTCCAATATCTGCTGTTCTAGAAATTGATGAAAGTCTTATAGTCATAACTGATCAAATTTGTGCTGGAGAAACTGATGGAACTATTACAGTGCCTTTAAATTCAATATCAGGTGGTTCTGGAACATTTGATTATCAATGGACATGTCTATCCTGTGCATCGAATCCTACATATAATGTAAAAGATTTGAATGGAGTTGCTCCTGGCACATATCAACTTACTATTACTGATAGTGTTCTTGCTAATTGTACGGTTACTACTACTGGGCCTATAGAAGTTGAAGGAACTACTTCTCTAATTACCATAACTCCTTCAGCTCAAAATATTCTAACTAATACTTGTGTAGCTGGAACGGAAGGTTCGATTGAAATTAATGTTGCAGGAGTTGACTCTGCTTGGGTTGAATGGGAATATCTAGTTAAGACTACTCTTGGTGTTTCCTCAGGAACGTCTTCATCTACTAGTAATACCCTTACTCCAAATAGAAGAGATTTACTTCCAGCTAATTTTGTATCTGAAGAATCAAATCCAACAGGAGGAATTACATCATTTGAAAATTTACCTGCTGGTATATATAGGGTTAAAGTTTATTCAACTAATCCAGGTGTAAATCCATGTGCAGATGTTTCTCAAGATTTTGAAATAACTGAACCTTCACCAATAGAATTTACTTCAGCTGGAATAGTTGTTGTAAATCCAGCAGATGCTGTTAACCCGTGTCCAGCTGATGCCACATCACCACTTGTTGGTTCTATTGCATTTCAAGTTACTGGTGGCCAACCTCCATACTTCTATACTATAATAGGAGGAGATCCAACAGAACCTTTTGATGGAACTTTTTATAGAGATGATTTACCTGCTGGTAGCTATGATATTGTTGTTACAGATTCATCAGGTTGTCTAGATGGAACAAATAATTTATCAGCAGCACAAACTATTGTCCTTACCGATCCCCTTGGAGACCGTCTTGTTCTCACCGAAGGTACGGTTACACCAATTCCTTGTGGGAACGGTACAGGACAATTTATTGTTCAAACTCAGGGTGGATATTTTTCTGGGCTGGCAACTGAAACTAATTTTACTGTTAGAGTAGTATCTGCAGATGGTAACTTTATTACTAATTCAACTATTAATCCTGGTCAAGACATAACCGTTTCAAATGTGCCAAATCCAGGATCTTATACTGTTACAGTTGATGATGGACTTTGTGAGACATCAATTACAATAGATATGACTATAAGTGCTCCAAATGATTTAGCAGCTCAAGCTATAATTGAAGGAGTTCAAGATTGTAGTTCATCTGCTGTTAGTGCAAATGGCCCTACAATTAAATTAGATGGTCCAATTAGTGGTGGTCTTGCACCATATGAGATTAAGTGGGAGCAAAGAACAGAACTAAACCTAGATACATTTACAATTGCATTTACTGGAAATGTTTCTCCATCTGATACTGGAACCCTTGGAGTTTCAATAAATGGTACTTCATATACTTCTTCAATTACTGTAGATTCAACAACAGGTATTTTAAATATTGCTTCTGATTTAGCAAATGTAATTAATAATGACCCAAGTCTTGATGCTTATTTAGTTGGTTCAAGTATAGTTGTAAGATCTCTAATGATTGATACTGCTCAATCTCTTACTCCTGTAGGAACTGTTTATGGGCTATCAATGAGTTTATCTCCTATATCAATTACCAGTCAATCAGTTTGGAATGAAGTACCAAACACTGCTGGATATGAAGTGTTAACAGATCTTAGTGTAGGATTCTACAGAGGTGTTATAACTGATCAATCAGGATGTGGAAGTACTTTAATTGGGAACGTAACTCAGGGTGGATATGTTTTTGAAATTGATGATCCAAGTCAACTTCAAATTCAAGAAATAGAATTTGATCCAATCACATGTACTCAAAATAGTGCCTCGATAAGATTTAAATTGGGTAATGGTCAATATGATTTAGTGCCTGATGCAACTGTTTTTGAATTTACTTTAAATGGCACTGTTCTTCAAAGTACGGGTGGCGGAAATTCAGGAGCTGGAGTAGTAGGAAATTTTTATACACCTAATTTTGCAACTAATGAAGTGTTAATTCAAAATTTAGCACCAGATTCATATTCCTTGGAGGTAAAAAATATTCAAACTACATGTTTGGTTCTGTATACATTTACAATTGATGATTTAATTCCAATTAATTATTCTGGGCAAACAAACTTTAATATTGATTCTTGTCATGACAGTTATCAAGACCCATTCTTTGATCAATATTTAATTACCGGAGGAACCCCATACCTTGACACTGCGGGTCAACCCTATTATAGTTTAATATGGACTTATTATCCAGATCCTAATTCAGCTGCTAATTCTTCATCTTTTAATAGCTTGAGTAATAATATTAATTTCTTGCCACTACCTGGTTTATATCAATTAACCATTACTGATAAAAACGGATGTACTATTCTTGATCTAGCTGGAAATCCTGAGACTATTGAATTCACCTTTGAATCTGAGTTTAGTGATATTGAAGTTGCTGGTAATGTAGATGCTACCGGAGCATTTAGTAGTCCGGTTAGTTGTCAACTTGATGCACAGGATGGAGCTATTTCTATATCAGTTAACAGTTCTAATGGATCTGCTGTTCCTCCTTATGATATTACATGGGAAGTTCAGGGTGCACCCCTAAATGATAGTCAAGCAATTCTATTATTCCAAGGTGTTGCAGCTGATGTAGATAGTTTGGAGGTTTATTCAGTATTAATAAATAACCAACCATTTACTTATACAACTCAAACACCAAATGAATCAATTGAATCTGTAGTTCAAGAATTTGCTCAAGTTATAGAAAATTCTACTCAATATTCTGCTGTTGTTGAGTCAGCTCCAAATGGTGGAGTCACACCACAAGATGTTCAAATAAGAATTAGTTCTCTTTCAGGTGCAGCAATAACATTAGAAATTGTTTCTCAAGCAACCCGATTACAGATGCTAAATTCAAGTGTTAGTTCAGCTAATTGGACTCCTTTAGATGGATCAAGTGGTAGTCCAAACTTTACTGGCTATATTACACTCAATAATTTAGCGGAGGGTAATTATCGTTATACTATTGTTCCAGCAGGTCAATCGAATTGTAGTGGTCCAAATGTTTCTCAAAACTCAATCCAAGGGGTTATAACAGTTGTTAATGAAAATACATTGCAAATTAGAGAGGGACCAGTGGTTGATCCTGAGCTCTGTCGAGGTCAACCAGGAACAATTTATATTGATGTTTTTGATGGCCAAACAGGACCACTGTCTTTCTTTTATGGCGCTAGTGGTATAGGAACTGGAGATCTTATTGTCTATGATCAAGTAGGGGAGAACCAATATTTACTTTATATAGACAATCCTGTTGAATCTGGAAGACTTGAGATATTAAATGATGCAGGTTGTGGAATAGCTAGAGAAATTAATATTGGAATTGGCGATCCAATGTTGTATTTTGATTCTGTCAGTAATCAACAAACTCAGCAGTTTATCGCTAGAGAAGATATAACATTCTATGATCAATCAGAGGGTCAATATAACTCATTTGAGTTTATTTTTGGAGATGGAACACAAACAGAACGATTGGAAAGAAATCAGCCTGAACCAATTACTCATGAATATGCAATTTCAGGAACATATTATGTAACTCTTAGAATTTATAATGACCTGTATTGTGTTGCAGAAAAAACAGAAACTATAAAAATAGGAAAGGGATATAATGTATTATCTCCAAATGTATTCACACCTAATGGAGATATATATAATCAATGTTTTAAACCATTATTTAATGGTCTTGTTGAGGTAACTTTTAGAGTTTATGATGCACAGGGAGCTCTTCTTTATGAAGAAATAGGTGATCCGCCAGTTGATCCTACAAAAGAAGCTCTTACTATAAATGGTTGGTGTGGTCCTGTTCAACAAGAAGAAGATAAAGAAATTATAACTCCATATTTCATTTATACTCTTGAAGGTAAAACAGTAGATGGAGTTGAAGTGTTTAGAGATGGAACTTTTATATTATTAAGGTGATAAGATGAAAAACTTGAAATACATATTACTTATATTAATACTGGTTGTTTCTAAAATCCATAGCCAAGATGATTTGATTATTAGTCATACTAGGTTCATGCAAAAGGTTAACCCAAGTTTTATGGGTATTAACAATATGAATAAAACGGGTGTATTATATAATACTGTTGGTTTAGTCTCTAATCAAGGTATAGAAAGTAGGTACTTTTTTGGTTCAATATCCTTTGATTCTGATTATTTTTCGTTAGGTGTTGATATGTCATCCTATACAATGGATAATGCTGGATTAGTTTTTTCAAAACCAGCACTAAGTTTTATTTATAAAATTCAATTGGATAATTATGATTATTTCTTACCATCAATAACTCTAGGAATGGGAAGTTCGAAGCTAGATACAAGCAAACTTGTTTTTGGAGACCAATTATCACTTTTATCAGGATATCTTCAAGCTCAATCAATAGATCCGCTAGCACCTTTAATTGGAAATGCTAATTATTTGGATTTAGGAGCATCATTTATAATTCATTCTGACAAATATTTAGTGGGATTCAGCGCCCAACATCTTAATCAACCTAATATATCATATAATAAAGAAAACAATCAAGTAAAAATGCCAATAAGGTTTTCTTTACAAGGAGGATATGAGTTTGATATCAATCCTTATGATCAAGGGTTTTTACCAAGATATTCTACCCTTTATACATTTACTAATATCTCAAAATCAAGTTATAGCACAGATATTTTCCTTTCTCAAGAATTTCAATTTGGAGAATTTTCGATTGGATTAAATGAAATGATGAAATCAACAGAAAGCTTTTCAATGCTTAATATTGGAATATCAGTAGCCTTATCATATGAGAATTTTGAGTTTGGAACACTCTATAATTTTCCCTCAAGACAAGACCCTGCTAAAGCCTATTCGCCAAGTACATTTGAAGTGTTTTTAACTTTCGATTTTAGTCCATATATGAGAAATAGAAGAGGAGACTACAGGAGATTAAGTGTAGATAATTACTATTAATTTCTAAAAACTTTGTTTGGAAAAACAATTGGGCTTTCAATACCGTTTTTCCCAATTGTAGATATTCCAAAAAGATAGTTATCAATAACAATACCTTCAAGTGTATATTCAGAAATATTTCCAACATAACGATTATATTGCCATATTGGACTAGTTGTATCCCTCCAGTAAATTTTATATCCAATAATTGAATCATCATCTGGTTTTATCCATTTGAATTTTACAGAAGGTTCAACAACACCTCCAATCGACAGTGATTTAATACTAGTAGGTGACCAACCAATACTTGCTATATTTATAGCATTGACAGCTTATAATTTATCTACATAATCAAAGTTTACTCCCTCTATTCTATCTCCATATTTTATTCCATTTTTAATTCTTAAGTCTTGATGTTGACGATCATAATTTTCATGTGCTTCCATTATTCTAACCCCTGCATAACCTAAATCATTAAATGGACGATGATGACCACCACGACCAAACCTGTCTAATCGGTAAATTAGTATTGGATTCATTTCAGGCATATATGTTTTTACTGTTTTGTTAATGTATCGTGCAAGTTGTCTTGAAATTCCGTCTACCTCACCACCATAAAATCTTCTAGAATTTCTTTCCTCTTCTGTTTCAATGAATGAAGTTGGTTCAGAAAAGATTCTAAAACTTCGATTATCAATAAATCCATCAACACCTTCAATATTACCAATCATGTCATTATTAAGTATTCCTATAATTTCCCAATTATTTTTTTTAGCAAATGCAGCAAATCCATTTCCACCCATAAGGCCCTGTTCTTCACCAGAAAGCCCCAAATAAACTATACTATTATTAAATTTATATTTAGTAAGTACTCGAGCTACTTCAATTGTGCCAGCCATTCCAGAAGCATTATCATTGGCTCCAGGTGAATCATTTATATAATTTAAGGGGTCTGAAATTCGTGAATCTATATCACCACTCATTATAATATATCTGTTAGGGTATTTCAACCCTTTTTGTATAGCTACTACATTATTAACCCAAACTGGATGTATTATCCTTTCACTATCTTTTTTTGTAAAATAATTTTTTTGATAGAATACTTCTAGACAATTATCGCATTGTTTTGAAATCAAATCAAATTCTGACTTAATCCATCTTCTAGCTGCACCTATACCTCTATAATTTGATATAGTATCACTTAAAGAGTGTCTAGTTCCAAAATTAACTAAGGTTGAAACATCATTTTTTAATCTTTCCGCGTTAATAGAGTCAATTATTTTATAAAAGTCATTTGGAGCTTGACATAAAATTAAATTTGAAAATAAAAAGAAATAAAAAAAGTTTCTCATATGTTTTAGGATTAACCTAATAAAACTAATAAATAGTTATCTTTTTTTAGACATCAATTTTGAAGAAAATCCAAAACTTAAAGAAAATATACTTATGATACCTATAATAGCAATTATTTTTTGAATAGTAACTGATTCAACTAATGCCTCTGGACTCTTAAGAGGGTCTTCTCTAAATATTTGGTATAAAACATAAGCAAAAGTTGATATTAAGTATATAATAGTAATTAATGTATACTTATTGTGTACATTACTTCTAAAAAAAACGATAACATATAATATTGAAGCAGGGATTAAAAACCTAAAAGCATTTATAGCAAAAAAACTGTGAATATCCTGATATAAATCATGAGGCGTTAAACCAACTCCAGAAAATAAAAAACATGCAATAAAAAAAAAGATAGACCCAATCCATGATAATAAATAATTTTTTTTAACATCTCTAAATAAATTGGGAACATATAAAAATCCAATTCCAGCTAAAGCAAATAAAAACATTGATGTATTAAAAAAAAATGAAGAAAGAAAATTTACCTCACCAGATCTACTTTTATAACCCCCTAATTCACTTAAAAAATTATTGGAAAATGAATAACCTATTTGTTCGGGATCAAACAAACTTCCACCCTGATAAAATAAACTCGATATAAATATAGCAGTTAAAAAGAAAATAGAAACAAATCTAAACACATATACAGTCCAAAACTTTTCCATCTAAAAACAATACTTATTTTCTTTGATTACTGAATCGGCTATTTTTGTTTTTAAATTAACAATATTTGGATATTTCAAATATCTAGTCATTTCATTTAGACTTTTTAATAATCCTAGTTTTTCATTTTCTGAAGAAATACTTAGAATAATTTCTTTTGCTTTATTGTTTATTATTTCTAATGAATTATATATAAATAGTTGACTCATGTAAGTTTGAGTAATTGTAGAATTTTCATTATTTCTTTCATCTATTTTCATTGTTCTCAATAATGTAGATTCAGAAATATAAGTTTGAATTAATATATCTGATAATGCAAGAAGAATAATTTGATTTTTTTCAAGTTCAGAACCGAATTTATTAAATGCTAAGCCTGTCAAAATCATAAAAATATTCTTAAAATTTTGAACTAAAATCTCTTCTTGATTAAAATTGGAGTTGTTGAGTTCTTTTATTTTAAACTCACCAGCTTTAACCTTATTAACAATTTCCATTATAGGAGACATCAAATCTATTTGTCCTTTCATAGCTTTTTTTAGTAACATTCCTACTGAAACCATTCTGTTAATTTCATTAGTACCTTCATAAATCCTACCAATACGAGCATCTCTCCAAGCTGCTTCCATGGGTGTGTCTGCTGAAAACCCCATGCCTCCAAAAATTTGAATTCCTTCATCTGAACAATGTTGCATTACTTCTGAACAAAATACTTTTATAATTGAACATTCAACGGCAAAATCTTCTACTCCTTTTAACTCAGATTCTTGATGTGACTTACCTTGTTTTCTTAGAGAGTCTATTTTGTTTTTAATATCAGCTGCTGACCTATAGCATGCAGATTCGCTTGCATAGCAGTTTGTTGCCATGATTGCAATTTTCTCTTTTATTGCTCCAAATTGAGAAATAGGTGTTTTAAATTGAATACGTTCATTAGCATATTTTACAGACCCGTTTATTACTCTTCTTTGTCCATCAATAACTGCAACACCAAGTTTAATTCTTCCTACATTTAGGGCATTCATAGCAATTTTAAATCCCTCTCCTCTTTTTCCTAACATATTATCTACTGGAACTTTTGTTTTATTAAAAAACACCTGTCTGGTTGAAGATGAATGAATTCCTAATTTGTTTTCTTCATCCCCAAGAGTTATACCATTATTTAAGTCAACTGGAACTATAAAACCAGTAATATTTTTATCATTCTCTATTCTTGCAAATACTATAAAAATATTTGCAAATCCTGCATTTGAAATCCATATTTTTTGACCTGTTATATAATAATTATTTCTATCCTTAGAAAGGACTGCTTTTGTCTTACCAGAATTAGCATCTGAACCTGCTCCAGGTTCAGTTAAACAATAGGACCCAAACCATTTCCCGCTAGCTAAGTTTGGAACATACTTAATTTTTTGTTCCTCTGTTCCATACAATAAAATTGGTAATGTGCCAATTCCAGTATGAGCTCCAAAAGCAGTTGATAATGATCCTGTAGAACCAGATATATATTCACATACTAGCATTGTTGAAATAAAATCCATTCCAAGACCACCATATTCTTCTGGAACTGAAACACCCAAAAACCCAAGTTCGCCAGCTTTTTTCATCAATTCTTCTGTGAACTTATAATCTTTATTTTCAATTCTTTCTTTGTAAGGCCATACTTCCCTATCTATAAATTCTTTAACTGCTTCTTTCATCATAATTTGCTCTTCTGAGAAATCCTCGGGAATAAAAATATCAGAGAAGTTTGATTTTTCTATTACAAAAGCTCCTCCTTGCATTATAGATTTTTCTTTTACTGTTGTTGACATATGTTTTTAAATTTATAGATATTATGAATAAATCTTTTTAATTAAATCTAAATACTTTGATTTAATAGCTTTTCTTTTAAGTTTCATTGTAGGTGTAAGTAAACCACTTTCAATTGTCCAAATATTTGGTGTAAGCTCAAACTTTTTTACCTGTTCCCAATCTCCAAACTTGTGATTATGAGATTCAATTTCATTTTCTATTTTTTCAATTAAAACCTTGTTATTGCATATGTCTTTTAAATTATTTTCAAAATCAATTTTATTTTGATCAAACCATAATTTAATATGCTCAAAATTTGGCTGGACCAATGCTCCCGGCATTTTTTCACCTTCTCCAACCACCATTACTTGTTCAATAAATAAAGATTGTTTTAACTCATTTTCAATAACTTGAGGAGCAATATACTTCCCGCCTGAAGTTTTAAATAATTGCTTTTTTCGATCTGTAATTTTTAAAAAACCTTCTGAATCAATTTCTCCTATGTCATCTGTATGGAAATATTCACCTGACATTACTTCCTCTGTCTTACCTTTATCCTTATAATACCCCATCATTACATTTGGTCCTTTGCAGAGTATTTCGCCATCTTCGGCAATTTTAACAGTAACTCCATCAATCACCTTTCCAACAGTTTCAAATTTTAAATTTCCATCTTCATAATGATTTACTGAAACTGCCGGTGAAGTTTCTGTAAGACCATATCCTTCTGAAATAGTTATCCCCGCAGCAGTAAAGACTCGTGCAAGTCTAGGTTGAAGAGGAGCGCTTCCAGATGATATATGAGTTAAATTTCCTCCAAGCGCTTTTATCCATTTAGAAAAGACTAATTTCCTAGCAACCTTTAACTTGAATTCATAACATATTCCATTTTTGCCATATGGTTCATATTTTAGACCAAGATTTATAGACCAATAGAATAATCTTCTTTTTAGTCCAGATAGTTCTTCACCTTTAGAGTAGATTTTATCAAAAATCTTTTCAAGAAGTCTAGGGACTGAAGTCATTGCATTTGGTTTAACTTCATTTATATTTTCTGATATTGTATCAAGTGATTCAGCAAAATATACTTCAATAGAATTATAGAGGTATAAATACAAAATCATTCTTTCATATATATGACAAACTGGGAGAAAACTTAAAGCTTTAGACCTTCCTTTTTCTAATGGCAGTTTTATTGAACTTGAAATAACATTTGAAACTATATTTTGATGACTAAGCATTACCCCTTTGGGAGTTCCTGTGGTTCCAGATGTATATATAATAGATGCCAAACTTTTTGAATCGACATTTTGTTTAAGTTTATTTAATTTCTTTTCATCTAAGTTTCTCTTTCCAACTTCTAATAACTCTTCCCAATGTTTGCAGCCTGATATATTATCAAAAGAATATATTTCAATTAAATACTTTAAATTTTTTTTAACAGCAATTATTTTCTTGTAAATTTCTTTATCAGAAACAAAGCAAAACTTACTTTCAGAATGATTTAAGATATATTCATAATCATTTGAGCTAATTGTTGGATATAGTGGAATATTTATTGCTCCTATTTGAGCGATACCCATATCAATCAAACTCCATTCAGTTCTATTATTTGATGAAATCATTGCAATTTTGTCCATTGATTTAATTCCTAGCTTTAAAAGTCCTGCACTAACTTGGTCAGCTAAATTGGCATATTTTGATGTTGAGGTGGATTCCCAATTTCCATTATATTTTGTGTTTAATGAATTTTCTAAAGGAGAATTTATTAGCTGATAGCTTAGAAAGTCAAAAATTCTAGTAGGTATTGGATTCATGAGAATGATTTAATGCAAATTAATAAAAAAATAAAAATAAGATCACTTATTTTTTAACCAATCATAGGCATTTTCAAAAACTTTAATCCATGGTGAAATTTTATCTTTTTTTCGTTCATAAGGATAGTAAGCCCAATTCCACGGAAAAGTTGAACGTTCTAGGTGTGGCATCATTACAAGATGTCTTCCATCTTTACTTGATAACATGGCGGCATTGTAATCTGAGCCATTTGGATTAGCAGGGTAGGAATCAAAATGATATGTGGCTGGTATTTGATATTGACTTTTGGGTCCAGGGAGATAAAATCTTCCTTCTCCATGAGCTGCCCAAATACCTAATTTACTTCCAACAATACCGTTTAAAAAAATTGAAGAAGAAGGTAAAATATCAACTGCTGTAAAGATACATTCGAATTTTCCAGATTCATTATGAATCATTTTTGGTTTATCCTTTATTTCTGGTGTAATTAAACCTAATTCTATAAATAATTGACAACCATTGCAAACACCTAAGGAAAGTGTGTCTTTTCTGTTAAAAAAATTGGTTAAACTATCTTTAGCTTTCTTGTTGTAAATGAATGATCCTGCCCATCCTTTTGCAGACCCTAGTACGTCAGAATTAGAAAAGCCACCAACTGCTACAATGAATTTGAATTCTGAAAGATTTGAATACCCAGTTATAAGATCGGTCATGTGTATATCAGTTACCTCAAAACCAGCAATTTGCATCGCATAAGCCATTTCTCTTTCTGAATTACTTCCCTTTTCCCTAATAACAGCAGCCTTAATTTTTGTATTTTTTAATTTAGGCGCAAAAACTCCACTAAATGATTTAGGAAAAGTATACTCAAGTGGTTGATTTTTATAATTTTTAAATCTTTCAACTGAAAGATTGTTTTGTGTTTGATATGAATCTAAATCGGCTGAAGTCCTATACCATAAATCTCTATAATAATCTATTTCTAGATCCATTTTCACATCTTTATGATTTAAAGTTAAATATCCAGAGGAATTTACATCTCCAAGTTTAAAGCATTTAACTTTTTGTGATTTAAATAAAGATTCTAAATCATAATCTGATTGAATTATAATACCTGGTTTTTCAAAAAACAAATCACTATTAATATCACCTTCTGAAGGAATATTTATTTCAGCACCAGAATTAGGGGTTGGAAAAAACATTTCAATCAAAGTTGTTAAAAAACCCCCACTACTAATATCATGTCCTGCAGAAATAATCTGATTTTTTATAGCTTTTTGTACAGCATTAAATGAAATTTTAAAATATTTTGAGTTTTTAACTGTTGATACATTTTTTCCAATTTTGTTTTGAATTTGAGCAAATGCAGTTCCACCAAGATGATTATTATCCAAAGAAAAGTCAACATAAAATAATTTTCCAGTTTTGCCCTTAATTTCAGGAGTCACAATCTGATTTATATTTGAGCAATGTCCAACTGCTGATATTATTACTGTTCCTGGTGCTAATACAGATTCATTCTCATATTTTTGTTTCATAGATAATGAATCTTTACCAGTTGGTATGTTAATTCCTAATTCTTCTGCAAATTTTGAACAAGATTTTACAGCTGAATATAATCGGGAGTCTTCACCAGGGTTATTACAAGGCCACATCCAATTTGCTGAGAGTGAAACTGACTTTAAGTTTTTCTTTAGAGGTGCAAAAACAATATTTGTTAATGCTTTAGCCACAGAGTTAATGCTTCCAATTGAAGGGTCAATTAGTCCGGTAATTGGTGAATGCCCAATACTTGTAGCAATACCATTGATCCCACTATAGTCAAGAGCAACAACTCCACAGTTGCTAAGTGGAAGTTGAATAGAGCCAACTGTTTGTTGTTGCGCAACCCTTCCTGTAACACACCTATCTACCTTATTAGTAAGCCAATCCTTGCAAGCAACACTCTCAAGTAACAAAATTTTTTCTAAATGTATTTTGGGGTTGCCAGATAAAGAAACTTTTTCATAAACTCTTTTTATTGAGTTATCATTAATTAATGTTTTTGGAGAATTTCCAAAAAGAGCATTCAGGCTTAGGTCTATTGGGTTTTTATTACTGTTATTATTTATAAAAGTAAATTGATTATTATCAGTAATATTTCCAACAACATGAATAGGCGCTCTTTCTCTTTTACAAATTTCTTTTAATTTATTAATATCATTTTTTGATATAATTAAACCCATTCTTTCTTGGGACTCATTTCCTATAATTTCTTTGTCTGAAAGAGTAGGGTCTCCTAAGGGTAATTTATCAATAAAGATTTCACCTCCAGTCTCTTCAACTAGCTCTGATAAACAATTTAAATGTCCTCCAGCTCCATGATCATGTATTGAAATTATTGGGTTATTTGATTTTTCACATAGTGATCTAATTGCATTAGCAACTCTTTTTTGCATTTCAGGATTTGATCTTTGAATTGCATTTAGCTCTATTCCTGCATTAAAAGAACCTGTATTTGCAGATGAAACAGCTGCGCCTCCCATACCAATTCGGTAATTATCTCCACCTAAAACAATTATTACGTCACCTATTTTTGGTTTGATTTTTTGAGCATGTTTGGCATTTGCATATCCAATTCCACCAGCTAGCATTATTACTTTATCATAGCTAATTTTTTTTTCATTTTCATTATGTTCAAAAGTAAATAATGATCCAGCAATTAAAGGTTGCCCAAATTTATTTCCAAAATCTGATGCGCCATTAGATGCTTTAATTAATATATCAAGAGGACTTTGGTATTTCCATTTCCTTTCTTTAATTTTTTTCTCCCATTCTTTTTTATTATTGATTCTAGAATAGGGTGTCATATATACTGCTGTTCCAGCTAGTGGAATTGACCCTAATCCTCCAGCCATTCTATCCCTTATTTCACCGCCAGAACCAGTAGCTGCTCCATTGAATGGCTCAACTGTTGTTGGGAAATTGTGTGTCTCGGCTTTTAATGAAATGACACTGTTGATTTCATTTTTAGTATATATGCTTGCTGATTCACCTTTTCTAGGAGCAAACTGTTCTATTATAGGCCCATCAATAAAAGCAACATTATCCTTGTAAGCGGATACAATTTCATTAGGATTTATTTTTGATGTGTTTTTGATTAATTGAAAGAGAGATTTACTCATTATTTTTCCATCAATTCTAAATTGACCATTAAAAATTTTATGCCTGCAATGTTCAGAATTAACTTGAGAGAATCCGAAAACTTCTGAATCTGTAAGTTTTCTAGATAATTTTTTCTCTAGATTTTCTAGGTATTTAATTTCATCATTGCTTAACGATAATCCTTCTTCAGTATTGAAAATTGAAATATTTTCAATTTCTATAATTGGCTTAGGTTCAATATTAGTTTTAAATAAATTTTGGTCTAGATTAAAAACTTTTTCCTGAAGCATAGAATCAAAATTTTCAACATTAGTGGAATGAAAAAACTCCTCAATTCTTGTAACATGATTTACCCCCATATTGTTTAATATTTCAATAGCATTAGTGCTCCAAGGGGTTAACATTGTCCTTCTAGGTCCTATAAAAGTTCCAGTAAGACTTTTTGAATTAATTAGAGGTTTGTTTTCAAATAACCAGTGAAGTTTTTCGATATCTTTTTTAAGAAGAACTTTTTGGCTTTCAACTGCAAAAATACTTTTGTTTTGTTCTCCGAAAAAATAAATCATATTTAAGAAAATATAATTAAACAAAGATACTTTATTAAATTTTTTAAGAAAAATAAGTATAATTATAATTCAACATTTATTTGCAACTTCTCTAAAGTTGTTGTAGCTGAACCAATTTAAAATATGATTTTTTATTTGATAAAAGTTGATTATGCGTTCCTTGTTCAATAATTTTTCCTTCCTGCATTACTATTATTAAATCTGCTTTTTGAATTGTTGATAGTCTGTGAGCAATTACTAATGCTGTTCTGCCTTTCATTATATTTTCAAGTGCTTTTTGGACTAACTTTTCGGATTTAGTATCTAAAGATGATGTAGCTTCATCTAAAATCAAAATTTCTGGATTTTTTAGTATCGCCCTAGCAATAGATAGCCTTTGTTTTTGACCTCCTGAGAGTTTGTTTCCACTTTCTCCAATTGAGGTGTCATAACCATTCTCTAATTTAATTATGAAATCATGAGCATTTGCAATCTTAGCAGCTTTTTCTAATTCTTTATCTGTAGCGTCTGATTTACCAATAAGCAAGTTGTTTTTCACAGTATCATTAAAAAGAACAGAGTCTTGAGTAACTATTCCTATCAAGTTATGAAGAGATTTTTGTTTAACTTTTCTTATATCAATTTGATCCATGGAAATGATTCCTTTATCAACATCATAAAATCTAGATAATAGATTGGCTATTGTAGATTTGCCTGACCCAGACTGACCAACTAATGCAATAGTTTGTCCTTTGTTTATAGTTAGGTTGAAGTCTGATATTATTTTGTTTTTCTCATATGAGAAATAAACGTTTTTAAAACATATCGTAAAATTGAATGATTTCTTATGTATTGCATTAGGCGAGTCTTTCAAAGAATTTTCAGCTTCAAGTATATCTAATATTCTTGATGCAGCAGCATCACCTTTTTTTATACTAAAAATAGATTTACTAATTGATTTTGCAGGTGTCAAAATATTGTATGCTAAACCAATAAAGACTAAAAAAGTACTTCCTTTTATTGATTGGTCAATTAATACCATATGTCCTCCATACCATAATAAAATCCCAATGATTGCAATTCCAAAAAACTCGCTACTAGGAGCTGCAAGATTATTTCTATGCAGCAATCTATTTGAGAAATTAAAAAACTTGAAGGTTGATTCTTTAAACTTATTTATAAAAGATATTCCTGCGCCAAATGTTTTAATTATTTTTTGACCGCTTATTGTTTCATCAATTATTGAAAGAAAATTTCCTTGTTCTTTTTGAACTAAATTAGAATCCTTTCTTAGTTTTTTTCCAACAAATGAAATAAAAAATCCAGAAAAGGGAATAAAAACTAAAACAAAGAGAGACAATTTTATACTAATACTAAACATTACTATCAATGTAAAAAGAATAGTTAGAGGTTCTCGAATTAAAAGCTCCAGAATTGAAAGAAATGAAACTTGTACTTCCAGAATATCATTGCCTATTCTTGCAATTAAGTCTCCTTTTTTTTTCTCAGTGAAAAATGCTACAGGTAAAGAAATAATCTTTTCATACATTTTATTCCTTAAATCTTTAATAACTCCATTTCTAAGAAATGTTATAAAAAATAAAGCTAAATAATTGAATAAATTTTTAAGTAAGAAAAGAATAATAATTAAGCCAATTGAATAAATCAACGTAATGCTTATATCCTTATCTAATTGCATAGTTACTTGATAGCTTAACCATTGTTCCAAGTAATCTTTTAATGAATTTATTCCATTGTATATTGGAGCAACTCTAACTTTATTGTGACTTTGAAATAAAACTTCAAGCAATGGTATAAAAGCGACCATAGATAATGCGCTAAATAAAGCATATAAAATATTACAAATTATATTTAGTAAAGCATATCCCTTGTAAGGATATGCAAAACGTATTATTTTTTGAAAATAATTCATTCTATAATTTTAATTCCTTAACTATTGAATCTATTCTTTTTTCTAATTCTAACTCAGTTAACTTCCAATTATTGTATTTGAAATTTTTCTTATTTACACTAATGTAAAACTTAATCTTTGGTTCTGTGCCACTGGGTCGGATTGCAATTTTACTCTTATCCTTTAATATATATATTAAAACATTAGCTTTCGGAAGATTTAATTTATATTTTTTATTTTTTTTTAGACAATATTTATAAGAAAATAAGTAATCTTCAACAGATTCTAATTTAGATTCATTTATAGTTTTAGGAGGGTTTTTTCTAAAATTACTCATCATCTTATGTATCTTTTCTGCACCACTTTTACCAGTAAAAATTTTGTTAATCAATCTTTCTTTATATGGACCATAAATCTTATAGCATTCTATCATAAAATCAAATATTGTTTTACCTTGACATTTTAAAACAGATCCAATCTCACAAGCTAATAAAGCACTAGTTATGGCATCTTTATCTCTAATCTTGTTACCAATTAAATACCCAAAACTTTCTTCTCCGCCAAATATAAAATTTTCATTTTTTCTATTTTCTATCTCTTTTCCAATCCATTTAAAACCTGTTAAAGTTAAAATGCAATTAATTTTAAAATAGCTAGCTACTTTTTTTATTACAGGTGAAGAAACAATCGTTGAAGCAATATAGTCTTTTGAATTTATTAGTTTCTTTTCTTTACGAACTGATAATAAAAAGTGAGACATTATCATCATTGTTTGGTTTCCATTTAAAAGAATAAAATCACCATCTTCATTTTTAACTGCTATTCCAAGTCTATCGGAATCAGGATCAGTACCAATTACAATTTCAGCATTTTCCTTTTGGGCTTGATTTACTGCTATTTTTAGTGCTTCAGGCTCTTCTGGATTTGGGGATAATACTGTTGGAAAATTCCCATTAGGCGTTGATTGTTCTTTAACGATACTAATATTTTTATACCCTACTTTTTCTAAAATTACAGGGATTGAATTAATAGATGTTCCATGAAGCGAAGTAAAAACAATTTTAATATCTCTTTTGGAATTGGTTTTTTGTTTTGCTAGGCTAATACAGACTTTATGAAATTGAGCATCTGTATTTTTACCTAAATGAGTTAATTTATCTTTTTTACCTTCAAATAGAATTTCATTATATTTAATTGAATTAATTATTTCTTCAAGTTCAATGTCTTTTGGTGGTACAATTTGCCCTCCATTTTTCCAGTATAATTTAAAACCATTATAATCAGGAGGATTATGTGATGCTGTAATTACAATTCCACAATTTGCTTTTAATGACCTTATTGTATAAGATAATTGGGGTGTTGAACGCAGGGAATTGAAAAGAAATACTTGAATACTATTTGCTGAAAGTATATTTGCAACAATTTGGGCAAAATATTCACTCTTATTTCTAGAGTCATAAGCTATTACAGCTTTAATTTTCTTATATCTAAATTGATCTTTTAAATAAAGACTAAGACCTTGTGCAACCTTACCTAAAGTATATTTGTTGATTCTGTTTGTTCCGGGACCCATAATACCTCTTATGCCTCCAGTTCCAAATTCAATATCTTTATAAAAAGCATCTTTAAGCTCAGTTTCCTTATTAATTAAACTTTTGACTTGATTTTGCATATTTAAATCAAAAGGAGCTCTGCACCACTCTAATGCTGATTTTTTAATCTTCATAATTTGAGGTTGTATTAGAAATTATATAATTTATTTTATAATTATTATTTCTTATTAACACTTCACCTATAAAGCCTGCAATAAAAAATTGAACACCAACTATCATTGTTACTAGAGCAATATAAAAATGTGGTCTATCAGTTATTAGCCTAGATTGAGGGTTAAAGAAAAGCTTATCAACACCCAAATAGGTTGTAAAAGCTAAACCTATAATAAACATTAAAGTTCCCCAGAGACCAAAAAAATGCATAGGCCGTTTTCCAAATTTTTTTAAAAACCAAATAGTAATTAAATCCAAGAATCCATTAATAAATCTTTCAGGGCCGAACTTTGTATATCCATATTTTCTTGATTGGTGAACAACTTCTTTTTCTGAAATTTTTTTAAACCCCGCTTCTGATGCTAATACTGGGATGTATCTATGCATTTCACCTCTAACATCAATAGTTTTTATTACTTTATTTTTGTAAACTTTTATACCACAATTAAAATCATTTAGTTTTATTCCTGAAACAAAACGAGCTGCCCAATTAAAAAGTTTTGAAGGTATGTTTTTTAAAAAAAAACTATCAAATCTCTTTTTTTTCCATCCTGAAATTAAGTCCAGATTCCGATTTTTAATTTCTTTAATCATTAATGGTATTTCCTCAGGAGAATCTTGAAGATCAGCGTCTAAAGTTGCCACAAATTTCCCTTTTGCAAATTTGAATCCAGCATTTAAAGCCTGAGATTTTCCGTAATTTTTAGCCAGGCGAATTCCATATGTATAATTATGAGAACTTGATAAGTTTTCAATAATATCCCAAGATTGATCAGTGCTACCATCGTCAATAAATATTATTTCAAATGTATAATTAGCTTTTTTCAAGCTTTTTACTATCCAATTATGCAGTTCAATTAAAGATTCCTCCTCATTAAATAAAGGAATCACAACAGAAATTTCCAAAATGTATATTTTGAAGCAAAGCTACAAAAATTGAATTTTGTTGAGGCTTAGATCTTTTAAGTATAAGACCTCCAATTAATGAGATAATAAAACCAAAAATAACACCTCCAAGTATTCCAAAAGCAATTCTAAAAGGTATAGTTGTAAAATTCTTTGATATTTCTATGGCATTAGATGCATCCTCTTCTGATAATTCTGGATTTGATTCAAGCATTTTTTGCCTTTGAATTTCAAAAACTTTATCTATGAATTGAGGGTCCATAAATTCAGTTAAAATAATACCATAAAGTGTAGTTATAATTGCAGATACCAGAGCAATTCCTACCCCAATTTTTAATCCTTCAGATAAGGAAATAAAACCATCATTATCTTGTCTAAATTGGAATATACCATAATTAACAAAACCAATAACCAAAACTGCTCCCACAATGTTAGATGCTGAATCTTGTTGGTAATGGGCATCTAAAAAAAACAACATTAAAGCAAAGGCAACATTTGCTGCGCCAAGGATAGTCCCATAATTTAAAGCGTAGTCTGATGTTTTCATAAACTTTTTTTCAATACTAAATTAAATTTGTATTGACAATATACCAACTTTTATAAAACTTCACACTCATTGTTGTATGTTTTGAAAAAACAACTAAATTTGCATCCGCTAACAATTTAACATGAGAGCAGGTATTCACCCAGATAATTATAGACTTGTAGCTTTTAAAGACATGTCGAATGATGATGTTTTTATTACTAAATCAACTGTTAATACTAAAGAGACAATAAAAATTGATGGCGTTGAGTATCCTCTTGTAAAACTTGAGATTTCTAGAACTTCTCACCCATATTATACTGGCAAATCTAAATTAGTTGATACAGCTGGTCGAATAGATAAGTTTAAAAACAAGTACTCTAAATTCAAATCTGTAGTTTCTGATATTGATGAAAAAATATCTATCGAGGAATCTACCAAGGAGGAGGCAGTTGCTGAGGAATCTACCAAGGAGGAGGCAGTTGCTGAGG
>PBNP01000022.1 GCA_002723295.1 Flavobacteriaceae bacterium | reverse complement strand
TTTTCTGATTTAATTTTTTTAACATTTTCTTGATCTAAGAATATATAATTAGGATTAATTGCAAATGCATTTAATTCCTTTGCAATAGTAATTGCATCTAAAGGGTCATCTTCAGTTAATATAGCAATTCTCACTTCTTTGTTTAATTGATAAAAAGCCCTTAATTCTGACCAATTAAAACTTGAAATAAAAATTTCACTATTAGTCCAATTAGTTGTTTCAAAATATTTCTTTAAAAGTTGGTGCGTTAAAAAAGCTGTTTGAGAACCTTTTAGTTCAATATTTAATTGAATTTTCCCATTAATTAAATCTAAAACTTCAGTAAGTGTTGGAATAGTTTCTTTTCCAAGAACAGTCAGTTTTTTAATACTATCTAAAGAAATTTGTTCTATATATCCTTTTCCATTAGTTAATTTATTAACAGACCTATCATGAAAAACCACTAATTCTCCAGATGCACACCTAAAAACATCTATTTCAATACCATCAACTCCCAATTCCATTGCTTTTTCAATTGATTTTAGGGTGTTTTCTGCAACATGGCCACGGGCTCCGCGATGTCCAAAAACTAATGGTTTTGTTTTTTCACTACAAGCTAAAGACATAATAGATAAAAATAAAGGAATAATTTTTCTTTTCATTTGAGCAAATATATCATTTGATTAAGATCCAAAACTCCCAAGGCTTCATGTCATATTGATAACTTGAAGATAATTGTTTTTCTTTCAAATCTTGATATCTTTTTAATTTAGCATCAAAATCCATTGAAAATTGACTATAATCGTTATTCATATTTGCAATAAATATCAAAGTATCTTTTCCTTTAGTTCTTTGAAATGCAATAATTCTTTTATCTTTTGTTGTTTTAATTCTTTTATATTCTCCACCTTCAATTCCTATTTCAAGGGCTTGATTATTATTTTTTAAATGACCTAGCTTTTTTAATAATTTAAATGCAGGTCCTTTTATTTTAGAAAAACTATCCTTTTCAAAGAATAATAATCTTTTATTTAAATCATATTCCTGTCCTGAATATATTAATGGCATACTCGGCGAAGTATATTGTAGGGCTATTACAGCTTCAGCAGCTTTACCAAAACTTTCTTGAACTGTACCATTCCATGAGTTTTCATCATGATTACTAATAAAACTAATCAATATGTTTTCTTTCCCATAATTTTCAAATAAACTATTTTGATATTTATCCCAATCTTCAATATTTTTTTCCCCTTTAACTATTTCCTTTAATAAATGATGTCCTGGCCAATCATAAGATGCATCAAATTTATTTATTAAATCGATTCCTCCTGGATGATAAATATCAGTTTCAGCAAGTAAAAAAACAGGTTTAATCTTTTTTATTGCAGAAAATGTTTTATCATAAAAGTCTTTTGGAATTGCATATGCCTGATCTATCCTAAACCCATCAATATTAGATTCTTTTACCCAATAAATCATTGCTTCACGCATTGCATTTCTCATTTCTAAATTATCATAATTTAAATCGGCTACATCAGTCCAGCCAAAAGAATTACCAGTCTTTGGATTTATTGGATCTATTATATCACCATTTTTATTTTTTATATAATAATCATCATTATTTGTTATCCATTCATGGTCCCATCCCGTATGACCTGGAACCCAATCTATAATTACATATATTCCTAATTCATGTGCTTTTTTAACTAATTTTTTGAAATCTTCTAAAGTTCCAAATTCAGGATTAATTTTTTTATAACTAGAAACTGCATAATAACTTCCTAAAGGCCCCTTACTTTTTGTTTTTGATATAGGGTTAATTGGCATAAACCATATTATTTTAACACCCATTTCCTTTATAATATTTAAGTCTTTGGCAAATGCATTAAATGTTCCTTCATTCGAATACTGTCGAATATTAGCCTCATAAATTACTGCAGAAGCTAAAGCTTCTTTGGAAATAGGTTTAAATATGATTGGTTTCCTGGGTTTAGGTTTTGGAGAAGTACAAAAAATAAAAAAGATTAATATTGTTATGTGTTTTATTTTTTTCATGTATTAATAATTTATTCTTCTTGGGCTAATTCAATTTCTAAACCATCCATATCCTTAGAAAGAATAAGCTGGCAAACTAATCGACTATTTGGTTTAACATTTAAAGCTTCTGAAAGCATTGCTGTTTCATTTTCACTTTTCTCAATTAAAATATGATTAGATAAAATATAACACTGACAAGAAGCACACAATGCAATTCCTCCACATCTCCCATCAATCTGAATATTATTTAATTTAATCGCTTCCATTAAATTTAGATTCATGTCTATAGGTAAAGTTAATAAGCGAATTTTTCCTTCTCTATCTTTAACTTTAATGGAAATTTCTTTTGACAAATTATAAAATCTAATTATTCAATTTCTAAACTAACAACTTTTTCTATTTCAGGGGCATATTTTTTAATTGTCATTTCTACACCTTGTTTTAAAGTCATTTGATTAACAGTACATGTAACACAAGCACCATGAAGTCTAACATTTGCAATTTTATTTTTATCTATTGATACTAGGGAAATATCTCCTCCATCAGAAGCTAAAAATGGACGAATTTCTTCTAGAGCTAATAATACTTTTTCTTTTGTTTCAGATGTATTCATAATTATTTACTTTACTTCGCTACAACCTGTCATTGTTGTAATTTCAACAGCTTTTGTTGGAGGTAAGTTTTTATTTCTTTTTAAAACCTGATGTGTCATTTCTTGAGCAACTTTAATGAAAGAGTCCCTTATCACTCCCTTTTCTTGAAGACCTGCGGGTCTTCCAAAGTCTGAGGCTTCACGTATACTTTGAACAAGAGGCAATGATCCTAAAAATGGAATCTTTTTAGATTCTGATAATATTTTCCCTCCATCTTTTCCAAAGATATAATATTTAGAATTGGGAAGTTCTTCTGGTATAAAATATGCCATGTTTTCAACAATTCCTAAAACAGGAACATTTATAGATTCCTGCTGAAACATAGAAATTCCTTTTCTCGCATCAGCTAAAGCAATTTGTTGAGGTGTGCTGACAATTACGGCGCCAGTTAGTGGAATTGATTGAACTATACTTAAATGAATGTCTCCTGTGCCAGGGGGTAAATCAACTAAAAGAAAGTCCAGCTCTCCCCAAGCTGAATCAAAAATTAATTGTTTTAGTGCCTTAGTAGCCATTGGTCCCCTCCAAATAACTGCTTGATCAGGACCTGTAAAAAAACCTATAGATAAAATTTTAACTCCATAATTTTCTAGTGGTTTCATTTTAGATTTGCCATTTACTTCTTGAGCTAAGGGCTTTTCTCCTTCCAGATCAAACATTAAAGGCATCGAAGGTCCATATATATCAGCATCAAGTATTCCAACTTTTAATCCCATTTGAGATAAAGTAACAGCTAAATTTGCAGTTACAGTAGATTTTCCAACTCCTCCCTTACCAGATGCAATAGCAATAATTGAATGGATTCCAGGTATTGGATTTGCTTTAATAGAGTTTTCAATTGAAGATTTATTTATAACTACCTCAATTTTTATTTCAACCTTAGCTTTTACATTAATTCTGGAATGAATTATTTTTAATATCTCAACTTCTAATTTTTTTCTAGCCTGCAGACTTGGATTATTTAAAACCAAATCAATATCAACTTGATCACCAAAAACTTGAATGTTTTTTACTACCCCAGCTGAAACGATATCTTTCTCACTACCTGGAGATATTATCGAACGGAGTATTTGTTTTACATTCTTTTTAGTTATTTCCATGAATGAAATTATTAGCAAATATACCAAATGCTCTTAAACAATTAATTTATAAACTACAATTTGAACCTATGTTATATTTTTAGACGGATCCCAAAAATAATTTTCGAAATCTATTACTCTATTGTTATAAATATTTATTCCTTCAGACTCGAGTAATTGTTGCATTAGTTTTGTTCCATGAAAATGATGCTTTCCAGTTAAAAGACCGTTTCTATTAACAACACGATGTGCAGGAAAATTTTTTATGTTATGACTTGCATTCATTGCCCATCCAACCATTTTAGATGATTGGGGAGATCCAATGAACTTTGCTATTGAACCGTAATTAGTAACCCTTCCATAAGGAATCTTATTTACCACAAAATAAACTTTCTCAAAAAAAGATTTGTTTTCAATATTCATTCCAATAGAATTGTATATACTTTATAGATTTATTTTCTTTTAGAAATTTTTTCTCATAAAAAGTTTGAATATTTATAACTCGGCTAGGAGAATTACTATTATTGTATATATCATGATGTATATGTTTTATGGTACAAGAGATATTTTCCAAAAGACCTAAAGTATATCCATATAAAAATTCGCTATCCGTTTTTAAATTAACTAGTCCCATCGGCGCCAAAATAAATTTATATTTTTCTAAAAATTCTGGATTTATAAGTCTAAGTTTAGTTCTTTTGTGCTTTATTTGAGGGTCTGGAAAAGTTAACCAAATTTCATTAATTTCATTTTCAGAAAAAATTGCTAAAATCATCTCAATTTTAACTCTAACAAAACTAACATTTGAAATATTTTCTTCAATTGCTGTTTTTGCTCCTCTCCAGAATCTAGCACCTTTTATATCAATTCCTATAAAATTTTTGTTTGGATTCTCTTTAGCTAAAGATATAACATACTCTCCTTTACCACATCCTAGTTCTAGAATAATATCATTTTCGTTATTAAAATAATTTTCTTTCCATTTTCCTTTATAAATAAAACTATCTGACTCTAGTATTTTGCGATCAGGTTGAATTACATTTGGAAAAGTAAGATTTTCATTAAATCGTTTAAGCTTGTTTTTACTTCCCAATTCAAAGAATTTAAATTTACCACTAAGTTCATTTATTTTGAAAGATATTACAACTAATGATGTCTAAGATTTCTGCAAAGTAAATGAAAACTCAGAACCAATATCTAATGTGCTTTCAACATATATTTTTTCTTGATGAGCTTCAATAATATGCTTTACTATAGCCAATCCTAATCCTGATCCACCTTTTCTTCTGCTTCCAGATTTATCAATTCTAAAAAAACGCTCAAATAATCTGGGTAAATGTTCCTTTGCAATACCCTCTCCGTTATCTGTTACTCTTATAATTATCTTTTCATCATTTAAGTCCTGAATACTTATTTCAGTTGTACCATTTTTTACCCCATATTTTATAGAATTTACTACAAGATTTGTAATTAATTGTTGAATCCTATCCTTGTCAGCTAATACATTTATTGGTTGTAAATATTCGCGATCATAAACTAACGAAATGTTATTTTTTCCAGAGTCAATTTCTAATAACTCAAAAATATTATCTATAATCTTAATAATATTAAAAGATTCTGGCTCAATATTTTTTATTCCAGATTCAAACTCTGTTATTAAATCTAGGTCTTTAACTAAATAAATTAAACGATCAACTCCTTTGGATGTTCGTTTTAAATAATTCTTTAGAATTTCAATGTCTTTATATCCACCATCTATTAATGTAAGAATATAACTTTGGATTGTAAATAAAGGTGTTTTAAGTTCATGTGAAATATTTCCTATAAAGTCTTTTCTATAATTTTCTTGATTTTTTAGTAATTCAATTTCTATATTTTTATCACTTGCAAATCTTAACAAATTCTTTGTTAAAGAGTCTAAATCTTGCTTTGAATTGCTTTCTTCAGTTTGCGTAGAATAGTCCCTTCGAATAAATCCTTTTAATAATGTTAGTAAGAAGTGCCTAATAATCAGATGAATTATTATAAAAGATCCTGTAAAGAAAATAAACACTAATCCAAATAATTTAATTTTATCAATTTTTAAAATGCTAATTTCAAAATAATCAAACAGTAGGAATAAACTCAAAATAAAAAGAAGGTTTACCAATGAAGATATAAGCAGTGATATTTTTAAATTATGCAATTTTTCTTAGAATTATTTATTTAACTTTTTGCAAATTTATATCCAACACCTTTTATGGTTTTAAAGTAATTGTCTCCAAACTTTTCTCTTAACTTTCTAATATGAACATCTATTGTTCTCTCCCCAACAATAACTTCACTTCCCCATACCCTTTCCATTATCATTTCTCTTTTAACAACTTTGTCAGCTTTTGAAGCTAATAAAAATAGTAGTTCAAATTCTTTCCGTGGAAGAACAAAATATTTTCCGTTAAACAAAACATTATATTTTTCAGCATCAATTACAAAATTTCCAATTTCAATAGGCCCCTCAGAAATATTATCTTGATTTAATCTTCTTAGTAAAGCATTAACTTTTGACAATAAAATTTTTGGCTTAATTGGTTTCGTTACATAATCATCTGCTCCAGCTTGAAAAGCAGCAATATGTGAATACTCCTCTGCTCTTGCTGTTAAAAACATTATAATTGTATTTTTAAATTTTGGGTCTTTTCTCAATATTTCACAAGCCTCGATTCCATCCATATTAGGCATCATAACATCCATAATAATTAACTCAGGTAAAATTTTTATTGCCTTTTCTATAGCCTCTTTACCATCTTTAGCTTTGAAAGTTTTATATCCATTGTTTTCTAGATTATATGATAAAATTTCTAAAACATCAGGTTCGTCATCAACTAATAAAATCTTACTTTTTGTCATTTTTAATTTTTTTCATACTAAACTAAAAATCATCTTATAATGATATATTAACTTAAAGTTAAATTAAACATAATATATTATAAAATATACCATAATTATAAAAACTAATTTATTTATAAAATAATTAGCTTTTTAAAGTGCTAAAAAATTAAATTTGCTAATGGATTTAAGTGATTTTCGCTCGTTTTATAATATTAAAACTGAAAAAGAATTTGAAAATTTTTGTTTTAAACTTGTAAAAGTTCATTATGAATTAAATCCTATATATAGAAGCTTTTGTGATTTAATTAATACGCCTCCTGATTCTATTAATTCATATTCTCAAATTCCTTTCCTTCCAATTTCATTTTTTAAAACTCATGATGTAAAAATATTTTGTGAAAAAGAAGAAGCGATTTTTCAGTCAAGTATGACCTCAAGTATTCAACCATCTCGGCATTTTATTAAAAATCTTTCTGACTATGAGAATAGTTTCAGAAAAGGTTTTGAATATTTTTATGGTGAAATTTCTGATTATACAATTTTAGCATTACTTCCTGGTTATATTGAGAGAAAGAATTCATCATTAATATATATGGTTTCTAATTTAATACAGAAAACCAAATCTAAACATAGTGGATTCTATATTAATGATCTCAAAAATCTTAAAAATACACTTGAAGAAATTGATTCAAAAGGTTATAAAACTTTACTTATAGGAGTCTCATTTGCACTTTTAGAGTTTATTAATAAATATAATTTTAATCTTAAGAATACAATTATAATTGAAACTGGTGGGATGAAAGGAAAACTAAAAGAATTGGTAAGAGATGAATTACATGAAAAATTATCAAAGGGCTTTGGAGTAAATAATATCCACTCAGAATATGGAATGACAGAATTATTTTCTCAAGCTTATTCAAAAGAGCAAGGCTTATTTATTTGTCCACCATGGATGAAGGTTTTTACAAGAGATATAGACGATCCATTATTTTTTGATAAAAGTAAACCAGGAGGCCTCAATATTATTGATTTAGCAAACTTCAATACTTGCCCATTCATTGCAACCCAAGATTTAGGAAAAATGCATCTAGATGGTAGTTTTGAAGTATTAGGAAGGTTTGATCAATCAGAGATCAGGGGGTGTAACTTAATGGTTATTTAATTAAATCTTATTAGAAAATATGTTTTCTTACCACGTTGAATTAAAATAAACTGATTGCCAATTAAATTTAAATCAGTTAAAATATAATTTTCCCCAACCTTAACTTTATTAATCGATATTGAATTTTCTTTTAATAATCTGCGAGCTTCACTTTTAGACTTAATAAAATCTGTTTTTTCTGATAATAAAGAAACAATACCTATTCCATCAGATAATTCATTTTTAAAAAGAATCTTTTGAGGCACACCTTCAAAAATTTCCAAAAAGGTCTCAGAATCTATATCTTTTAATAAATCTGATGTTCCTTTTCCAAATAAAATATCTGATGCAGCTTTCGCTTTATTGAATTCATCCTCTCCATGAACAAGATTAGTAACCGATTCTGCTAGTTTAATCTGTAAACTCCTTAAATGAGGAGCCTTTTGATGTTCTTCAATAAATTTCTCAATAGCTTTACTACTATAAAAAGTAAAAATTTTTATAAAAGAAATTGCATCCTTATCGGATATATTAAGCCAATATTGATAAAATTTATATGGAGATGTTTTTGTTTTATCTAGCCATATATTGCCATCTTCAGTCTTTCCAAATTTTTCCCCATCTTCTCTTGTTATCAAGGGGCATGTAATCGCGTGTGCTTTTCCTTTTGATTTTCGTCGAATTAATTCTGTTCCAGTTGTTATATTTCCCCATTGATCACTTCCTCCCATTTGAAGTCTACAATTTAATGTATTATATAAATGAAGAAAATCAAAACCTTGAATTAGCTGATATGTGAATTCAGTAAATGACATTCCTTCTTTAGTTTCATTTGTAAAGCGCTTTTTTACTGAATCCTTAGCCATCATATAGTTTACCGTAATACTTTTCCCAATTTCTCTAGAAAAATCAATCAAACTTATATCCTTTATCCAATCATAATTATTTAAAATTATTGCAGAATTTGATTGATCATCATTAAACTCTAAAAATCTTTCAAACTGTGACTTAATGGATTCTACATTTCGTTTAAGAATATTATTGTCTAAAAGTTTTCTTTCATTTGACTTTCCAGAAGGGTCTCCTATCATCCCAGTTGCTCCTCCAAGGAGGACAATAGGTCTATGTCCTGCTTTTTGAAAGTGCATTAAAATAATTATCTGAACCAAGCTTCCAATATGTAAAGAATCAGCAGTTGGGTCAAAGCCAATATATCCAGTAGTTTTATTGGATAATAAAAAATCTTCGGTTTCTGGAGTAATGTTATGAAGCATTCCTCTCCACCTTAATTCATCAACAAAATTTTTTGACATATTTTATATTCTAATACAAATATATATTTGATAGGCTGAAAGAAAAAATCAAACTTAAAAATTGTAACTTTATTATATGATATTAGTCACTGGAGGAACTGGATTTGTAGGAATGAATTTACTATGTCATCTAACAAAATTTTCAACAAAAATTGTAGCACTTTATAGAAAAAATAATATACATATCGTAAAAAAATTTTTTCATAATAATGGTAAAGAAAATTATTACAATAGAATTATTTGGAGAAAATCAGATTTAGAAAACATTACAACTCTTGATGATGCCTTTGAAGGAATTACCCATGTTTATCATTGCGCAGGATATATTTCATTTAAAAAAAGTAATTCAAAAAAACTTTTTGATGCTAATTACAAAGCCACTTCAAATATTGTTAATTTTTGTATAAATAAAAAAATTAAAAAGCTTGCTTACGTAAGCTCTATAGCTTCATTAGGAGAAGATGAATCAAATTATATCTATAATGACAAAAAAAGAACTTCATATTCATATTCAAAATATTTGGCTGAAATTGAAGTTTTAAGAGGAATAGAAGAAGGATTGCCATCAGTTATAATTAATCCTGGTATTATTTGGGGTAAATGCACTAGAAATTCTCCACAATCAAAATTTGAAGAAATGCTTGAAGGATTTTTTTGTTTTTATACCAAAGGCAAAAGTGGTTTTGTAGATATTTTAGATGTTGTTGAGCTTTTAATTGCATTAATGAACAGTAGCATTTCAAATGAGCGGTTTGTATTAGTATCGGAAAATATATCTTATTATTCTGTATTAAAAAGAATTAAAGAAAAATCTCATCTTAAAGTTTTTTTGTTACCATTAGCCAAATTTTGGGTTTATGTTTTATGGGTATTTGATAACTTATTTTCATTTTTAAAATTTAAGAATAAAACTATAAGTTTTGCTTTTATTAAATCTATTTATAGCACTAAAGAATATAATGGGAATAAAATAATTAGGTTTTTTCCAAACTTTAGATATAGAAAAATTTTTTGACAAATACTATTATTAATTTTTATTCTTCTTATTAAGAATTTTATTTTCAATTAGTCTAGTTTTATCTGACTTTACTAGTTTATCTATACTATCAATAGAATTTTGCATTCTTTTTAATATGTTTTTGTGAATACTCAAATATAGGTCCGGTTTTTTAGAATAATAGTCTTGACTATGAGATAATTTCATACTATCAATACCATATTTTTTATATATATATTCACTGCCAAACCAATCTTTTTCCTCAATTTTAGAATTATAACTTTTAGATATTGAATGCATTATTTGGATATCAAATAATATTAATTCCATTTTATCAATAGGAATTATATCTTTAGTTCCTTTATCAACTATTGAATCACAACTAATAAAAATAATAGCACTTAAAAATATAAACTTCTTCATCTATTAAAAGTTAATTGTCTGCCAGCATTTGGAATCAATATTTTTCCATCTTCGTATACTTTTTGTCCATTAACAAAAGTCATTTTTATTTTAACATCAAAATTATGCCCTTCAAAAGGAGACCATCTACATTTATATTTTAAAGATTGTTTTGTAATTAGAGATTGTCCTTTCATATCAATTAAAACGAAATCAGCAAAATATCCCTCTCTGATAAAACCTCTATCTTTTATTTGAAAAAGAATAGCAGGATTATGACAAGCCTTTTGAATCAAATTTTCTAAAGTTATCTTTCCTTTTTTAACTGATGATAATAATGCTAAAAGTGAGTGTTGAACCATAGGGCCTCCTGAAGGGGCTTCTGTATATTTTTTGTTTTTTTCTGAAAATGTATGAGGGGCATGGTCAGTAGCTATAATATCAATCCGGTCATCATTCAAAGCCTTCCATAGTGCTTTTTGATCAGATTTAGACTTGATTGCAGGATTCCACTTAATCAATGAGCCTTTTTTAAGATAATCATTATCATCAAAAATCAAGTGATGAGTACAGACTTCAGCTGTAATTTTCTTTTTGTGAAGTGGTAATGAGTTTCCAAAAAGCTCAGTTTCTTTAGCAGTTGATAAGTGAAAAACATGTAATCTTGCTCCAGTTTCTTTAGCTAGTTGAATTGTTCTATATGTAGAAGCATAACAAGCTTCTTCAGAACGAATTTTTGGATGTTTTTCAATTGGAATGTTTTCTCCATAAATCTTAATATGTTTGTTTAAATTTTCTTGAATTATTTTTTCATCTTCACAATGAACAGCAATTAGTAAATCTGAAGATTTAAAAATTTTGCGTAATATTTTTTGATTATCTAATAGCATATTTCCTGTTGAAGATCCTAGAAAAAGTTTCAATCCAGCTACTTGATTTTTGTCAACACTGAGGATTTCATCAATATTATTATTTGTTCCGCCAAATAAAAAAGAATAATTTGCTGCTGAATCTAAAGATGCAATTTCAAATTTTTCATCAAGCGCTTTTTTTGTTGTTGTTTGAGGTAATGTATTAGGCATTTCAATAAATGATGTAATCCCACCAGCAACAGCTGCCTGTGATTCACTCTTAATTGTTCCTTTATGTGTCATTCCAGGCTCTCTAAAATGTACCTGATCATCTATTAAACCAGGTATTAAATGAAGTCCATCAGCATAAATTATTTTCATAAATGAATCTGATTTAATATTTGGAGCAATTTTTACTAGCCTTTCATTTTCAATCAAAACATCAGTTTTAATTTGATTTCCTTCATTAATTAAAATGGCATGTTTAATAAGTGTTTTATTTATCATTTTGTATTTCTATCAAAAAAACGCAACCTAATTACTCCAATAAATGCTTCTAAAATAATACTTTGATCCATCTTTGAGGTTCCTCTAGTTCTGTTTTTAAATATTATTGGATATTCAACCAATTTAAAACCATTTATCCATGATTTATATTTCATTTCAATTTGAAAGGCATATCCTATAAATTTAATTTTATTAAGATCAAGACTATTCAAAACCTCTCTGCTATATCCTACAAATCCAGCAGTTGGATCTTTAACAGGCATTCGAGTTATAAGTCTTACATATAGGGAAGCAAAATAAGACAACAAAATTCTACTCAAAGGCCAATTAACAACATTAACTCCATCTTTATAACGAGAACCAATTATAACATCTGCTTCTTTTTCTTTTAGCTTTTCTAGCATAAATGGCAGTGAAGCAGGATCATGAGAAAAGTCTGCATCCATTTCAAAAATATAGTCATATTTTTTTTCTAAAGCCCATCTAAAACCATCAATATAAGCATCACCTAAGCCTGTTTTATTTAATCTATCAATTATAAAAATATTTTCTTCGCAATTTTTGATTAACTCCTTGACACTTCTAGACGTTCCATCTGGAGAATTATCATCAACAACCAAAACATGACAATTTGATAAGCAATTAAAAATTTTGGGAATAATATTAGATATATTTTCTATCTCATTATAAGTTGGAATAATAATTAAAGTAGATGCCATTTATTACAAAAATAAATAATTTTTATCCATAAGCAGATAACTATTTCTAATTGATATAATCATTAAAAACTAATACTTTTATAATATGGAATTTTGGCTTGAAAGAAATATAATTAACAATGATTGGATCCTTTTATTGATTTTAATTTATTTTTTTTTAATCCTATGTCTTAAAATTTCAAATCCGATTCAATTCACTCATATAATTAATCCCTTGAAAATTAATTTTTTTATTAGAAGATATGGGTATGATAGGTCTATCAATTTTATCAATAGCTTTTATATCATTCTATTCTTTCAAATAATACTTTCTTTTAGTTTTTGTTTAGCTATTTTTGACCATATACTTTCTAGCAAAATTTTAAGCTTAATTAGCTTTGTAAATATTTATTTATACATTTCTGTTTATTTAATAATTCGTTTTTTTATTCTAACATTATTTAATAGAATAACAAACATATATTCTAATCTTAACATTTATTTTCTGAAAATAATTACCTTCTATAGTTATCTGTCTTTTATTTTAATAGTAATTGTTTCATTACTAATCATCAATAAATTATTGACAATTAATATTGCATATCTTATAAATATATTTTTATGTTTAATTGTGACTGCATTTCATTTAATGATTTTTAAAGAGTTTATTAAAAAAGATTATAAAAACATTCTCTATTTATTTTTGTATATTTGTGCGTTCAAAATTGCACCTTGGATATGGCTTATTAAATTGCTTTAACGAGGTTTTAAAATGTTTTGATATGAAATTGAAAACAATTTTAGTTTCTCAACCGGAACCAGCAAGTGAAAAGTCTCCATACGCAAGAATCCAAGAAAAACATAAGCTTAAGATTGACTTTAGACCATTTATTCATGTTGAAGGGCTAAACGCTAAATCAGTTAGAAAACAAAAAATAGATTTTGCTGAATTTGATAATATAATCCTTACTAGTAGAAATGCTGTTGATCATTTTTTTAGAGTTACAAATGAAATGAGATATAAAGTTCCGGATAGTACAAAATATTTTTGTCTATCAGAAGCTGTAGCTTACTATCTTCAAAAGTACGTGGTCTATAGAAAGCGTAAAATATATGTCGGTGACAAAAGGATTGAAGATTTGAAAGCTTTATTTAAAAAATTTGAATCAGAGAAGTTTTTACTTCCAACATCTGATACTCTTAACCCCTCAATACCTGATACTCTTGATAAATTAAATTTAAATTGGAAAAGAGCTCAACTTTATAAAACAGTGGTTAGTGATCTATCAGATTTAAGGGATGTATATTATGATATTCTAGTTTTTTTTAGCCCTTCCGGGATCGAATCATTATTTAAAAACTTTCCAGATTTCAAACAAAATGATACTAAAATAGCCGTTTATGGTAAAACAACTGTTGAAGCAGCAATAACTGCTGATCTAAGAATAGATATAGCTGCACCTAGTCCTGAATCTCCATCAATGACAATGGCTATAGAAAAATTTATTCAGAAGAATAAATAATGCATATAAGAGAAATTTCAATAAAAATTGATGGAATTGATAAAATAATTCTTAGAGCATTAATTAAAGACGCTAGAACTCCGATTAAAAAAATCTCAAAACTTACTGGTATATCTGGCGCAGCAGTTCATCAAAGAATTAAAAAACTAGAAAGTTCAGGAGTAATATCAGGGTCTAATATAAGTTTAAACCCTAAAGTTTTAGGATTCAAAACAGTTGCATTTATTGGAATTTATCTTGATAAAGCTATGAGAAACCGAGAAGCAGTAAAACAAATAGAAAAAATTCCAGAAATACTAGAATGTCATTATACGACTGGAAACTGGAGTGTTTTTATTAAAGTCTTATGTAAAGATAATGCTCATCTAATGAGTGTGTTGAATAATCAAATACAAAAAATTCCTGGAATATCCAGAACTGAGACATTTATTTCCTTAGACCAACAAATGTCAAGAGAAATTTCTCTTTAATTTTTTTCTTTAAATGCTATCCTTATTTTGAATTTTAAAATATAATATCATTAATATTATAATCAAAGTAAAAATATTAAACAAAATTATAGAAGTACTATTAATTAAAAAACCATATATAGCCCATAGACAAACAACAGAAAGCATTACAAAATACATCGTGGTTGAGATCCCGTCTGCATTTTTTGTTTTCCATATCTTATAAGCTTGAGGAAAAAATGATGAAGTAGTCATGATTCCAGCTAGAAACCCCAGTATTTCAATGTTCATTAAACAACTATATTTATAATTTTCCCTAATACAACAATAACTTTTTTTATTTGTTTTCCCTTTAATTGTTGTTTAGTTCTTTTATCATTTAAAATAATTTTTTCAATTTCTTTAATTGGTAAATCAAGAGAAAGCTCTATAGTGAATCTCATTTTTCCATTGAAAGATACTGGATAATTTTTTGATAATTCAACTAACTGATTTGAATCATATTTGGGATACTTCACCTTTGCTATAGATGAATTATGACCTAATAAAGACCATAATTCTTCTGATATATGTGGGGCAAAAGGGGACAAAAGTATAATCAAAGGTTCTAGAATTTGTCTTTCATTACATTTCTCAGAAGTAAGCTGATTAACACAAATCATGAAACTGCTTATACATGTATTAAAACTCTGACTCTCTATATCCTCGGTTACTTTTTTAATTGTTTGATTAAGATATTTTAATGATTTTTTGGTAGGTTTTTCATTATTAACACTAAAGTTTTTATTGGGATGATATAGGCGCCACAATTTTTTTAAAAAAGAATGAACTCCAGAAATTCCTGCTGTATTCCAGGGTTTAGACTGTTCTAGAGGACCTAGAAACATTTCATGCATTCTTAAAGTATCTGCGCCATATTTTTCACAAATTTCGTCAGGATTAACTACATTAAATTTTGACTTAGACATCTTTTCAACTTCCCTAGTTACAAAAAATTTTCCTTTTTCTAATTTAAACTTTGATTTTCTGTATTGAATTTGACTTTCTTTTAAACCTTCAATATCTAACTCATTAGAAGAATTTACAAATGAAATATCTACTCTAATAGGTTCAGTTTTATAATTCCCTAAAAGATTACTTGAATAATACTCTTGTGTTCCTTTTTTTCGATGAATAAATGCAGAATAGCCAAGAATCATTCCTTGATTAATTAATTTTTTTGCATACTCATCGACCGGAAGATAACCAAGATCATATAAAAATTTTTGCCAAAAGCGAGAATACATTAAGTGACCTGTTGCATGTTCACTTCCTCCCAAATAAAGATCTACTTCTTTCCAATAATTAACTGCCTTTTTACTGACAAACTCATTTTCATTACAAGCATCCATATAACGATTAAAATACCAAGAACTTCCTGCCCAACCAGGCATAGTATTTAATTCTAAAGGAAAAACATCAATATTATTAATCAAAGAATTATCAACAACTTTTCCTTTTGAAATATCCCACGCCCATTTTGTTGCATTTCCTAAAGGAGGTGCCCCATCAGAAGTAGGTAAATAATTTTTAACCTTTGGTAGTTTTAAAGGTAAATCTTTTAAAGATAAAGGTATGGGTAAATCATTCTTATAATATACAGGAATTGGTTCGCCCCAATATCTTTGTCGACTAAATATTGCATCTCTTAGTCTATAATTAATTGCACCTTTTCCAAAATTTTTACTTTCAAGATAATTAATTACTTTATTTATTGCTGGTTCATATTCTAAATCATTGAGAAAGCCTGAATTTATTAATTTAAAATCTGATTTTTGAACAAATGCACATTTAGAAATATCTTTGTTTGAAAATATGTTTTTTATTGGAATCTTAAACTTTTTTGCAAAATCATAATCTCTTTGATCACCACATGGAACAGCCATTACTGCTCCAGTTCCATAACCAGATAAAACGTAATCTCCAATCCAAATTGGGATTTCATTACCGTTAAATGGGTGAATTGCATAACTTCCAGAAAAAACTCCTGAAATAGTTTTTACATCAGACATTCTATCTAATTCAGATTTTTTTCTCGAAGAATTAATATATTTTTTCACCACTGAACGGTACTCATTTGTAGTAATCTTTAAAGTCAAATTATGTTCAGGGGCAAGAGTCATAAATGTAACTCCATATAAAGTGTCTGGTCTTGTAGTAAAAACTTTTATTTCTTCTTCATGTCCTTTAATTTTAAACTTAACAAAAGCTCCAACTGATCTTCCAATCCAGTTTCTTTGCATTTCTTTTAAAGATTCTGGCCAATCAATTTTTTCAAGGTCATTAATTAATCTTTCTGAATATGCTCCAATTCTCATGCTCCATTGTTTCATTTTCTTTTTTTCAACCAAAAAACCACCTCTTTCTGAAACTCCATTAATTATTTCATCATTAGCTAGAACAGTTCCTAAATTAGGACACCAGTTAACTTCTGTTTCTGATAAATAAGCTAATCTATATCTTAATAAAATTTCTTGTTTTTTGGAAAAACTAAATGATTTCCAATCATCTGAATTAAATTGTTCAATGTTATCAGTAACGGCATTTAATTGCAAAGTCCCATTATTTTCAAAGTGATAAACCAAATCAGAAATAGATTTTGCTTTGTCTTTATTTAGATCATAATAACTATCAAAAAGTAAAAGAAAAATCCATTGGGTCCACTTATAATAATTTGAACTTGAAGTTCTTATTTCTCTTGACCAATCAAATGAAAAACCCATTCTGTCAAGTTGACGACGATATTGTTTTATGTTCTTTTCAGTTGTATCAGCAGGATGTTTACCTGTTTCGATAGCATACTGTTCTGCAGGTAATCCAAATGAATCATATCCTTGAGGGTGTAAAACATTGAATCCTTTGTGTCTTTTATATCTCGCTATTATATCTGTAGCTATATAACCTAGTGGATGACCAACATGAAGGCCAGCTCCTGATGGATAAGGAAACATGTCAAGTATATAATATTTTTTGAGTTTATTATCATTAATAGCTTTAAAGGTTTGGTTCTTTTTCCAATATCCTTGCCATTTACGCTCAATTATTTTAAAATTGTATGCCACAAAAGGATTATATAATTTAATCTTGTAAAAATACATTTATTGATTGAAAGGAAAAAGAATATTCTGCCTAGAGCATTTAAATCATTTCGGTTTATTAATTTTACACTTTAATCACTTGGCTTGAACAATAATTTAGAAGAAAAATATCAAAATCGTAGGCTTTTAAGCACCTACTTTTCTGTTGTAATAATTAATATGCTTGTTTTATTCATAATAGGTGTTTTAGGTGCTTTTTTAGTTAGCTCACAAAAAATTGCTGATTATTTTAAGGAACAAATTGTATTGACAATATATTTCAAGGATAAAACAAAAAAAATAGAAATTCATCAAATTCAAAAGTCAATCCAATTTCAAGAAGCAACAAAATATGTTTCATATACTTCAAAAGAAGATGCAGCAAAAATTTATGCACAAGAAATTGGTGAAGAATTTATTGAATTTTTAGGATATAATCCTTTACTAAGTTCATTAGATATTTATTTCAATGCAAACTTTGTAAAACCACATATTTTAAAAGAACTTACTGATACTTTTGTTCAATACCCTTTTGTTTCTGAAGTTCAGTATGATCAGCCATTAGTTAAAATATTGGATAAAAACATTAATAAAATTGGATATTGGATGTTGATTTCAAGTTTAACTTTTGTTTTGATTGCAATACTTTTGATCGATAATTCCATTAGATTATCTGTTTTTTCTAAACGCTTTGAAATTAAAACTATGCAATTAGTTGGGGCAACTAAGGCCTTTATTCAAATTCCTTTTATAATTAAGTATCTAAAGTTGGGCTTAATTTCTTCAGTAATTGCAGTTATATTGTTATTTGTTTTGTTTAATATTATTCAAAATAATTTCTCAGAATTAGAAACTTTTCAAGATTCATTTTCAATATTTTTAATTCTTGCTTCTACTTTTACTTTTGGGATGCTTATAATTTTTTCAAGTACTTATTTTGCAACTAAAAAATATTTGAAACTTAAAACTGATGAAATATACTAGAGATAATAAAAAGAATTTTCTGTTTAGAAAAAGCAATTACAAATGGTTATTTTTTTCAATTATAACGATAGCTTTGGGATTCATTTTAATGACAGGTGGAGGAACCAATAATCCAGAGGTTTTTAACTATGATATATTTAATTTTAGACGTATTCGTCTAGCTCCAACAATTGTCCTTATAGGTTTTGGTTTAGCTGTTTATTCTATAATTAAAGAATCAAAATAACTACAATGGATGAGTTTAATTTTTTTTTATTAGGCATTATCCAAGGACTTACTGAATTTTTACCCATTTCATCTAGTGGTCATATAGAAATTGCTAAAGGTGTACTTAAATCAAGTTTTCAAACTAAAGGCCTATTGCTTACTTTAATTTTACATTCTGCAACTGCTCTAAGCACTATTTGGGTTTTTAAGAAAGATTTATTAATCATCTCACAAAATTTTTTTATTACTTCTAATAGAATAATTAGTCAAAATTTTATTTTAAATATTATCATTTCAATGATTCCTTCTGTGCTTGTGGGTTTTTTTTTAAAGGATTTAATTTATAGTCTTTTTAATGCAAATCTCTTATTAGTTGGTATTATGCTTATAATTACAGGAATTATTTTATTCTTAGCAGATAAATCAAAGGTTCTTTCAAGAGAAATTACACCTTTTTATGCATTAATAATTGGATTAACACAAGCTTTAGCTATTTTACCAGGCATTTCAAGAAGTGGTTCAACAATAGCTATAGCAATTTTTCTAGGAATCAATAAAAGTGAAGCCGCTAGATTTTCATTTCTAATGGTAATCCCTCTTATATTTGGTAGTATGATTAAAACTATAATTGATTATAATGGATTTGAAAAAATCGCTTTTTCCCCTGCTCTATTAATTGGGTTCGTTTCGGCATTTTTTACAGGAATATTAGCCTGTAAATGGATGATTAGTTTAGTTAAGAAAAGTAATTTAAAATACTTTGGATACTACTGCTTAATTTTAGGAACCTTTTCATTGTTTTATGGAAATATTTAATAACAATTTAAATCAAGTTGAAGAAGGTATTTTAATACTTATTGACAAACCTATTAAATGGACTTCTTTCGAAGTTGTAAAAAAAATTAGGTATGTTTTAAAAAAAACTACTGGCAAAAAAAAATTAAAAGTTGGCCATGCAGGAACACTTGACCCTTTAGCATCAGGACTTTTAGTTATTGCTACTGGAAAAGCTACAAAAAAAATTTCCTTGATTCAAAATATGAATAAATCATACATTGGAAAAATTATTTTAGGAAGTACCACTCCCTCATTTGATCTTGAAACTAAAATTAACAACCATTTCCCAACTGAACATATTAATTTGGATCTAATAAACAAAACAAAAGAAATGTTTGTTGGAAGAATAAAACAAACTCCGCCAATTTATTCGGCTATAAAAATAAATGGAAAAAGATTATATGAATATGCAAGAAACAACCAGCAAATTCAAATTTCTAAAAGAGAAGTTGAAATAAAAAAATTTGATATTAAGTCTTTTAATATAAATGAAATAGAATTTATTATAAATTGTAGTAAGGGAACATATATTAGGTCTTTGGTGAATGATTTTGGGCTAGCTTTAAATAGTGGAGCTTATCTGTCTAGTCTAAGAAGAATAAGTATAGGGAACTATTCTATTAAGAATGCTATTAAAATAAATGCTTTTGAAAAGCAATTTATATAGTATGGAATAGATTATTTGTATAATTTTGCAAAAAACAATAATGAAGATGTTCTCTGTTGAAATCAAAAAAAACAGGCATAAAAGCATAAATGACCAAAATTCTTTGGATTATAATATTGAATTATCCAATAAGATAAGAATGCTAAAGAAAGAAAAAAATGCGGTTATATTATCACATTATTATCAATCTCCTGAAATTCAAGAATTAGCTGATTATCTAGGTGATAGTCTTTATTTGGCGAAATGTGCCTCCAAAGTTAATCAAGACATAATTATTCTTGCTGGGGTTAAATTTATGGCAGAAACAGCAAAAATAATTAATCCCTCCAAGAAGGTTTTACTTCCAGATATCAATGCTGGGTGTTCACTTGCTGATTCATGCCCTCCTTATGAATTCAAAAAATTTATTTCAAATTACCCTGATGCAATTATAGTTTCTTATATAAATTGTAGTGCAGAGATTAAAGCACTTAGTGATATTGTATGTACATCAACCAATGCAAAAAAAATAATTGAAAGCATTCCTCTTAATAAAAAAATAATTTTTGCTCCAGATAAAAATCTTGGTAATTATTTAATAAAAGAAACTGGTCGAGAATTAATTCTTTGGAATGGTTCATGTATGGTTCATGAGGCATTTTCTTTAGACAAAATTATACAGCTAGCTAAAGAAAACCCAAATGCAAAATTTATAGCACATCCAGAAAGCACCTCTCCAATTTTAAAAATTGCAAATTTCATAGGAAGTACATCTGGATTGCTTCAGTTTGTTCAAAAAGATAAAAGCAAATCTTATATTGTTGCAACTGAATCTGGTATACTTCATGAAATGCAAAAAAAATGCCCTGATAAATTTTTTATTCCTGCACCAGTTGAAGACGAAAATTGTTCATGTAGTGAATGTTCCTTTATGAAACTAAATACACTTGAAAAGCTATATTATTGCTTAAAAGAAGAAAAACCAGAAATTAATTTAAATAATCAAATTATTCTTCAATCAAAAATTGCTATTGACCGCATGCTTGCAGTTAATTAAATTGATCTGAATTATGCATAATTCTTTTTATAAAAACTATAAAAAAAATATAGAAAAGTTTATTAGAAATGCATTAGATGAAGACATTGGACCTTTGGATCATAGTGTTGAAGCTCTTTTATCAAATAATCCAAGAAAGTCAGTTAGATTGTTCACCAAAACAGATTGTATAATCGCTGGGGTAAAATTAGCAGAAAAGATATTCAAGTACTATGATCCTAAAGTGAAATTTAAAAAATTAGTAGAAGATGGTGACTTTTTAAAAAAAGGGTCTCAAGTATTTCTAATAACTGGACCACCAAGATCAATATTATCTACTGAAAGAATTGTTTTAAATACAATGCAAAGGATGAGTGGAATTGCCTCATTAACACATAAACTAAAAAGAATGATAAAATCATTTGATTGTGTTCTTCTTGATACTAGAAAGACAACACCAAATTTTAGATATCCTGAAAAATGGGCAGTTATGATTGGGGGTGGAGAAAATCACAGGATGGGACTTTTTGATGCTATAATGATTAAAGATAATCATATTAGTTTTTCAGAAAGTATAGATTCAGTTCTAAAAAAGACAAAAGTATATATAGATAGTTTAGATTATTTTTTGCCAGTCATTGTTGAAACAAAAAACATAAAAGAAGTAAAAAAGGTTATAAATTACAAGTGGATAAATCGTATTCTTTTAGATAACATGAGTCAAAAAGATATAATTAAGGCACTAAAATTAATTGATGGAAAAATTCCAACTGAAGCTTCTGGTAATATTAATGAAAAAAACATTAAACTAATTGCAAGTACTGGTGTAAATTATATCTCCTTAGGAGCTTTAACACATTCAGCCCCGCACATTGATTTAACTTTAAAAGTAGATTAAAAATTTCAATATTTAAAAGCAGTAAAATTATATTGCTATAGTTATATTTGTTAGAACTATTATAAATGCAGAATAAAAGAATTTTACTTAAACTAAGTGGTGAGGCACTTATGGGTGATAGAAATCATGGAATTGACCCTCTTAGACTAAATGATTACGCAAAGGAAATAAAAGAAATTCAACAAGAAGGTGTTGAGATAGCTATTGTGATTGGAGGTGGAAATATCTTTCGTGGAATTTCTGCTGCTAGTAAAGGTATGGATAGAGTTCAAGCAGACTATATGGGTATGCTAGCAACAGTAATAAATGGCCTAGCTCTTCAAAGTGCTTTGGAAGACAACAAGGTTCCAACCCGTTTGCAAACTGCAATTAAAATAGAAGCAATTGCCGAACCATTTATCAAAAGAAAAGCTACACGTCATCTTGAAAAAGGAAGAGTGGTGATTTTTGGGAGTGGAACAGGAAATCCTTTTTTTACTACTGATTCCGCAGCTGTTTTAAGAGCAATTGAAATTAATGCTGATGTAATCTTAAAGGGAACTAGAGTAGATGGTATTTATAATGAAGATCCTGAAAAGAACAAAGGTGCAATAAAATTTGAAAATCTTTCATTTGATGAAGCAATAAGCAAAGGTTTAAAAATTATGGATACTACTGCATTTACATTAAGTCAAGAGAACAAATTGCCTATTATAGTTTTTGATATGAATACTAAAGGAAATCTAAAAAAGGTAATTAAAGGTGATAAAATTGGCACAAGAGTCTATATATAAAATATAATAAAATGGAAGAAATAGATTTTATTATCGAAGCCTCTAAAGAAAGTATGAATAAAGCTATAACTCATCTTGAAAAGGAACTAATTAATATCAGGGCAGGAAAAGCTAATCCAATAATGCTTTCAAATATTACGATAGATTATTATGGGGTTCAAACACCTTTAAATCAAGTTTCTAATATAAGCACTCCTGATTCTAAAACTTTAAATATCCAACCATGGGAGAAAGCTCTAATACCAGAAATTGAAAAAGCAATTTTAATTGCAAATATTGGTTTCACCCCAACAAATAATGGTGAATCTGTAATTATTAGCATTCCACCTATGACTGAAGAACGGCGTCAAGATTTAGTGAAATTAGCAAAAAGCGAAGTGGAAAACGCAAAAGTTAGTATTCGAAATGCTCGCAAAGATGCTAATAATGAAGTTAAAAAAATAGCTGTTTCAGATGATATGAAAAAAAATTATGAGCAGGATATACAAGATTTAACCGATTCATTTATAAATAAATCTGATATTTTCTTTTCAGCTAAAGAAAAAGAAATTTTAACAATTTGATTTTCCTTCCAATATATCCAATATGAAAAGTAAAAATGATTGGAGTTTTTGGACATCCCTGGCGAGAATAATATTAAAGAATAGGGTTTTAATTTTATTTCTAGTTTTTTTAATTACTTTTTTCCTTTCTACCCAGTGGCAGTATATGAAATTTACCTTTACAGAAGCAAATTTATTGCCTGATAATCATCCTGATAATATTGAGTATAATAATTTTAAAAAGCAATTCGGAGAAGAGGGAAATTTACTATTAATTTCAGTAAAAGATTCGACTATTTTTAATACAATAAAATTTAACTCTTGGAATAATTTTTCAAATAAATTATTAGAATTAAAGGAAATTAAATCTGTAATAAGTACGTCAAACCTAAAAGTTTTATCAAAAAACAATAAGAAGAAAAGATTTGAAATTGATTCTATATTATCAGATAAAGATTTAAATCAAAAAGAAATACTTGATTATAAACAAAGATTATTTTTTGAATTACCCTTTTATAAAAATTTAATCTACAGTCAATCTAGAAAAGCATTGAGAACAATTGCTTATATGGATCCAGAAATGGTAAATACGGAGGCAAGAAAAACATTTATTACAGATAAGTTTATCCCATTAATTAAATCATTTGAAAATGAAAATAAACTAGACTTAAAGATTTCTGGAATGCCCTATGTTAGAACATTAAATGCTCAAAATATAGTTGATGAAATAGGTTTATTTGTATTATCAGCAATGGTTCTAACTTCATTAATTTTCTTTTTATTCTTTAGGTCAATTAGAGCAACTTTCATTTCTTTAATAGTCGTTTCTATTGGTGTTATGTGGGCTTTTGGAACACTTGGATTATTAAAATATGAAATAACCATTTTAACCGCATTAATTCCTCCATTAATAATAGTTATAGGTGTGCCTAATTGCATTTTTTTTATTAATAAATATCAGCATGAAGTTTCAAGACATGGTAACCAAGTAAAATCTCTTCAGAGAATAATAGCCAAAATAGGATACGCTACTTTAATGACAAACCTAACTACTGCATGTGGTTTTGCTACTTTTATTCTAACAAACAGTAAAGTCCTAAAAGAATTTGGAATTGTTGCGTCAATTAATATAATAGGACTTTTTATAATTTCACTATTAGTAATACCTATAATCTATAGTTTTTTACCTATTCCAAATAGAAAGCACCTAAAGCATTTAAAAAGTAAAACCATAGATGGATTTATTCTTTGGATGGAAAATAATGTTCGTTTTAAAAGACTTAATGTATACATAATTTCATTATTATGCTTGATTTTGGGAATAATTGGAATATATCAAATAAAAATTTCAGGAAGCTTAATAGAGGATATGCCAAAAAAATCGCTTTTTTTTAAGGATATTCAATACTATGATCAAGAATTTTCAGGAATTGTGCCTATAGAAATTTTAATAGATACAAAACGAAAAAATGGGATAAATAACCTTTCGACTTTAAGAAGAATAGATCAACTTCATAATTCAATTTCCGATTTTCCTGAATTATCACCTGCTTTATCAATTGTAAGCGCATATAAATACTCAAAACAAGCTTACTATAATGGAAACCCAAATTATTTCAAACTTCCTACCTCACAAGAAAATAGATTCATTTCTCTATATATTAAAAACTCTGAAGGAAATTCTGGCCTATTAAGTAATTATATTGATAGCACAATGCAATTTGGAAGAATAACAACTTTTATGAAAGATATAAAGACAAATCAGATTGAAAAAATTCAGAATAAACTACAAGCAAATCTTAATAAACTTTTTCCTTCTGAAAGGTATAATGTTTTATTGACTGGAAAATCATTATTGTTTTTAAAAGGGACCAAATATTTGATAAAAAATCTTTTTTTATCTCTTTCACTAGCCATATTGCTTATTGCTTTTTTCATGGCATATATGTTTCGTTCCTTTAAAATGATTATAATTGCATTAATTCCAAATCTTCTTCCATTAATAATTACTGCTGGAATAATGGGTTATTCTGCTATACCTCTTAAGGCGTCTACAATACTTGTTTTTAGTATTGCTTTTGGGATTTCTGTTGATTTTACAATTCACTTCTTAGCTAAATATAGGCAAGAATTAATTGATACTCGATGGGATATAAGTTCATCCGTTTATAATGCTCTAAGAGAAACGGGCATAAGTATGTTATATAGTGGAATTGTTTTATTCTTTGGTTTTGCAGTATTTATGATTTCCAATTTTGGTGGAACTGTTGCTTTAGGAGGACTTGTTTCAGCAACACTACTTTTTGCAATGCTTTCAAATCTTATTTTACTTCCATCATTATTAATTTCATTAGATGATACCATAAGCAATGAAAAAATAATCAAAAAGGGAAGAATTAAAATTTAATTAATTCAGGCAATAAATCTATCATTCAACTACAATCAATATATTATATTTACACAAGCAGAAACTAATAGAAGATGATAACAAAAATTTCAAATTTAATTTCAGAAAACAAATCAAGAGAAAATATTGAAATTTCAGGATGGGTTAAAACATTTAGATCAAATAGATTTATTGCGCTAAATGATGGTTCAACGATTAATAATCTTCAATGTATTATAGAATATGAGAAGTTTAATAGCGATATTTTAAAAAAAATAACTACTGGAGCATCACTTCAAGTTTCCGGCAATTTAGTTGAAAGCAAAGGAAAAGGTCAAACTTTAGAGTTAGTTGTAAATAAACTTACTATTTTGGGTGAATCTGATCCTGAATTATATCCAATTCAACCAAAAAAACACAGCTATGAGTTTTTAAGAGAAAAAGCTCATTTAAGAATTAGAACAACAACATTTAATGCAGTAATGAGGATAAGATCTGTTTTAAGTTTTGCGGTACATAAATTTTTTCAAGAAAGAAACTTCTATTATTTAAATTCTCCTATTATAACAGGAAGTGATGCTGAAGGTGCTGGAGAAATGTTTAGGGTTAGTACATTGAAAAATAATAATACTGATTTCAAAAGTGATTTCTTTGGCAAAGAAACTTTTTTAACGGTATCTGGACAGCTTGAAGCAGAGAGTTATGCTTTAGGTTTGGGAGATGTATATACCTTTGGCCCAACTTTTAGAGCAGAAAACTCAAACACTTCACGTCATCTATCTGAGTTTTGGATGATTGAACCTGAAATGGCATTTTATGATTTAAATGACAACATCAATCTTGCTGAAAAATTTATAAAACATATACTAAGAACAATTCTTAATAAATGCTCAAATGACTTAGCGTTTCTTGATCAAAACTATATAAATGAGCAAAAAAAGAAACCACTCTCTGAAAGAAGTGATATGGGATTAATTGAAAAAATTAAATTCGTTGTGGAAAATAATTTTATGAGAATTTCATATACTGATGCTATAAAAATTTTGATACACTCTAAACCAAATAAAAAAAAGAAGTTTAAATATATTATTGAAAAATGGGGTTGCGATTTACAAAGTGAACATGAAAGATTTCTAGTAGAAAAACATTTCAAATGTCCTGTTGTTTTATTTGATTATCCTGCTAAAATTAAAGCTTTTTATATGAGGTTAAATGAAGATAATAAAACGGTTAGGGCAATGGATATACTTTTTCCAGGAGTTGGTGAAATTGTTGGAGGCTCTCAAAGAGAGGAACGATTAGAGTTTTTACTTAAGAGAATGGATGAGATGAATATTAATAAAAAAGAATTGTGGTGGTATATAGACTTGAGAAGATTTGGAAGTGTTCCTCATAGTGGTTTTGGTTTAGGATTTGAACGTATTGTGCAATTCGCTACTGGAATGTCAAATATAAGAGATGTTATTCCTTTTCCAAGAACACCTCAAAACGCTGAATTTTAGGACTTAGTATATACCTAATTTTTCTACCTTTGAAATAATTAAAGGCACTATGCTTAGGCAACAGCTTAATATTAAACTTTCACAGAAACTGTCTCCTCAACAGATACAGTTGATGAAGCTTATCCAGCTAACAACTCTAGAATTAGAACAAAAAATCCAATCAGAAATTGGTGAAAATCCTGCCCTAGAGACAGGTAAAGAAAATATTGAAACTAATGAATATGAAAATGAAATAACAGATTCAAACATTATTGACACAGAAGAAATAAATATTGATGATTATTTAAGTGATGATGAAATACCATCATATAAAACTAATAGCAATAATTATAGTTCTGATAAAAATGAAAAAGTAGTGCCTGTCTCTGGTGGCATTAGTTTTCATCAAAACCTAAAAAGTCAAGCACAAAATTTAATTTTAACCAAGGATCAAGAGCCTATAGCAGAATTTCTTATTGGAAGTATTGATCAGAGTGGATATATCAGAAGAACTATTGGAGATCTAGTTGATGACTTAGCTTTTTCTGAGAATATTTATATCGAAAAGGAAGAGGTTGAAAAAGTTTTAAAAAAAATACAAACATTGGACCCTGCTGGAGTAGGATCAAGAGACTTAAAAGAATGTTTGATTTTACAGCTTGAAAGAAAAGTAAATAAAAATCACTCTTCTTTACTAGCTAAAAAAATTATTGAAGAATCTTTTGAGGAATTTTCAAAAAAACATTATAAAAAACTAATTGATAAATACAAAATTTCTGAAGAAACCCTGAAGGAAATAATTCGAATTATATCAAAGCTTAACCCAAAACCTGGTGGAACAATTTCAAACGAAAGTAGAAATACTCATATAATTCCAGATTTTATCTTAACAATAGAAAATGGTGATTTAAATGTTTCATTAAACAAAAGAAATGCTCCTCAACTTCATGTATCAGAAAGCTATAAAGAAATGCTAAAAGGATATAAGATTAATTCTAAGAAAAATAAATCACAAGAAGAAGCGGTTCAATTCATAAAACAAAAATTGGACTTCGCCCGGTGGTTTATTGAAGCAATTCAGCAAAGACATCAAACCCTTTTTAAAACAATGAATTCTATTGTCGAATATCAAAGAGAGTATTTTTTAAGTGGTGATGAAAAGTTATTAAAACCAATGATTCTTAAAGATATTGCTGAAAAAATTAATATGGATATTTCAACTGTTTCAAGGGTAGCAAATAGTAAATATGTTGATACTCCATATGGAATTAAATTGGTTAAAAGTTTTTTCTCAGAAGCAATCAAAAATCAAGAAGGAGAAGATATTTCAACACTAGAAATAAAAAAGATTTTACAAGAGCTTGTTTCAAAAGAAAATAAAAAAAATCCACTAGCTGATCTAGCTCTATCTTCTCTTCTAAAGAAACAAGGATACACTGTTGCTAGAAGAACCGTCGCTAAGTATAGAGAACAGCTAGGTCTTCCAGTTGCTAGATTAAGGAAAGAGATTTAAAATAAATAAAAAATTAATCCTAATCTGAATAACCTAATATTATTAATAGATTCATTATTACTATAATTAAATCTTGGGGATAAATCATATCCAATAGAAAAATTCCATGTGTTATATCCAAAATTTAATGATACACTATTTGACCATTTTTTTAGACCTGGAATATTTCCAATAAAATTATAATGAATCTGAGTTCCAAAATAAGCTCTCCAAAAACTATAAACGTTGTGATTTGAAGATCTCCATCTTAATTCAAAAGGAATAACTAGAGATGCAAATCTTGAAGAATTAAATTCTTGTAAGGATAATTTACCTGTATCAAAATCAATGTTCGATTTCATCTGAGTATATGAAGAACCAAATCCTAATGCGAAGGCGAAAGTGCCATTATTATTTAATGGAAAATCTCTTAATATGCCTAAATTTATTTGACTGGAAAAATCACTTTGTTGAACATTAGATTCTTTACTTTCAAGAATTACATAGTTGGTGCCAAAATAAAACTGATCTTCTCTATATTTCATCTTAATTAAAGAATCTATTGGAGAAGATTGACTAAAATAATGACCAAATGAAAACTTAAAAATTAATAGAAAAAATAATAATAAGTTCTTTTTCATATAAGTATATAATATAAAATTATAAAAAAAAGCGCCAGATAAGGCGCTTTGTGTTTAATCAAAAAATAGATTAGTCCATGTTTTGAAGATAATCGCCAAGTCGAGTTGTATAATTTATTTTTAAAGCATTTACCTTTCTTAACTCTTGTTTAATATCACTAACTAAACCCATTTTAGTGTCTCCATCAACTTTAAGGGCTGTTGTTAAAACATTCTGAAGCTCTTGTCTTTTAGAAGCTCGTTCTGCCAAAACAAATGCAGCAACATCTTCAACACCAGCAAATTTATCATTTAATTGTATTCTTGCTGCAGAACCATATTTGTCTTGATAGCGAGAAGAGGGTTTGCCAGCATATATATACATCACTCTGTCTTTTTTGTCTAATTTCTGAATTTGATCAGCCGCAGGCAAAAAATTGTCAACCATAAGTGTGCTATCTCGCATAACAGTTGCTACCATGAAAAAGAATAATAACATAAAAACAATATCTGGAAGGGATGCTGTTGAAATTGCAGGAAGATCTCCGCTTTTTTTCTTTTTAAATTTAGACATATTTATTATTAATTTTTGTTTGGCTCAGCTTCTGAAAGCTTCTGAGGATACATTAACTTCACAACAGATAATTTTGGCTTTAGTCTTTCCTTTTCATCAGGAGATGTTCTTGGATCAGAATATCTTCTATTCGCTTCAACAAAATTCATTCCAAGCATAGGGTTTAATCTTGAAAACTCTCTGTCTCTTAGTTCATTATATGCTGCAACCAACTCGTTTTGTACAGCTATATATACTTTATATGAAGTCTCTCTATCATTTTTTAATGATATTATAGCCTTATCCGGATTATCTGAAGAAGATGGATTTCTTTTACCCTGGCAGTAATCACAAGCATCCTCACCTACACCTCCCCCATTATCTAAAAAATCTACAGCCAAAGCTCTAACTTCACTAATCTCAGTTAACTCCTCTTCAACAAGTAGTTGATTATATTTATTAACCACCACAGTAAAAATATTCTTTTGTTTTATGATGGGTGGGTCAATAACTTCATCCATTGGAGGCAACTTTCTGCTAAGACCACTATCAGTTTCAATTGTTGTTGTAACTAAAAAGAAAATTAGCAATAAAAAGGCAATATCAGCCATTGAACCAGCATTTACTTCAGGGGCAGATCTTTTAGGCATAATTTTATTTTTTTAAAATCTTTTTAGCTCCAGAAAAAATCATAGATGCAAAAGCAACAAATGTTAATATATAAAAAGTTCTAATCCCTGTTCCAACCCATCTTGAATTAGAAGCGGAAAGAACTTTGCCGTCCTTAAGAGGAGTCTCAACACCATCAGAAAGGACGAAAGCAACTCCAACCACAACTAAAAATAAACCGCAAGAAATAAGGGCTTTTTTTAATTTTTTTGAGTCAGAAGCTAAATTCATCAAAGAAAATATAAAAGTAACAAAAACTGTTATTCCAAGAATTATAATTGCTAGAGTAATTAAAGGACTTACCACTCCATAATCACCCATACTTGCATCCATCTTTATTTGATCATCACCAACACCCATTATTCTGAAAAGAAAAATAACTCCTATACCTCCAAGGGCTGCTACAATTATCCTAATAATATTTATAAAATTCATTTTTGAAAAAGTTGATTGAATTATTTTTTATTTGCAACAAGTATATCAATCAATGTGATTGATGCATCTTCCATATCATTAACAATACTATCTATTTTAGCAACGATGTAGTTATAGAATACTTGTAAAATAATTGCGACAATTAATCCAAAAACGGTTGTGAGAAGTGCAACTTTTATTCCCCCTGCAACTAGTGATGGTTGCATGTCTCCTGCAGCTTCAATTTTATCGAAGGCTTGAATCATACCAATAACCGTACCCATGAATCCAAGCATAGGAGCTAAAGCAATGAATAACGAAATCCAAGAAACATTTTTTTCTAATTGACCCATTTGAACACCACCATAGGAAACAACTGCTTTTTCAGCACTTTCAACACCTTCATTAATTCTATCAAGTCCTTGATAGAAAATTGAAGCAACTGGACCTTTCGTGTTTCTGCATAATTCTTTAGCAGCATCAACACCTCCAGAAGAAAGTGCTTCCTCAATACCAGATGTCAATTTTTCTGTATTTGTAGTTGCTAGATTTAAATAAATAATACGCTCAATAGAGATAGCTAGACCTAGAATCAAACAAATAAGTACAATTCCCATAAAACCAGGGCCTCCTTCTATAAAACGTGTTTTTAATTCTTGTGTAAATGAAGGAGATGCAGCAGTTGCTTCTTCTGCAGCTTCCTCATCCTGGATAGAAAGTGTATTTTCAACATTTTCAATGTAGGCTAAATTTGCATTTACAGTATAACTAGTCATAAAAAAGGCTGTAATTGCAAATGCAATAAATAATTTTTTCATTATTGTAGAATTTTGTTTTTGATTAAATCAAGTTTAAAGATAAAAAAAAATAGACATGTTTTATATAAAAATTTATTTGCAAGGAAGAGGATTAATGATCACCGTAAACTTTATCCAATTTTTCTTTTTGATATGGGTAACTATGAGGAGTAACATAAGGACCTGTAGTAACTATTAACGGGTACTTTGATTCTGGTTTAAAAATAAACTCAAACATTATCGCAGTATAACCTTTAAGCCCATTGTTTAATTTTGCCTTATAATTTCCAATGTTATTATTTTTAATTTCAATTTTACGCCAAAGCTGCCCTTTTTCACTTAATCTAAAATCTCTTCCATTTTCATTATTTGCTATCCATAATGAAACTAGATATTTTTCATCTGATTTTACATTAACATGAATAGAGTCATTTTCTAACTTCCAGTATACATCAGGAAAAGTCTCATTTGAAATAATTCTTTTATAAAAGCCAATCAAATTATTACTTAAATATCTGCCATCTAAAGAATGATTAACATTAGGAATATATCTCAATAACTTTATACCAGGTAATTCATTATAATAAAACCTCCAAGAGTCTGTAACAAAAAACTCATCTGAAGCTGCATTTATTATATACTTAGGCATTTGAAATTTTTCTTTAAATGAAAAAGGTTCCACAATAGCTAATAATTTTTCAAATTCT
>PBNP01000021.1 GCA_002723295.1 Flavobacteriaceae bacterium | reverse complement strand
TTCATTTTTTGATTTTAATTCAAGAGATAATAATTCAGAATAAATTGAATTTAAAAGAATCTCTTCAAAACATTTCTTTTGATCATATTCTTCAATAAGATCTTGACATTCTTGAAATAATGGATACTGATCTTGATTTGACCAAACAGATGCATTATTTATTTCTTCAGTGGAAACTTTTCTTAATTTCACAAAATCACAGCTAGTATACCACAAAGAAGATATTATTAAATAAAACTTAAAAATATTTAATTTCATTTATGATATTTTACATTGTAATTTACAACTTTTAGTCTAACCCTTTTTATCAAGGTTCAATTGTTTTATATTTATAATTAGTAATAAAATGGATGCTTTTTTTCTCTTAGTAAGCTTATTTTTTATCCTTTTAGGGATAATTGGCTGTTTTTTACCTGTTATACCAGGACCATTAACCAGTTGGATAGGATTTTTATTTTTTTTTCAAATTAATGGAATAGATAAAAATTATTCCTTAATCACTATAACTGGGATAATTGCTCTCTGCGTTTTTCTAATTGACTTGATATTTCCAATTATAGGAGCGAAAAAGTTTGGAGGAACTAAAACAGGAATTATAGGTGCAAGTTTAGGTCTAATATTTGGTCTTGTTATTTTTGGTCCTTTAGGTTTGATAATTGGAGTTTTTTTAGGAGCATTTATCGGTGAACTAACGCAAAATAGAAAAAGAAAAGCATTAATAGCAGCACTTGGAACCATAATTGGTATAATTACTGGGGTTTTATTAAAATTCTCTTTGTCAATTATTTTTTTATTAATATACGCCTATAACTTATTCAAATTTAAAGATGTACTTATCCAAGTAATTTAATCCAGTTATAGCATTTTTATATATTTGTTAAATGAAATTGTTTCTTATAACTACAGTCCTTTTAGGATTGTGTTTTGCGGGTATAGCAATCAAAATTTGGGGTAAAAAAGATGGTAAATTTGCCGGAACTTGTGCAAGTCAAAACCCTTTATTAAATAATAATAATGAAAGATGTAGTTTATGTGGCAAAATTCCAAAAAAAGATGAAGAATGTAATTCCTTTAATCCGCAGTCTAACTAATATATTACTAAGCAACTACTTCTATTATGGAGGAAAAAAATTTGATTATTAAAGCTAAGAAAAATGATCAGAAAGCTTTTCAAATTCTGTTTGATAATAACTGGAAATACCTATACAATTTTCAGTTAAAAAAAACAGGAAATCCTCAAATTGCTGAAGAAGTTTCAATTAAAACCTTTACTAAGGCTTTTGATAAATTAAATTCCTATGATTCAAAATATTCTTTCAAAACATGGTTGCTAACAATATCTAAAAACTTACTTGTAGACCAAATAAGAAAAGAAAAATCATTTAAAAAATCCCATTCAGAAACAAATTTAAATATTCAAATTGTTGATAGAGCGCCAAGTCCAGAAGAAGGAATGATTATTAATCAAAATTTGGATGAAATTTTAAAAGCAATTAAGAGCTTAAAACCTGAATATAGAAGAATTCTGCAACTTAGATTTTTTGATGATCAAACATATAACTCAATAAGCACTAAACTTAACCAGCCTTTAAACACAATTAAAGTTAAACTTTTCAGGGCTAAGAGACTATTAGCCGAAATACTAGAAAAGAATGATGAAGTATAAAAAATTGGGTCCTGGTTTACTTTTTGCTGGAGCTGCTATTGGTGTTTCACATTTAGTACAATCAACTAGGGCAGGAGCAGATTATGGATGGGGTCTTTTGTGGGCATTATTACTTATAAATCTTTTTAAATATCCTTTTTTTCAATACGGCCCAAGGTATGCAATAGCCACAGGGGAAACTCTTTTAGATGGATATTTAAAATTAGGCAAGGGATATCTTTGGGGATATGCATTATTAAATGTAGCAAATATGTTTACAATTCAAGCTGCAGTAACTATTGTAACTGCAGGACTAGCTGAACAACTTTTTGGTCTTAAAATAAATATAACAAGTTGGGCTTCAATTATAACATTAATTTGCTCATCATTACTATTAGTAGGTAGATATAAATTATTAGATAGTTTAATGAAGTTTATAATAATTGTACTTTCATTATGTACAATTGTTTCATTAAATATTGCTTTTTTTGATTCCTCCTCATTACCTCCTTTAAAACAAATTTTCCCTGAAGAATCTGGACTATTGTTCTTAATTGCTTTTATGGGATGGATGCCAGCTCCTATGGATATATCTATTTGGCATTCTATATGGGCTATAGAAAAACAAAAAAATTCAAAGCAAATTTCCTTAAAGGAAAGTTTATTTGATTTCAATGTCGGTTATGGTGCAACAATTTTTTTGGGGTTTTGCTTTATGGGATTAGGAGCTTTAATTATGTATGATTCTGGTATAAGTTTTTCTAATAAAGGTTTTGTGTTTGCTGGACAACTAATTAACCTATACACACAAAATTTAGGTTCTGCAACATCGGGGTTCATTGCTTTAGCAGCTTTTACAACTATGTTTAGTACAACTATTACCACACTTGATGCATCTCCTAGAGCATTTTCAAGAACTGTACAAATATTGTTTAATAAGAAAAAGAATTTTTACCTGCATTTCCTCTCAATTCTAGTTTTTGGAACTATTGCAATCTTTTTATTCTTGCAATCAGAAATGGGTTTTTTAGTTCAAATAGCAACTGTTTTATCTTTTATTACTACTCCATTTTTTGCTTGGGTTAATTTTAGATTAGTTACTAGCAAGCATATGCCAAAAACATTTCATCCAAACAAATTTATGAAATTTCTAAGTTGGATGGGATTAGTTTTTTTAACATCTTTCACCATAGGATATTTATTTAGCTTATAGAGATATTGTATCTTTGGAAAAAAACAAAGTTGAAGGTTTTAGAAAAGAAAGAAAATAGAATTAGTAAGCCAAAATGGATTAGAGTAAAACTTCCAACTGGAAAAAAATATTCAAATCTTCGAGGTCTCGTAAGCAAACATAATCTTAACACTATTTGCACCTCTGGAAGTTGTCCAAATATTGGAGAATGTTGGACTGAAGGAACAGCCACTTTTATGATATTAGGAAATATTTGCACAAGGTCTTGTGGGTTTTGTGGAGTTAAAACTGGTAGACCAAATCATGTTGATTGGCAAGAACCTGAAAAAGTTGCTCAATCAATTAATAAAATGAAAATTAAACATGCAGTAATCACCTCGGTAGATCGAGATGATTTAAAAGATATGGGTTCAATTATTTGGGCTGAAACAGTTAATGCTATTCGCAGATTAAACCCAGATACTACTTTGGAAACTTTAATTCCTGATTTCCAAGGTAATGAAACAAATTTAAATCGTATAATTAAGGTATCCCCAGAAGTTGTTTCTCATAATTTAGAAACTGTTAGAAGGTTAACTCGAGAGGTTAGAATTCAAGCTAAATATGACAGAAGCTTAAATGTTTTAAAATATTTGAAGAAAAGAGGAGTTAATAGAACTAAATCAGGAATTATGTTAGGTCTAGGAGAAAAAGAAGATGAAATATATGAAACACTCAATGATTTAATTAATGTAAATGTTGATATAGTAACTATGGGCCAATATCTTCAACCTAGTAAAAATCATCTTGCTGTTAATAATTTTGTAGCTCCAGAAAAATTTCAAGAATATAGGGAATATGCATTAAATTTAGGATTCAAACATGTTGAAAGTGGACCTTTGGTTCGTTCGTCATATAAAGCTCATAAACACATTAATTAGCTTTTATAATTTAACTAAACAATTTTAATGATTGTTTAAACTTATTCTCATCATTTAATGAAAAAAAATTCAAACTAATAGGTAAATAAAATAGCTTATTAGACTTTAAACTTGAATGTAATCTCATATAATCTTTTTCAGTTGTAAGAACTATAGAACCAGATGCTATTTTTCTAATATTTGTAATTGATTTATTATCAAAATTAAAATGATCTCTATATTTTAAATGTCTTATAAATATTTTTAATGCCCTTAAATACTCTAATAAAGGCTCAGGATTAGCTATACTGGTTATTAAAAGAACTTTTTGATTAACAAGACTATTTAACTTTAATTTTTCTTTATAATTAATTATAGTTTTTGAATAAAAAATAGTTGTAAAATAAATGCTTTGTTTTTCTGTTATTTTACATTTCTTAATAAAATTTAATTTTTCTGATTCACTTAAATTAGTTGGACATTTTGTGACCAAAATTGTTTTGGCTCGTTTCATTCCATTTGAAAATTCCCTGAGATTTCCTGAAGGAACAGGACAATCATTAAAAAATGGCTCTGAAAATGAAGTTGTTAGAATCAGATGGTCAACTTTAATTCTTCTATGTTGCATGATATCATCAAAAATCAACATACTAATATCTTTAAAATTTTCAGCTAATTTTTTCATAGCATATACCCTATCTTCACATACAACAACTTTTATGTCCTGGTGTTTTTTATAAAATTGTAGTGGTTCATCTCCAATGTCTAGAGCAGTTGAAAAAGAGTTTGCTAAAATATACCCTTTAGTTTTTCTTCCATAGCCCCTACTTATTACACCTAAGAAATGATCTTTTGAAAAAACGTCTAAGAGATAGTCAACAAGGATTGATTTTCCTGTACCGCCTAAAGATAGATTTCCAACACCTAACGAGGGAATTTTAGTTTTGTAACTCCTCAATAATTTTACATCATAAAGCAAATTCCTTAATAATAGAATTAAACCATAAATGAGACTAAATGGAATTAAAAGATAACGTAATATTCGAATCAATTTCATTGCCTGAAAGATAATACTATATTTGTATATCAACATTTAGGAATGAAAATTAAAGATGTCATTGAAGTAATTGAAGAGTGGGCTCCTATCTCTTATGCAGAAGATTTTGATAATGTAGGACTATTAATAGGGAACCCTTCAACTTCTTTTTCCAAAGCTCTTATTACATTAGACACAATTGAAAGAGTAGTTGATGAAGCTATATTAAAAGAATGCAATTTAATAATTAGCTTCCATCCAATTATTTTTTCTCCATTAAAAAAATTGACTTATGAAAATTATGTTGAAAGAACAGTTATAAAAGCTATTGAAAATAAAATATCAGTATACGCAATTCATACATCGCTTGATAATCATAAAAATGGAGTTAATTACAAAATTTGTGAAAAATTGGAGATTAAAAATTCTGAAATACTTATACCTAAAGAAGAGAATAAATCTATTGGAATGGGCAGAATTGGAAATTTAACTAAATCAATGACTGAAAGTAAATTTTTAGATTTTGTCAAAACTAAAATGAAAACTAAAATAATTAGACATAGTAAACTTCTTAAGAAGAGAATACATAAAGTTGCTGTTTTAGGAGGGTCGGGTTCATTCGCAGTACAAAATGCAATACAAAAAAAAGCGGACGTATTTATAACATCAGATTTAAAATATCATAACTTTTATGAAGCAAATAATAAATTATTACTACTAGATATTGGTCATTATGAAAGTGAACAGTTTACAAAAAATTTAATACATGACTATCTTACAAAAAAATTTCCTAATTTTGGCTTCATTTTAGCTAGCACAAAAACAAATCCTGTTAACTATTTCTAAGTATGGCCAAGAAAAAAGAAATCTCAGTAGAAAAAAAACTACGATCATTGTATGACCTACAACTTATAGATTCTAGAATTGATGAAATTAGAAATGTAAGAGGAGAACTACCTCTTGAAGTTGAAGATCTTGAAAATGAAATTGGAGGACTAACAAAAAGATTAGAAAAACACAGTGAAGAATTTGAAGATTTTCAAAACCAAATATCATTACAAAAGAATAATATTCTGATTGCCAATGAAGCTTTTAAAAAATATGAAAGCGATTTAAAAAATGTACGTAATAATAGGGAATACAACTCTATACAAAAAGAACAAGAATTTCAAAAACTAGAAATAGAACTAGCAGAAAAAAAAATTAAAGAGTTTGAAGTTAAGTCAGAAGAAAAAACATTAAATATTGAAGAGCTTAAAACAAAAATTAAAGAACGTGAATCTCATTTAAAAGGAAAAAACGAAGAGTTAAATTCAATAATGAAGGAAACAGAAAAGGAAGAAAAATTGCTTCTTAAAAAATCCGAAGAATTTTCTAAAAATATTGAAGATTACTTGATCAATGCATACAAAAAGATTAGGTCAAATGTTAAAAATGGTTTAGCTATTGTCCCTGTTGAAAGAGGAGCCTCTGGCGGATCGTTTTTTTCAATCCCACCTCAAACCCAAATGGAAATTGCATCTCGTCAGAAAATTATTACAGATGAACATAGTGGCAGAATCTTAGTAGATGAAGAACTGGCCAAAGAAGAGAGAGAAAAAATGTTATCAATCTTTTCAAAGAAATAAAAATATTTTCCTAAGTATAAATTCTATTTTTTTTATAAACTCAAATTATTAAGTCTTTTTATTAATGGCGGATGAGAATAATTAAGAAAAACATACAATGGATGTGGATATAAGTTAGAAAGAGTATCTACAGAAAGTTTTTTTAGAGCTGTTTGAAGTGCACTACCATTATAAGTTAATTTAGCATAATTATCTGCCTCATACTCATTTTTTCTACTTAGCATATTCATAAAAATTCCCAATATTGATCCTACTGGGCTAAAAATAAAAGTGAAGGCAACCAACCCAATATGAAAATTCATTTGAGATGCACCAAGAGATTCAGCAATATTTGGATTTCTCATACAAGTTTCAAAAAGAAAACACATTATTCCCAACTGAAATATTGAAATAAGTAGAGAATATAAAATATGTTTTTTCTTATAGTGACCTATCTCATGAGCTAAAACAGCAACTAGTTCTTCTTCTGAATGATTCTTAATTAGAGTGTCATATAAAGCAATAGTTTTTTGTGAGCCAAGTCCACTAAAAAAAGCATTAGCCTTAGTAGATCTTTTCGAACCATCGATTATAAAAATATTCTTTAAAGAATATCCTACCTTTTTAGTATAATTTTCAATTTTCTTCCTTAAAGAACCCTCATCTAATGGAGTTAATTTATTAAAAATTGGAACTATTAATTGAGCATAGAACATATTTATAAAAACTATAAAAACTGATAGTCCTATCCATAAATAAATCCAATAAGAATTTTTAAATAAATGAATTGTGTAAATTGATAAAGCAAGTAATACTCCGCCTATTAGTATTGTTAAAATAATTGATTTAATTCTATCTAAGAAAAATGTTTTTATTGTAGTTTTATTAAAACCAAACTTCTCTTCAATATAAAATGTAGAATAATAGCTAATTGGTAATGAAATAAAAAAATTGATAGCGTAAAACAAAAGAAAAAATATAGAAGCCTGTAAAAAAGAGGAATCAAAATTCAAAGAGATTTGATTACTAATATACCCAAAGCCTTTAAAAAAAATCAAACAGAAGGTGATTAAAAAACTAATTGTGCCAGAAATTAGTGACACTTTTGACTTTTCTGTTTTATACTCTCTTGCTTTATCATACCTTTTTTTATCATAGTAAGAACTTAACTCATCAGGAATATGAGGATTCCAACTTTTATTATTAAGATATTCAATGATATTTGAAAAAACGTAATTGAATAACACTAAGATTAAAAAAAACAAATACCAAAAATCCATAAAATCAAATTTTAAATTGAAAAACAAAATTGATTAAAAAAATTTAAATAATTTTAATTTATATAAATAAACTATAAAACAAAATAAAATGAGTAGTCATCTTTCACTAAGATCAGGTAACCCTGCGCTTACAAAAAATACATTTGCCAAATCCACTATTTCTTCTGAATCAATGACAATTAATGGGACTGTTGACAAAACTGCGATAAGCCTTGTGCTTCTTATTGCCAGCGGATACTATACCTTTGGGGATGTTAGTCCTGGATTGTTAATTTTTTGTGGAATTGCTGGATTTATTACGGCAATAATTACAATTTTTAAAAAAGAATGGTCGCCAATCACAGTACCGATTTACGCAATTTTAGAAGGAGGGTTATTAGGTGGTGTTTCATTTATGTATAATAGTTTTTATGATGGTATTGTAACTAATGCTATTTTTATTACTATTGGAATATTATTTTCTTTACTAACCGCTTATAGATCTGGTTGGATTAAACCTACAGAAAATTTTAAATTAGGACTCTTTGCTGCAACAGGAGGCATTGTAATTGTATATATAATAAATTTTATAATGGGGTTTTTTGGTTCTGAGATGGGAATAATGAAAATTGATAATGCCTCACCATTAAGCATTGGATTTAGTTTAGTTGTTGTTATAATAGCATCGCTTAATCTAGTTATAGATTTTGATTTTATAGAAGAAGGAGCTGAAAAAGGAGCGCCAAAATATATGGAATGGTATGGTGCTTTTGGGCTTTTAGTTACGCTTATTTGGCTTTATCTAGAAATCCTTAGATTATTAGCAAAGTTGAATTCTAGAAGATAATATTTATTCCTCAAAAGTGAAGATATTAGAAAATACGTTTTAGTAGATTATTTATTTAGCTTTACCATATATCCATTTCTTGGGTTAATCTTTCCTTTTAGCGAGTTTATATATAATTCATGTATCTCTTTAGATGAACTTAAATTTTTAATTTTTATATGATTTTTTATTTTCAAAATAAACTCTTTCATTAATTTATTTGCTAATAATGTAGTTTTTTTAACTCCCATTTTTTTATATCTTTTTTCAGCATGACTTGGGGCAAAGAAAAATTTTGAATTAGGAATAGATTTAAAATCCATATTTGATGACCAATCCGCTAAACCTATTAAGCATATATGGTTCAAAAATTCTCCTAAATATTTATAAAGTTTATTTAAATAATCAGAATTACCAGCAAAATCAACAATTACTGATCTGGATAAATTTAGTTTTTGCAATGCATTATCATAAGGTAAAACTGTATCGTAAAAATTAATTTTTGATAAGAATTTTATATTTCTTTTTGATGTAATCCCTATAATTTTTTTCTTATCTAGTAATTTATATTTTGATAATAAGAATGCTAACGATAAAGCTGTTTTAGATGATGCACTTGTAAGTATTATCTGATTACATTCAAAAAAATTTTCATCTTTCAGGTAAAAGTAGTTCAAGAAGGAAGTTAAAAAAAGGGGCTTTATTAAAGGGTGATAATTTATTAATTTGTCATTTTCTTTTTCAATCCTTAAATAATGATTGTAAACAAAAGGAAGTTTCCTTCTATGATTTGAATCATCTATAAAACCTAAATTATTAATTTTTTTTGGAATAACTTTTAAGTAATTACTCATGGGAAAATACCCATAATATCTTTCTCCAATAGAAATACTTTTATTTTTTGAAGAAACAACATTTGCAAAACCCCATACTGGAACAATCCCAAAAGGCTCCTTTGCTGGAAAAAAATTCCAATAGCCTAGTGTTTTACCAGTAACTGCATATGTTATGTTATTTGAAGTAAACGCATATTTTTCAATTTCTAATATAATTTCATTTGTTTTCAGAATTGGAATTATATCCTTTGAAAACTTAGCCCGAAACAAATCTTCTTTTTTTACTATAAAAGATGTATTTAAACTACTCATGATTCATGTTTTCTAAAACTAATTTAACAATAAATAGATTAAATGTTTTTATTAATTATAGGGGTATATAATTTCTAATTGAATTAACGTTTTTGTGTTACATTTAACAAATGAAAAAACGTTTAATATTTATTATAATAATATGTTTTCTAAGTTGCTCTGAAAAAAAATCTTTGCAAAAAATCTCCCAAATTGAAAAGCCTAATATCATATTAATATTTATGGATGATTTAGGTTATGGAGATATAATGCCTTTTGGATCAATAAATTATGAGACTCCACACATAAATCAACTTGCAAGAGAAGGAATTTTATTTACTAACTTTTATTCTGTTCAAGCTGTGTGTAGTGCTTCTAGAGCTGCATTACTTACCGGATGCTATTCTAATAGGATTGGAATTAGTGGTGCTTTAATGCCTTACTCAACTATAGGATTAAATGAAAACGAAATTACTATAGCTGAATTATTAAAAGAAAAAGGTTATTCAACATCTATATTTGGTAAATGGCATTTAGGGTTTCAAGAAAAATTTCTTCCACTAAATCATGGTTTTGATACATATTTAGGATTGCCTTACTCAAATGATATGTGGCCTGTTGATTTTGATGGAAATCAAATATCTGATATATCTAATTGGAAAAAAAAATCTTACCCACAATTACCCTTGATAAAAGACTTTGAAAAAATTGATGAAATTAAAACATTAGAAGATCAAGCTAAACTTACAACCTTATATACAGAAAAGTCTATCGAATTCATAAATAATAACAAAAATAACCCATTCTTCCTATATATACCTCACTCTATGCCTCATGTACCCATAGCTGTATCAAATAAATTTAAAGGAAAAAGTTCTCAGGGTCTATATGGAGATTTAATGATGGAAATTGATTGGTCATTAGGGGAAATAGTTAAAACGCTAAAAAATAATAATTTAGAAGAAAACACCCTTTTAATATTCACAAGTGATAATGGTCCATGGTTAAATTTTGGTAATCATGCAGGGTCTACTGGTGGCCTTAGAGAAGGTAAAGGAACAAGCTTTGAGGGAGGTCAAAGAGTTCCAACAATAATGAAATGGCCAAGAGTTATTTCAGCTGGAAGTATATCAAATAAAATTGTAGCTACAATTGATATTTTTCCTACAATTGCTAAAATAGTTTCATCTTCGCTTCCTAAACATAAAATAGATGGTGTAGATATTTCCTCTATCCTAGAGGGAGATATAGAATCTAATCCTAGAAATCACCTTTACTATTATTATGGAAAAAACAACTTAGAGGCGGTCAGAAAAGATAACTGGAAATTAATTTTTCCGCATGAAAGTCGTTCATACAAAAATGTACTACCCAAAAATGATGGTCATCCTGGACCCTATGGAAAATTTACTACAGAATTTGCTCTTTATAATCTAAGAAGGGATCCTGGTGAGGAATATAATGTAAAAGAACTCTATCCAGAAGTTGTTAAAGAGCTTGAAGAATTAGCTGAAATAGCAAGAAATGATCTTGGAGATAATTTAAATAATAGAAAAGGAAAAAACATAAGAGAACCTGGGAAAATCCATGATTAATAGTATATATAAAACAGCAATGAAATTATATTTAATAAAAATCTTTTATCCTTTTATTTATTTATTGACTTTTTATATAAATGGGCAATCTTATGAACCAGCTATTTATAAAAATAATGGACAAGTTTTACCTTACCGTTATTTATTACCTAAAGATTATTCAGTAGATGCAGAATATCCTATTTTAATATTTCTACATGGAGCTGGAGAACGAGGAGACGATAATGAATTGCAATTATTTCATGGCAGCAATCTTTTTTTAGATAAAAAATTTCGGGATAAATACCCTGCTATTGTTGTATTTCCTCAGTGTCCTTCTAATTATTATTGGGCAACAATTCTTGATAGACCAGAACCTATGAAATTTGAATATTCTAAGAATCCAATAGATAATCCTATTCTTGATTTAGTTGAAGGAATGATTAACGATTTAATTAAAAAATATAGTGTTAATGAAAGGCGAATTTATATTGGCGGATTATCCATGGGTGCAATGGGAACATTTGAAATGGTCTACCGCAATCCGAGAATGTTTGCTGCTGCATTTGCTGTTTGCGGTGGAGCAAATCCAGAAATATCAAAAAAAATCCGTCAGCCTGCATGGCGAATTGATCATGGAGACAAAGACAATGTCGTCCCAATAATTCATTCAAAACTTATGTATGAAGCAATGAAAAAAGAAAAGATTGATGTGATTTTTAAAATTCATAAAGGTGTAAATCATAATAGCTGGGATAATCTATTTTCTGATCCTGATTTTATTCCTTGGCTTTTCACCCAATCTAAATAAGGTTAATTAATAGGATCTACCAAATAAAAGAAAGACTCAATTATAAAGTAAATCCTCAGTATGTGGGCGCTGAGGGATTCGAACCCCCGACCCTTTGGGTGTAAACCAAATGCTCTGAACCAACTGAGCTAAGCGCCCGAAGAGGAGCAAATATATAAGAGTTTTTTGTATTTTCAAAGCTTTGTTTTACAATATCTCAGCAACTACAAAAGTGCTTCCAGTAACTAAAACTAGATCTTTAGAAGTTGCATTTTCTTTTGCTTTATTTAAAGCTAGTTTTACAGAATTAAATGATTTAAACGAAATACTCATTTTTGAGCCAATATCACATAATTTATCTAGATTCATACCTCGATCTATGTTAGGTGAACAAAAGTAAAATTTTGCAGAAGAAGGAAGAATTGGTAATAATTGATTAACCATCTTGTTTTTAACAAAACCTATCACAATGTGTAGCTTCTCATATTTTTCATTTAATAATTGATCTCTTAAGGAAACAAATCCCTCTAAATTGTGAGCAATGTCAACAACAACTCTTGGATTTATTTCTAATATATCCCCCCTGCCAATAAAATTGGTTAATTGCTTCACGTTTTTTAATGCAAGTTTTTTTTCTTTATCTGAAACCTTAAAAAACTTTAGATGGGTAATTACATGTTCTGCTAAATTTATATTTAATCTTTGATAATTTGGAGCCAAATCAGTATCAAATTTTTTGTTTAAGTTTTTATCGATAAAAATGATTTTGGTTTTTTTATCATTGGCTTTTTTTCTGAAAACATCATCTATTTCTTTATTACATTCACCAATTATAACTGGTGCTCCAGACTTTATAATTCCAGCTTTCTCTTTGGCAATTTTTTTAAGACTATTTCCTAAAAATTCTTGATGATCAAAACCGATATTTGTAATTACACTAATTTCTGGTTTAATTATATTAGTTGCATCTAACCGACCACCCATTCCTACCTCAATTATTGCAATGTCTATTTTCCTATCAACAAAATATTGTAATGCTAATCCAAATGTTAATTCAAAAAAAGAAAGTGATCTTTCAATTACAAAATTGAAATGTTCATTTACAAAATCTACTACATAATCCTTTTCAATATAAATCCCATTTATTTTTATTCTTTCTCTAAAGTCTTTTAGATGAGGAGAAGTAAATATTCCAACTCGTTTTTTATTTACTTGAAGCATTGCTGCAATTATATGAACTGTACTTCCTTTTCCATTTGTTCCACCAATATGAATAGATTTAATTCTCTTTTGTGGGTTGTCCAATTTTTTAGCAAATGCTTTCATTTTGGATAAATCAAACTTTAAAGCTTCTTTGCCTTGTGTTTGATAAATAGGAATTTCTTTATATAAAAATTTTAAAACCTCTGAATACTTCCTCATTAATTACTCAACTAACTTAAACTCTATAACAACAAAACCTATTTGCCTCGCAGGAGCATTATTGTCAGGAAACCATTTATGCATTCTGGCTGTTATCTCAGCAGGCTCTAACAAACATGGGTGATTATTTGTGGTTCCTTTAACACCTGGTTTAGCAGATATTACATCTCCTTTAGGATTAACTTCAATTCTAACAACAACAGTTCCAGCTTCATTACAATTTTGAGTCTGTTTTCCATTTACCTGAAGACTTCTTCCATTGAGTCCATATCCTACTCCTTCACCTCCCCTTCCTTTTTGACCATAGTATATAGTAGAATACGGATTTCCATTTGATTTTCCTTGCTCATCATTAGTTTCAGAGTCTCCAACGCCTTGATCAACTTGATTGTTATTTTCAGAATTAATTAAGTTTGATAAAATGGATTTTGTTGATTCTTGAATTTTTTGTTTTTTCTGTTCTGATTCTACAATCTTTGTATTACTGTCTTTTTTATCAGCAAAATTTAATGAATCTTTAGAATTATTTTTTACAATAGTAGAATTTGTGTTTTCTTGAGTAATTACCTTTTTAGTTTTACTATTTATATTATCAATAGGTTTTGATTTTGTTTTACTTTCATCTAGTTTCTTTTCTTGTTTTTCATCAACAGTAAGACTTTTATTTAATTTAATCTCTCCTTTACCATTAAAATTGTTACCAATACTTACTTCCATGCCATATTCTATAGGAGGATCAATATAACTCAAGCCCATTAATGAAAAAAACAAGAACAATAAAGCGACTAAAAGTATAGTTATTATAAAAGATTTTCTTTTGTGTGGTGAGTTAAAAAGTTTCATTTTATTTTGCATCAACTGCTAGAACAACCTTAATACTATTTTGATTAGCTATATTCATTACATAGACAACCTCATCAATTGAAACTTGATTTTCCGCTCTCAAAATTAAAGAAGGAGGCTGAATGCCTTCCATTTGTTCAATGATTTTTTGTTGTAAATAACTTTTGTTAACAAGTTCATCATTAACATATAGTTTATTTGAAGATGTTATTGTAACAGCAACTGATCTTCTGTTTTCAGTCTTTCCCTTTGCTTTCGGCAATTGAACATTTATAGTGTCTAATTGTTTTGAAAGGGTCGAAGCAATCATAAAAAAAATCAATAACAAGAAAACAATATCTGTCATCGAGGACATATTAAATTCTGGACTTATTTTATTTCTTCCTTTAAAATTCATTTTTTAAGTAGGCTCATTTAGTAGATCAAAAAACTCAAGAGATGTAGCTTCCATTTGATATATAATCTTATTAGTTTTCACAACCAAATGATTATAGGTGATATATCCAATTATTCCAACAATTAGTCCAGCTACTGTTGTTGTCATAGCTGTGTATAGCCCATTTGAAAGCAATTGCATATCTATATTCCCCCCCGCATTTGATATTTCAAAAATTGATAGAATCATTCCAATTACAGTACCTAAAAAACCTATCATTGGACCAACACCGGAAATTGTTGCAAGAATGCTTACATTTCTTTCTAACTTATAAATCTCAATTCTTCCTGCATTTTCAAGAGCAGAATTAATGTCCTCCAATGGTCTTCCAATTCTAGAAATTCCCTTTTCTAATAATCTAGCAACCGGTTTGTCTTTAGATTGACATATAGATTTTGCAACATCAATTTTTCCTTCTAAGATATTAGCTCGAATTTGAGGCATGAAGTTTTTATCTATTTTAGAAACTGATCTAATTGCAAATAGGCGTTCAAAATAGATATAAATTACTACTATAAGTAAGATAAAAAGAATTCCAATTATTATCATTCCTCCAACCCCTCCATTTTGGATAAGCTCTAATATTGAAATTGATTTTTCTATTTGTAAAGTTGAATTATCTTGAAAAAAAAACATGATAAAGTATAATTTGATTTAATTATAACGAAAAAATAATTCTTAAATTTTATTTAAACAATAAAACTTCTTAACACTACAAAAGTTAATGAACCAGAAATAAATCCAATTAATGCCAACCATGATATTTTTTTCAAGTACCAAAAGAAATCTATTTTTTCCATACCCATAGCAACAACTCCAGCTGCAGATCCAATTATTAACATACTGCCTCCAGTTCCTGCAGAAAAGGCTATAAAATGCCAAAGGGGATCATCAATCAATTCAGGGAACATTCCCATACTTGCAGCAACTAACGGAACATTATCAATTACTGCTGAAGCAAATCCAAAAATTAGAATTACAATATCAGTATTAGGAATCAAATTATTCAAATCGTCTGCAAATTCAAATAATATTCCCAAAGATTCTAAAGCAGCAACAGCTAGTAAAATTCCAAGAAAGAAAAGAATGCTCGGTAATTCTATTTTGGATAAAGAACTGTGAACAGGACTATTCCCCTGAAAAGAATCATTTTGAAAGTCTATTGAACTAATTTGAATTTTAGTTTTGCTGAAAATTTCAGCAAATGTTGCAACAAAAGCAAGCGAAAGCATCATCCCAACATATGGAGGTAAACTAGTAATAGTTTTAAAAAATGGAACAAAAATTATAGCTCCAAGTCCTAAATAAAGCATAACTGTTCCCTTAGGTTGAGAAATTGATTTATCATCATTATTGTCAATTAAAATATCACCCTTAAATGATGGAAGAAATGAAGCAATAATTAAAGGAATTAACACACAAACCAATGATGGAATTAACAAATACCCTATCAAGTTTAAAGTAGTTACTTTTTTACCAATCCATAACATTGTTGTTGTTATATCTCCTATAGGTGACCATGCTCCTCCAGCATTTGCAGCAATAATTATTAAACCAGCAAACCAAAGTCTTGTTTCCCGATTATGAATTATTTTTTGAAGAATAGTTATTAAAACAATAGTTGCAGTCAAGTTGTCAATTATAGCAGAAAGAACAAATGCCAAAGCACAGAAAACCCATAAAAGTCTAACCTTACTTTTAGTATTAATGAATGACTTAATACTAAAAAACCCATTGAAATAATCTATTATTTCAACTATTGTCATTGCGCCAAGTAAAAAAATGATAATTTCTGAAGTTTTACCCAAATGATGCAATAAAATCTTATCAATATGTGTTGGCTCTAATTCTTTTAAAACTGTATTTACTTCATATACCGGTAAATCAAAAACAGCTACTATAGCCCAAAGAAGAGCCATCATAGTTAAAGCGGGAATTAACTTATCTACTTTTAAAGTATGCTCTAAAGTTATTGCTAAATAACCCATTGCAAATAGACCTATAATTAATATCTCCATTGACTCTTTCTATGATTGACCTTCAAGTAACAAAATGTTTTTGAGATAAGTCAATAATTTTATTATTAATTAAGATTTAGCAAAATAGATAGTTCCAGAACTATGGTTTTTATATGCGCCTGTTACAGAAGACCAGCAATTATCTATGTCTAAATATTTTAAAACGCCTAAGAACCCAAAAATTAATGCTTCCTTGAATTCAATAATTTCAATAGAAGGAAGAATTAACTTTGCTTTAGTTAATTTTTTTATTGTTTCAATTAAAAACTTGTTTAAAGCACCTCCCCCTGTTACTAATACATCATCAGTATCTTCAAGAGATTTCGAAATCATTATTGCAGTATGATATGTATAAGTATGAATTACATTTTCAAACTTATACTTAACTAAAGCTTGGTCAATAATAGGAAATATGTTAGACACAACCCATTCTTTTCCAAGAGATTTAGGATGACCTAATGAATAATAATCCAATTTAGTTAATTTATCTAATAAGCTTTGATTTATTTGTCCTGAACGGGCTAATACTCCATCCTTATCAAAGGTCAAACCTTTTTTATAAGATAAATAATTCAAAACAATATTAACTGCACATATATCAAAAGCAATCCTTTTTGAGTTAAAATCTTTTGAAATGTTTGCGAAACCTCCAAGATTTAAACAGGCTGAATAATCGGAAAAAAGTATTGCATCTCCAACGGGAACTAATGGCGCTCCCTGACCTCCTAAAAATAAATCTTGCTTCCTAAAGTCACAAATAGTCATTAAATTATAAGAGTCATTTATATGATTAAGATTTCCAATCTGATAGGTTAGACCATCCTCAGGTTTATGAATTGCTGTATGACCATGTGAACAAACCAAATCAATATTATTAATTTTGTTTTCAATAATAAACCTTGAAATAATGCGTGATAAATAATTAGTATATGACTTGTCAATTTCTATAATTTTATCTTTTTCTTTATTATATAAATCATTTAAAATTCTAACCCATTTATTAGAATAATTAATAGTACAACATTTTAAGATTTTAAATTTCCATGTTTTATTTACAAAATCAACCAAAACAAGATCTACCCCATCTAATGATGTTCCAGACATTACACCTAATACTCTAAATTTATCTTTCTGATTTGCCATTGAAATTGCTAATTATTTAAAAAAAGTATTTAAAAAATAAATATTTCACAATTAAATGATTAATTATCTTAATTAACTAAATTCTTCGATTATTTAAACTTAAATATATGTATTTAACAAGTAAAATACTGATCTTGCTTTTAATTAAAGCAGCTAACTGTGAAATTGAAAAGTTATTGATGTTTTTTATTGTTTGTTTAGATAACCCCGATTTAAATTGGGGTTATTTTTTTATATGTAATTAGTTTTAAAAAATTCTAAAAAATGAGAAGTAAAAAAATAAGTTTATAATATATTAAAAAAACCCCTCACAAAAGTGAAGGGTTTTAAAAGAAGGCGGTGACATACTCTCCCACCTAATGGCAGTACCATCTGCGCTAATGGACTTAACTTCTCTGTTCGGAAAGGGAAGAGGTGAGCCCCATTGCTATAACCACCCTAAGTTTTAAGGCATAAGCCAATAAATTAATATATTGAAAAAATACATAGTACAAGTAAACAAAAATCAAAAAGAAAAAGTACTACAATAGGCTTACGGGTAATTAGTATCACTCGGCTATGACATTACTGCCTTTACACCTGTGACCTATCAACGTTGTAGTCTTCAACAACCCTTAAAAGAAATCTCATCTTGAAGTTGGTTTCGCACTTAGATGCTTTCAGTGCTTATCCATTCCCGAC
>PBNP01000020.1 GCA_002723295.1 Flavobacteriaceae bacterium | reverse complement strand
ATTGAACCAGGACCTATTCCAACTTTGATAGCATCTACTCCAAGATCTGCTAAATATATACCTGCTTCAGCTGTAGCTATATTTCCAGCAACTAAATCAATTTTTGGGAATTTAGATTTTATTTTCGAAATAATTTTTGAAACTACTTTACTATGTCCATGAGCTGTGTCAATTACTATTGCATCCACTTGAGCTTTAACTAACTCAGTGGTTCTTTCAAATGCATCTCCACCTATACCTATAGCTGCTGCAACTCTTAATCTGCCAAATATATCTTTATTTGAAATAGGTTTTGAGCTATGCTTAGTTATATCTCTAAATGTAATTAATCCAACCAATTTGTTTTTTGTATCAATAACTGGCAGTTTTTCTATTTTATGCTTTTGAAGAATTTGTTCTGCATCGTTTAAAGAAGTTCCTTCTTTTACAGTAATTAAATTCTTGGATGTCATGACTTCAGTTATTACCCTTTTATTGTCTCGTTCAAAGCGTAAATCTCTATTTGTAACAATACCTTTTAGAATCCCTTTTTTATCAACAATTGGAATTCCTCCAATGCTATATTTTTTCATGATTTCTTTTGCATCTGAAACTTTAGCATCAAGATTTAAAATAACTGGGTCTATAATCATCCCAGATTCAGATCTCTTTACTGTCCGAACTTTTTCGACCTGATTAGAAATTGACATATTTTTATGAAGAACTCCTATTCCACCCTCTTGAGCTATTGCAATTGCCATGCTGCTCTCAGTTACAGTGTCCATTGCTGCAGATGTAATCGGAATATTCAAGTTAATATTTCGAGAAAAGCGAGAAGAAATTAAAACATCTTTAGGATGAACATTAGAATACGATGGAACAAGTAAAACATCATCAAAAGTTAAAGCTTCCTGAAATTTTTTTTTGGGATTCATTTGCAATCCATTTTAAAATGTAATTGCATGCAAATCTACAAAATTATAATCAAAAATCATTTGTTAATTAAAAAGACTGATTACTTTATAATATTAAAAAAACTTTGATTTAATTATTTTCTTATAAGCAAATATCAAATTTTGTAATTACCTTTTATAACATCTTTAGTATAATGTATTTTTTTTAAATCTTATTATAGTCTATATTATATTTGCATACCTTTTATTAATATAATTATGATTGACAAAATAGAAAAAGAATTACTTCCTCTAAAAAAGAAACTAATTAAACACGAACTTTATAATAATCTTAAAACGATTAATGATGTAAAAATATTCATGGAATATCATGTTTTTGCGGTATGGGATTTTATGTCTTTACTGAAAAAACTTCAAGCAGAATTAACATGCACAAGAATTCCATGGCTGCCATCAAATTTACCTGAAGCTGGAAGATTAATAAATGAAATCGTTTGGAGTGAGGAAACAGATGTAAATATAGATGGTGAGATTTTAAGTCATTTTGAAATGTATTTAAAAAGCATGAGAAAGATTAATGCAAACACCAAAGTTATTGAACGTTTTACAAGAAATATAAAAGGAGGAAAAACTGTACATAATGCTTTAAATGCTGAAAATATACCAATTGCAGTTAAATCATTCATAGAATTTACTTTTTCAATAATTGAAAAAGACAAACTTCATGAAACTGCAGCAGCATTTACTTTTGGAAGAGAAGAATTATTACCTGAATTATTTTTAGAGTTTTTGAAAAAATTGAAAAAAAATAATGAAAAATCGATAGAAAATACATTATATTATTTTGAAAGACATATTGAGTTAGATGGAGATGAACATGGGCCAATGGCAATTAAATTAATATCAAAACTCTGTGGAAAAAATCAAACTAAATGGGAAGAGGCATTAACTACAGCAAAAAATGCACTTAAAATGAGAATTAAATTATGGGATTCAATAAATAATGAAATAAAAAAAAATTATAGCTTAGTATCATGAAGAATAAAATTGTTTATTTTCTACTAATAATTTGTTTCCAATTTTCATTTAGTCAAACAAGTTCAGAGTTTTATGCAAAAACTATCTCTTCTTCTGAACTTAAAGATTTACTATATGTCTACGCATCAGATGATTTTGAAGGCAGAGAATCTGGTAAAATAGGTCAAAAAAAAGCAATTAAATTTTTAAAAGACTTTTATAAATCCAATAATATTTCACCTGCGCAAAACACTAATGATTACATGCAACAAATGACTCTAATGACTAAAAATGGTGAAAAAATTGATACAGAAAATATTGCTGCAATAATACCTGGAAGTGAAATACCAGAAGAACATATTATTATTTCAGCTCACTTGGATCATGTAGGTATCATAAATGGTGAAATTTATAATGGGGCTGATGATGATGGCTCTGGAAGTGTTGTTCTTCTTGAAATAGCACAAGCCTTTCAAAAAGCATATATTGATGGAAAAGGTCCCAAAAGATCTATCTTATTTCTACACTTAACTGGTGAGGAAAAAGGTTTATTAGGGTCCGCATATTATACTGCTAATCCTTTATATCCATTAGAGGATACCGTTGCAAATTTAAATGTTGATATGATTGGAAGGCTTGATCCTAAAAGGAATGATACGGATCCGAATTATATTTATCTTATTGGTTCAGATAAGTTAAGTCAAGAGTTACACGATGTTTCTGAAAAGACAAACTCAAAATATAGCAAACTGAAACTTGATTATATTTTTAATGATGAAAATCACCCAGAAAGATTTTATCGAAGAAGTGATCATTATAATTTTGCAAAAAAAAACATACCTGTTATTTTTTATTTCAGTGGAACTCATGAAGATTATCATAAACCTACTGATACACCTGATAAAATATTATATCCTTTATTATCTAAACGTGCTAAATTAATTTTCCATACTGCTTGGGAACTAGTAAATAGAAAAAATAGAATTAAACTTAATGAATGATATAAAAAAATAATGGATCAAGATGTTTTTTTTATGTTCTGCGGAACTGTTACATTATTAACATTAAGTCCAGGTCCAGATATTATTTTTGTTTTATCTCAAAGTATTCAAAGAGGAATCAATCAAGGTGTTTTAATATCATTAGGATTAATAACTGGATTGTGTATATATACAATGTTAAGTGTTTTTGGGCTTTCATGGATTTTGTTAGAATATAATTATGTTGCCTCAGTAATTAAGTTAATTGGAGCAATATATCTTGGATATCTAGCATTTTTAAGTTTACCTGTTAATGCAATGAAACTAAGTGAAAATAAAATTCAATCATTTCAAAACCCTTACAAAACTGGATTAATAATGAATTTAAGCAATCCCAAAATAATGCTGTTTTTTTTAAGCTTATTTCCTCAGTTTATTTTCCATAAAACTTTACCAATCAATTATCAATTTTTTATTCTTGGTATAACATTTATTTTTATTGCCTTTATTATATTTTTTTTAGTTTCTATCTTGGCTGAAAAAATAGGCAAAAATCTAAAACAAAATTTCTATAGTAGCTATTTTAATTATACTACATTTTTAGTGTTAATTACTATTTCATTAAGTTTTTTTATTTCTGAAATTAATAATCTGATCAAATAACACTTTTTCAAATTCTGCAGGAACTTCTATTTGAGGTAAATGTCCTGCCTCTTCAAAGAAAACCTCTTTTCTGTTTGGAAATAAAGCATCCAATTTAGATTCAAAAGAATCATATTTTACTACAGAATCATGCTTTCCCCAAATCATATATATAGGAATCTTTTTCTTAGAAATTTCTTTGTGAATAAGATCAAGTGAAATATGGTTCTTTCTAGTAGATATCAATGCTCTTGCAAAACCTTTATATTTAAATAACTCAGAGTACTTTTTTTCCCAACCTATATATTTTTCAGGATACTTAAAGTCGTTTAATTGTAATTTGGAAAGTAACTCATATTTAGCAATATAATCTTTAACTTCTTTTTTACTTACCGATTTATCAATTGTTTCATTAACATCCAAGAAGCTATTAGAAGAAACATAAATTAATTTATCAATTCGATTTGGATTAATCTGCGCCATTTTTGAAATAACCCTTCCTCCATTAGAAAGACCTACCAAAAATATTTTATTTATTGATAATGAATCTAAAAGCTGCCATGCTTGAGAAGCAAATAAGGAGTCAGAATAGGGTAAATTTAAGTTCTCTGAAAAGCCTCTGCCATATAAATCAAACCTTACAACTTTTATTCCTCTTTTTTTAGCGCTTTCATATGTTGGATCCCAAATATATGAGGGAACAGAAAATCCATGAACCAAAATTAATGCAGATCCATGATATTCATTATTTGACATTTCATAATATGTGTGACCTGAATTTAATTCAATATAATTTCCTTTTAATGAATCCTTCGTTCTATCTCTAAAATCTTTATCTTTTATTATATACTCGTAATAATTTTGATTTATATATTTTTCTTTCTTTTCTATTTTACAAGAAAAGAACATAGAGAAAATTAAAAAATAGCTAAAAAGTTTAGGGATGTAAAGCATTAATAAATAAAAAAAAATTTAGATAATTAATCTTTTAAAGAAACAAATCTTCCCTTTTTTCCTCTTCTTCTTTCTAAAGCTTTAGCTTTGTAAAATTCTCTTTTATCAAATCTTCTATCATTGATAAAAATATATTTTACACCATCAGGAAATTCTATATCTAAAAGTCTTCTTTTCATTTTTAATCAAAAGGACAACTAATATAATATTTTTCTTCTAAATTTTAAGAATAATTATAATTATCTTGCGCCTTATTAATTTATTAATATCCTGATATGAAGCCAGTTAATACTTCAAAAAGATTATATTCATTAGATGCCCTAAGAGGGTTTGATATGTTTTGGATTATTGGAGCTGAAAGAATTTTTCATACATATTCTGAAATTAAACCAACTTCTTTCTGGGTTGGATTATCTAATCAGTTTATACATCCAACATGGCATGGCTTCTCATTCTATGATTTAATTTTTCCTTTATTTTTATTTTTGGCAGGTGTAGCAACTCCCTATTCAATTGGAAAACAAATGGAAATGGGTAGAGATAAAATGGATTTGTTAATACGTATAATTAAAAGAGGTCTTATACTTGTTTTACTCGGTGTAGTTTATAATAATGGTTTGGAATTAAAGCCAATAGATGAAATTAGGTTTGGAAGTGTTCTTGGGCGTATTGGTTTAGCCTATATGTTTGCAAACATTATTTATTTATTTTTTAATCAAAAGAAACAAGTTTTTTGGTTTTTTGGCATTTTAATTTCATATTGGCTGCTCTTCTTGTTTTTTTCTGCTCCAGGATATCTTTCTGGAGATTTATCTATGGAAGGCAATATTGTTTCATACCTAGATAGGATTATTATGCCTGGAAAATTATATCTTGGAATACATGATCCAGAAGGATTATTCTCTACAATCCCTGCAATATCTACAGCTCTTTTAGGAATTTATACAGGAAGTCTTTTAATCAATACAAATCCATTAAAAAAGAAAGATTCAATAATTAAAATGTTACTCATTAGTTTTTCTTTCATTTTAATTGCTCAATTATGGAATTTTATTTTTCCAATAAATAAGAATTTATGGACTAGTTCTTTTGTATTGCATTGTGGAGGTCTGAGTTTACTTCTAATGTCAATTTTTTACTACATTATTGATGTTCTTAATTACAAAAAGTGGGCTTTTTTCTTTAAAATAATAGGAATGAATTCTATTTTGATATACATGTCTATAGTTTTCATTAATTGGAATTTTACTACAAATTCATTGTTTAAATGGCTTTTAGATATAGTTGGGGAACCTTTTAACTCAGTTGTATACGTTTTTTGTTTATTATTTGTTCAATGGATATTTTTATTTTTCCTATATAAAAAGAAAATATTTTTACGGGTATAAGTTAAAAACCAATTTGTAATGAATAAATCATATGCTTTAATAACAGGAGCTTCTTCAGGAATTGGACTTGAAATATCAAATTCATTAGCAAAAAGAGGTTATAATATTCTTCTAACTTCAAGAAGAGAAAAAGTATTAAAAAACATATCAATAAATATCAAAAAAAAATACAATGTAAATGTTGATTTATATGCATGTGATTTAAATCATGAGGAATCTCCTAGCAAAATCTATAAATATTGTGAATCTAATGGATATGTAATAGACATCTTAGTAAATAATGCAGGATATGCAATACCAACTCTTTTTCATAAAACATCTTTAAAAGATGAAGAAGATTTTATCAGAGTTTTGGGTACTTCTGTTATTTCATTGTCAAAGCTATTTCTAAAAAATATGATTGAGAACAATTACGGGAGAATTATGATAGTTTCATCAGTTGCGGCATTTGCTCCACCTTCAAAAATTCAATCATTATATGGCCCTATTAAAACATTTATGAATAGATTTAGTGAGTCTTTAAATTTAAGTTATAATCGTAATGGCATTACTTCAACTGCTGTATGTCCAGGATATACCGTTACTAATTTTCACTCCTCAAGTGGTGTTCAAGATGAAATGGACAGAGTGCCTAATTTTCTAAAAAAAAGCTCTAAAAGAATAGCAGAAGAAGCCGTAATAGCAACATTAAATGGAAAAAAAGTATGTGTTCCAACTAAAACCTGGAAAATCATTGTATTTTTAATAAAAATATTACCTAACCCAATTTTTTCAATATTAAGCCGTAAAATGGCCCCTGGACGATATGAAAAAAAATAAATATCTAATAATACTATTACCTCTAGGATTATTTGTGTATTTCTTAGATAATCAGCTAGCTAGTGGATTTTTGTCAAAAACAGAAAATAATTTTATTTTCATTTTTCTTCTTTTAATTGTCCTGATTGGTTTAGTATACTTTATAATTAAAATTGACAATAACTCTAAGTAATTGATAATAATTCATATTCCATGGAATGGTATATAAAAAACCGAAAGATAATCTGGATTATAATAGGCATATATTTTCTTTATAGAATTTTAAGTACACTATATTAAAATTTTAGTAAGATTGTATAATATAAAAACCTTCGGTTTCTCGAAGGTTTTCTTGGGTGGAAGAGCGGTCTCGAACCGCCGACCTCCTGAACCACAATCAGGCGCTCTAACCAACTGAGCTACAACCACCATTTAAGGTGCAAATTTAAAAAATTTTTAAATTAAATCAGTTATACTTTTTACTGCAGGAAATCTTTCACAAACAAATCCTTCACCAGCATCAGTCCCTATAAGTCTTCCTAAATTTTTTGCCCTATAACTAATACTTTCAATAAAATTTTTTGAGCTAATTGGTGTAGGTTTAAAAGACTTGTCTTTGGAAGAAAACTGACTTGAAAAAGCATTAACTGCTATAATTTTTTGTTCTAAAAATTCAGAAATATCAACAACAACATTAGGCTCAATATCTTTCCATTGAATGTAATGATATACTCCTTTAGGTTTCCATGAAGATTGTTCTTTTCCATTTTTATCATAAGTTTTAACTTTTCTAAGTCCACTTAAAAAACATGAATCAGAAACTAATGAAGAGCCTTTTCCATGATCAATATGTCTGTCCTCTATAGCGTTACAAAGAACAATCTCTGGTTGATGTAATCTCAAAATTTGAATAACTTTATTTTGATGATCTTCATCATTTTTAAAATATGCATCTCTAAATTCCAAGTTCTTTCTAAATTTAACACCTAGTATATTAGCAGCTTCTTTAGCTTCTTTAATTCTGATTGGTGCAGATCCATTTGTACCCATTTCTCCCTGGGTTAGGTCTACTATTCCAACAGTTTTTTGTTCTGAAACAGCTTTTGAAATAGTTCCACCACAACCTAATTCCACATCATCAGGATGTGCTCCAAATGCTAAAATATCAACTTTCATTTTTTGTAATTTTTAAAGCATTTTCAATATCATCTTTAAGATCAGAAAAAGATTCAATTCCAGAAGAAAATCTAATTAATTGATCAGAAATTCCTTGATTTTTTCTCTCGTCTTTTGTTAATGAAGAATGTGAAGTCAGTTTGGGATAATTTACGGTGCTTTCAATCCCAGCAAGACTCATTACCGGTTTAATAATTTTGAGATTATCAAAGAAAATAAGTGGATTCAGCTTAGAATCAATTTCAAAAGACAACATGCCTCCAAAACCATTCATTTGCTTTTTTGCAATTTTATAATCTTCATGAGTTGGTAGGCCTGGATAGTAAACATTTGAAACCAATTCGTGATTTTTTAAAAATTCTGCAATTTTAATTGCATTTTTATTTTGTTCCCGAACTCTAATTGGAAGTGTTTTAATGCTCCTTTCTAACATCCAAGCTGAAAAATCACTTAGACTGCCTCCTAAGCTTTTTGAAAGATTATATATTTTCTCCATATGTTTCTTTGAACTTACTACAGCTCCAGCACAAATATCACTATGTCCCCCCAAATATTTTGTTGCACTATGAATGACAATATCTATGCCAAATAAAATTGGATTTTGATTTATTGGACTAGCAAATGTATTATCAATCATTGTCCATATTTTTTTTGATTTGGCTAAATCTGAAATAGCTTTCATGTCAACTATTTTAAGTAATGGATTACTTGGGCTTTCTATATAGATTCCCTTAGTATTATTTTTTATGCATTTTTTGAAATCACTAATTTTTGAACTTTTAGAAAAACTGTATGAAATACCATATTTATCAAATTCTGCTTTAATCAAGTTTCTTGTGCCACCATAAAGATCATTATAGAAAACTATATGATCTCCTTTGTTTAAATGAGAAAAAAGGCATGTGCTTATTGCTGCCATGCCGGAACCAAAAATTAAACCTTTTTCACCCCCTTCTAAAGCAGCAATTTTTTTCCCAAGACCTTCTTGATTTGGGTTGTTTGAATATCTAGGATATCTTTTTTGCTCAACCCCAGAAAACCCATATGAGGTTGACATATACAAAGGGGAAATAGCTCCTTTATAAACTAAATCATCTATTTCACCATAATGTAAACAAATTGTTTCTAGCTTATGCTTAATCATTCAATATTGGTTATCCAATTAATTATTTCATCATTATCAGGACTTTTACTAGGAGAGATCGATTTATAAACATGTCCATTCTTATTTATTAATATTTTTTGAAAATTCCAAGAAATTCTTGTATCCAAAACTCCATTTAATTTTTTTTGTGTTAAAAAAGAATATAACGGATGTTGATCACTCCCTTTAACTCTAATTTTGCTCATAATAGGAAATGTAACGCCATAATTTTCCTTACAAAAAGCCGCTATATCTTCATTTGTTCCAGGTTCCTGCCACAGAAAATCATTTGAAGGAAACCCAATGATTATAAAGTTATTGTCTTTATATCTATCATAAAGAGTTTGCAACACTTTATATTGTGGAGTTAAACCACATTTTGATGCTGTATTTACAATCATAATTTTCTTCCCTTTTAAATCAGCAAAATTAAATTTAGAACCATATATATCCTCAACTACAAATTGATAAATTGTTTTATCCTTAATATCAAAATTTTGCGATTTACTTCCACTTAATTTAAATAAACAAAATACCATTACTAATAATCTCATTAGGTTAAATTTGATTCGAAATTACAGCTTTTTAAAATGATAAAAAAACTATACAATTTCTGCAGATAATCCAGCTTCAAGTAGTTTTATACATCTGGGTTCTAAATCTGAAATTGGACCTGTTTTCACTACACATTTACCATTAAAATGAACAATATATGCACATTGTTGAGCTTGAAGAAGAGTGTGGTCACAAACAGATATTAACGTCTCAATTACATGATCAAAAGTATTTACATCATCATTGTATAATATAAGCTCATGTTCTCTTTCTACTTTTACAATTGCATCAACATCTTCATCAGGATTTTCATTAGGTAACGGTGAATTACTATTAATTATACGTAATGTAATATAATAGAAGAGCATTTATTATTGTTTTATACTAAACCTTAATATTTTATTCAATTTGTATACAATTAACTATTAATGAAAAATCATCAATATTTAATGATGCTCCCCCTATTAAACCTCCATCAACATCATCTTCTGAAAATATATCCTTGGCATTATTAGGTTTTATACTTCCACCATAGAGAATCGAAACATTTTTTGCTATTAATTCTCCATATTTCTCAGAAATAGTATCACGAATAAACATATGCATTTCTTGAATTTGTTCAGGACTAGCATTTTCACCTGTACCAATTGCCCAAATAGGCTCATAAGCTAAAATGATTTTATTCCATGACTCATTATTCTCATTAAAAAGAGCAGTCTTTAGTTGAGTTTTAACTACATTAAAATGATTGCCTAATTTTCTATCATTTAATTCTTCTCCAAAGCAATAAATAACCTCAAGCCCTTCAGAAATTGCACTTCTTACTTTAAGCTTTAAAGTATCATTTGTCTCATTAAACAAAGCTCTCCTTTCTGAATGACCTAAAATAGTAGTCCTCACCCCCTCACTTTTAATCATAGCAGCAGAAACTTCTCCAGTATAAGCTCCTTTTGATTCTGAACTAATATTTTGTGCAGCTATCTCAATATTTGTTAGCTTAGTTTTCTCCGCAGCCATAGCAAGTTGAGTGAAAGCTGGAGCAATAATTATTCTTAATTCTGGAGAATAATTTTGATTTACTAAATCAACCAGCAGTTTTAAAGCATCCTCTTTAGTGTTATTCATTTTCCAATTCGCAGCAATAATTTTTTTTCTCATTACTATTTATTTTTTTCTTTTAAATGGATAATTGCAAAAACTGAATAATTAATTATATCCTGATAATTAGCATCAACTCCTTCAGAGACAAGAGTTTTTCCATCATTTTCTTCTATTTGTTTAATACGCAATAGTTTTTGTAAAATCAAATCTGTTAATGAACTTACTCTCATCTCTCTCCATGCTTCGCCATAATCATGGTTTTTTGCTAACATTAATTTATAAGTTTCTTTTGAATGTTTTTCAAAAGAATCTAATGCTTCACTATTTTTCATATCAGGTTCATCAACAAATCCGAGTTCAATTTGTATTAAAGCAATTATTGAATAATTAATTAAACCTATAAACTCTTCTATTTGTCCTTCAGCAATCTTTTGTTCTTTATTTGTCTGTAAACCTCTTATTCTTTGTGCTTTTATAAATATTTGATCAGTTAATGATTGTAATCTAAGTATCCTCCATGCAGAGCCATAATCTTTCAATTTATTTTTAAACAAAGATTTACATTGATTAATAACTTCAATGTATTCAGTCTCAGTAGTGCTCATGGAAAAATTTTATAGTAAATTTCGAAAAATTTTTAATTCGAACATTTAACTTTTAAATAAAGTTACCCAAAATAAATTTAACTTATGACTTTAAATTTTCGTGGTAAATTAATTGATTTGAGTATTCCAAAAATCCTTGGAATTCTTAATCTTACTCCAGATTCTTTTTATGATGGAGGTAGCTATAATAGTATAGATAAAGCATTAAAAAAATGTGAAAAATTAATCATGGAAGGCGCTGATTTTATTGATCTTGGCGCTATCAGCACAAGGCCTGGAGCAAATAATCTCAATGAAGAGTTAGAAAAAAAAAGACTCCTGCCAGTCCTAGAAAAATTAATTATTACTTTTCCTGAAGCTCTTTTTTCAATTGATACATTTCGATCAGAAGTTGCTAATGAATCTTTGTCAATTGGTGCCGTTATGATTAACGATATTTCCGGCGGAGAATATGATCATCAAATGTTTAAAACTGTAAGTCAATTTAATTGTCCTTATATTCTGATGCATAGAAATAGAATATCAAAAACAAAGCAAAAAAATTTGAGTAATGATAATATAGTTTATGATGTGATTAACTATTTGTCTAAAAGAATAAATAAAGCATCAAATGCAGGTATTAATGATATAATTATTGACCCGGGATTTGGTTATGGTAAAACACTTGATGATAATTTTGAATTATTAAAAAACCTAAATCTTTTTCATTCTCTAAATTGTCCTATTTTAATAGGTATTTCTAGAAAATCCATGATATGGAAAACTTTAAACACTTCACCAAAAAACTCACTAAATGGAACAACTTTTTTACATGCTGTCGCTCTTCAAGCTGGCACTAAATTACTTAGAGTTCATGATGTGAAAACTGCTAAAGAATGTTTAGATTTATTGCAAGCCCTAATATAGTTTTATACTTTTATAAATAAAAAGCCTTTGGACAATTTAGATTTTTTAAATATTAGTTTGATTGATTTAGTAGACATAGTCCTTGTTGCTATTTTATTGTTTTCTCTTTATAGACTAGTTAAAGGAACTGTAGCCATAAATATTTTTCTTGGAATTGTAATTATATACATGATATGGAAACTAACAGATATTTTAAACATGGATGTTTTAAGTAATATTCTAGGAAATTTTATAAGTGTAGGGTTTTTTGCATTAATTGTAGTTTTTCAACAAGAAATAAGAAAGTTTCTTTTACTTGTTGGTTCATCAAATTTTACATCAAGAAAAAATGTACTTAAATATTTTAATTTCCTTTATCAGAAAGAAAAAACTAATGAAATTGATGTTAAATTAATTATTGATTCTTGCAACAAAATGGCCCAAGAAAAAACTGGAGCAATAATAATCTTAGAAAGAAACACCAATTTAGATTTTGTAAAAAACACTGGAGATATAACTAATATTCAACTATCACCTCAAATACTTGAAACTATTTTTTTTAAAAATGGCCCACTCCATGACGGTGGAATTATTATTAAAAATAACTATGTTACAGCAACAAGAGTTGTTCTTCCTGTTTCCGAAAACAATAACTCTAGCAAAAGATATGGATTAAGGCATAGAGCAGGCATAGGAATCAGTGAAAAAACTGATGCCATTGCAATTGTTATATCAGAACAAACAGGGAAAATTTCATATTTTAAAGATGGTGATTCTGTAAAATTTGAATCTTCAAGTGAATTAAATAAAATTATAAGTGAAGATTTAACTTTTTAATAATTCTTTACTTTTTTCAGATTCAAACTGAACATTATATAACTTTTTATACCTTCCAGATTTAATTTTCATTAAATCTTTATGTTTTCCTTGTTCAATAATTTTTCCACAGTCCATAAAAACAATTCTATCACAATTTCTTATAGTCTCCAATCTGTGTGCAATTATTATTGAAGTTTTATTCTTAGTTAATTTAATCATGGCTTTTTTAATTAATTCCTCAGAATATGAATCTACAGAAGATGTGGCTTCATCTAAAATTAAAATACTTGGATTAATAATATAAGCTCTTAAAAAAGCTACTAATTGTCTTTGACCAGAAGATAACATTACCCCCCTTTCTTTAACATTAAAATCATATCCCCCTGGTAGTCTTGAAAAATAATCATGAACTCCAATCTTTTTAGCTGCTAAGACTACTTCTTGCTTATCAATAGAATCATTAAATAAAGTAATGTTATCATAAATTGATGCTGCAAATAGAAAAACATCTTGGGGAACAGAACAAATTTTATCTCTTAATGAATTTAGCCTAATTTTGTTTATGGAAATACCATCAAGGGTGATGTCTCCTGAGTCATATTCATAAAAACGAGAAAGTAGTTGAACAAGTGTAGATTTTCCAGCACCAGTAGGTCCAACAATTGCAACCGTTTCTCCAGGACTAACATTTAAATTAATCCCCTTTAGAACTTGTTGATTTGGAATATATGAAAATTTAATATCCTTAAAAGAAATAAATCCCTCTAATTTATTTAGAGTTAAATTACCACTATTAGTAATTGAACTATTGGTTTCAAGCATTTTAAATATTCTATTAGTAGAAACCATTCCCATTTGTAATGAATTAAATTTATCTGCTATTTGCCTAAGAGGCTTAAATAATTGTTGTGACATTTGAATAAATAAAAAAATTACTCCTAATGTTACATCTCCTCCAGCACTAACATTTAATCCACCATACCATACTAATAATCCAATAGTAATTGATGAAGAAATTTCAGCAACAGGAAAGAAAATTGAATTAAACCACACTGTCTTAAGCCATGCCTTTTTATGCTTTTCATTTATACTAATGAATTTATTATACTCTATATTTTCTCTGTGGAATATTTGGACAATCTTCATTCCACTAATTCTTTCCTGTACAAAGGAGTTTAAATTTGCTACTTCTTTTCTTACTTCCTCAAAAGCAATTTTCATTGACTTTTGAAATAATCTAGTTGCATATAAAATCAAAGGTAAAATTGAAAAAACAATCAAGGATAGTTTCCAATTTATAATTAACATAATTATAATTACAAGAATCATTTGAAGTAAGTCTGCAATAATCATAAATAATCCTTGGGAAAATATGCTTGCTATAGTTTCTATATCATTTACTACTCTTGTTACTAATTTACCAACTGCAGAATGGTCAAAATAACTCATTCTAAATTTAATAATCTTATTAAACAAACTTAAACGTAAATCTTTAATAACTCTTTGCCCTAGAAAGTTAGCATAATAAACAAAAAGAAATTGAAAAACTACAACCAAAAGAAGGGCGATAAACATCAATCCCAAATAAAAAAGCATTCCACTATAATCTCCTTTTGTTATATAATCATCAACTGTTATCTTAAGAAGATATGGAGATATAATAGAAAAAAAAGACAAACTAATAGCAAAAAACATTACCATATAATAATCTCTCCTGTATGGGGAGACAAAAACCATTAGTTTTTTAAATAATTTGAAATCAAAAATTTTACCTTCTACATCTGACATTTCTATATAAAAATTGATTTAGGATATATAATTTTGGTTAAAAATAGACCATTTGCAGGAACTGAATAACCAGCTAAACTTCTATCTCTACTTTCTAAGATAAGTTTTAGATTATCAATTTTTTTCTTTCCAATTCCAACTTCAATTAATGTTCCAACTATTGCTCTAACCATATTTCGAAGGAACCTATTTGCTGTTATTTTAAAAACAGCCTTATTATTTGAATATTCCCAAACTGCAGATTTAATTTTACAATCATATGTTTTTACATCTGTATTGGATTTTGAGAAACATTTAAAATCATTATAGTTAAGTAGTAAGCTCGCAGCTTTATTCATTAATTCCCAATCTAATTTATCTTTAATAAAATAGTGATTTGGATAATTAAAAGGATCTTTATTCTGACTTAAAAAGTATTCGTATGTTCTAGATATAGCATCAAATCTTGCATTTGCATCATCTTTTACTTTTAATATGTCTTTAATTGAAATAGATTTAGGAAGCATACTATTTAATTTAAAAATAAAATCCTTTTTTGAATGAGATAATTTTATGACATCAAAATGCGCAAACATCTCAAGAGCATGTACTCCTGTATCTGTTCTTCCAGCTCCAGTTATTTTTATTGGTTCTCCTTGAATATAATTTAAAGCTTCTTCAAGCTTTTGTTGAATACTAATTGCATTATTTTGGCGTTGCCATCCATGAAATTTTGAACCATTATATGAGCACTTTATAAAAAATCGCAAAGCGTATTAGTTTTTGTAAAGATATCCGATTCTCCTTTAAAATTGTTTAGTCTTAAATTAAAATCACTAATTTAATTTACAATTAAATGAAAAAAATTTTACTTCTTTCAGATACACATGGGCATTTAGACAACAAAATAATAAAATATGCTAAATGGGCAGATGAAGTATGGCATGCTGGAGATGTTGGAGATGTAGGCGTATTAAAAATAATTGAAAAATATTCAATCTTAAAAGGCGTTTATGGAAATATTGACGATAGTAAAGTGAGAAGAATTTTTCCAAAAAATCAATTTTTTAAATGTGAAAACATCTCTGTTTTTATTACTCATATAGGAGGATATCCAGGAAAATACCCAGACGAAATTTATAAAATTTTAGTAAAAAATAAACCTGATTTATTCATATGTGGTCATTCACATATTTTAAAAATAATTAATGATAAAAAACTAAGTCTTTTGCATATAAATCCGGGTGCTGCAGGATTAGATGGATTTCATAATAAAAGAACAATAGTAAAATTTGAAGTTAATCAAAATAAGATTAAAAATCTTTTTGTGATCGAATTAGGAAAAAGATCAAAAATTAACGTAAGCGATCAATAGATTTAATCAACTTTTCATCTTTGATTATTCCCCTATTTGAAAGAATTAACAAAAAAATATTAAATAGATTTAATAATAGATATAGTATAGAACTACTATCATATGAAAGGTTAAAATCTATGGTTAATTGTGAGATTAAAATTATAATTATTTGTAAGAAAATATTAATTCTATTAAAAAACAACTGACGAATTCTATTTGAATAAAGTAATAATGAAATAAATGCAAAGATTATACTTGGGAAAATGTAAAATATAAATTGGTAAGTTTCTGAATAAATAAAATTATCAGGAAGTTTAAAAACATCATTTGATAAGGAATAAAAAGTAATATTAATAAGAATTAGTATTCCTAAAAATAGATTTTGAACTCTTTGAATCATTATTTTTTTATTAAAATTAATTTATTTTGTAATCATTCAAATAAAAGTTTGTATTTTTGTTCCAACATTTTATCAAAACAAACCCACTTCCTGTTTTGATTGTTCTACCAAAATAAATTACAAATAATAAAATTATGTTTGACCTTAATGCATTAAAGAGTAAAAAACTACCAGAACTACAAAAAATAGCTAAATCAATAGGTTTGAAAGGAATATCTACTCAAAAAAAACAGGACCTAGTATATCAAATTATTGATTATGTTTCAGCAAATCTTGAGAGTGTTGCTAATAAAAAAAGTACTGAAAATAATGAGGCTAATGGTTCTAGATTTTCAAAACAAAATGAAAAATCTAATATTTCTAGTATTCCAAACAAAAAGAAACCTAATTTTTCCAGAGATAATGATTCTATAAAAAAAGCAAACAATATTAGTAATAATAAAATTGAGGCTAATCAGAAAAATGAAAATCCTAGACATAAACATTTTCAAAACAAAAGTAATATCAAGAAAAAGGAAGTAAATCATAATAGGGATAACAGAAATAGGTATAGAGAACCTGATTTTGAATTTGAAGGAATTATACAGGCTGAGGGAGTTTTAGAGAAAATGCAAGAAGGGTATGGTTTTTTAAGATCTTCTGATTATCATTATTTATCTTCACCTGATGATGTATATGTTTCTCAATCACAAGTAAGATTATTTGGATTAAAAACTGGTGATACTGTTATAGGTTCTGTACGCCCTCCAAAAGAAGGAGAAAAATATTTCCCTCTAATTAAGGTAGATTCTATAAATGGAATTGATCCAAAAGTTGTAAGAGACCGGGTTTCCTTTGAACATTTAACTCCATTATTTCCAGAAGAAAAGTTCAAACTTGCTGAAAAACAAAATACAGTTTCAACAAGAATTATAGATTTATTTTCTCCTATTGGAAAAGGACAAAGAGGTATGATAGTTTCTCAACCTAAAACTGGTAAAACAATGCTTCTTAAAGATATTGCTAATGCCATAGCAGCTAATCATCCTGAAGTTTATCAAATTATTTTACTAATTGATGAGCGTCCAGAAGAAGTTACCGATATGCAAAGAAATGTGGATGGTGAAGTTGTAGCTTCAACATTTGATGAGCCTGCTGATAGGCATGTGAAAGTTGCTAATATTGTTTTAGAAAAAGCTAAACGACTAGTTGAATGTGGTCATGATGTAGTAATTTTACTTGATTCCATTACTAGGTTAGCTAGGGCTTATAATACTGTTCAACCTGCTTCAGGAAAAATTCTCAGTGGTGGAGTTGATGCAAATGCACTACATAAACCTAAACGTTTCTTTGGCGCTGCAAGAAAAATAGAAAAAGGTGGTTCTTTATCAATTATTGCAACTGCTTTAACTGAAACGGGATCTAAAATGGATGAAGTAATTTTTGAAGAATTCAAGGGAACAGGAAATATGGAACTTCAACTTGACAGGAAAATAGCTAATCGAAGAATGTTCCCGGCAATTGATCTTGTTTCTTCAAGTACTAGAAGAGATGATCTGCTCTTAGATGAAAACACCACACAAAGAATGTGGATAATGAGAAAACATCTTGCAGATATGAACCCTGTTGAAGCTATGGAATTTATAATTGATCGTTTTAAAAGAACTGAGAATAATGAAGAGTTCCTTATTTCAATGAACTCATAATTATCTAACTAGATACACCCAACCCTCAAAGTCTATAATATTATTACCATCTAAATCTATTCGATAGTAATAACTTCCTGTTGGCAATGGACTACCATTATACTCTCCAGACCAATTGTTTAGATATGGATTAGCACTAAATATCTGTT
>PBNP01000019.1 GCA_002723295.1 Flavobacteriaceae bacterium | reverse complement strand
TAAAAATTTAAAAAGTAAACAGAGCGAACAAGTTTTGCTGGGTGTCACTGGATCTGGAAAAACATTTACAGTAACAAATGTAATAGCTAATCTTCAAAGACCAACATTAGTGTTAGCACATAATAAAACCTTAGCTGCACAACTTTATTCTGAATTTAAACAGTTTTTTCCAGAAAACGCAGTGGAATATTTTGTTTCATATTATGATTATTACCAACCCGAAGCATATATGCCTATTACTGGTCAATATATTGAAAAAGACTTGTCAATAAATGCAGAAATTGAAAAATTAAGATTGAGTACAACTTCTTCTTTGCTATCAGGAAGAAGAGATGTGTTGGTTGTGGCATCTGTTTCTTGTTTATATGGCATTGGAAATCCTTCAGAATTTAAAAAGAATATCATAAGCTTAAAAAAGGGTCAAAAAATTTCTAGAACTAAACTCCTTGAAAAACTGGTTCAAAGTTTATATTCTAGAACGGTTTCAGTTTTTGATAGAGGAAATTTCAGAGTTCAAGGTGATGTTATTGATATCTACCCTGGATATGACGATTTTGCTTTTAAAATTCATTTTTTTGGTGATGAAATTGATGAAATTGAGTCATTTGATACAATTAAAAATATGGTTTTGGGAAGAATTGATAATATAAATATTTATCCAGCAAACATTTTTGTTTCATCTCCAAATATCCTTAAAAATGCAATAAAACAAATTCAATCTGATTTATTTAAACAAATAAAATATTTTCAATCAAAAGGAAATAAAATTGAAGCCAAAAGATTAAAAGAAAGAACTGAGTTCGATATAGAAATGATTAGAGAGCTTGGTTACTGTTCTGGTATTGAAAATTATTCTAGATATCTAGATGGAAGAAAAGCTGGAACACGTCCATTCTGCTTATTAGATTATTTCCCTAAAGATTATTTAATGGTAATAGATGAAAGTCACGTAACAATACCTCAAGTCCATGCAATGTATGGTGGAGATAGATCTCGTAAAGAAAATTTAGTTAATTATGGATTTAGGCTGCCAGCAGCAATGGATAATAGACCTTTAAAATTTCAAGAGTTTGAAAACCTTCAAAATCAAGTTCTTTATTTAAGTGCAACTCCAGCTGATTATGAATTAAAAAAAACTGAAGGCTTTTATGTTGAACAAATTATTAGACCAACTGGATTATTAGATCCTGAAATTGAAGTACGACCAAGTCTAAATCAAATTGACAATTTAATAGAAGAAATACAATTGAGAGTTAAGAATAATGAAAGAACTTTAGTTACAACTTTAACAAAACGTATGGCTGAAGAACTTTCAGCATATCTTATAGGTGTAAATATCAGATGTCAATATATACATAGTGAAATTGATACTCTAGAAAGAGTTGAGATAATGGAAAATCTTCGTTCTGGAGATTTCGATGTTTTAGTTGGAGTAAATTTATTAAGAGAGGGGTTAGATTTACCTGAAGTTTCTCTTGTGGCAATAATTGACGCTGATAAAGAAGGTTTTCTAAGAAGTGTTAGGTCATTAACGCAAACTATAGGAAGGGCTGCAAGAAATATAAATGGTAAAGCTATAATGTACGCCGATAGAATCACTAAAAGCATAAAAATAACTATAAATGAAACAGAATATAGAAGAAAAAAACAAATAGATTTTAATTTAAAAAATAAAATTATACCAAAGCCAATATACAAATCACTAAAAAACGTTTTAGCTAACTCTTCAAATCATATTTATAACAATGAAAAATTAACTTTAATTACTAGTGATGCTTTTCAAGAAAAATTTAATACTATTAAAGAAATAAAAAAAGGCATTAAAGAGATAAGAAAGCAAATGGAAAAAGCTGCCATGGATTTAGATTTTATCGAAGCTGCAAGGCTTAGAGATTTTTTAAAAGTTTTACAAACAAAAAAAAACAAACTATAAATAAAATTTTAAGCTAAAACTTCATTAACCTTTAAAGCAGCTTCCTCAAATGCTGTAGCAGCAATTACATTAAGTTTTGATTTTTCTATTAGTGATTTAGCCTGTTCAGCATTTGTTCCCTGAAGTCTTACAATTATTGGTACATTGATAATATCTCCCATGTTTTTATAAGCATCAACAATTCCTTGGGCAACTCTATCACACCTTACAATTCCTCCAAAAATATTGACTAAAATAGCTTCTACCCTAGTATCTTTAAGTATAAGTCTGAAAGCAGTTTCAACCCTTTCAGCATCAGCAGTTCCCCCTACATCAAGAAAATTAGCTGGAGATCCACCTGATTGTTTTATTAAATCCATTGTTGCCATAGCCAAACCTGCTCCATTAACCATACATCCAACATTTCCATCTAAATCTACATAATTTAACCCAGCTTCTCCAGCTTCAACTTCAATTGGATTTTCTTCATTTAAATCTCTAAACTTGATAAATTCTGGATGTCTAAATAATGAATTATCATCTATAGTAACTTTTGAGTCTACCGCTATTACTTTATCATCAGAAGTTTTAAGAACAGGGTTAATCTCAAACAGGGATGCGTCAGAACCAATATATGCTCTATATAATGATGAAATGAATTTAGTCATAGCTTTAAATGCATTTCCCTTTAGCTTAAAATCAAATGCTATCTTTCTTGTTTGGAAAGGCTGAATACCAAGTAATGGATCAATTTCTTCGTAATAGATTAAATTAGGTGTCTCCTCTGCAACTTTTTCAATATCCATTCCACCCTCTGTTGAATACATAATCATATTCTTTCCAGTTGATCTATTTAATAAAACAGATACATAAAATTCTTTAATTTCAGATTCTCCAGGATAATAAACATCTTCAGATATCAAAACTTTATGAACTTTTTTACCTTTAGCAGGTGTCTGAGGTGTAATTAAATTCATTCCAATAATCTTTTCAGAAATTTCTTTCACCTCATCTAAACTTTTAGCTAATTTTATACCACCTCCCTTTCCTCTTCCACCAGCATGTATTTGCGCTTTAACTACATGCCATTTAGTACCCGTTTGATTTGTAAGTTCTTTAGCAGCATCAAAGGCTTGCTTGGAGTTTTCAGCTACTACTCCTTTCTGAATCTCTACACCATAGCTTTCAAGAATCTTTTTCCCCTGATATTCATGTAAATTCATAATTATGTCTAAATATTATTAGTAAAATTAAATATCAATCTTATATTTTAGCAATTTATAATGTTTTTCTTTTTATTATAAATTTGAAACACAAAATTATTCGATGTTACAAAATAAGGATTTATTAACTATTGCTAAAGAATTTGGCACCCCTTTATATGTTTATGATACTTATTCAATAAAAAAACAATATGAAAGATTAATTACTGCATTTAAAAATGTTTCTAAATTAAAAATTAATTATGCGGCAAAAGCTCTATCTAATATTACTATACTAAAATTTATAAAAAAGCTTGGCTCAGGTTTAGATACCGTATCAATCCAAGAGGTTAAACTAGGTTTAATAGCAGGATTTAAAGCTGGTGAAATAATTTATACTCCAAATGGGGTTTCTTTTAATGAAATAGCTGAAGTGGCAAAAATGGGAGTTCAAATAAATATTGATAATATATCAATTTTAAAAGAGTTTGGAGAAAAATATAAAAGTATTCCAGTTTGTATAAGAATTAATCCACATGTTGATGCCGGCGGAAATTATAAAATTTCAGTTGGTCATGAAGATTCTAAATTTGGAATCTCAATCAATCAAATTCCAATTTTGCTAACCATAATAAGTAATACTAAAATAAAAATAAATGGAATTCACATGCACACAGGAAGTGATGTTTTGGATATTAACGACTTTTTAAATGCTTCAGATATATTGCTTAAACATGCAATGTACTTTAAAGATCTTGATTTTATAGATTTTGGAGGAGGATTTAAAGTTCCTTACAAACCAGGAGATATTGAAACTAATATTAATGAATTAGGTAATAAATTAGCTGATAGATTTAATAGTTTTTGTAAATCTTATGGAAAAAAAATTGATTTCATACTTGAACCAGGTAAATTTTTGGTAAGTGATGCTGGATATTTTTTAACATCAGTTAATGTTGTTAAGCAAACCAATTCTACAATATTTGTTCACCTTAACAGTGGTTTTAATCATTTAATACGACCAATGTATTATGATTCATATCATCATATTGAAAATATTTCAAATATTGGGGGTAAAAAAAAGATTTATACAGTAGTTGGTTATATATGTGAAACTGATACTTTTGGAAAAAATAGAGAAATAGAAAAAATTTCAAAAGGAGACGTATTAGTATTTAAAAATGCTGGAGCTTACTGTTTTACAATGGCTAGTAATTACAATTCGCGTCCTAGACCTTCAGAAGTTTTATGGCACAATAACAAGTCCCTATTAATTAGGGAGGAGGAAGATTTTGATGATATTTTAAATAAACAATTAGATGTTGAATTGGATTAAATCTATAATTTGATTGATGAAAGATTTTTTATTTGAGAATTAAATTCTTGAATAATTTCTCTAATTATATCTGAAGAAGGGATGATTTTATCTATTTGAGAAGCTACCTGACCAATTTCTAGTTCCCCCTCCTCTAAATCTCCCTCAAACATACCTTTTTTGGCCCTTCCCTTTCCTAAATGTTTAGATAATTCTTCAGGGGTTGATCCTTTTTTATATAAATCAACTATTTCATCATAAAATTTGTTTTTCATCATTCTTACAGGTGTAATTTCTTTTAGTGTTAAAATTGTACTGCCTTGCTTAGCCTTAAGTACAGCTTTTTTAAAATTAATATGAGATGAAGCTTCATTAGAAGTAACAAATCTAGAGCCTATTTGAACGGCATCAGCACCTAGACAAATTGCTGCAGCCATAGATGATCCTGTTGCTATACCACCAGCAGCAATTAATGGTAATTTAATAGATTTTTTTATCAAGGGAATTAAAACCATTGTTGTTGTCTCCTCACGTCCATTATGACCACCAGCCTCAAACCCTTCAGCAACGATAGCATCAACTCCAGCTTCTTCTGCTTTTTTAGCAAATTTTACAGAACTCACTACATGCACTACTTTACATCCTGAAGATTTTAATTTTGATGTCCATATATTTGGATTTCCAGCGGAAGTAAAAACAATTTGAACTTTTTTTTGAATTAATATATCAATTACTTCCTTCATTTCTGGATAAATAAGTGGAACATTTACTCCAAAAGGTCTAGATGTGGCTTGTATACATTTTTCAATATGCATTTTTAAAATATCTGGATGCATTGATCCTGCTCCAATTATTCCAAGACCTCCTGCATTACTGACTGAAGAAGCTAATCGCCATCCACTAGCCCATACCATTCCTGCTTGAATAATAGGGTATTTTATTTTGAAAAGTGATGTTATTTTATTCATTACTCTAAAATTATTCCAGAACCAATAACTTCATTTTTTATATACCAGGCTATGAATTGTCCAGGAGTTATCGATAATTGAAGTTTGTCAAAAAAAATGTATAGGTATTTATCTTTTTGAATTAGAATAGCATCAATTAAATTTTGCCTATATCTTATTCTTGCTTTAACCTTGAGAGATTCGCCTTTATTTAATTTCATATCATCCCGCAACCAATGAGTCTGAGAATTTAATACACGTAAAGCTTTTCTATATAAGCCTGGATGTTTTTTGCCCTCACCAACATATATTATATTATTTTTTATATCTGTGAATAAAACAAAAAGAGGTTTTTTACTGCCACCTAAAGCTAGGCCTTTTCTTTGACCAATAGTAAAATAATGCGCTCCTTTATGGGCTCCAATTATTTTACCTTCATTTATTTTATATTTAAACGGTTTTGCTAATTCAGCATTATAAATCTTTTCACTTTTCATTAAAAATGACTTGTACTTCTTATAACAAGAGAGAGTTTCAGGAATTTTTACAATATCTCCCTTTTTAGGTTTAAGTCTTTGTTGAAGAAAATCTGGAAGTTTAACTTTTCCTATGAAGCATAAACCTTGGGAATCTTTCTTGTCTGCTGTATTAAGACCAGCTTCCATTGCAATTCTCCTTACTTCTGATTTTTTCATATGACCTATAGGAAAAAGTGTTTTATTTAATTGCTCTTGACTAATTTGACATAAAAAATATGATTGATCTTTTTTTGAATCTTGCCCTTGTAATAGACGATTGTATTTCTTTTTATTTATAATAATTTCTTTTTTTTGGCAATAATGACCAGTTCCTACAAAATCAGCTCCCAGAGACAATGAAATATTTAAAAAAAGATCAAATTTTATTTCTCTGTTACATAATATGTCTGGGTTAGGTGTTCGACCTTTAGAATATTCATCAAACATATAGTCCACAACCTTAGTCTTATATTCTTTGCTTAAATCTATTGTTTGAAAAGGAATATTCAGTTTTTGAGAAACTAATACAGCGTCATAGCTATCTTCAAGCCAAGGACATTCATTTGAAATGGTAACTGTATCATCATGCCAATTTTTCATAAATATTCCAATAACTTCATAGCCTTGCTTTTTTAGAATATATGCAGCAACACTTGAATCTACACCTCCAGATAAACCAACAACTACCCTTTTTCCTTTCATAAACCAAAGGTACAATTATGGATAATAAAAATTATGTATGTTTAACGAGATCTTTTATTTTTCTGATTCATCTTCTTTTGAGCCTCTGCAGCTTCCATTGCCTTTTGAAGACGTTCAGAGAAACCTCCTGCTTTTCTTGGCTTATTTTTATTCTCATCAATTTGAGCTCTTATTTTATCCTCTTTAACTATAAAGTTTTTTATAACTATCATTAGTATGATAGTTAATGAATTAGAAATAAAATAATACAAACTCAAACCACTAGCATAATTATTAAAAAAAACCAGCATCATCAAAGGCATTAAATAAATGATAAATTTCATGTTTGGAACACCTTCTTGTTGAGGCATTGGGTTTTGCCCAGTAGTCATTAGAGTATATACAAATATAGCTGCTGAGGCTAGAATTGGAAATAGGCTAACATGATCTCCATAAAAAATAATCGAAAATGGAAGTTGAAGAACAGAATCATATGATGAAAGATCATCAGCCCACAGAAAGCTTTTTTGTCGAAGTTCAAATGCAACTGGGAAAAATGAAAATAAAGCATAAAAAACTGGCAACTGTATCAAAGCTGGAATGCAACCTGATAATGGATTAACTCCAGTTTTTGCATAAAGACTCATAGTTTCTTGCTGTTTTTTTACAGCATCATTTTTATATTTTTTGTTTAACTCTTCAATTTCTGGTCTTAAAACTTTCATCTTGATTTGAGAGACATATGATTTGTAAGTTACCGGTGACATGGCAAGTCTAACAATTACTGTTAAAATAATAATTGAAATTCCGTATGGAAAAAATGAGGCTAACCAGCTAAATAAAGGAAGAAAAACATATTTATTAATCCACCCAAAAATACCCCAACCTACAGGAACAGATTCTTCCAACGAATTTCCATATGACTTTAAAGTTCTGTAATCAGTTGGTCCAAAATAAAAACTCATATTAGACATAAGGTTTCCATTTTTATTATAAATTGGAAAAGAACTACTCAACCTCTTAGTGAATTTTCCTTCTAAACTTTTTTCATTAATTAAATCTTTAGATTCAAAGTAGGCTTTTCTAAATGGTGTTTCAGGAATTAATATCGAGCTAAAAAAATGTTGTCTATAGGAAACCCAACGTATTTGCTCTTCATCATCTTGATCTTCACCAGAAATAGATAAATCATCTATTTTATCTTTTTCATAAGCATATGTCAACTGTGTGTATCTGCTTTCATAATCAATGCTTTTAGAATTTCTATATAAACTCTTATCCCATTTTAGTTCTAGTTCATCTGGAATCAAAATATTTTCAAGTCCTGAAGATTCAATTTTAAAAGTCATTTTATATCCTTTATTTGGAAGAATATACTTTAACTTTAAAAACTTGTTTTTAGAAAATTTTGCAATAAAAGTAACTGCTTGATATTCATTTTTTATTTCCCTTTCTGATTCAAAAAAAATATCCTTGGATTGAATCAATAATCCTAATCTGGTCTTCAATTGAATATTTAATTGATGATTACCATTTTCAATTAGATTTAAAGGCTCATATAAGTGATTTGTAAATGTTTTTAAATTAAGTAGACTAATGTTTGCCCCTTTTGAGCTAATTTCAACTTTGAGATCTTCATTTTCAATTGAAACAATTTCTATTTCTTTTGGTTCAAGCCATTTTGAAAAAACGCCATAGGATAATTGAATTGGTGAAGATTCGATTTTATTAATATCCTTATTAGAGCTTGAAATACTTTGATTAGATTTTATAATTTCTTGATTATTTGAATTTTCAATTAAATCGGAATTCTGATTTCTCATAAGCATCCAAGTTAATATCATGGCAATTAATATAAAGCCAATGAATTGATATGGGTCAAATTGTTTTTCCTCCATTTATTTCTTTTTTATAGAAAAATTTAAACATGCATTTACAAAAGAAACAAAAAGCGGATGCGGGTTTGAAACAGTACTCCTATATTCTGGGTGAAATTGAACTCCAATGAACCAAGGATGATTATTAAGTTCTATTATTTCAATTAAACCTGTTTCAGGGTTAATTCCTGTAGGTGTAAATCCTTTAACAAAAACATCATTTTTATATTTTTCATTAAATTCATATCGGTGACGGTGACGCTCACTGATTGATTTTTTTTCATAGATTTTTTTTACCAAACTATCTGAAGACAAAACACATTCCCATGAACCTAACCTCATTGTTCCTCCTTTATTAATTATGTTTTTTTGACTTTCCATCAAATCAATAACTGGGAATTTGGTTTCAGGAATCATTTCTGTAGAATTTGCTTTTAAAAAACCTAGTTCATTCCTACAATATTCAATCACTGCCATTTGCATTCCTAAACAAATTCCAAAAAAAGGAATTTTATTTTTTCTTACATATTCGATAGATTTAATTTTACCTTCTACACCTCTTTCTCCAAAACCAGGAGCAACAAGAATCCCATCAATTTGATTAAGTTTTTCTAACAGATTCCTCTCATTTAAATATTCTGAATGAATATTAACAACTTCAACATTAACCTCATTTTCTGCACCAGCATGAATAAAAGCTTCACGAATAGACTTGTATGAATCTTGAAGCTCAATATATTTTCCTACTAATCCTATTTTAATGTTTGCTTTAGGGTTTTTATATTTTTTCAAAAACCTCTTCCATTGTTTTAAATCTGATAGTTCTAAGGGCTTTAGATTAAGACGGTTTAAAACCACCTGATCCAACTTTTCTTGTTGCATTTTAATAGGGACATCATAAATAGTATCTACATCTATAGATTGAATAACAGCTTCATATTTTACATTACAAAACAAAGCAAGTTTTTTTCTTAAATCTTCTGATAGATTATGTTCTGTTCTACAAACTAATACATCAGCCTTTATACCACTCTCCATCAATGTCTTTACAGAATGCTGAGTTGGTTTTGTTTTTAGCTCTCTAGCTGCTGACAAAAATGGAATTAAAGTTAAATGGATTGTCATGGCATTGTTATCACCTAATTCATAAATCAACTGTCTTACAGCTTCTATATAGGGAAGAGATTCAATATCGCCAACTGTACCACCAATCTCTGTTATAATTATATCATATTGATTTGTTTGACCTAAAAGAAGTATTCTTTCTTTAATTTCATTTGTAATATGAGGAACAACCTGCACAGTTTTTCCTAAAAACTCACCACGGCGTTCTTTTTCAATTACACTTTGATAAATCCTTCCTGTAGTAACATTATTAGCTTGAGATGTTCTAACATTAAGAAACCTTTCATAATGACCTAAGTCTAAGTCTGTTTCCGCCCCATCATCTGTAACATAACACTCTCCATGTTCATAAGGATTCAATGTGCCTGGATCAACATTTAGATATGGGTCAAACTTTTGTATAGTTACACTGAATTTCTGTGACTGTAACAACTTAGCCAATGAAGCTGCAATGATTCCCTTTCCTAAAGAAGATGTTACTCCACCTGTAACAAAAATATATTTTGTATTAGACATCCGGTATAAAGTTTACTTACCGGACTCAAATTTACAAAATATGTATGACCTTATAATTAAAATTTTATCTATTTATCTCAATAAGCTCATATTCATCATGCTTTAAAAGATAAAAAGCTTGATTAATATAGCTGTCATTTAAATAATGATTATAATTAAATTTATTATTAATATATTCTGTTTCTCCTATTGAAACACTTGTAAACATGTTATTTTGAGTTGCAATACGTAAAATAATATCTATAACTAAATCATATGCCTTTATTGCAATTTTATTAGGATAAATACCAAATCTATTAAAATATTTTTCATTAAAGGATAAGCCTTTAATTGACTTAGGAAAATAATCTGAAGTAAAAATAAATCCAAGGTCAGAAAATAAGGTTTTTGAAAGATTAGAGTTTTCATAAGAAGTTCCATGATATGTTGTAAATAAGTCAATTTGAGTTTCTTTATCTAATTGAGCTCTAATCTGAGAACTTACACTTGAAATTAAAGGGAATCTTTCTGTCTCTAATATAATTTTGTTAGGAATTGAATCAACAATTAAAGAATCAACTAATTCAGGTAAAAGATAATCTTCCTTTTCTGGTCTTAAGTTAACAGATGATGGAAACATTTCATTTAATTGCTTTTCAATATTTCTATTTAAAGAATCAGAAATAATTAAAATGTTATCCTCAGGGAAGATTTCGTTTTTTAAGAAAATCTTCATTTGCTTACGTAAAACAAATTTTGGTGTTACACTTTGAAAAACACCAGGATTCATTTTAACTGGTTTATATGATAAAGGTGAAATTTTTGGGATGTTTTTTAAATTCAAATTAGAAGAAACAAAATCAAAGTTTTTTGGAATTATTGGTCCAATAATAGCATCTATAGAATCAATATTTAAAGAGTCAATTTTATCTTTTATTTTATCTATTTTATTCTCAGTATCATAGATTCTAGCATTTACATTTATTCCCTTCTCTATAGCTTTCTCCATAGCTAATAATGAACCTGAATAAAAATCTAGTGATATTGTTGTAAGATTTCTTCTTTTTAATAATCTATTAGTTTTTTCAATTGAATCAAATTCTATTGCCGATAATTTAATTGGTAAGAAAAAAACCAATTTCAACTGATTCTTTATAAAAGTTGAGTCTTCTAGGTTAATCTTTTCAATCAGCAAATCATTTTGTGTTTTTAACTCATTATATATTTTCTTTGGAAGTTTTAAAATCATTCCTTCCTGTAATCCATTTAATTCTATATAAGGATTTAATGAGTCTAAAATTGATTTTTTAATACCTGTTTTCATTTCAATTCTATAATATCCTTCCTTAGACTTAACCTTATAATAGTAAAACCCTTCTTCTAAATCTCTCTTTTTGTTATTTGTTTCTATTGGAAGTCTTAAAACATCACCTTCTTTTAGTCCACTTACAATTTCTGGATTTAATCTCTCTAGCTCAGAAACTGTTATTCCATGAGTATAGGCTATTCTCCATTTAGTTTCTTTAGCAGAAACAATATATTTTTCTGTTTTATCAACTTCTATTTTCTTTGGATTAATTACTGAATATATAGGAATTCTAAGCTGCATTTTTCTCTTTAGCCGACCTTTTCTTAATTTATTGTTATACTTTTCTATCTGTAAAATTGAAACATCATATTTTTTAGAGATACCATAAATAGTTTCTCCTTTTTTGACCTTATGAATTAGAAAATCTATTGGAGAATCATTTTCTTGACAATAAACAAATGAAATCAAAAAAATGAATATTCCTGTTAATAAATTCTTTTTATAAATCATTATTCCTATTCAATAGTAATTTTACAAATATATCTTTTAAAATCAATAATTTACAACACCTTTTATCCTGCCTTGTAACTTTTTCCCTTACTCCCACTCTATTGTTGCTGGTGGCTTTGAACTTATATCGTAAACAACTCGATTAACACCTGGGACTTTATTGATAATTTCATTTGAAACTTTTTGTAAAAATTTATAAGGCAAATTAACCCAATCTGCTGTCATTCCATCAGTGGATTGAACTGCACGAAGCACAACACATTTTTCATAGGTTCTCTCATCTCCCATAACCCCAACACTATTTACAGGCAACAAAATAGCTCCAGCTTGCCAAATACTATCATATAAATTAGATTTTTTAAGATGATTAATAAAAATTGAGTCAACATCTTGAATAATAGAAACTTTTTCAGAAGAAACTTCTCCCAAGATTCTTATTGCTAAACCAGGCCCAGGAAAAGGATGTCTTCCAAGTAAATCAGAGTTAATACCTAAACTTTTACCAACCCTTCTAACTTCATCTTTGAAAAGCATCTTTAATGGTTCAATTATTTTAAGTTTCATATAGTCTGGAAGACCTCCTACATTATGATGAGATTTAATAGTTGCAGATGGTCCATTAACTGAAATAGACTCTATAACATCAGGATAAATTGTACCCTGGGCTAACCATTTAACCCCTTTTATTAATTTTGCTTGAGAATTAAATACATCTATAAAAGTGTTTCCAATAATTTTTCTTTTCAATTCTGGATCATATTTCCCTTTTAATTTTTCTAGAAATAATTTTGAAGCATCAATACCTTTAACATTAAGTCCCATGCCATTATATTGATTTAATACTGAACCATATTCATCCTTTCGTAAAAGACCATTATCAACGAAAATACATGTAAGTTTTCTGCCAATTGCTTTATTTAATAAAATAGCTGCAACTGTTGAGTCAACTCCACCAGATAGCCCTAAAATAACTTTTTCATTTCCAATTTCGCTCTTTATTTTTGATAATGTCATATCAATAAACGAATCTGGAGTCCAATCTTGCTTTATTTTAGAAATTTTAACCAGGAAGTTTTCAAGAATCTTGAGTCCATCTTCTGAATGATAAACTTCAGGGTGAAACTGAATACCATAAGTTAATTCACCTGTAATTGAAAAAGAGGCATTCATAACATCATTAGTGCTAGCAATCAATTTTCCATTAGTAGGAAGTTTTTTTATTGTATCGCCATGACTCATCCAAACTTGTGAATCTTCTCGAACAGTTGAGAAAAATATTGAATTTGAATCAATATATTTCAAATTAGCACGTCCATACTCTCTAGTTTTAGATTTAATAACGTGTCCTCCAAAAAAGTGAGCCAAATATTGAGCGCCATAACAAACACCTAAAAGTGGTATTTTTCCTCTTATTAATGAAAGATCAATCTTTGGAGGATTGGATGATCTAACCGAATGAGGTGATCCAGATAGAATTACAGCTTTATAGTTAACAATTTTTTTAGGAAGATTATTATATGGAAATATTTCACAAAAAATAAATAACTCTCTAACTCTTATTGCAATTAGTTGAGTATATTGGGAACCAAAATCAACGATAAGGACTTTATCTACCATGGGCAAAAATACAATTATTTATATTGGAAATAAAAACCATTGAAAATTTATATTACTAGCTTATTCAAATTCCAAAAGAGTAAATTCTTTTCCTAGTGGATCAAAACTATTTAATAAATCTGGAATAAAATTGTAAGAATTATTAAAAAAATGATCAAAAAAATTATCATTTCTCTCTTGTAGAATATTATTTGGAAAAAGTTCATTATAAATTTTTTCCAATTTAACAACCTGTTCTCTTAATTTTCTTTTTTGGGCCTTTAAAAGTCTTTTTTCTAGTTGATCAATTCCTTTATATTGTTTAGCTTTTTGAGCTTTAACAGCACCCACAAAAGATGAGTCAGTTTTGGATACTATATCCTCAAAATATTTAAATTGATCCGCTAAAGATTTTTTTAAAAATTGTAAATCTAAATTTACATCTGAAATTTCTTTTACTTTATTTTCTATAAATTTTTCTTTAGTTAAAAACAAATCATAATAATCAATCTTCATTTTTTTTATAATTAAAGATGCTTTCTTAGATATTAACAAAGCTGAATCTCTAACAATAATTATCGGAAAAAGGGTTTTCTGACTATCAAAAAGAAGTTTTAACTGGAGCCAATACGAAATCTCAACGGCTCCTCCAATGTATGCTATATTTGGCAGAATAGTTTCTTGATATAAAGGACGAGTTAAAACATTTGGGGAGAACCTTTCAGGATAATTTCTTATTTCATCGGTTATTTGCTCATATGTAAATGATATTTTGGAGTTTTCAATAATAAATTCAGAATCTGACTTAATAATTTTATTTCGAATTCCAGAAACATGATAAAACATATTAATATCTCTAGGATTTACTTGTGGTTTATAATTTTTTTTATAATTTTTTTTTAATTCATTATTTTGATAATCAACCTGATTCTTACATTCATTTTCAAAAACTTCCTTAATAAAAAAAGGTATCATTGACTCCTTAAAATCTTTTGAATCAGCATCTAAAATTAATAATCCATAATCTGAGAAAAGTCTATGAACTAATTTAAAAGTAGCTTCGGACAAAGTATTAGAGGATAAATATGTTTCTTCAATTATTTTATTTATCTGTTTACCTGATTCTGATGAGTCTAGCTCTTCTTCAATAAATAATCTAAAACAGCTTAAATTATCCAATTTAAATTTACCAACAGCTCCCGTTGATTTTTCATTAGGCCAAATTATTTTTTTATTGTTAAAGAAAAAACTTTTTATCTCTTCAAAATCATGATCCTCAGAGGCCATCCAAAAAAGGGGAACAAAATGATACTTGCCTTCTTTACTATTTAATTGCTTACATAATTTGATAACACTTACTATTTTATAAATAAAATACAAAGGACCTGTCATTAAACTCAATTGATGACCAGTTGTAATTGTTAGTGTATTTTGATCTGAAATACTATTTAAATTTTTGTTTATAATCTTAGATTTTAAAACATTACCATATTGTCTAATTAAAACAGATGATAAAATACTTCTTTGATTATTAGAAAATTGTTTTGATTTTAGCTTCGCTTGATAAAGCAAAGAATCAACATTAGGGAAGGAGGTTACAATTGATTTTAAACTTTTATTTTCATTTAAATAATCTTGGATAAATTCTGAGAAAATTCCAATATTAGAATATGCTATTTTATTCACTTTCATTTTTTGAAATCTTTTTTATATATCTAAATTATAATTAATACTAATTAAAAAAAGAATCAACAAAAGTGATAGGATTAAATATTTGCAAATCATCCATCTTCTCACCTACACCAATGTATTTTACAGGTATCTTAAATTGATGTGAAATTCCTACAACTACACCTCCCTTAGCAGTACCATCTAATTTTGTTATAGCTAATGATGATACTTCAGTAGCAGAAGTAAATTGCTTAGCTTGTTCAAAAGCATTTTGACCAGTTGAACCGTCTAGTATAAGTAAAACCTCATGAGGTGAATCAGGAATAACTTTATCCATAACTCTCTTTATTTTAGCAAGCTCATTCATCAAATTAACTTTATTATGTAATCTACCAGCAGTATCAATTATAACCACGTCTGCATTTTGAGCTTTAGCTGATTGTAAAGTATCATATGCAACAGATGCAGGATCACTACCCATTTTTTGTTTAATTAATTTAACTCCAACTCTGTTTGCCCAAATTTCTAGTTGATCTATAGCAGCAGCTCTAAAAGTATCAGCTGCTCCTAAAATGACCATTTTATTTGCCTTTTTATAATGATAAGCCAATTTACTTATTGTTGTTGTTTTACCAACACCATTAACGCCAACAACCATAATTACATATGGCGAAAAAGGAAGAGTTGTATTAAAGTCTAATTCAGTATCAGTATGTTGCTCTAAAAGAATATCAGAAATTTCCTCTTTTAAAATACGATTTAATTCATTTGTTCCTAAAAATTTTTCTTTAGAAACTCTATTTTCAATATTTTCTATGATTTGCAAAGTTGTTTCAACACCAACATCAGAAGTAATTAGGACTTCTTCTAAGTTATCTAAAACATCATCATCAACCTTACTTTTTCCAAATACAGCTTTACCTAACTTTGAGAAAAAGGACTTTTTAGTTTTTTCTAATCCTTTTTCAAGCTTAACTTCAGAGGTCTCATTTTTAATATTATCCTTTAATAAATCAGGCTCAGGTTCTGGCTCGGGTTCTGGCTCGGGTTCTGGCTCAGGTTCAGGCTCAGGTTCTGGCTCGGGTTCTGGCTCAGGTTCTGGCTCGGGTTCTGGCTCGGGTTCTGGCTCAGGTTCAGGCTCAGGTTCAG
>PBNP01000018.1 GCA_002723295.1 Flavobacteriaceae bacterium | reverse complement strand
AATTCAAATAAAGTGTTGGGTTGTTTAAATAAACTCTAGAATGGTTCAAGTTCTTTTGGAACCATTATTAAAAACAAAAACCCTCATAGTCAAGGACTTAGAGGGTTTAAGGGTGGTCCCACCTGGGCTCGAACCAGGGACCAAATGATTATGAGTCATCTACTCTAACCAACTGAGCTATAGGACCTAACATTATTAACAAAAGAGTTTTTGTAAATAACGTTTCAAAAATAGTATAAATTTCTTTTATGAGATTGAAAAAAATATCCATTATGAAATAGTCAAAAATCAAATTAAAGATTAGTTAATCTCAATATGTAAGTTTTTTAAGTATCTTCAAATCATCATCAAATTAATTATGCATTACAAGTCTCTTCTTTTTATCATTTTCATTTTTACATATACCCAGTTAATTGGTCAAACAATTATAGACACCGAGGCAAGTTTAAAAAAAATTGATACTGCTTTTCATGTTTTTGGAAACTTCATGGGGGATAAAAAAACAGGAAATTTTGATTTTACTTTACTCAGGGCAGATTTAACTTTAGGCTCTAGAGTTAATAATAATCTGTTTAGGTTAACTTATTCGCATTCTAGTTCAAGATTTAATGGAAATACATTTGAAAAAAACACTGTTGGACAATTTAGGTGGAATCATATCCTAAATGAAAACCATAGTTTGTTTATGTTTTTTCAAAGTGGTAATAGTATACGATCCTTTATTGATCAAAGAACACTTTTTGGTGTTGGGTTAAGACAGCATCTTTATAAAAAGGACAAAAATTATTTTGACATTGCAATAGGTCCTTTTCATGAATATGAAGAATATCCTTCATATAATTTTGAAAATATTACTTACCCTGAATCATCACAAAAGACTGTGCGGATTTCATTTAATGTTTTTTCATCAATAAAATTGTTTGAAAATGTAACTTCTGCGACAACATTATACAGTCAATGGAAATATAATGAGATAGGTGATGTTAGGGTTTTTGCTAATCAATATTTAAGATTTAAAATAAATAAAAGATTAAGTACTTATATAAGATATGTTGTGCGTTACAGATCTATTAACTATATTAGGCCACTCAAAAATGATACTGATTTTATGTATGGCTTAGAAATAAGTATTTAAATAATATGAAAACAAGAGAAAGAGTTGATGACTTTTGGGAACTAATTAAATACAACTATGATCAACTAAGGTTTGCCGAGGTTAAGTCTAGTGTGGTGTTTTCTATATATACTTTGTTTTTTTCTGCTGCTTATACTATAGATGTTTTAGACGAAGAAAATGTATACGATATACAATTTAATACAATTGGGGATTACTTAGGATTAATTATTTTACTCCCAGCTGTTTATTTTACTCTACATTCAATTATTTCTTGTGTTCGTTGTTTTCTTCCTAGATTTGATAAATCTGATTTAAAATCTCCTTTATTTTTTGGAGATATCGCAATGGACAACAAAGACTTTTCAGAATACTATCAAAAGTTAAAATCACTACGAGACAGATCTTTGGAATATGAAAAACACCTTTCACATATGGCTTATGTGACTGGTAAAATTGCATTTGCAAAATTTAATCATGTAAACACCGCTATTAAATCTCTAATGAAATCTATAGCGTTATTTGTAATATACATAATAAGCCTATATATAATACGTTAATTAAATCTTACTAAAAAATGAAAAAGCTAATAATTTTATTGATTACAACCATAACATTAATTTCTTGCTCTGAAACTAAACAGGCCGAAAGAATACCATGGACTTCTTCTTCAGAAGAAGCAAAATTGTTATTTGAAGAATTTCTTACAAATTGGGAAAAGCGTCAGTGGAATCCTGAAAAACAGGAAGCACTTTTTGATTCAATAGTTAAATTAGATCCAAGTTTTTATGTAGTAAAGCTATATAATGGATTTAAAGACGCTGAGGAAAGAAGAGCTCTTGTCCGTCTTGCATATAATAATAGAGATAAAGCAAGCGATCTCGAGGCGCGTATTATAGAAGCTAACTATGAAAGTAGAATTAATGGGAGTATAATTCGACAAGATCAAATAATGGACTCTTTAATTATAGATTATCCAGAATATTATCAGCTTCGAATAATGTCAGGAGATGTAAAAAATGGATTAGATGTAAAAGCTGGCCAAAAAAGATGGGAAGAAGCGCTTGAAATTAATCCAAATTCTTTTGAAGCCTATGTTAATTTAGCTTTTTTACATTTTCCAACTGGCAACAACTTTTATATGCTTGCTACTGATGAACGAGATTTAGAAAAGGCGGAAAAACTTCTAAATCAAGCTAAAGCTGTTCTCCCAGAAAGTTCAAGGCCCTCCAGGTTTTTAGGAAACGTTTATCGTGCACAAAGTGAGTTTGAAAAGGCCTTAGCAGCATATAAAGAATCTCTAGAGATTATTGCTGAATTTGAAGCGGGCGATAAAAGTGATCCATATGCAAATTCTCTATTAATGGTGGGGCATGTTTATACTTTCCAGGGGCAGTATGAGGAGGCTAGAAAATTCTATGATCAGGCAATTACAATCTCTAATGAGTATTGGAAAGTTGCAATTAACGAATTAAAATCTCACACATATATGTACCAAAAGAATTTTGCAGATGCTATTTTCCTTCTTTCTGAAGTGCAAGAACAAGTAAAGGAATTTGATATTGACGAAGTTCAAAAAATAAACTACACAATAGGCTTAGAGTTTCAAAAGTTCTTAGCTTTTGGTCATAGTCAAAAACAAGAAGAAACTCAAGGTTCTGTTAATAAAATCAAAGAATTAAGAGCTGAGCGTTCTGACATTTTTATGGCTACTGCCGAAGATGAAAATGAAAGAGAAAGAATTGTCTCTAATATGACCCAACAAAATATGGCTGCAGATATTTGGTATAATATTTTATTTGGAAATTACGAAGATGCTAGAGGGCAAATAAGTGAATTTAAAAATATGTCTGAAAAACAACTCGAATTCAATCCAAATGCTATGAATGGTTATTACAAATTTTCTGGGTATTTAAACTTGATGGAAGGCAACCCTCAAGAATCTATAGATGCTTATTCTAATCTTTCAAAAGTTGAGATGACTGGTGATAGTTATCATTCATATTTTTTAGCTCTAGCTAAAAAAGCTATTGGACAAGAAGAAGAAAGCAAAGAAGTTTTTGTTGCTCTTGCAAATGATAATTTTGCAACCTGGCAAAATGCTATAATTAAAAATCTAGCAAAAGCTCAAATAGAAACAAACCTATAATCTTTGTATAAATGAGATTATTAATAAGATTTTATTTTCTTATTTTTTGCTTCTCAGTTCAATCCCAAATTCAACCTGTTGGGCTTGAACTAAGCTCTGATAATGTTGAAGATGTTATTAAACAAAATAATGGGTTATTATGGGTAGGGACTGATGAAGGGCTTAATGTTTTCTATGATGATGAAAAACATGTTTTCTATTCAAGTATTCAAGATTCATTAAGCTTATTAAATTCTAAGATTAATAAGATAGCTTTAAGCTCAAAAAATAATCTTATAGTTCTTACTCAAGACGGGCTAAGTGTTTTTGATTCTGATAAATTTAGTTTTAGGCAAATAAATTTTGCCTCTCGGCCAACATCTGTTATAGAGGATCCAACAAATGGAAGTTTTTGGATTTCAACAGAAAATTCAGGTTATTATTTATTAAACAATTTATTTGAAATTGAAGGTCATTTTACATTTGATCCATTAAACCCTCTTTCAATTTCAACTTCTAATCTTAGTAATAGTAATAAAAATACTATTATTGTTTCTGAGGAGTCAAAAGTTTATATTTCAACATTAAATGGATTTAATATTTATGACAAAAGGCTTAAGACTTTTAAGCGTTATTTCAAGGGAAATAAGTCAACCTTAACCAGCAATGATTTAATTGGCTTAAAGGCTATAGGTGATTATATAATAATAGCTAGTCCAAATGAAGTCGTGGTTTTTGATAAAGAAAAATCTAGTTTTGAAAAAATCTTTTCTCCCTCTTCAGAAATAACCTCTTTCATATCAATTGGTGAAAACCCTCCAGTTTTAAGTACACAAAATCAAGATTATGAGTTGGTGATGGAAGATGGGGTGCCTGCTTTTAATGAAATAAAAAATAAAATTATTTCTATTGGGAATAATATAACCGTTACTGATAATACATTTTTATTTTGGAAAAAGGGGTCTTCAGAAATTAAACAAACAGACTATAATTATGAAAACAAAGTTATTTATAATATTGATGGGGTAATTAATTCTGTTCGTTATAATAATAATGAGATTTATATTGGCACTAATCAAGGAGTTAAAACTATCCAAAAACAATTTACCTCAGTAATTCAATTGAATAGTTTTAAAAGCTCTGACTTTTTTTACACCTATAACAACCAATATGTTAATATCTATAATAACACTATTGAAGCTGGTGTTTATATTAATGACGAAAAAAGAACAACTTTTAAAAAGAATTATCGATATGATTTTTCCGAAATGGTTTTTGAAACAAAAGGAGAATTTGTTTTAATCGCAAAAGACAACCTATCTGTTTTTAATCTAGATAAACAAAGTTTTCGTTCTAATGTTTTATCAAAAATTGATTTTAAAAATTTATCCGTAAATAATTTAAAAAACATTCATGATATAGTTTATGCATCCCATTCTGATGGTGTATTTGAAATTCCATTAAATCTAATTAGTGAATCTAATCAAGAGACTTCAGAAATTATTTTCTATGATTACAATGAGCTTTTAAACAAAGATGTTCCTAGAGGATTTAATGATATGGAAAAAGTAGGTGGTCTTCTTTTTGTAACAAATAGTCAATCAGGACTAATGCTTTATGAAAAAAACTTTAACTCTTTTAAAAGGAACTTCAAATATAATGGTGATTCCAAAACTACTCTTGCCTCGTCTACACCTACAAAACTAATGTACAACGCTGAAGAAAATGAATTATACATTGGAACTATTGGGTCTGGATTATTTAAGTATAATTTAGCAAGTGAAAGGTTTTCTAACCTAGATGTTAATAGTGGTTTGCTTTCCAATAATGTTTATGATTTTTTAAATACCCCTAGCAGGCTTTTTATTCAATCTGGAACTGGTATAAACTTTATTGAAGGTAGTCTTATAAAAAACATTAACTCAGAAGATGGATTAATTGCTGATCTTTTTCATAAAGAGTCTTTACATAAATTTGGAAATAATATATTTATTTCTGGCAAAGAGTCTATACAGTCTTTTTCAATAAGCTCATTAAAAGATAAACAAGAGGATTTTAGAATCTCTGTTTTTAATGCTATAGGAATCGATGAATTTAATAACAGCTCTGTTATTCCTTATGAAAATGGTGTCTTTAATATTGACTATAAAACTAAAACACTAATAGTTGATCTTTTTCCTGATCAACCATATAAATTTAATCAAGTTCAATATTTTATATCCAAAACTGAGAATGAAAAAGATATAATTAAAAATGGCTATAACAATAAAATTCAATTAAACGCATTGCCTTATTACACCTCTGAATTAAGGTTTTTTGCGATTAATGGAAATGGCCTTAGAAGTGCGAATTCTATCCCTATTAATATTTATAACGCTCCTCCATGGTGGATTAGAGTTGAATCAATAATTGCATATATAATCCTATTAATTCTTTCAATTACTCTGTTTGTGAGATATAAAGAAAGAAAGACAAAAGAAAAAATGGAGGGAGAAAGAAAATCTCAAGAGCTTGAGGAAGCTAGAAAACTCCAAAATAGTTTATTGCCAAAAGTTTTACCCTCGGTAGATGGATTCGAAATAAGCACCTATTTAAAATCTGCAACTGAAATAGGTGGGGATTATTATGATTTCTTTTATAAAGAAGGAGAATATTTCTATGCAATTTGTGGTGATGCAACTGGCCATGGTGTAATCTCTGGAATTATGGTTTCTGTTACAAAAGCTGGTCTTTATGGTGTGCCTATGGGAGAGCCTTCAAAAATTTTAGGCCAATTAAATAGAATTGTTAAAAGGGTTAATTTTGGTAGGCTTCGAATGAGTTTAAGTGTAGCTAAATTTAATAAAAATGTTGTTCAGCTTAGTTCAGCTGCTATGCCCCCTACTTATTATTTTTCTTCTAAGTCGAAAAAAGTAGAAGAAATATTAGTTCCTAATCTTCCTCTAGGAGGCATTGAAAGTGAAAAATTTGATGGAGTAAAAAAAGAGTTTAAGCCTGGTGATGTAATGGTAATGATTTCAGATGGTCTTCCTGAGCTTCCAAACCCTACAAATGATTTATTAGATTATAAAAAGGTTTACGATTGTATAGAGAAGAATGCGGAACGAAGTGCAGAAGAAATAAAAGACGCTTTAGTTGACTTGTCTGATGATTGGGCAAAAGGTAATATGAATCCCGATGATATTACTATTGTGGTAGTTAAAAAAGCAGCTTAATTTTCCTTATAAATCCAATTATCTATTGGTTTTGATTTCCCTTTTACATTAACAGCTTGTTGTTTTTTAAATCCTTTTGAATTCTCTAATTTTTCAAATACACTTTTAGAAATAACAATCTGTCCTGCTTTAGCATGTGAACAGAGTCTTGCGGCAAGATTTACAGCGTCACCTATTACAGTATAATTCATTTGCCTTTCAGAACCAATATTGCCAGATACAACTTTACCATAATTTATTCCAATACCAACATGTAGTTTAGGGAGGTTTTCTTTTTCAATTACTTTATTAAACTTATTAAGAGCTTGCAGCATTGCAATTGCTGAATCTACAGCACTTTGAGAATCATTTTTAGTTCTTAAAGGCACGCCATATAAAACCATTAATTCATCTCCGATTATTTTATCTAAAGTTCCGTTATGAGAAAAAACTACATCAATCATGGTTTGAAAATATGAGTTTAATAGATAAACAACTTCCGTTGGTTTCATTTTTTCAGATAAAGAAGTAAACCCTCTTATATCACAAAAAAGAACACATACTTCGTTTTGAGAACCACCAAGCTCAAGGGATTTATCGTCTTGAAGCAATTCGTCAACAATGTTTTCTGAAACATATTTTTTAAATGTTGATTTAACTTTGTTTATGCTGGAAAGATCTTCAAAAGAAAAAACAATTCCTGATCTTTCATTTTGTTCGTCATAAACTGGGGAAAGGGTTAAATTAATTTCTATTGATTTTTCATCTTTGTCAATTATTTTAAAGTTGTCTTCATAAATAATTTCATTATCTATTTCAGCCTTCTGGATTTTGTCTATTAGTTCAGGATTCTTTTGAAAAACCATAAAATAATGGTTATTTATAATATCATCCCTACCAAAAATTTTTTCAGCAGACTGGTTTACAAATTCAATTTCACCTAAAATATTTATCATAATTATTCCTGTTGTGATTGAAGACATTATGTTCTGCACTAGTTTATTTGAGCTTTTTAAAGAATCAATTAATCTAATATTATCATATGCCAGGCTTACCTTCTTAGTCAAACTATCAAAAAGTCTAAGGTCTTGTTGATTAAAGCGGATTATCCCCTTTCTGCTCTCCTTGTCAAAAAGAATTATAACTCCAACAATTTTATTTTCAGAAATAATCGGGCTTACTATACTGTTTTTTGATGATGCTTTAAGGAGTTCATAAAGATGAGGTTTATCTATTATTTTTGATTGTTTTTCATCATTTAGTTCTTTTAAAATTCCTTTTGTAATACGAATAATCTTTTTTGGCAACTCCTCGTTTAATATGTTTAGCTGTGAAATAACATTAAAAAACCCTGATTTTTCATCTTTCAGTAAAATCATCCCCTTTGAAGAATTAAGAATAGAAAGCATTGTTGCTAGGATGTTTTCAAATAAGTTTTGTTTTATTTCTTCTTGATCATTAATTATCTCTGTAATATCAATTAAAGACTCTATTTCAAGTAACTTATGATTTAATTCTTTATTTGCTTTTGATAATTTCTTCTCAAAATCTTTAGAGGTTAAATAATGTTCAATTTGATTTTTGAAATTTTCAATTAATGAATAATTATAAGGAGAAGGAGGGGTTAAAAATGGAACAAATATTGCTCCTATTACTTTATTATTAGTGTTAATAGGGAATAAAAATGCTTTTTTTGCAGTTCCAAATTTGAATTCTTTCGGTAAATTTTTTGATATTGAGCTGCTAGATTTAATCTCTTGAATATCTCTTACAATGTCTGTGTTTTTATCTATATAATCATTATCAAAAAAATGAAATAAATCAATTGATTTAAAATTTCTTTTTCTTGACCAAAAACTGATTTGTAGGGTTTTTAATTCTTTCTGGGATTTTAAAAAATCAAGCTTTTCCTTGAAGGATTTATTATAAGTAAAATGAAAAGGGTCCAAAATGAATATGTTTATTATGACATACTCTCTATAGCCTCCTCTTGTGAAGAATAAGTCTTACAATATTTTGTTAACCCCATTATCTTGAAGGTTTTTTCAATAATTGGAGCTAATTCACAAAAGGCAAGGTCTCCTTCGATTTCTTGAAGTTCTTCGATAAGTTCAATTAATATAGATGCTCCAATGCTATTAACAATATTTGAACGCTCTAAATTAATTAGAAAAGATTTTGTTCCAGTTTTTATATGTTCTTGAGCTGCATTTTGTATTTCTTCACCAAGATCTTTGTTAAGATATCCTTCAGTAGAAATAACAACCACGCTTCCAATTTTTTCAACGTTAGTTATTTTATTCATTTGTGTTCTTTTTTTTAACCATTGTTAATGTAGTTCCTGTATGGTCTGACTCAAAATCCACAGAATCCATTAATTCTTTTATAAGCATAATACCCCATCCTCTTTTAGGTTCAGAAGATGCTAATTTTTTTTCAATATTGGGTATTTTAATTTTTGAAGAATCAAATCCCTTTCCTTTATCAATTACTTTTATTGTTAATGTTTCATCGTCAATCAAAAAATGTATATATATCTCGCTTTTAGCTTCAGAATGCTCAAATGCATTAATACAGGCCTCTATAAGAGCCATGGAGATTTCTCCTGCCTTTTCTTCAGATAGTTCCATATGCCTTGAAACAACTTCAGCTGTTTGGGTTGCAACAAGTTCCATGTTCTTTAGTATAGGGAGCTTTAATTCTACTGTTGGTTTTTTGCTCATCAAATTTTGCCTTTAAATATGTTTTATGATTTAAATACTCTTTATAGTTTTAAACACATTCGGCAAATTTAAAGAATTTTTAGTTCTCTTTTGAAAGTTTTTAAAATGAATCCTTATTAAAAACTTTATCAGCTCAATCCTTTTAATATTAATCCATTAAATTATGCTTAGTTTTGCTAAATGAATAGTCAAAGTCCTCGTCAAAGAAAAGTTTCCACTCTAATTAAAAAAGAATTGGCTAAAATGTTACAAGAAACTTTGATTAAAGAGGGTATGAAAAATATTTTAGTTTCAATAACAAAAGTAAGTGTTACTGTTGATTTTGCTTTCGCTAAAATATATCTTAGCATTTATCCCACAGGTTCTGCTTTAGATTATCTAGCTCTTTTGAATGAAAACAAGAAAAAAATAAAACATGCTATGGCTATTCGCATGAAAAATCAATTAAGAAAAATGCCTGATCTTTCATTTTTTATAGATGATTCATTAGATTATATTCGTAATATAGAATCCGCATTAAAAAATTCCATTGATCCTATTCAAAATCCGGATTTAACTTCTGGAAAAAAATAACCTGCCTGTGAGCTTTTCTTTTATTATAGCCAAAAGATATTTTTTTTCTAAAAGCACTAAGACGGTTGTTAATAGAATAAATATTTTTTCTTTAATCGTATTAATTATTTGCTCCACATCTCTGTTAATTGTTTTAAGTGCTTTTGATGGACTTAAAGATTTTGGTTTGTCCTTTTATAAAAAGTTCGATCCTGATTTTCAAATCTTACCTTCATCAGGCAAAACACTATTTATTAATTCTGATAATTGGGAGCAATTCATATCTCATCCAATGATTGATTCTGCAACTAGAGTAATTGAAGAAAAGGTTTTTGTGAGTTTAAAAGAAAAAAATCAGGCTGCATTAATTAGGGGTGTATATCCTGATTATACTTCTGTGAATTCTGTTGATAATCTTATTGCAATTGGTGATTGGATTGACTTCGATGCAAATTCCGTTGTTCTTGGCTATGAATTAGCCTCCTCACTTAATGCAGGTGTTTATGATTATTCTTCTTATTTAGAGCTTTCCGTTCCAAAAAATACTCCTATTAGATTTGGAGATTCTCCGTTTGTTTCAAAACCTGCTTTTGTAAGTGGCCTATATCAAATTAGTGAAGATATAGATAAAAAATATCTTTTTAGCTCTATTAGTTTCGCAAAAAGTTTACTTAATTTTTCTAATGATAGTTATTCTTACATCGCAATTAATACAAATGAAAATTTTTCTGAACCTGCTTTTTTAAATTACCTTAAATCAATATTTGATGATGATGTGATTCTTCAGTCTAGGGAGCAAAAAAACTCTGCTATATATAAAATGATAAAAATTGAAAATTTAGCTATCTACCTTATATTTACTTTGGTTGTCATAATAGGAATGTTTAATATAATTGGAGCTTTAATTATGATGAAAGTAGATAAATCTTCCCAAATTAACCTCTTTTACTCATTGGGTGCATCACCTAAAAGTATAGAAAGAATTTTTTTTCTTGTAGGTTTGTTTATTAGCTTCTCAGGAGCAATTATAGGTACAATATTAGGGGTATGTCTTGTCTTAGTCCAAGATTATAATCCTTTTATTTTTGTTCCAGGAACTGATTTAGCATATCCTGTTTCTCTGCTTTTTAAAAATATTTGTATTGTTATCTCCACTGTCTTATTTCTGGGAGCAATCACATCAGCATGGGCAACCAGGGGGATTGCTAAATCAATCCCTTAAAGCAAAATTGGGATTGAATATTTTTCTAAAATTTCATCAAAAGTGTCAAAAATGTCTTTAGAGATATTAGATGTTACCATTTTTTTTCTATACGATTTAAAATTTGGAATACCTTTAAAATAATTTGAGTAATGTTTTCTCGTTTCTAGTACTCCTAAAATTTCTCCTTTCCATTTAATAGCCATCTCAAGATGAGCTCTAGCGGCTTTAACTCTTTCTGATAAACTTGGAACCACAAAGTCTTGCCCCCCTTTTAGATATGATTTTACTTCATTAAAAAACCATGGATTTCCAATTGCTGCTCTTCCAATCATTGCTCCATCTAGCTGATATTCATCCCTTATTTGTTTAACTCTTTCTGGTGTGTTAATGTCTCCATTTGCAATAACTGGTATGTGCATTCTAGGGTTGGTTTTAACCTGAGCTATTGGTTTCCAATCAGCCTCTCCTTTGTACATTTGTGCTCTAGTCCTTCCGTGGATTGTTATTGCAGCTGCCCCAACATCTTGAAGCCTTTCTGATACTTCAACAATTTTAATGGAGTTGTGATCCCACCCTAATCTTGTTTTTACCGTTATAGGCAATTTTGTTTTCTTAACCATTTCCTTGGTTAGCTTAACCATAAGAGGAATGTCTTTTAAAATCCCAGCTCCAGCTCCTTTGCAAACTACCTTTTTTACTGGACATCCAAAGTTTATATCAATAATGTCTGGCTTTGTTGCTTCAACTATTTCTACTGCCGCTAGCATAGAGTCTAGATTTGCTCCAAAGATCTGAATTCCTATTGGCCTCTCTTTATTATATATATCAAGCTTTTGAACACTTTTAGCGGCATCTCTAATAAGCCCTTCGCTAGATATAAACTCTGTATACATAAGGTCTGCTCCATTTTCTTTACATAATGCTCTGAAAGGAGGATCGCTTACATCTTCCATTGGGGCCAACAATAGAGGAAACTCAGACAGGTTAATATTTCCTATAGTCACAATAAAAATTTTTCAAAATTAATAAAAGCTTAAATGAAGTAAAAGCTTTCTTTGAGTTTTTGAAGTTTTATAAAATAGAATACGAATAGGAATACATTTTGATATCTTTGTTTGCAACAAGAAAATTCTTTAATGAATAATATTCGGAACTTTTGCATTATTGCACATATTGATCATGGCAAAAGTACTCTTGCTGATAGATTGCTTGATTCAACAGGATCTGTTTCTGAAAGAGAAAAACAAGATCAGCTTCTCGATAATATGGATTTAGAAAGAGAACGTGGAATTACAATAAAGTCACATGCTATTCAAATGAATTATACTTATAAAGGAGTAGGTTATGTACTGAATCTTATTGATACTCCTGGCCATGTTGATTTTTCTTATGAGGTTTCTCGGTCTATTGCTGCTTGTGAAGGAGCTTTATTAATAGTTGATGCCGCTCAAAATATTCAAGCTCAAACTATTTCAAATCTCTATTTAGCTTTAGAAAACAATTTGGAAATTATTCCAATTCTTAATAAAGTAGATCTTCCGTCTGCAAGTCCAGAAGAAGTTACTGATGACATTGTTGAATTGTTGGGATGTTCTCGTGAAGATATAATCCCCGCCTCTGGCAAAACTGGGCAAGGAGTCCCTTTAATTTTGGAAGCAATTATCTCTAGGATACCACCCCCAACAGGCAATTCTTCTTCTCCTCTTCAAGCCTTAATTTTTGATTCTATTTATAATCCATTTAGAGGAGTAGAAACCTATTTTAGAGTAATGAACGGCAAAATATATGCAGGTGATAAAATTAAGTTTATAGCTACTGGCAAAGAGTATATAGCTGACGAAGTTGGCTCATTAAAGCTAAAACAAGAGCCTAGATCCTATGTAGGAACAGGCGATGTTGGCTATCTAATTACTGGAATTAAAGATGCTAGTGAGGTGAAAGTTGGTGACACTATTTCAAACCCTAAAGATTCTGGAGTATCTGCAATTTCAGGGTTTGAAGAAGTAAAACCAATGGTTTTTGCAGGTGTTTATCCTGTTGACACAGAAGACTACGAAGACCTTCGGTCTAGCATGGAAAAACTACAATTAAATGATGCTTCTCTCGTATATTCTCCTGAAAGTTCTGCTGCTCTTGGGTTTGGGTTTAGGTGTGGTTTCTTAGGAATGCTTCATTTAGAAATTATACAAGAGCGTTTAGAAAGAGAATTTGGAATGTCTGTTATAACAACTGTTCCTAATGTTTCCTATAAGGCATATATTAAAAAAAATCCAGGTCAATCTATCCCTGTAAATAATCCTTCTGATTTGCCTGACCCTTCTTTATTAGATCGTGTTGAAGAGCCCTATATTAAGGCTTCCATTATAACAAAATCTGATTTTGTGGGAAACATAATGTCTCTTTGTATTGAAAAAAGAGGAATCATAACTAATCAAACATATTTAACTACCGAAAGAGTCGAGCTTACTTTTGATATGCCTTTAGCTGAAATTGTATTTGATTTTTATGACAGATTAAAAACAGTCTCAAAAGGCTATGCCTCTTTTGATTATTCATCTATAGGTCTACGGAGCTCCAAATTAGTCAAACTAGACATTCTGCTGAATGGAAATCCAGTCGATGCTCTTTCTGCTCTTATTAACTCAGAAAATGCATATACTGTTGGAAAAAAGATGTGTGAAAAACTTCGTGAATTAATTCCTAGACAACAATTTGATATTCCAATTCAAGCTGCAATTGGAGCAAAAATTATCTCTCGTGAAACGATAAAGGCCTTAAGAAAAGATGTGACTGCAAAGTGTTATGGCGGAGACATAACAAGGAAAAGAAAATTATTAGAAAAACAAAAAAAGGGAAAAAAGAAAATGAGACAGGTAGGAAGTGTAGAAATTCCTCAACAAGCTTTTATGGCGGTTTTAAAGCTAAACGAGTAAAATTCTCTTATTTTTTGTATATTATTTAAAATCATACACTTTTGAAAAAATCACGATTTAAAAATATCTTAATCGGATTTGCTTTTTCACCCAATCTTAAAGCTAATGTCTTTGAGGCTATTCGTTTAGCAGCATCCCTGGAAGGATCCTTGTACTTTTTACATGTTGGTGATAGGACCTCGTTTAAGGAAAAAACATTTAATGAAATATTGAATGAGTCTCCAATAAGTCCAAAAAAAATTCATACTTTATGGGAGCTTGGAAATCCAGTAGAAGTAATCATTAAACAATGCGTTAAAAACAATATTAATCTTCTTCTTTTGGGGGCTCTTCAAAGAGAAAACATGGTAAAGTTTTACCTTGGATCAATTGCCCGAAAAATTACCAGAAACTCTCCTTGCTCAGTTCTTTTATTGATTAAACCTTCTATTGATTATATAGCGGCACAACATATGGTGGTTAATGCATTCAAAAGCCCGTATACTGAAAATACTATTACTGCTGCTTTTGAGTTTGCTAAAGCTTTGGAGATTCTAAAGATTACTTTAGTTGAAGAGATAAGTAGGTCTAAAGTTGCTGAAACTGCTGAAGACGACAAAGGTCTAAGGCTTGTTACTCAAAGAAAAAAAGAAATTCAACAAGAAGAACATTCAAGAGTGAAGGAAATTATAGGTAGAATCCCTGATAATTTTAAAATAAACAAAACCATTACTTCTCAGAGTATTTTTGGTGCTCGCGGCTATTCAATTGGACATTATGCAAAAATTGTTCGAGCTGATTTACTGGTTATTAATGCTGAAAATAAAAGGTCTTCTTTTTGGGCTAGAGTTTTTCCTAAAGACCTCGAACATATTTTGTCTGAGTTACCAACAAATGTTTTAATAATTCAACCTGAAAATAAATGAGCGGTTTCTCTTCTTTTAAATCTTCTATAAATGAAATCCCTAATAATCTTTTTTCAGGTTTTGTTGTTTCTTTAGTTGCCTTACCTTTAGCTCTAGGTCTCGCTATTGCTTCAGAGGCACCTCCTATATCAGGGTTGATTGCTGCTATTGTTGGCGGGGTAGTTTGTTCATTCCTAGGCGGATCACAATTAACAATAACTGGACCTGGTAATGGCTTAGTTATTGTCTTACTGGCTTCTATTACATCTCTTGGTGATGGAGATTTATATCAGGGATATTTATACACTCTTGCAGCAATTATTTTATCTGGAATTTTATTGTTTCTTTTTGGTGTGTTTCGGCTTGGTGCTCTTAGTGAGTTTTTTCCTTCCTCTGCACTTCAAGGGATGTTAGCCGCAATAGGTATTGGAATTCTGGCTAAACAGCTACATGTAATGCTTGGGGTTTCCTCTATTAATGGGAGTCCTTTAGAGCTCTTGGCAAAAGTTCCTTGGTCTATAAAATTATTATTTTCTTCGCCAAGTTTTTCTGTTGTTTTATCTGCTGGCCTTGGGGTAGTTTCTTTATTTATTTTAATTTTTTATTCCCGTTTGAGATCTCCTTTTTTTCAATTTATTCCTGCCCCTATGTGGGTTGTTATTGTAGCTATTGGCCTTAGTTATTATTTTGAATTATTTCTTGGTTTTACAGCTCCTTTTGAGAAGAGTCTATTAATTTCTTTCCCAGAAAATTTATGGTCAAATTTTCCTTCTCCTGATTTTAGCATTGCTTATTCTATGCCATTTATTGCCAGTGTTCTTTCTATTACATTGATAGCTAGCATTGAATCTCTTTTAAGCATAAAGGCTGTTGATAAATTAGACCCTAAAAAAAGAAGGTCCAATGTAAATAAAGATCTTAGAGCATTAGGGCTCGCAACAGCTTTAAGCGGTATGATTGGCGGACTTAATGTAGTTACTGTTATAGCAAGAAGCTCTGTTAATGTTAACAATGGAGGAACTAATAGGTCTTCAAATATTGCTCATGCACTTTTTCTTTTGGCTTTCCTTTTGCTTTTTCAAGATCAAATCCAGCGCATTGCTCTTCCGGCATTAGCTGCAATATTAGTATATACTGGATATAAGCTTGCTGCTCCGGCAAACTTCTTGAGGATTCTCAAAATTGGTAAAGAGCAGCTAGTTATTTTTGGAATAACAGTGTTAATTACATTAACCAATGGATTAATTATGGGAATTAGCTGTGGTGTTTTAGCTACATTCTTAATACATGCTATAATAAATAAAAACCTGTTTTTATTTACAAGGAATTTTTTGAAGCCTAACGTTTTAATGTATTTGGAAGAGGAATCAGGAAATTATTATGTAAGTGTCAAAAATTTCTGCAGTTTTTTAAATTTCTATAAACTAAAGAAAAAACTTGATGAAATTCCTGAATCTGAACATGCTATTATAGATTTTTCTATGTGTGAGTTTGTTGATCATACTGTAATGGAGGGGCTTAATGAATATAGGAGGTCTTTTGCGCGAAAAGGGGGAGTGTTTGAATTAATTGGTCTTGATTCTCATTCTGCTGAAACTCAACATCCCTTTGCAATTAGAAAATCTATGCCTGACCTAGATTTTTTTAATCTTACTAACAACCTTACTAAAAGACAGCTATCTCTTCAAAAACTTGCGAAAATCCTCAACTGGAATTATGCTTCTGATCTTTCAACAGACATAAAAGACCTTGAGCGTTTTGATTATTTTAAAACCAAGATTATTAATTATAGATATAATGAATTGATAAGTAAGGAAGAAAATTTTCGTTTTTTTGATTTATCTTATAGTGAAGGTGCTTTTATTGCAAAAGATGATGTTTTTGTTTCCTTCTTGTTAATTGATTTGAGCTATTCTATTCCTCAATTTATTTTAGATAGAGAAACTTTTCTTTCCAACATTAATGCAAAGTCTACTTATAAGGATATAAATTTTTCTAAATTCCCTGATTTTTCTAGACGATTTTTTTTAGGAGGGAAAGATTCTGGTTCTATAAGAAGCTTGTTCGATTCTGAGTTAATATTTTTCTTTGAAAGTCATGCTTATTTTAGAGTTGAGTCAATTGGTAAAGGTTTATTAATAAAAAATAAAAGCAGGCTATCAAGTGTTCAAGAAATAAAAAGCCTTTTCGCTTTTGCAACAGAACTTATGTCTTTATTAAATAAGAAATACCTGTAAGTTTGTTTTATTTTTGTTATTTTATTGTTGGTTTATGCGCATATACAGTATAGAAACAGGAAACTTTAAGCTAGATGGTGGAGCTATGTTTGGCGTAGTTCCAAAGACTATTTGGCAAAAAACTAACCCTTCGGATTCTAAAAACAGAATTTCAATGGCCGCTAGATCTTTGTTAATAGAAGACGGCAAAAGATTAACTTTAATTGATACAGGATTGGGGAATAAACAAGATGATAAATTTTTTAGACATTATGGGTTATGGGGCTCTTTTAGTCTAGATAGCTCTCTTAAGTCCATTGGCTTTGAAAGAGAAGATATAACAGATGTTTTTCTAACTCATCTTCATTTTGATCATTGCGGAGGAGCAGTAATGTATAATTCGTCTGGTTTATTGGTTCCCTCGTTTAAAAACGCCGTTTATTGGGTACATAAAGATCATTGGCATTGTGCAAATAACCCAAATATTCGTGAGAAAGCTTCTTTTATAAAAGAAAATATTGCTCCTTTAAAATCCAGTGGGCAGTTAGATTTTATTGAAAAGGTTGAGCCTGTGCTAACTAATGCTTCTTGTGGTTTTGATATAATTCTCGTTGATGGTCATACTGAGAAACAAATGCTTCCAGTAATTAAATATAAAGGACAAACTATTGTATTCGCTGGAGATTTAATTCCCACTTCTGGTCATATCCCTGTTCCTTATATAATGAGCTATGATACTCGACCTCTTATAACCTTAAAAGAAAAATCTTTCTTTCTTAATAAGGCTCATGAAAACAATTGGTCTCTTTTTTTAGAACATGATCCATATAATGAATTAGTTTTTCTTAAAAAAACGGATAAAGGCATTCGTTTAGATTATAGCACAACTATTAAAGAAAATTTTTAAATGTTATTATAGTGTTTTAGTGTAATAAAACTATATTTATAACTATGCATAAAATGTGTACTCTTTTGTTTTGTTTTTTCACTAGTTTTTCTGTTCTCAGCCAAACATATTGGCAACAGTTTGCTGATTATAAAATGTCTGTAGATATAAACGTTTCAAATTATAGATATACTGGAATTCAGTCTATTGACTATAAGAATAATTCTCCTGATGTTATAAAGGTTGTGTTTTGCCATCTTTTTTACAATGCATTCAAGCCAGGAAGTGAAATGGCAACAAGAATTAAAAATGGAAAAGATATTAATGTTAGGTTTCTGTTTAAAAGGAATATCGATAGTCTTGCAAAAAACGAACAGGGGTTTTTATTTGTTAAAAACTTAACCCAAGACGGTGTTAGATTGTCTCCTGTTCATTCAGAGACAATTCTTGAGGTTCCACTCAATTCTCCTTTGTTACCTGGAGAAACTACTACTCTTAGTCTTGAATTTGAAGGCCAGGTTCCGATGCTTATTCGGCGTTCCGGCCGGGATTCTAAAGAAGGTGTTGCTTTATCTTTAGGTCAGTGGTATCCTAAAATTGCTGAGTATGATTATGATGGGTGGAATGCTGATCCCTATTTAGGTAGAGAGTTTCATGGTGTGTGGGGAAATTATGATGTAACTATCAATATTGACAAAAATTATGTTGTTGCTGCTAGTGGTTATCTTCAAAACCCCGAAAATTTTGGTCATGGATATGGAGGATCTCACTCTAACCATAAGGGTAAAACTTTATCTTGGCGCTTTCTTGCTCCTATGGTTCATGATTTCGCTTGGGCAGCTGACCCTAATTATATTCACGATATTTTTCCGGGGCCTAATGGTGTCAAACTGCATTTTTTTTATAAAAACAATCCCGATATACTTGAAAACTGGAAACAACTTCAGCCTAAAACAGCAGAATTTATGAGGTTTTTTAATAATACGATAGGTCCGTATCCCTATAAAGAATATAATGTTGTCCAGGGTGGTGATGGTGGAATGGAGTATGCTATGCTTACTCTTATTACTGGTGAAAGAGATTTTAGGAGTCTTGCCGGCGTTACTTCTCATGAGTTAGCTCATTCTTGGTTTCAACATGTTCTTGCGACAAATGAAATGAAACATGAGTGGATGGATGAGGGCTTCACATCTTATATTTCTACTTTGGCAGAAGATGTGATTCTGGAAGAAAATTCTTTATTTCCTTTAGAGGCTAGTTATAATGGCTATTTTAAACTTGCTTCTTCTGGGGCAGAACAGCCTCAATCTACTAATGCTAATCGTTATGACTATAATTTAGGTTATGAGGCTACTGCATATAGCAAGGGGGCTGTTTTTTTGGCTCAATTAGGATATGTTATAGGTCAAGAAAATTTAGCAACAACGCTTAAACAATATTATAGCAGGTTTAAATTTACCCACCCAACCCCTAACGATTTTAGACGTGTTGCTGAAGACGTTTCAGGTATCCAATTAAAGTGGTATTTAACCGATTGGACTCAAACAACTAATACAATAGATTATGCTATTGCCTCAATTGAAAATCAAAATCAAAATTCGATTTTGACTCTTAAGCGTCTTGGCTCTATGCCTATGCCTCTAGATGTTTTGGTTAATTTTAAGGATGGCACTCAAGAGGTTCATTATATTCCTATTTCATTAATGAGAGGAGAAAAGGAAAACCCCTACAAAATGCCTTGGATAGTTCAAAAAGATTGGTCTTGGGCAAGCACAACCTACTTGTTAACTATCGGCCGTCCTGTGAATGAAATTCTCTCAATTATAGTTGACCCAACTTTTTATATGGCTGACATTAATAGAGGAAATAATGTTTTTCCTAGAAAATAGATTTTTGAAGCCTCATAAAATATATAAATTAAAGTCAAAAGATTATCTTAATCGTCTATTTGCATTAGGCACTTTTCAAAAAAACAAACTTGTTGGTGTTAGGTTTATAAAAAACTCTATAGATCGTCACTATTTTGGTGTTTCTGTTTCAAAAAGCTCTTTTCCTAAAGCTGTGGACAGAAACAAAATAAAAAGACGGATGCGATCTTGCTACACACAAAACATTTCTTTTTTTATAAATTCTCTGCCTTTTGGTTTTTATCTTTTTATATATCTAAGCAATGAGATGTCATCTAGGGTCTCTGTTTTAGAAGACATGAAATATCTTGTAAAGAAAATATGAAATATCCCCTATTTTTGCTAGGGTGTTATTTTGTTTACTCTCTTTAAGTGTCTTCCTTTTTCAAAGCTTGTATTTAGAAATGTTTTCACGATCTTTAGCGCCTCTTTGGTTTCTAAAAATCTAGCAGGTAGACTTAAAATATTAGCATCATTGTGTTCTCGGGCTAACTTAGATAGTTTTTCATTCCAACATAATGCTGCTCTTATTTTTTTATATTTGTTTGCTGTCATTGCGGCTCCATTTCCGCTTCCACATATAATAATGCCTTTGCTGTTTTGGTTGTTTTCAATATGTTTTGCTACAGGATGGATAAAATCCGGATAATCTACACTTTCATGGCTGTCTGTCCCCTGGTTTATAATGGTGTACCCATCATCTTTTAGGGTTTGGGTTATTTTGTTTTTTAGCTCTACTCCTGCATGATCATTTCCTATGACTATCTCCATATTCTTTTTTTTCAAAACTACAAAAAACTACATTTTATGTTAATAAAATTTGTTGTTATTATATAAAATTATGTTAATAAAAAAAACAATTTTAATTATTCCCCTGTTTTATAAAAAAATTTCTTTTTCCTAATTTTTTTTTCATTTTCTATTTTCTTTTTATTAATAATAAATATTCGTTTACGAACATTTTATTTATAATTTAATATAAATTTTTACTAACAGGTCGTCCCATTAACAGCTGTTTACAAGTTTTATAGGGTATTCATTTTTAGTTATTTACTATTGTCGCGTCTGTTGATATTTTTGATTATTTTATTATTTTTTACAAATTCAAATTATTCCATAAAAAGTTATTTGGGTTATTAACACCCTATAATATATATAACTATATAATAAAAATCCTTATAATAATTATTTAAATATTGTTTATACTTGGGGGACAATTTTATAAATCATAGAGAAGAGAATACTTACTTTTGAAACCATAGATATTTTTGAATGAGTTATAGAAAAAAAGTAGAAGAAAAAATGATTAAACCGGCTGAAATTTTAAGTTTGTTTAAAATGAATCCAAAAAAAAGTTTAAACTATAGACAGGTCTCTTCAATTTTTAATGTAAAGGATGATTCTGATAGAAAAAAAATTTCAATCATCTTGAAGGAACTTGAAAAAAACAAAAGAATAAAGTCAGTAAAAAAAGGATCATACAGATTTGCATTCAGCACAAAATTCTACACAGAAGGTATTCTTGATATTACAGCAAATGGAAATGCATATGTTATAGAAACAAAGGAAGGAGAAGATGTGTTTGTATCTAAAAAAAAAATGAACAAAGCACTACAAGACGATTTAGTAAGGGTGTATGCTTATAAAAGAAAAAACAACGGTAAACCAACTGGAGAAATAAATGAAATTATATATAGGACGAAAAAGAAGTTTTCAGGAATAGTACAAAAACAAAAAAACTACGGGTTTGTTCTTACAAAAGGACCCAAAATGTATGTGGATGTGTTTATTGAAAAAAAAGAAATGATAAAAGTAAAAGATGGAGATAAAGTAATAGTAGAAATAAAAAAATGGCCAAAAGGAGCTACATCACCACATGGAGAGATAATTAAGATTTTAGGAAAGCCAGGGGGGATGAATGCAGAAATGAATTCAATAATGTTTGAATATAATCTCCCGGATAAACACACCAAGGAAATAGAAAGAGAAGCATCAAAAGTAAAAGATAAAATAGAAGCAAAAGAAATAAAAAAAAGAAAAGATTTTAGGGATAGGCTTACATTCACAATAGATCCAGAAAACGCAAAAGATTTTGATGACGCCATATCTTTTAAAAAGTTAGAAAACAGAAAATATGAAATTGGAATACACATAGCAGATGTATCACACTATATAACCGAAGGAAGCCTCATAGATAAAGAGGCGTATAAAAGAGGAACATCCGTATACCTTGCAGACAGAGTAATTCCAATGTTACCAGAAAGAATATCTAACGAAATATGCTCTTTAAAACCCAGGGAGGATAAATTAACTTTTTCAGTTATTTTTATTATTGAAGAGAACGCAAGTGTTATTAAGGAGTGGATTGGGAAAACAATTATAAAATCAGACTACAGGTTTTCATATGAAGAAGTTCAGGAAATTTTAGAGAAAAAAAGCAAAGAAATACCACCAAAGATTTCATTAACTGGCAAAAACAGAAAAGTCTGTGATCAAGCATATTTTGCACTAACAAAAAGTCAAGAAATAACAAAAAAAATAAGAGAAAAAAGAATGGCGCAGGAAACACTAGATTTTGATAGAAAAGAAGCAATCTTTTCTCTAAATAAAAATAAAATACCAGATAAAATTTATATAAAACAGGCAACAGACTCTACAAAACTTATTGAAGAATTAATGTTACTTGCAAATAAGACGGTGGCGCAACACATTCAAAACAACAACAAAAAAAAAGCATTTGTTTATAGAATTCACGACAAACCAGATTATGAAAAAATAATTAATTTGAAAGAGACAATTTTTCCTTTTGGGTATGATCTAAATATTAATAAAAAAGCACTCAGAAGATCGCTCAAAAATCTTCTAAAAGAAGTAAAAGGGAAAGAAGAAGAGAATATGATAACAACACTAATTCTTAGGTCTATGGCAAAAGCAAAATATTCAACAGAGAACAATGGTCATTATGGTCTTTGCTTTCAACACTACACTCATTTTACCTCACCAATAAGAAGATATCCAGACCTTCTTGTTCATAGAATTTTGGATAAAAGACACAAGGAAATATCTAAAGAGATATTAGAAGAAGTTTGCCTTCATGCCTCTAACAAAGAGCAGGCAGGAACAAAAGCAGAAAGAGATTCAACAAAATATATGCAAGTCAAATTCATGGAAAACAATATTGGAAAAACATATTTAGGAATAATTTCGGGTGTAAATGATAAGGGAATTTATGTAGAGCTAAACGAAAACAAATGTGAGGGAATTATACCTATTTATAGCCTTGTTGGAGACACGTACTTTTATAATGAACCAAAACAATATATAGAAGGTAAAAAAACAGGACAAAAACTCAACTTAGGAGACAAGATAAAAATATTTGTTAATAAAGCTTTTCCAGAAAGAAGATATCTTGAGTTTTTAATCATTGATAAATAAATAAAGAATAGTAATTTTGTAATATTAATGAAAACAAGAGCAGGATTAAGTTTTATTTATAGCCTGTGCGCATATATTTTAATTGCCCAGAACAGCAAAAGCATAGAAATAAAAGCTTTTAATGAGATTTTTGTTTATTCTGGAATAGAGGTAAAACTATTTAAAAGCAATAAAAACAATATTATTGTTAAAGGAAAAGATGCTGCGGCATTTATAGTAAGCCAAAAAAACAAAAGCCTTAATCTAAGATCTTCTATTGATAAAAGACTTGCGCTTGATAAGATACAAGTAGAGCTATATTTTCAAGAAGATATAAATAAAATCATACTTAATCAAGGTTCCTCCGCATTTTCAAACGACACCCTAAAACAAACACATGTTCAAATAAAACTACTTGAGGGATCAAGGCTTAGTTTGTTTTTGGAAACTGAAAAAACAAAAGCTGAAGTTTTTTCCGGATCATCACTAGAAATAATGGGAACCTCCACATCTTTTGATCTTTTTGTTGGGACAGGAGGAATTAGCACATCAGACGAATTCGTTGCTAATCAAGCTAAAGTCAAGACAAGATTTGGAGGGATAGCCTATGTTAAATCAAAAATACTGATGGATGCAACAGCATCATTTTATGGAATAATTAGAGTTTACGGCAACCCCCAAAAATTTATTTGGAAAAAAAGTATAGGGGGAAAAATAAGAAACATGGAAAAACCCTCTAACTAAAATAGGGGGAATAAAATGAGGCATCGAGCGGATTCGAACCGCTGTACAAGCTTTTGCAGAGCTCTGCCTAGCCACTCGGCCACGATGCCAAAACATCAAAAATAATATTTATTATCTAATTTCTTTTCTTTTTTATTATTACACTCACACCCTCAACATTTCCTCCAACAGGAGGGTTTTGTTTTTCAACCTCCAGTAAAGCCTTTTTGATAGAAGGGTGCTGTTTAAAAAGCCTATTTATTATTCTATATGCCACATTCTCAAGAAGATTTGACCTAACCCCCATTTCCTCTTCTATTATTTTATAAAGGGAACCATAATCTAAAGCATCTTTTAAGGTGTCTTTATTGGCTGCAATATCAAAATCTACTTTTACCTCTAATTGTATAAGATATTTAGACCCTATTTTTTCCTCCTCTTTAAGACAGCCATGATTTGCAAAAATCTCTATGTTTCTAAGCTTTATTCTTCCCATTTATTAACTAAATATAGAAACTCCAATCTAAACTACACCTTCATCATCTCTTTTCCTATATTTACCAAAAATAATTTATACACAACCAATCATGTCTTTAAATTTTATTGAGCAGATTATTGAGCAAGATTTAAAAGAAGGGATGAACAAAAAGAACCTTCGGTTTCGTTTTCCTCCAGAACCAAATGGATATCTGCACATAGGACATGTAAAAGCAATTTGTTTAAACTTTAATTTGGGAAAAAAATATGGAGCGCCTGTAAATTTAAGGTTTGACGATACAAACCCACAGAAAGAAGAAAGTAAATATGTAGACGCGATTAAAAGAGACATCAAATGGCTTGACTATAAATGGGACAAAGAATGTTATGCTTCAGATTATTTTCAACAGTTATTTGAGTGGGCTGTATTTTTAATAGATAATAATTTAGCGTATATAGACTCTCAAAGTTCAGAAGAAATAGCTAGCCAAAAAGGAACCCCGATTATTCCAGGAAAAGAAAGCCCTTATAGAGATCAAGATTCTAAAATAAACAAGGAAATTTTTATTAAAATGACCAAAGGAGAGTTTGAAGAAGGAGAGCATGTTTTAAGAGCAAAGATAAATATGAACTCACCCAACATGTTAATGAGAGACCCTGTTCTGTATCGAGTTATCAATAAACCGCACGATAGAACAGGCTCAAAATGGAAGGCATATCCCATGTATGATTGGACACATGGAGAAAGTGATTATATTGAAAAAATTTCTCATTCATTGTGCACGCTTGAATTTAAACCACACAGAGAACTGTATAATTGGTTTTTAAAAAAGCTGCCCCTCAACCAACTTATACCTAAACAAAGAGAGTTTGCTAGACTGAATTTGTCATATACAGTGACTTCAAAACGAAAACTAAAAAAGCTAATAGATAAAGCAGTTGTTCAAGGATGGGATGACCCAAGAATGCCTACAATTTCGGGGTTAAGGAGAAGAGGCTATACACCTGAATCACTAAGAAAATTTGCTCTAGCAGCAGGTGTCTCCAAAAGAGAAAATGTTATAGAGGCTTCTTTATTAGAGTTCTGCGCCAGAGAGCATTTAAATAAAATTGCTTATAGGGTTAATGCTGTTTTGAACCCAATAAAAATAACATTAACAAATTATAATGAAGAAGAGATTCTATCTGGAGAAATTAATCCAGAGCAACCAAAATTAGGAAGAAGAAAAATCCCGTTTTCAAAAACCCTTTATATAGAAAGAGAAGATTTTAAAGAAAAGGCACCCAAAAAATTCTTTAGACTAAGTTTAGGGAATGAGGTAAGGTTAAAAAATGCGTATATAATAAAAGCAGAGTCTGTTATAAAAGACGAAAAAGGAAATCTTCTTGAAGTTCTTTGTAAAGTGGATATTAAAAGTAAAAGTGAATCAGGAACGGAAGAAAGCAAAAGAAAGGTGAAAGGAACACTGCACTGGGTAAGCCAAGAACATGCCCTTAAAGTAGAGGTTAATTTATACGATAGGCTATTTTCAGTTTCATCCCCAGACCAAGATAAAGACAAAGATTTTATGCATTTTGTTAACCCATATTCTTTGAAAAAAGTACAGGCATTTATAGAACCAAGCGTTAAGGGGTCAAAGCCAGACACGCATTTTCAATTTCAGAGACTTGGATATTTTATACAAGACAAAAACAGTTCATCACAAAAAATGATATTCAATAGAACAGTTACCCTAAGAGACAATTGGACTTCTTCACAAAGAAAATAAGGATATTATTTTTTTTCTTCCTTATCACTCTTTAAAGTTTCTTTATTCTGTTTTTTCATTGCCTCTCCAATTTGATTACTTGCCGTAAATGAAGCAACCATGTTATTAAGCATATCACTACCAGCTTGAGGAGAATTTGGCAGTAAAATTAAATTGCTATTAGTTTCTTCACCTATTGATTGAAGTGTATCATAATGCTGAGTCACTACTATTAATGCAGAGGCCTCCTGGGAGTTAATTCCAACATTATTTAGAACATCTACAGACTCTTCAAGTCCTCGCGCAATTTCTCTTCTTTGATCAGCAATTCCTTGACCTTGAAGGCGCTTACTTTCTGCCTCTGCTTTGGCTTTTTCTACAATTAAGATTCTAGCCGCATCTCCCTCATATTGAGCGGCGACCTTTTGTCTTTCTGCTGCATTGATTTTATTCATAGCCGTTTTAACTTCTGCATCAGGATCTATATCTGTGACTAAGGCCTTAATAATATCATATCCATAATTTCTCATGGCATCATTTAGTTCCCCTTTTACGGCATTTGCTATTTCATCTTTTTTTTCAAATACATCATCTAAAATCATTTTTGGCACTTCTGCCCTAACCACATCAAACACATAAGAAGTAATTTGATCTTGAGGATAATCCAATTTATAAAAAGCATCGTAAACTTTATCTTCTATCACTTTGTATTGTACAGAAACTTTTAGCTTTACAAAAACATCATCTTTAGTTTTTGTTTCTACAATCACATCTAATTGAAGAATTCTTAGGCTAAGTCTTCCAGCTATTCTGTCGATAAAAGGAATTTTAATTCTTAATCCAGGACTTCTAACAGCTTGAAATCGTCCAAAGCGTTCAATTATTGCAGAGCTTTGCTGTTTAACGATAAAGAGTCCTGAAAGGACCAAGATTGATAATGTTATTACAAATACAGTAGAAAAGAGGTTCATTGGTTATTCTTTATAAACTTTTTTAAGCTTGTTATACGATTTAAAGTTACACTTTTTCCCAATATTTTTAGTGATAACAATATGTCGGGCCCTTTTAGTCTACCAATTATAGCAACCCTAAGTATTTGCATAGTAATTTTTATTGGAGTTTTTTTTCGAACTGCTATGGCAGCTAGCTCGTCTTTAATATTTGAAAGATTGTTTTTATTAATACTTTTTTCAATTTCTGTAATTAATTCTATGACATTATATTCGGACAGGGTTTTAATAATGGAAGCGTCATATTCTTTTGGGTCATCCACAAAAAAGTCTGTTTCATTCTTAAAGTCGTTGACCAATGAAAAACGCCCTTTTACTAAATCAAAAATTGACTCTGTTCTGTTTTTATAAACCAGAGTTAATTTTGAAAGCTCATCAGGATATAAGCTTTGAAACTTATCATAATTCATTAAAGATAAATGCTGATGATTAAACCATTTAGCTTTTTCATAATCAAATTTTGCACCCCCTTTTTGTAATCCAGATAATTTAAAATCTCTTACTAACTCATCAATAGTATAAATTTCTTTTTCGCTTGATTTGCTCCAACCAAGTAATGCCAGGTAATTTATTAAAGCTGAATTTGTAAACCCCAACTCTTTAAACCCTGGCTCTTTTTTCCAGTTTATAGGAAAAAGAGGAAACCCTCCTATTTTTGCATCTCTTTTTGAAAGCTTTCCTTTTCCATTGCCTTTTAGTATTAGCGGTAGATGAACAAATTTTGGAGCTACCCAATTAAAAGCATTATATATCAACTTATGTAATGTTAATGAAGGAAGCCATTCTTCTCCTCTTATTACAGTTGTTATCTTCATTAGGTAATCATCTACTACATTTGCAAGATGATATGTTGGAAATCCATCAGCTTTAATAAGCACTTTATCATCAAGGATTGAATTGTCAATAATTATTTCACCCCTAAGTAAGTCTTTTACTTTTGTTTTTCCCTTCTCAACTTTTATCCTTATTACATATGGTTCATTCTTAATTCTTTTTTCTGCTTCTTTTTGACTAATGTTTAATGAATTGTCCAGGTTATCACGAACACTAGAATCATATTTAAACACTTCACCCTTTTGTTCATAGGAGAGCCTTAAATTACTTAGTGTATCAGTTTTATCAAATGCATAATAAGCCTTTCCTGATTTTAATAGAAGATTTACCTTCTCTTTATATATCCTCAATCGCTCACTTTGTCTGTAAGGTCCAAAAGGCCCTCCTTTTGATGGTCCCTCATCAAGCGTTATCCCAGCCCATTTTAGGCTTTTTTCTATATACTCCTCACTACCTGACACAAGTCTTTTTTGATCAGTATCTTCTAATCTTAAAATAAATGTGCCCTTATTCTTTTTGGAGTATAAATAATTAAAAAGAGCTGTTCTAAGCCCCCCAATATGAAGGGCCCCTGTAGGACTTGGCGCAAATCTGACTCTTTCTAACATTTTTTGTTGTAAATATAAAAAATCGACAAGTTTCATCTACATATAGTTTACTGTATATTTGCATTTTATATGATAGAACTATATAACTTGCCAATTTCTTTAAATTCTGATAAGATTAAAGACACGCTATACTCTGCTTCTAAAGCGCATAAAGTTTCTATTGATAAGCTGACATTTTCGTTTGTAAAGGATCATCAAATGCTAATCCTTAACAAAAGATTTTTAAATCATAATACTTATACAGACATTATAACATTTTCATATGAATCTAAGCCCTACATACTTGCGGAGGTTTTTATTTCAATTGATCAATGTATACAAAATGCAAAGAAATTTTCTCAATCTATTGATAATGAGACCCTTAGACTAATTTCTCATGGTTTTTTACACGCAATTGGTTTTTCCGACAAATCTACTTCTGAAATACACTCAATGCGAAAGGAAGAGAATAAAATAATAAAAATGTTTCACGTGAAACAATTACTAAATGATTGATAAAGAATATGATGTTATTGTTGTAGGGGGTGGACATGCTGGATGTGAAGCTGCTTCAGCTTCCGCGAACATGGGCTCTAAAACCCTTTTAGTAACAATGAATCTTCAAACTCTTGGACAAATGTCTTGTAATCCTGCAATAGGGGGCATAGCCAAGGGTCAAATAGTTCGTGAAATTGATGCTCTTGGTGGATATACTGGAATCGTTGCCGATAAAAGCGCAATACAATTTAAAATGCTAAACCTTTCAAAGGGACCTGCAATGTGGTCTCCAAGAGTGCAATCTGATCGCTCTCTTTTTTCCTTTTATTGGAGATCTCTTCTTGAAAAAACTAAAAACCTTGATTTTTATCAAGACATGGTAAATGAGATAATTGTAAAAAAAAACAAAGTAATTGGAATTAAAACGGCACTTGATATTTCAATATATTCTAATACAGTGATTCTAACCAATGGCACATTTTTAAATGGATTGATTCATATAGGAGAGAAGAATTTTGGTGGAGGTCGTGTTGGGGAAAAGCCTTCAGTAGGATTATCATCTTGTCTTATAAATCTTGGTTTTATTTCTGGACGGATGAAAACAGGAACACCACCTAGAGTTGATGGAAGATCCTTAAACTATTCTAAAATGGAGGAACAAAAGGGTGATGAATGTCCAGGATCATTTAGTTTTTTGCCTAACCCTAATAAATTGACTATACAAAAAAGTTGCTTTATAACCCACACAAATAATGCTGTACATAAAAAACTACAACAAGGATTTGAAAGATCCCCTATGTTTAATGGAAGAATTAAAAGTGTTGGTCCTAGATATTGCCCCTCAATAGAGGATAAAATTGACAGATTTATTGATAAGGAAAGTCATCAGATTTTTGTTGAACCCGAAGGCTGGGATACTGTTGAAGTATATGTAAATGGTTTTTCAACCTCATTACCTCAAGAAATTCAATTTCAAGCCTTAAGAAAAGTAAAGGGATTTGAATCTGTTAAATTTTTTAGACCTGGATATGCTATT
>PBNP01000017.1 GCA_002723295.1 Flavobacteriaceae bacterium | reverse complement strand
ATTAATTTTATAATTTCCCCCTTGTTCAATATAATAGTGCTCCAGACCTGAAATACTAGCATCTGGTAAAACTTTTTTGTAGTCAATAGAACCGTTACCTAATTCAGTATAATCTTTAGTTAAAACATCCATGTCTTTTATATGCCATAACTTAAATCTACCCTTAGATCTTTCTATAAGTTGTTTTGGAGAAAGTTTACCTGACCTCATTACCCAATAAAAATCAACTTGTAATTTCACCCATTCTGGATTGGTTTCATTTATTATCCAATCAATACCCAACTTATTTTCGTATAAATTAAAATCATAATCAAAATTATGATATGCAAAACCTAACCCAGCTTTTGTTATTCTCTGACCAATCTGATTGAGTTTGTTAATTAATAACTTATAGCCTTGTACTGTATGATATTTACTATCAAGCATAGGATATACAATATATTTATTCCCCAAAGCATGTGCACCATCTATGCAACTATCAACATGTTTTTTTAGATTGTCTTCAGAGACCTCCATAAGACTGTTAACATCATAATGCCCGCTGTATGTTGATACATCTAAGTCATTAAGTATTGATTTAAAATCCAAGGGAGAAAATCCATAATATTTTTTGTTTAATGCATCATATCCATAAGTTTCAAAATCCTCATATCCCATTTTTTTTAAAGAAATTAGAGTATCAATTGGATTATTTTCCATGGCATCTCTTACAGAAAATAATTGCAATCCAGTCTTGTATTTAGTAGAAGTAATTAGCTCTGAAATTGAAGAACAAAAAAAGGGTGATGAAAATAATAAACTTGAAGACTTTAAGAAATCCCTTCTATCCATACTTGTATCTTATTTACTTTAAAATATTTAATTTTTTTCCAATTTTTTTAAAAGCTATTAATGCTTCACTTATTTCAGAATGATTGTGTGCAGCAGTTAATTGCACTCTTATTCTTGCTTGACCCTTAGGAACTACAGGATAGAAAAAACCAATTACATATATACCCATTTCTAAAAGTTCGTTAGCCATTTTCTGCGCTAGATAATCGTCATAAAGCATAATTGGAACTATGGGATGATTACCAGGTTTAATTTCAAAGCCCATTTTTTTAATTTCATTTCTAAATAAATCTGTATTTTTCTTTAATTGCTTTATGAAGGTTTTATTAGATTCTATTATATCTAGAACAGCAAGGGATGCCCCTACAATTGATGGAGCGACACTATTTGAGAATAAATATGGTCTAGATTTTTGTCTTAAAATTTCAATTATCTCTTTTGGACCACTTGTAAAACCTCCAGAAGCACCACCTAAAGCTTTCCCTAAAGTTCCTGTTATTATGTCAACCTCATCCATAACATTCAATTCTTCATGAGTTCCTCTACCTGTAGGTCCTACAAATCCAGTTGAATGACATTCATCAATCATCACCAAAGCATCATGTTTTTCAGCTAATAAGCATATTTTATCCAATTGTGCTATTGTTCCATCCATTGAGAATACTCCATCCGTGACTATGATTTTAGATCTGCAGTTTTTTGCAGCAATTAATTGCTTTTCAAGATCAATCATATCATTATGTTTATATCTAAATCTTTGAGCTTTACACAGCCTTATACCATCAATAATTGAGGCATGATTTAGTGCATCACTAATTATAGCATCATCTTCACTAAATAAAGGTTCAAATAATCCTCCATTAGCATCAAAAGCTGCTGCATATAAAATGGTATCTTCTTTTCCTAAAAATTTTGATATTCTTTTTTCTAATTCTTTATGTATGTCTTGAGTTCCGCAAATGAACCTTACTGATGATAATCCATAGCCATGAGATTTTAAAACATCTGAAGCTTTTCTAATCACTAAATTATTTGATGCTAAACCCAAATAATTATTTGAACAAAAATTTAAAACAGTTCTATTTTTTTCAATTTTAACTTTTGACCCTTGGGCAGATTTAATAATTCTTTCACTTTTAAATCTTCCATTTCTGTTTATCTCTTTTAATTCTTCCAGGAGTCTATTTTTTATTGAATCATACATATTAATTCTATTTATCATTAAATTTAATCTTTTTAGTGATTATATGAATAGAATTCTAATAACAGGAGCTTTAGGGCAATTAGGATCAGCTTTATTGAAGCATTATCATGATAAAGGCATCTTTGTTCTTGCCACTGATATTCATGAATGCCCTAAAGGTTTAGTATATAATTATGAAAAGTTAGATGCATTAAATTTTGAAGGCTTGTTAGATGTTGTTAAGAAATATGAAATTAATGTAATCTATCACTTGGCAGCAATTTTATCTGCAAAGGGTGAAAAAAATCCATTTCATTCATGGAAAATTAACATGGATACATTTCAAAACATTGTAGATGTTTCTTTAAAATGTAAAATAGAAAGAGTTTTCTGGCCAAGCTCAATTGCTGTTTTTGGCAAAGATTCAAATCTAGAATATGTGCCACAAAACTCATTAATGAATCCAACAACGTTATACGGCGTTAGTAAATTGGCGGGTGAAAAGCTAATGAATTATTATTTTGAAAAATATCAATTAGATATTAGATCTATTAGGTTTCCAGGGATAATTTCAATGGACACAAAACCGGGGGGTGGTGTAACCGATTACATTATTGAAATGTTAAATGCATCCAAAAAAGGAAATGAGTATATATGTTTTTTAGATAAAAATCAAAGGCTTCCAATGATTTTTATGGAAGATGTTATATCAGCTATTACTTTATTAATGTCTAAAAAAAGATCGGTACTTTCAATTTCATCTTCATACAATATTGTTGGATTTACGACAACACCCGAGGAATGCCTTTTAGCTATAAAATCTAATGGAATTAATCTAAAAGTTCATTATAAGCCAGATTTTAGACAAAAAATAGCTAACACTTGGCCAGAGAATGTTGATGATAGTTTAGCTTCTAAAGACTGGGGATGGTCTCCAAAATTTGGATTAGATAAAACTGTAAAAATTGCTTTAAATGGGTAACCAAATTATTTATTGGTAAAATGCACGATAGATATCGTTACCATTAGCGTATAAAACTAAAGCTAAAAGCAGGAAAAATCCAATTACTTGAGCATACTCCAAAAACTTCTCATTAGGTTTTCTGCCTGATATTATTTCATAAGTTAAAAACATTACATGCCCTCCATCTAATGCTGGGATGGGAAGTAAATTCATAAATGCTAATATAATTGAAATCAAAGCAGTGCTTTCCCAAAATCCCTGCCAATCCCAAGTTGGAGGAAATAGACTTCCTATTGTTCCAAATCCACCTAATTGTGAAGCTCCCTTTTTTGTAAAGACATATTTAAACTGCACTACATAATCATATAATGTCCAGTAACCTCTTAATACTCCACCAGTTATACTTTCTAAGAAGCTAAATTTTTTATTCTCAAAATTTATATCAAAATCTACAAAAGGATAAACCCCTAATTTTAAGCTCTCATCAAGAGAGACATTTAGTGTGTCTAATCTTTTATTTCTTTCAATAATTAAATTAAATTTTTCAGGAGGATTATTGTCCATAAATTTTCTAAAGTCTAAAAGACCTTGAAATGAAAACTCAGTAGTCCCTTTTAGGTAATCACCAGGCAAAAGATTAATTTGTTCGGCAATTGAATTAGGAATTACACTATCAATTATTGCTGGAACATTTACGCCGATTGGCAATAAATTACCAGTTTCCATCATTTTCATTCCAATATCTTTAGGGATTTTTATTTGAGTTTTAGAACCATTTGATTTTTCAACATATATAGACTTCACATTTCTCAGGAATAGATGCCTATTAACATCCAAAATATTATCTAAGTTTTTTCCATCAACAGATAAAATTTTGTCACCAGATTGAAACCCTATAGACTGAGCTAATTCTGTATAATATAATCCATCAGGTAATTTTTCTTGTTGAAGTGTATTTTTTCCCCAAACAAATAAAATCATCATATAAATAATAAACCCTAATAGCAGGTTTACTGTTACACCTCCTAACATTATAATTAGCCTTTGCCAAGCTGGTTTAGACCGAAACTCCCATGGCTCAGGTTCTTTACTTAGGTATTCTGTATCCATGCTTTCATCAATCATTCCTGCAATTTTTATATATCCGCCAAGTGGAAGCCAACCAATTCCATATACAGTCTCACCGATTTTCTTTTTAAATAATGCATATTTAATATCAAAAAACAGAAAAAATTTCTCTATTCTAGTTTTGAAAAGTTTAGCTGGTATAAAGTGGCCTAACTCATGAAGAATAATTATTATCGCAAGACTAAGTAGAAATTGAATTCCTTTTATTAAAATAATACTCATAAAAAATTAATGTGGGGCCAAAAATAATGTTTTTTTAATGAGCACAGAAATTTCATTAACCTTTATTTATATGTTGACAATTCATGTTTTGTATATCTTTGTGATAGCAAAAAAAATATATTTATGAAGAAGTTTTTTGCTAAGTATAAAACTTTTTTATCTGTTTTTATAATAATCTGTTTAGGGATACTGTTTTTGTTTTACAATGCTCTGAAGCCAAAACCAGTTTTACCTATTTATCAACCTGCAATGGTTAATTATGAGTTGGTTGACAGTAATCTTCAGCACGTTAAAAAATTTCATAAAATAGATAGATTTAGACTTCAAAATCAAAATGGTGTTTGGATTACAGAAAAAAATTTTCAAAATAAAATATACATAGCAGATTTTTTCTTTACTACTTGTCCTTCTATATGTCCAATAATGACTGATAACATGTTAATTATTCAAAAAAAATTTGAAAAGGATTCATTGATTATGCTTTTATCACATACTGTAACACCAAAAATAGATTCAGTTGAACAGCTTAAAAAATATGCATTAGAAAAAGGAGTTTTAGATCAAAAATGGCATTTAGTAACGGGTGATAAAAAGCAAATTTATGATTTAGCCAGGCAATCCTATTTAGCTGTTAAAACTAAAGGGGATGGAAGTTCTCATGATATGATTCATACTGAAAATTTTATTTTAGTTGATCCAAATAGAAGAATTAGAGGGTTTTATGATGGAACAGATAAAGAATCAATTTACAAGTTGATGGAAGATATTATAATTTTGAAAAATGAATTTTTAAATTAAATAATGAAAGAGGAATGAGGAAAACATCTAAATTAATCACAACAATTTTATTGCTTAATTCAATTGTATATTCTCAAGAATTAATTATTGGAGAGGAGAGAATTGCTCCTGGAATAGTATTTGTGTTTGAAGGAGCAGTAAAGGATATAGTTTTTCCAGAATCAAATAATTTAAATGAGAGCCAAACCAACATTCATATTGAGGCTAGAGTAAACTGGGATTTAAAAGATATTCCTCCAGGCACACCTAAAGGCGGATTTATACCTTATCTAAGAATTAATGCAATAGTTACTAATCAGAAAACAGGACTGAAAACTTTTATAGATTTGTTGCCTCATATTAATCTTATTGATAATTTTCATTATGCTAGAAATATTTCTTTGCCAGGAGATATTGCGGATCTATATAATGTAGAATTTAATATTATGCCTCCAAATGAATATGAACTTTCTTTTCATAAAGACTGGACAGATAGTTTTTCCAAAAGCTTATTTGATGTGGAAAGATTTGTTTATAGAAACATAAATTTTGAAAAAATAGCTAATTCGTCAAGAAGATAAATTCTAGGGTTTTATGAATTCATTAAGTCTTCAATCTCATCAGCTTCGATAGGAATATTTTTCATTAAATTAAATGGTTCTCCATTTTCTTGGACTACAACATCATCTTCAAGCCTAATACCAAAACCTTCTTCAGGTAAATAAATTCCTGGTTCAACTGTAAAAACCATACCGGCTTTTATTGGCTGATCAATAACGCCATAATCATGAGTGTCAAGGCCTAAATGATGGGAGGTTCCATGCATAAAATATTTTTTGTAGACAGGATTATCTGGATTTTCATTTTTTACATCTTTTTTGTCAATAAGACCAAGAGTTAATAATTCTGAAGTCATTAGTTTTCCTACTTCTATATGATATTGATCTAGGAGTGTACCTGGAGTTAGTAATTTTGTAGCCTGATTTTTTACATTTAATACTGCATTGTATACTTTTTTTTGCCTAGAGTCAAATTGTCCTGAGACAGGAAGTGTTCTTGTAAGATCACTAGAATAATTTCCATATTCTGCAGCAACATCTAAAAGAACTAAGTCACCTTCAATGCATTTTTGATTATTCTTTGTATAGTGTAAAACATTTGCGTTTTTTCCACTTGCAATAATTGGTTCATAAGCAAAACCTTTTGATTTATTTATAATAAACTCATGAAGCAATTCTGCCTCAATTTCATATTCCCATACACCCGGGCGAATAAAACGTAAGATTCTGATAATACCCTTTTGTGTAATATCACATGCTTTTTGTATATGGCGAATTTCTTCGACTGACTTTATAGACCTAAGCTTTTGTAATATAGGATTACTTTTACCAACCTTATGTGCAGGGTAATTTTTCTTTACCCATTCTATAAACCTATCTTCTCTTGTTTGAGTTTCTAATTTGGCCCTATAGTGTTCATTTTTATTTAAATAAATTGTATTACACTGGGAAGCTAGCTTAAAAAAAACACTTTCAAATTCAGAAAGCCAGCAAATTTTTTTAATCCCAGATAATTTTTGAGCATTTTCTTTAGATAATTTTTCTCCTTCCCAAATTGCAATTTTTGGACTTGTTTCCTTTATGAACAAAATTTCTCTATTTATAGGGTTTAGAGCTTTAGGAAAAAGTAATAAAATAGTTTCCTCTTGATTAATACCGCATAAATAAAATATATCTCTGTGCTGAGCAAAAGGTAATGTAGAGTCAGCACTAATTGGATAAATATCATTAGAATTAAAAATGGCTATGCTTTTATTCTTTAAAGCCTTAGAAAAATTGATTCGATTATTAATATAAACCGAAGAAGGAAGAGGCTTATAACGCATTTTATAATTTTTTACGAATATACTAGCTTTTAATTGAAAAACTATTATTCTATTTTTTCTTACTTTAATATAAAAGTTCAGCAAATGAAAAAAATAATATTAATATTTCTATTTGGCGGGATATTGTTTTCTCAACCTCAACCTACAGAATCTTCTATAATTGAAAAAATAGATAAAGAACATTTTAATAATCAAAATAAATCAAGAGTAAAAAATCTTCCTTTTGAGTCTATTGGTCCTGCAATTATGAGTGGCAGAGTAGTTGCATTATCTGTTAACCCAGAGCAGTCAACTGAGTTTTATGTTGCCTATGCATCAGGAGGTGTTTGGCATACTATTGATAATGGGATAAGTTTTAATGCAATAATGGATAATGCTCCAACTCAAAATATTGGTGAAATTTCAATGCACTGGCCAACAAGAACTTTATGGGTTGGAACTGGAGAAAACAATTCATCACGTTCTTCATACTCAGGGATAGGGGTTCTAAAGACTAGTGATAACGGAAAAACTTGGACTAAGCATGGACTATCAGGAACACATCATATTGGAAAAATAATTATTGATGAAGATAATCCTAATCATATAATAGTTGGGTCAACAGGACCGCTTTATTCTTTAAGTAATCAACGTGGTATTTTTGTCACTAATGATGGAGGTTTAAATTGGAGACAAACCCTTTTTATCAATAACCATACAGGTATAATTGATATAGCTCAAAATCCTAATAATCTATCAAACCTTTATGCTGCTTCATGGGAGAAAGACAGAAAAGCATGGAATTTTAAAGGCAGCGGAAATTCTTCTGGAATATATAAAAGTGTTGATTTTGGTGAAACATGGGAATTAATCACTACAGAAGAAAGCGGATTCCCTTCAGGAGAGGGTGTTGGAAGGATTGGGTTGGCAGTTTATAATGATAATATTTTATATGCTATACACGACAATCAATTTAGAAGAGACAAGAAAAATGAAACTAAGGAAGAATTAACAAAAAATGATTTTAAAAATATTTCAAAAACCAAGTTTTTAGAATTAGAGAATAAAACCTTAAATGAATTCTTGAAAACAAACGGCTTTCAAGATAAATATAAAGCTGAAAATGTAAAGAAAATGGTTGAGAATGATATTATTAAACCAATAGATCTTGCAATTTATTTAGAAGATGCAAATACTCAACTTTTTGATACTCCTGTTATTGGAGCTGAAGTTTATAAAAGTGAAGATGGAGGAAAAACATGGAACAAAACACATGATGAATATTTAGATGGAATTTATTATAGTTATGGGTATTATTTTGGTCATATTCATGTTGCTCCTTTTAATTCAAATAAGATATATATATATGGGGTTCCTTTACTAACATCAGATGATGCAGGCACAACCTTTTATTCTATAAATAAAAATAATGTCCATGCTGATCATCATGCACTTTGGATAAACCCTAATAAACCAGGACATTTAATTAACGGAAACGATGGAGGCATAAACATAACATATGATGATGGAAAAAATTGGATGAAAAATAATTCAACGAATGTTGGTCAATTTTATTCTATAAATGTAGATTATGAAAAACCATATAATGTTTATGGAGGTCTTCAAGATAATGGTGTTTGGAAAGGAGCTCATAACCAAAAGGAAGATTCAAGATGGCATTCTACCGGAAGGAATCCATGGAACACTATTTTGGGAGGTGATGGAATGCAGATTCAAATAGATAATCGTAATTCAAATATTGTTTATACTGGATTTCAATTTGGGAATTATTTTCGACTGGATTTATCGCCAGACAGAAAAACATCAAATAATTATAATAATCCAATAAAGCCAATTCACGAGTTGGGGGAGGCTCCATATCGATTTAACTGGCAAACACCAATTCTTTTATCTAGTCACAATCAAGATATTATATATTTAGGCAGCAATAAACTGCATCAGTCATTTAATAGGGGAGATACTTGGGATTCAATATCTGAAGATTTAACCTATGGTGGAAAAAAAGGCAATGTGCCTTATGGAACAATTACCACCATTTCTGAATCTCCATTTAAATTTGGAATGATTTATACTGGAAGTGATGATGGTAAAATTGCACTCACTAAAAATGGAGGGAGTAATTGGGAAGTAATTTCAGAGAAATTACCAGAGAATATGTGGGTTAGTAGAGTAATTGCATCTGAACATAAAAAAAGTCGAGTTTATGTTACATTAAATGGATATCGTTGGGATGATTTTTCTCCCTATGTATATTTAAGTGAAGATTATGGCAAATCATGGATTTCAATCTCAAGTAATTTACCTAATAGTCCAATAAATGTTATTAGAGAGGATCCAGATAATCAAAATATACTTTATTTAGGAAATGATATTGGATCGTATATTTCATTTGATAAGGGTAAAAAATGGGAAGCTTTTAAATCTGGTCTCACAACAGCTGCTGTTCATGATATTGTTATTCAGTCTAATGCAAAAGACATATTAATAGGAACTCATGGAAGGTCAATTTTTAGGGCAGATATTCAACACATTCAAAGTTTAACAAAGAGTTTAATTAATAAGACAATTCATGTTTATGATTTAAAGACGATAAAATTCTCTGAAAATTGGGGGTCAAAAAGAAACGTTTGGTCAAAATATTATACTCCAAAGGCACAATGGAGCTTTTGGACAAAGGAATCTGGAACATCTAAAATAAGCCTAATATCTTCTAAAGGAAAAGTTTTGTATCACAAAGAAGTTTTCTTAGATACTGGATATAATATTATAGACTATAACTTGATAGTAGATCATGATGGAACAAAAAAAGATATTAAAAAGTTTAAAAATGAAAAACTTCATTATGGAGAGGATGGTTTTTATTATTTAGGCAAAGGAAAATACACGTTGAAAATTGAAAAGAATGGCAAAGAAATTTCTACAAATTGGGAAATAAATTGATTTGTCTAATTATGTAGACTCTTTAAAAATAAAGATACTCTATTGGTTCTCTAGTTATTCTGGTTTAATTTAGCTAAGATTTTGAATTTATGATTTCATCTTCAGTATCTCGAAAAATTACTATGGCCATTTCTGGTTTGTTTTTGGTAATTTTTCTTGCCCAACATTTTACGATAAACATTACATCTGTTTTTAGTGAAAAAACTTTTAATGAATTATCTCATTTTATGGGAACAAATCCTTTGGTTCAGTTTGTTTTGCAACCAATATTAATTTTTGGTGTTGTTTATCATTTTTTAATGGGATTTTATTTGGAGATAATAAATAGAAGTTCCAGAAATATAAAATATTCTTTTTATAAAGGCTCTTCAAACTCTTCATGGATGTCTAGAAACATGATAATTTCAGGATTGGTTATTTTATCCTTCCTTGGATTACATTTTTATGATTTTTGGTTTCCAGAAATAGACTACAAGTATTTGAAAATATTACCTGAAAACCCTGAACGATATTATGAGGAATTAGTTCATAAGTTTAATAATCCAATTAGAGTTGTTTTATATGTAATTTCTTTTGTCTTTTTAGCTTTACATCTTTTACACGGCTTTGACTCAGCCTTTCAGTCAATAGGGGTTAATAACAAATATAGTATTGCTATTAAGAAGGGAACAACTATTTTTTCTTTAATTATTCCCTTAGGTTTTGTCTTTATAGCATTATTTCATTATTTAAATCATGGATAAATGAAAAACTTAAACTCAAAAGTACCTAAGGGGCCATTAGCTGATAAATGGACAACACATAAGAGTAATATAAACCTTGTAAGTCCTGCTAATAAAAGACTAATAGATATAATAGTAGTGGGAACTGGACTTGCTGGAGCCTCTGCTTCAGCTACATTAGCAGAATTAGGATATAATGTTAAGGCCTTTTGTTTTCAAGATTCACCTAGAAGAGCTCATTCAATTGCTGCTCAAGGTGGAATAAATGCTGCAAAGAATTATCAAGGAGATGGAGACTCCACTTATCGACTTTTCTATGACACAATTAAGGGCGGGGACTACAGATCAAGAGAGGCTAATGTCTATCGTCTAGCAGAAGTATCTTCAAATATAATTGATCAATGTGTTGCTCAAGGAGTGCCATTTGCTAGGGATTATGGTGGATTATTAGATAATCGTTCTTTTGGAGGGGTTTTAGTTTCTAGAACTTTTTATGCTAAAGGACAAACGGGACAACAATTGTTATTAGGTGCTTATTCTGCTATGAATAGACAAATTGGTAGAGGTAAAATTAAGATGTACAATCGTCATGAAATGATGGATATAGTAATTGTGGATGGAAAAGCAAGGGGAATAATATCAAGGAACCTTATAAATGGAAACCTTGAACGTCATAGTGCTCATGCTATAGTAATTGCATCAGGAGGGTATGGAAACGTCTTTTTTTTATCAACAAATGCTATGGGATCAAATGTATCAGCAGGATGGAAAATTCATAAAAAGGGAGCTTACTTTGCTAATCCATGTTTTACCCAAATACATCCTACTTGTATTCCTGTTTCTGGTGACCACCAGTCTAAACTTACTTTAATGTCTGAATCTCTTAGAAATGACGGAAGAATATGGGTTCCAAAAAACATTGAGGATGCTAAAGCAATTAGGGAGGGGAAGTTAATTCCAACTGAAATAATTGAAAAAGATCGAGACTATTATTTAGAGCGACGTTATCCAGCATTTGGTAATCTTGTGCCTAGAGATGTAGCATCAAGAGCAGCTAAGGAAAGGTGTGATGCTGGATTTGGAGTCAATAAAACTGGAGAGGCTGTGTATTTAGATTTTTCTTCTGCGATAGAAAGATATGGCAAGGAAGAAGCTAATGTGAAGGGATTAGATCAAAATGATAGTTCATTAATCAAACAATTAGGACAAGAAGTTATTAAATCAAAATATGGAAATCTTTTTCAGATGTATGAAAAAATTATAGATCAAAATCCTTATGAAACGCCAATGATGATTTATCCGGCAGTTCACTATACTATGGGAGGGATTTGGGTAGATTATAATCTAATGACTTCTATACCTGGCTGCTATTGTATAGGAGAAGCTAACTTTTCTGATCATGGAGCAAATAGACTTGGAGCCTCAGCTCTTATGCAGGGATTAGCTGATGGATATTTTGTTTTACCATATACAATTGGAGATTATTTATCTGGAGACATCAGAACTGGTAGAATTTCAACGGAAACTTCTGAGTTTAAAAATGCGGAGGAAAATATAAAAAACCAATTGGAAAAATTAATTAATAATAAAGGAAAAAATTCAGTGGATTATTTTCATAAGAAATTAGGTAATGTAATGTGGAATAAATGCGGAATGTCTCGAAATGAAAAAGATCTTAAAGAGGCAATATTTGAAATTATAAAATTAAGACAAGATTTTCATAAGAATATAAATGTTCCTGGAACTTTAGATGAATTTAATGAGCAACTTGCAAAAGCTATGAGAGTAGCTGATTTTTTAGAATTAGGAGAATTATTTGCTAAAGATGCTTTGGCAAGAGCAGAATCTTGTGGAGGACATTTTCGTGAGGAATTCCAAACAAAAGAAGGTGAAGCTTTACGTAATGATAAAAGTTTTAATTTCGTTTCAGTATGGGAATATAAAGGCAAGCCTTCAGATGCTAATCTTATCAAGGAAAGATTACATTATGAAGAAATAGAAGTCAAAACACGATCTTATAAATAGAACAAATGAAATTAACATTAAAAATTTGGCGTCAAGCTAATTCAAAAGTTAAAGGAAAATTATTTGAATATTCAATTTCTGATGTTTCCCCTGATATGTCTTTCCTTGAAATGATGGATGTTTTAAATGAAGAATTAATTCAAAAAGGAGATGATCCAATTGCATTTGATCATGATTGCCGTGAAGGAATATGTGGTATGTGCTCTATGTTTATTAATGGTCAAGCACATGGCCCAGATCGATTGGTAACGACTTGTCAATTGCATATGAGAAAATTTAAAGATGGAGATACTATTACAATTGAGCCATTCAGAGCTAATGCATTCCCTGTAATTAAAGATTTAGTTGTAGATAGATCTTCATTTGAACGGATTCAACAAGCTGGTGGGTTTATAAGCATAAATACCTCTGGAAACACTCAAGACGCTAATTCTATTCCAATAGAAAAGAATGATGCAGATGATGCTTTTGATGCTGCTACCTGTATCGGATGTGGAGCCTGTGTTGCAAGTTGCAAAAATGCTTCGGCTATGCTTTTTGTGTCTGCTAAAGTTTCACAATACGCATTGCTACCTCAGGGGAAAGTTGAAGCAACTAATAGAGTTTTAAATATGGTAAAACAAATGGATGAAGAGGGTTTTGGAAATTGCACCAATACAGGAGCATGTGAAGTTGAATGCCCAAAAGGAATTTCTTTAGAAAATATAGCTAGAATGAATAGAGAATATTTAGGCGCATCAATTAAATCAAAGTAAATTTGACAAAGTTTTTATTTAACAATAAAAACTTCATTTAGTTCCCAATTAGCCCTTAATTCCAATTCATTTGATAGATATATGACTCTTTCAGGTTGAATCTTCTTAAAATAATTTCCTGAATCCCATTTTCCATTTGCATTATTGTCAAGAATGATTCTTGCTTTATAAGTTCCTGGAACTAAATATTTAAAACTATATCTGTTTATTTCATTTCGCTTATTTATTCTTTGAACAACATCATTATTAGTATTAATTAGTTCAAGAATAAAGGCTTGTTCATTAATCTTCCAATCTAATTGGAATTTAATTTCACCATAAGAATCATAAGATCTTGTAGAAAACACTAACAATATAGTGTCATTAGTATTTCCCCATAGGTCTTGAAAGGCATTAGGAAGAATTGACAAGGTATATTCATCATTTGGTTCTAATTTGAAAAACATTTTTGCAAGATCATAATTTTCATTTATCATTAAATCAAATTTGACAGGCATTGAATCAATATTTTGAACTTTTATAAAATTTTCATTGAATTTTTCTAATGGCAAATTACTCTTGAATTTTAATGTATCATTAAGTTCGATAATTCTAGTTTGTACTGGTTTGATAATCAAAGAATCAGGTTTTGGCCTATAAAAATTAACATTTACATTATAAATACTATCCTTTGTTTTAAGAGAAAATTGCAAAGAATCAGCTTCAATTTCTGGAAACCAAAAATTTAAAGTGTCTTTGCCTGGCTCTTTATTAATTAATGTTTTAAAGTTTTCAGGAACAGGAGTAATTAATTTAATAGGATCTTCCTCAGGGGTTCCAAAATATCCAAACCTTATATGATGATCATTTACATATTCAGGTCTATCCCAATTAAAATTATAATTTTCTTTAAATAACCTAAAGTTAAAAATACTATCACCTGGAAGATATACAGTGTCTTTAGTAAAACCAATTTTATCAATTCCTTGATCATAATAATAATTATTATTATAGTCTTTTAATGCAATTATTTGAAAATTGTCTTCACGTAAATTTTGGAAATTGTATATTAAAGTATCTAATGTGTTCACTGCATATAGTGGTTTACTATTGAAAATTATTGAATCTGTATGCGTGCTGTCTATTGGGTATAAATGTAATGAAACAAATTTTTCGCTTTCATCATCAAAAGCATCTTCAACCCTTCCCTTTAATGAAAGTGAATCAATAATTTCTCCAGTAGAAAGTGTGTATGAAAAAAACGGAAGTATATTTGACTCATTGTTATCTTCAATACTGCTTCCAAAGTTAAAAGTATAAGTAGTATTACTTTTTAGACTTAAACTATCATTAAATTCTATTTTAATTTTTTTTGCAATATTGGATTGAGGCTCAACCTTGAATTTATTTGCCTCAATAGGGGGAGATATAATTAATTGTTTATTTATGTCATTTAACTTAATATATTCATTGAATGTTAAAGTTATTTTTTCACTATCAAAAAAAGTAGTTTTGTTTTTTGGAGATGCATTAATTAAAATTGGAGGGATTGTATCTTTAAATCCACCAGTAGGGGTTCCTCTTTTAGCACAGGCTAGAATTAAAAGTAAACAAAAAAATAATATTAAAAAGTGCTTGATATTCATGGTCAAAATTATCTGACTAAATTAAGACATTAAGTTTGTTTATTATAAATGTTACTTTAATAAACTATTTAGCATTATTTTTGAACTATGGCAGAAAAAAATGATATTTTCAAGAAAGTTATATCTCATGCTAAAGAGTATGGGTTTGTATTTCCTTCTAGTGAAATATATGATGGGCTCAATGCAGTTTATGATTATGGTCAAAATGGAGTACTATTAAAAAATAATATACGAGATTATTGGTGGAAATCTATGATTCAATTAAATAAAAATATTGTTGGAATAGATGCAGCGATTTTTATGCACCCAAAGACCTGGAAAGCTTCTGGACATATTGATGCTTTTAATGATCCATTAATTGATAACAAGGATTCCAAGAAACGCTATAGAGCAGATGTTTTAGTTGAAGACTATATAAAGAAAATTGAGCAAAAAATTCAAAAAGAAATTGATAAAGCCTCTAAACGTTTTGGTAAAGACTTTAATAAAGAACAATTTACATCGACTAACTCTAAAATTATAAATTATAAAAACAAAGCCTCTTCAATTACAAATCGCTTGGATATATCATTAAAGGAGGATGATTTATCTGATCTTAAGTCTTTAATAGAAGAGCTTGAAATAGCATGTCCAGAATCAGGGTCTAGAAATTGGACAGACGTTAAACAATTTAATTTAATGTTTGGAACAAAACTTGGAGCATCATCTGAATCATCTATTGATTTATTTTTAAGACCTGAAACCGCTCAAGGAATTTTTGTAAATTTTTTAAATATTCAGAAAACTGGCAGAATGAAATTGCCATTTGGAATTGCCCAAACTGGAAAAGCATTTAGGAATGAAATTGTTGCTCGACAATTTATTTTTAGAATGAGAGAATTTGAACAGATGGAGATGCAATATTTTGTTACCCCAGGCACACAGAAAGAATGGTATGATTATTGGAAAAAAACTAGATTAAAATGGCATTATTCCCTAGGAATTGCAAAAGAAAATTATCGTTTTCATGATCATGAAAAACTAGCGCATTATGCTGATCTAGCAACTGATATTGAATTTAAGTTTCCTTTTGGTTTTAAAGAACTTGAAGGGATTCACTCAAGGACTGATTTTGATTTGTTAAACCACGAAAAACTTTCTTCCAAAAAACTTCAGTATTTTGACACAGAGAGTAACCAACGCCATATTCCATATGTAATTGAGACATCAATAGGATTAGACCGCATGTTCCTTGCAGTATTCTCATCAGCTTTTAAAGAAGAATTACTTGAAGATGAAACAAAAAGAATAGTTTTGAAATTGCCTAATATATTAGCACCTATTAAGATTGCTGTTTTACCATTATTAAAAAAAGATGGGTTACCAGAATTAGCCAATAAAATTTTAGACGAATTAAAATGGGACTTCATGGTTTCTTATGATGAAAAAGATGCAGTTGGCAGGAGATACAGACGTCAAGATGCTATTGGAACTCCTTATTGTATAACAGTTGATCATCAGTCAGTTAAAGATTATACAGTGACTATTAGAGATCGTGACAGTATGCAACAGGAGAGAATTTCTATAAGGGGGGTCACAAAAATTATGCATGAAAAATTAGACCAAAAAAAGTGGTTTAATAAAATTTAAACAAATTCAGGATTAATAAAGGATGAAAATTTTTTCATATAACGTTAATGGAATTCGAGCAGCTTTAAAAAAAGGGTTTATTAGATGGCTTAAATCTTCAACTCCAGATATTGTATGTATTCAAGAAACAAAAGCTCAGATAGAACAAATTGATACAACTTTTTTTGAAGATTTAGGATATTATCATAATTGGTTTTCTGCTCAAAAGAGGGGTTATAGTGGTGTAGGTATTCTTTCTAAAGAAAAGCCAGAGAATGTAGTTTGCGGAATAGGTGTTGAATCAATTGATAGTGAAGGGAGGAATCTTAGAGTTGATTTTAAGGAATTTTCAATAATGAGTCTTTATTTGCCTTCTGGAACAAACCTTGACCGTTTAAGTTATAAGTTTAAATATATGGATCAGTTTCAAACCTACATTGATAATTTAAAAAAAGATCACCCACGCCTTATTATTAGTGGTGACTATAATATTTGTCATAAGGCTATCGACATCCATGATCCAGTAAGGAATAAAAATGTTTCTGGATTTTTGCTAGAGGAGAGAGCATGGTTAGAAAAGTTTTTGAATAGTGGATTTATAGATTCTTTTAGACACTTAAACCCTGAACCTCATAATTATAGTTGGTGGAGTTATAGGGCAAATTCCAGAGCAAATAATAAAGGTTGGCGCATTGATTATAATTTAGTTAGTAAAGAATTATTATCAAACATTAAAAGTTCATATATTAATAATAATGTTTATCATTCAGATCATTGTCCAGTGGGATTAACCTTAAATTTTTAATTTTGATGAAAAATCTTTTACCATTTATTGCTTTAAGTTTTTTTATAACTAGCTGTATCTCTTTTAAAACTTTTAGCGAGATTGAAGATAGATATGCAAACCTAAGAATAAGTCATAAAGTAATTGAAATACAGAATAGCTTTTTTAAAGAAAAAATAGACTCTCTAAAAATGGATCTTAAAATAAAAAATAAAAGATTGGATTCAGTATTTAAAAGTTTAATTAAAACAAAAAATAATCTATCAAAATTAAAGATTGATTACCAATCATTATTATCAAAGAGTGATATAGACATTAAAGCTCGCATTAAACAAAACAATGCCTTATTAGATTCATTAAATATTAAGCAGAGAGAATTAAATATAGGGCTTACTCGAGTTAAGGAATTAGAAAGAATATTGAAAGAGAAAGAGATTAAACTTAAATTATTAAAAAAAAGCTTATCTGATGCATTACTAAATTTTAAAGGAAATGGACTCACTGTTGAGGAAAAAAATGGTAAGGTTTATGTTTCGATGGAAAACAAATTATTGTTTAATTCGGGAAGTTGGACTATAGGAAAAGAAGGGAAAAAAGCTATCAAACAATTATCATCAGTTTTAGCAAAAAACCCTGAAATAAATATTTTAATAGAAGGACATACTGATAATGTTCAATATAGCGGTGACGGATTAATTAAAGATAATTGGGATCTTTCAACAAAGAGAGCTACTGCTATTGTTAAATTGTTATTAAGCAACAAGAATATTGTTCCACAAAACCTAACTGCTGCTGGCAAGGGAGAGTTTTTCCCTATAGCCTCAAATAATAATGAAAAAGGAAGAGCATCTAATCGAAGAATTGAGGTAATTCTAACACCTCAATTAGATGCAATCACTGAGTTGATTAACAATATAAATTAATTTAATGGAATATAGAAAATTACCTGACACTGATTTAAGTGTAAGTAAAATTTGTTTAGGGACTATGACCTGGGGTAAACAAAACACTATTTCAGATGGGTTTGAACAAATTGGTTATGCGCTTAATCAAGGAGTTAATTTTTGGGATACTGCTGAATTATATCCTGTTCCATCCGAATCAAATACTCAAGGCCAAACGGAAGAAATTATTGGAGAATGGTTCAAGAAAAATGGAAAAAGAGAAGATATCATTTTAGCTTCCAAGATAGCTGGACCTGGTGACTATACATCACATATAAGAAAGAATATAAGTTATAATAAACGAAATATTGATAAAGCTATTAATGACAGCCTAAGAAGGTTAAGAACAGACTATATTGACCTTTATCAATTACATTGGCCCGAAAGAGTAACAAATACATTTGGAAAAAGAGGGTTTACATATTCTTATAATGACCCATGGATTGAAAATTTTGAGAGTGTATTAGATATATTAAAAAGCCATATAAAGTCTGGAAAAATTAGACATATTGGTTTGTCTAATGAAAACCCATGGGGATTAATGAAATTTATTCAAGCTTCAAAATTAAATAGACCTAAGATGATAACAATACAAAACCCCTATTCTTTGTTATGTAGAGAATTTGAAAGCGGTAATGCAGAAATTTGTCATAGAGAAAATATTGGACTTTTAGCCTATTCTCCTCTTGGTTTTGGAGTTTTGTCAGGAAAATATTTGGACAGAAAGATGCCTAAAGGATCTAGATTACATCTTTTTCCTAGTTTTAGAAGATATAATAGTCAAAAGTGCTCTGAGGCAACCAAGCTTTATTATAATTTAGCTAAGGAGATTGGATTAAGTTTAGCTGAACTATCACTTTCTTTTGTTAATGAAAGAAGTTTTGTTACTAGTACAATTATTGGAGCTACTTCATTAAATCAGCTAAAAGAAAATATAGGAAGCAATAAAATTAAGCTCTCTATGGATGTTCTAAATGAGATTGACAGAATACATAGTTTAATTCCAAATCCAGCTGTCTAAAATTTAGAAAAGCTTAAACTATCTAGTCATATTAATTCCTTCATTTAGATATATATTAATATCATCTTTACCTTTAAGATGCCCAAGTCTTACAACAATTAAATTTTCTTGTGGATAGACAAAAACATATTGACCTAAATGACCTTGCATTCTAAAAACTCTATCTCCATTAAATTTTTGTAACCACCAAGAATAGCCATAATTGGGACTTTCTTCAAAACGTGGCATAATAGATTTATTTATAAAAGTTGAATCGAGCAATTTTTTATTATTCCATCGACCAAAGTCTTTATAAAGTTTTCCAAGTCTAGCAAAATCTCTAGCATTACTTGCTAAACAACAAAATGTTTTTTCAACACCATTTTTCCCCCTATCAACTTGCCAAAATGCATCTTTTTCAGCCCCCATTGGTTCCCAAAAACTTTCATACAAATATCTGCTTAGAGTTTTGCCTGTTGCCTTTATAAGAGCCATGCCAAGTAATTGAGTAGCTCCACTCAGATATTCAAAACTTTGTCCGGGTTTAGAAATAATTTTTTGATTGAGTATTAATTCAGATAGATTATCTATAAAATATGCTGATGCAGTAACCGAAAATGGAGAATAATAATCTTCCTGCCAATCCATTCCGGAAGCCATACTTGATAAATCACCCATAGTTACTTTCTTAGCATAGGATCCCTTCAATTCTGGCAAAAAATCATAAACAGGTTGGTCTAAACTTTCCACATAACCATCCATAATTGCTTTTCCAAGTAAAGCAGACACAAAACTTTTAGCCATTGAAAAAGAATTACTTTTAGAATCTAAATTATAATTGTCAAAATATTTTTCGTAAAACAAACTATCATTTTTTATTATTAAAAAAGCAACTGATTTTGTTTTCAGATGATAATTTTCAAGTAGTTTAGATGATTTTCTTAAATTATAATCTTTATGAATTGGCCACGGTTGAGGTGAAGTGGATTTGGGGATTAAATTATTTTCAAAAACCTCATAGTCTGATAAATAGCTAGTGGTATGTCCACTCAAATATATTTTCGTGACGCCTTCTAAAAACCAGCCATAACCAGAAACATAAATAACACTATAGCCGACCAAAATTATAAAAAGTACAGTTTTTAAAAATTTTCTCATACTGTTAAGATAAAAGTTTTACAGCAGTTTTTGCATGATAACTTGCAATCATACTAGCTCCTGCACGTTTAAATGCAGATAATTGTTCAATCATTACAAGATTGAAATCTAAGAATCCTTTTTTAGCAGCAATTTTTAGCATTGAATATTCCCCACTTACTTGATAACAAGCAATTGGTATTGTTATTTTTTGACTTAATAAACTAATTATATCAAGACAGGTTATTCCAGGTTTTATCATAATAATGTCTGCTCCTTCTTCTATATCATTTAATGCTTCATTAATAGCCTCTTTTTTATTTCCATAGTCCATCTGATATGTTTTTTTGTCACCAAAATTAGGATTTGAATCAAGAGCCTTTCTAAATGGACCATATAAAGACGAAGCATATTTCACACTGTAGCTTATTATACCTGTATCAATAAAAGAGTTATTTTCTAAAGTTTCTCTAATTTTTAAAACCCTTCCATCCATCATGTCACTTGGAGCTACAAAATCAGCTCCAGCTTTTGCATGAGATAGTGCCATTTCAGATAATATTTCAAGGGTAGGATCATTTAATACCTTAGATTTTTCGACTATACCATCATGTCCATATGAAGAATAAGGGTCAAGAGCAACATCGGTTATGACAGCCATTTCAGGAACAGTATTCTTTATTATTTTAATAGCTCTTTGCATTAAGCCATTATTATTTAAAGCTTCTTTACCTGAATTGTCTTTTAATTTATCTTCTACTTTAACAAAAATCAAAACGGCTTTTAAACCAATTTCCCATAGTTCTTTAACCTCTTTTTTAAGTAAATCTAAGCTTAATCTATAATAGTCTGGCATAGAAGAAATTTCTTCCTTAATGTTTTTGCCTTCAACCACAAAAAGAGGGACTATAAAATCATTATTGGACAGATGATTTTCTCTGACTAGATCCCTTATTGCAGAAGAGCTTCTTAGTCTACGATTACGATTTAAAGGGTACATAATTAATCATTTATTTGTTCATTTGAATTGTTTAGTTCTTCTTCCTCTATAGGAGTTTCAATTTCAAAAGGTATATCTTTTGCTTTAAACTTTAGATTTCCATAAATCATGGCAAGCATTGATAAAATTATAACTAATAATAAAACCCTTTCATCGATGATAGTTGTTTTAAGATCAGGGTTATTTATTGAACCAATTTGAAGAAAAAGTAATATGCTAATGAGTCCCCTAGGAGACATATATAATATAGGGGTTGGCTTAAAACTAAGTTTACTGACAGAAAAATAAAGATATCGAACACCAATCATAATTATTAAGATAATTATTGCATATATATATGGTTCTATTGAGCTAAAGCTTTTTAGTGTAATAGAAAAACCAAAGAAAAGAAAGAAAAAAGTTTTAACTAAAAAAGTAGATTCAGAAGTTAATATGGTAAATTCATGAAGACTTATTTTCGTTTTTTCAACATCTATTGATTTACTCAAAAAAGGTGGTAACAATTGACCTCCATTTCCTAAAAATATTCCGAAAATAAATATTGTCAAAAGGGATGGAAAATGAAATATTTTTCCAATGCTATAAACCAAAATCAAAATTGCTAATATTAGAAAAAATTTTACATGATGTTCAATACCTTGAAGAAGTTTAAATAAAAAGAAAGTTATAATTAATGAAATAATAATAATTCCAATTATTTGAAAAAACAATTTTATGATTGGAGATAAACTAAAAAGAGTATCATTGAGCTCTAATTGTTTGAGGCTATAGTTAAATATTACTATTCCTAATATATCTGAAAATGTAGATTCATAAACTACAAATTCTTTATCCTTTTTAATTAATCCAACTGCTGAGGGAATAGCTACGGCACTACTAATTATTGATAATGGAATGGAGTAGATTATTGCAGCATTATTAGGTATGCTAAGAACAATATTGAAGAAGGTAGATATAAAAAAAATATTTAGGATTAAGATTAAAAATGCTGCTAAAAAACCAGAAAAAATCAAACCTGTTTTTTCTTTTCTAATGTCTAACTCTAGAGCTCCTTCCATAACAATTAAAATTAATCCAATAGTTCCAAGTACTGGGATTAAGGAGTCTAAAAAGGTAACTTGATTAAACCCATAAAGTGATGCAATGAATCTAGCAACAATTCCTGTTATCATCAATAAAATAACTGATGGAAATCTAGTTCTCTTAGCCACTAAATCAAACAAATAGGAAAAGATTACAAGTAAGGGTAGAAGAATTAAAATGTATCCAGTGTTCATATTTAAATATACCAATTAATTTATTTAACCCACTCAATAGGGCTTTTAAGTATTTTAATAAGTTTTTCTTCTTCAGAATTTTGTTTAGGTATATAATTATACTTCCATCTTGCTGTTGGAGGAAGACTAATAAATATACTTTCTGTTCTTCCATTAGTCTTAAGACCAAATAGAGTCCCTTTATCATGAACTAAATTAAATTCAGCATATCGAGCCCTTCTTATTTCTTGCCATATTCTATTTGAAGAACTATAGTTGTGGTTTTTTCGAAGATTAACAATTGGCAGATAGGCATTTAGAAAACTATCACCAACATCAGTTATGAACAAAAACCAATCTTCCATGTTTTTATTATTTTCAGACCTAAGATAATCAAAGAACAATCCGCCAATTCCACGTGCCTCTTTTCTGTGAGAATTCCAAAAATATGAATCACATTTATCTTTAAATTTTTTATACAATTCTTTCCCATGAACATCACAAACATCCTTGCATACCTTATGAAAATGTTTTGCGTCATCTTTAAATAAATAATATGGGGTCAAATCCAATCCGCCACCAAACCATTGATCTTTTATTTTTCCTTTTAAAGAATAAAGTTCAAAGTATCTCCAGTTAGCATGAACAGTTGGCACCATAGGGTTTTTAGGATGGAAAACCAAACTTAATCCACAAGCAAAAAAATTAGAATTTTTTGTTTTGAAATAATCTTGCATACTTTTGGGTAATTGACCGTGAACTGCAGATGTGTTTACACCAGCTTTTTCAAAAACATTACCATTTTCAATTATTTTTGTTTTTCCTCCACCGCCTTCAGGTCTTTTCCATTCATCAACTTTAAATTTTGCACTTCCATCTACTTTTTCTATTGAAGAGGTTATGCTGTTTTGAAGCTCACCGATGTAATTTAAAAAAGCATTTTTCATTTAATGATGCTATATTCTTTAACTGTATCAATAAATGCACGTGCATGATCAACTGGTACATTTGGCAAAATACCATGCCCTAGATTGACTATATATCTGTCCTTTCCAAATTCATCAATCATTTTGTTTACTTCATTCTTTATAGTTGGGATTGGAGAAAAAAGTCTAGATGGATCTAAGTTTCCCTGAAGAGTAATTTTTCCACCAGATAAATATCTAGCGTTTTTAGCAGAGCACATCCAATCTATTCCAATTGCAGAAGCTCCAGAAAAACTCATTTTATTTAGAGCAAACCAGCACCCTTTTCCAAATATAATTACAGGTGCAATCTTTTGAATTTTAGTTATAACTTTTTGCAAATAATTCCAAGAAAATTCATTATAATCATTAGGCGAAAGTAAACCACCCCAAGAGTCAAATAATTGAATTACATCAGCACCCGCATTAACTTTAGCTTCAAGATATTTGATAGTTGTATCTGTTATTTTTTGAAGAAGCTCATGTGCTATTTCAGGATTTTTAAAACATAAAGCTTTTGCCTTTTCAAAATTTTTTGATCCTTGTCCTTGAACTGCATAACAGAGTAAAGTCCAGGGTGCTCCAGCGAATCCAATTAGCGGAATTTTGTCATTCAATTCTTTTTTAGTCATTTGAATAGCATTCAACACATATCCTAATTTTTCATTTATTTCTGGAACAATAAGGTTAGATAAGTCTTTTCTGTTTTTTATAGGGTTAGGAATGCATGGACCAACACCATCTTTCATTTCAACAGTTAAATTCATGGCTTGAAGAACAACCAAAATATCACTAAATATAATTGCAGCATCTGGACTTAATTCTTTTATAGGCATTAATGTTATTTCAGTTGCTAATTCAGGGGTTTGACATCTTGTAAAAAAGTCATACTTTTCTCTTAGTTTCATGAAATCTGGAAGAAAGCGGCCAGCTTGTCTCATTATCCAAACTGGAGGCCTATCAAGACTTTCACCTCTAAGTGCTTTTAGTAAAAGGTCATTTTTTATCATGGTTTATTTAAGTGTTTTTTTATAATTGAAATCATAGATTTCATTGTAGGTTGATTTGAGGTAACAAAATTATTAGTGTTTTTTATTATTTCTTTTGAAGTTGTTTTTCCCCAGGAAAAGCAAAATTTCGAATCGAAAGAATTTCTAGAAGCATAACTCTTGACACCTGAAGGACTGAAAAATAAAACAGAATCAAAATCCTGATCTATAATTTTTGGAATGCTTATGGTATCATATACTTCCCTTGTAATAAGAAAAATATTAGCTGATTTTAAATTATCCTCCAATTGAGGAAGCCTTATTTTACCACAAAAATAATTAAAGCTCATATTCGGATATTTTGAAATTATTTTATTTGCTAATTCTATTGATGAATTTTCACATTCAACTACTTTAATGCCTAAATTAATTAGCTTCCTTTTTGTGTTTTTGCCAACACAGAAAAAAGGTGTGTTTAATATTTCATCAAATCGTGAATTATTCTTTAAAACTTTTAAAGAATTTGAGCTTGTTAGTATTATGCTTTCTTGAACTTTAGGCCAATCAAAACCTATTGAAACAGTCTTAATCATAGGAACTTCAATAACATTTATTCCAATATTGGATAATTGATCTTTATACGTAGAATTCAGTTTTTTTGTAGATAACAAATTCATGAGAAATTTTTTTTGATTTCATCAATAATTCTTTCTCCTCCATCATTTAGAATATCTATTGCAACAGATCTCCCAATGAATTTTGGGTCATCATCTATAAAAAAACTTTTTTCTTTAATTAATGACTTTTTCCCATCTAAACTAAACAAACCTGCTTTAAATAAAACCTTATTGCCTTCTACTTTAGAATAAGCACCAATTGGAGCAGTACAACCCCCCTGTAAAGTTTTTAAAAACTCACGTTCAATGATTGAACAAAAATGTGTTTGCTTACAATTTATTAGCGAGAGAGTTTTTCTAAGATTTAAATCAGTCTCTAAACAGGCAATACCTATAATACCTTGAGATGGAGCTGGAATCATCCAATCTAAAGTTTCAAATTCTAATTTTAATTTCAATCGTTCAATTGCTGCCTTAGCTAGAATTATTCCTTTCCAAGTAGAGGATAAAAGCTTCTCAATTCTAAGATGAATATTCCCTCTAATATTTTTAATATTGTCTTCTGGAAATCTAATCATCCATTGTGCTTTTCTCCTTAGACTTCCTGTTCCAATAGTTGATTTTGTATTGGCTTTGGTATTGGAAATTAAGGCATCAAAAGGATTTGATCTTTTTATAACTGAATTTATTACAATTCCTGAAGGTAAAGTTGTAGGTACATCTTTAAGGCTGTGTACTGCAATATCAATATTTTTATTCAAAAGAGCCGTATCAAGAGCCTTAGTAAAAACACCTTGTATGCCCATTGAATAAATTGGCTGCTGAAGATTAATATCTCCCTCAGTTCTAATTGGAACTACTATTGATTTATGCCCATGTTTTTTTAATTCATTTGCAACTATTTCAGCTTGTAATAAAGCCAGCTTACTTTTTCGAGAACCTACTCGAATATTATCATTTGACATTTTTTTAAATTTCGAGTTCGAAGAGATTTGCTAATAAATCAATAGTTTCATTAGCGTTCTCTGGGTTTTCTTTAAGATAGCTTGCAATTTGACCAGTAAATTTAGCAGCAGTCTTTTCTATATCTTTATTTGAGTTTTCAAAATGATTTTTAACTGCATGAAGGAAAGGGGCATATTTTCTATTGTTCATCCAAATTAAGAATTCAGCTTTAAGTTCATTTAATATTTTTTCAGCTTTTGGGATATGTTTTTTTCTTTTCTCTAGTGTATCATCAGTAAGTTTAGATAATTGGTCAAGATGTATTAGGGTTACATTCTGCATTTTTGAAATTTCTGGATCAACATTTCTTGGAAGTGAAAGATCTAAGACTAATAATGGGCTTGAGCAATGTATAAGCTCTTGATCTATTGTTGGGTTTTGAGAACCCGTAGCTACTATCAATATATCTGCTTGTCTAATTTGTGAGCTTAGTTCACTAAAAGGTTTTACATTTACTTTAAACTTACCTGCCATTTTCTCAGCTTGCTCAATAGTCCTATTTATTAATACAATTTGTTCGTTTTTGGTGTGTTTAATAAGATTTTCACATGTATTTCTACCTATTTTTCCTGCTCCAAAAAGTAAAATATTTCTTTTGCCTACGTTTTTAATATTTTGCAAAATATATCTAACGGCTGCAAATGAAACAGATGCTGCTCCAGTTGAAATACCTGTTTCAGTTTTAACTCGCTTACTAGCTTGAATAGTAGAATTTATTAAACGCTCAGAAAACCCATGAGCCATCCTTAAGTTTTTTGATCTATAAAAACTTTGTTTAAGTTGACCAATAATTTCAAAATCTCCCAAAATTTGACTTTCTAGACCTAGACCAACTCTAAAAATATGATTTATAGCATCTTCATTTAATAAAGTATAACAATATTTTTCAAAATTAGAGATTTTTCCACCCGAATATTTACACACCAATTCAATAAGAACTTTTGAATTGTTAGCAAAACCATACAATTCAATTCTATTACAGGTATTATTTATGATTAACTCATTAATTCCAATGCTGTAAGCATTATTTAGAAGATCAATTGAAGATTTATTTGAAAGGCTAAATTGTTCTCTTATTGATAGTTGAGCTTCTTTGTAACTAAGCCCAATAACATAAAAATTGGTTAAATCCAAATTATTGTTTTCTGCAATCTTTACAAAAATAGGTGTGTATAAAATTAAAAAATAACGATAAAAGAATTATTAATACCGCCTTCGGTTTTTATTGCACGGTATAGTACAATGTGTTAATTTTACAGTACTTTATATATCTAGCAATTTAGATTCTATCTAAATAACAAATATTTTGTAACTATGAAAAATATCGATAAAAGTCCAAACGAAGCTACAACAATAGAAACAGGGTTTGTTATTTTAAGATATGAGAATGAAGAGAAAAAACCAGTCAAGAAATATTTTTCAGTTACTAGACAATTTATCCAATTTCATTTTTGTTTGAAAGGTTTAGGAAAATTATTGTTTAAGAATGGAAATTATGAGTTTCCAGTTCAGGAGGAGCATGCAGTTTTATTGTTTAACCCAATTGAAGACCTTCCTATAAATTTAATTTTATCTCCTGGAACTTGGTTTGTAAGTATTGTAATTTCTATTTCAAAATTTCATAGTCTTTTCTCAGATGATATTAATCATATACAGTTTTTAAGTCCTGAAAATAATACAAGAAAATTCTATGATGATCGAATATTCTCTCCTAATATAGCAGTTGTATTAAGCCAAATTTTACAAGCTAAAGTCCATGATAGCATGTTGTCATTATATTTTAAAGGAAAGGTTTATGAATTGTTAAGCTTATACTTCAACAAAAATGAGAATGCTGATTTAGAGCAATGTCCTTTTTTGGTTGATGAAGATAACGTTAGAAAAATAAGAATGGCAAAAGAGATTATTTTGGAAAGAATGTCTGAACCTCCTACATTAAATGAATTAGCTAAAGAAATAGGGCTGAGTTTAAAAAAACTTAAAGAAGGATTCAAACAATTATATGGAGATACAGTTTATGGATATTTATTAGATAATAAAATGACTGAAGCCCAAAGAATGCTAGAATCAAAAAATTACAATGTTAATGAAGTTGGCCTAAGATTAGGGTATAGTACAGCAAGTCATTTTATTGTTGCTTTTAAAAAGAAATATGGGACTACTCCAAAAAAATATTTAATGTCATTATCTTCGTAAAAAAAAATAAATGAAGGGTGTGCTTTTAGTTAATCTGGGATCTCCAGATAGCCCAACTCACAAAGATGTCAAGACTTACTTAGATCAATTTTTAATGGATGAGAAAGTAATTGATTTTCCCAAATGGATACGAACTTTTTTGGTTAAAAGAATTATTTTAAAAACAAGACCTCAAAAATCAGCAGAGGCATATAAAAAAATTTGGTGGAAAGAAGGATCCCCTCTTATTGTAATCTCTAAAAGACTCATACGTAAAATTCAAAAAAGAATTAGCACACCTATTTCTCTAGGCATGAGGTACGGAAACCCTTCAATTAAAAGCGGTATAGAAAACCTTGTAAATAATGGAGTCAATGAAATATTATTCGTGCCATTATATCCACAATATGCAATGGCAAGCACTGAAACAATCTTGGATTTATGTGAAACACTTAAGAATAAATATTTTTCCGATATTGAATTTAATTATTTACCTGCATTTTATAATAAACCTGAATATATCAAGGTGCTAGGAAATTCTATTCTTGAGTCTCTTAAAGGGAAAAAATGGGAACACATATTATTTTCTTATCATGGAATACCTGAACGTCATATTAGAAAATCAGATATAACAAAATCACACTGTAAAATAGATAGTAAATGCTGTTTAAATCATTCAGATGCTCATGAATTCTGTTATAGACATCAGTGTGTGATGACAACAAAAAAAGTTGCAGAATATTTAAGGTTAAAAGAAGGAACATTTTCAACAAGTTTTCAGTCAAGAGTTTCTATTTTAGGATCTTGGCTAAGGCCATATACGGATAGAGCTGTATCTGATTTTGCTAAAAAAGGAATTAAAAAACTTGCAATTGTAACTCCTGCTTTTGTTTCAGATTGTCTTGAAACATTGGAAGAAATTGCTATAGAAGCAGCTAACGATTTTAAAGATAAAGGTGGATCAAAATTGCATGTAGTGCCTTGCATTAATTACAGAGATGATTGGGTTCAGGTATTAAGCCGATGGATTGATGACTGGGCTTTATCTAAAGTCAACAACTAATATGAAGAAAAATGAATCAAAACTTTTAGGAACTGATCCTATTTTCAAGCTATTGATTCGTCAAGGCGTTCCAGCTTCTATTGGAATTTTGGTAATGTCATTAAATGTTTTAATTGACACAATATTAGTAGGTCAATGGATTGGAGCAAATGCTATAGCCGCGATAAACGTAGTTTTGCCGGTTTCATTTTTTATTGCTGCACTTGGCATGTCTTTAGGGGTTGGAGGAGGATCAATAATATCAAGATCTTTAGGAAACAGAGATGAAAATAAGGCAAATAAAACTTTTGGAAATCAAATTACTTTAACTCTTTTTTTTACTTTAACTCTTGCAATTTTAGGGCTTATTTTTAAAGAATTTCTAATTCCATTATTTGGAGGAAAAGGAAAATTATATGAATTAGCAAAGATCTATTATACAATAGTATTATATGGAGTTCCAGTTCTAGGGTTTTGCATGATGGGAAATAATACTATCAGAGCTGAAGGCAAACCTAATTATGCAATGTATGCTATGTTAATTCCATCAATAACTAATCTTAGCTTAGACTATTTGTTTATTTATTATTTTGATTGGGGAATGTATGGAGCTGCTTGGGCAACTACACTGTCATATGTTGTATGTGCATTATATGTTGGATCTTTTTTTCTTTCAAACAAATCAGAACTAAGATTAAAATTGACTGATTATATATTGTCTATTAAACTGGTTAAAGAAATCACTTCATTAGGCTCTGTAACTTTAGCTAGACAAGCGATGGTAAGTATTGTTGTATTATTGGTAAATAATATTTTATTTGTTTTTGGGGGAGAAACAACTGTTGCTGTATATGCAATAATAAGTAGAATGTTAATGTTTGCTCTTTTTCCAGTTTTGGGAATTACTCAAGGATTTATACCTATAGCAGCATATAATTACGGTGCGCGAAACAATAAAAGAGTTTATGACGTTGTCAAAACTTCAATAATAATGTCTACTTCTCTTGCTGCTATTGTGTTTTGCTTAATTTTTAGTTTTTCAGATATAATTGCAAAGGGTTTTACTAATGATATTGATGTTATAGAACAAACCCCTTTGGCATTAAAATTGGTTTTTGCATCAACACCAATTATAGGAATTCAATTTATTGGAGCAGCATATTTTCAGGCAATTGGCCGGGCATTACCAGCTTTACTTTTAACATTGACTAGACAAGGTTTTTTCTTTGTACCCTTATTATTTATTCTATCAAAAGAAATTGGTGTTTTAGGTGTATGGATTTCCTTCCCTATAGCTGAATTAATCGCAACAATAATAACCGGATATTTTTTGTTAAAAGGCTTAAAAAAAGAAATTCTTTAAGTCATACAAGTTTTCATCTTTTTTGATTAAATATGTTTTGTAATTTGTACTAACAAAAACTATATATGAAAAATTTTTACAAATCTATTTTTTTTAAAGTTGGACTTATATTGCTTAGTTTTTTTATCAGCAATGTTAATGCTCAACGTAAAACGAGAAAATCAATTCAGAAAACTTATCCTGCAAGTCTTCATCAATCATTAGTTTATAGAGAAATAGGACCCTTTAGAGGCGGAAGGTCAGCTGCAGTTACCGGGGTTAAGAATAAACAAAGTTTATTTTATTTTGGATCTACTGGAGGAGGTGTTTGGAGAACTAAGGATGGCGGAAAAACTTACGAAAATATTTCAGACGGATTCTTTGGAGGAAGTATAGGTTCTATTGCAATTGCAGAAAGTGATCCTAATGTAATCTATGTTGGAGGAGGTGAGGTTACTGTAAGAGGAAATGTTTCATCAGGTGGCGGTGTATGGAAATCAATAGATGCCGGCAAAACATGGAGCTTTTCTGGACTACCCAATTCTAGACACATACCTAGGATACAAATTGATTCCAAAAACCCGAATATTGTTTATGTAGCTGTATTAGGAAACATATATAAACCTTCAGAAGAAAGAGGTGTTTATAAATCTACAGACGGTGGAATTACTTGGAATAAGATATTGTTTTCTAATTCTCAAGCTGGAGCTGTTGAGCTTCAAATGGATCCAAATAATTCAAGAATTTTATATGCTTCTACTTGGAATCTAAAAAGAACACCCTATAGTCTAATTAGTGGTGGAGATGGATCAGCTCTATGGAAGAGTATTAATAGTGGAGATACTTGGACTAAAATTTCTAAGAATGAAGGATTTGCAGATGGTGTTTTAGGAATAATAGGAGTTGCTATTTCACCTGTTAATTCTGAAAGAGTATGGGCTATAGTAGAGAATAAAGAAAATGGAGGGGTTTATAGATCTGAAAATGGAGGTGAATCATGGGAGTATATTAATTCAAATAGATCTTTAAGACAAAGGGCATGGTATTATTCTAAAATTTATGCTGATACCCAAGATGAAAACATAGTTTACGTAATGAATGTTTCTTACCATAAATCTACTGATGGAGGTAAAACATTTACAAGTAAGTATGCCCCCCATGGCGATCATCATGATCTTTGGATTTCTCCAGAAAATAATAAAAGGATGATAATTGGAGATGATGGAGGAGCTCAAATTACCTACGATGGTGGAGAAAGCTGGAGCACATATCAGAATCAACCAACAGCACAATTTTATAGAGTAACAACTGATAATTCATATCCATTTAGGATATATGCTGCTCAACAAGATAATTCAACAATTAGGATAGAACACAGGTCTGACGGAAGATTTATTACTGAAGAAAATTGGGAATCAACAGCTGGAGGAGAATCTGCTCATATTGCTATCGATCCTTTAAATAATGAGATTGTATATGGAGGAAGTTATGGGGGATTTTTAACTAGAGTAAATCATGACAAAGGTAGTGTTAGAGCAATAAATGTATGGCCTGATAATCCAATGGGATATGGCGCTGAAGGCATGAAATATAGATTTCAATGGAATTTTCCAATTTTTTTTAGTAAACATGATCAAAAAAAATTATACGCTTTATCTAATCATGTTCATGTTTCATCAAATGAAGGTCAAAACTGGCAAGTTATTAGTCCTGATTTAACTCGAAATGATCCCGAAAAATTAAAATCATCTGGTGGTCCAATTACTCAAGATAACACTGGAGTAGAATATTATTGTACACTTTTTGCAGCTAGTGAGTCTAAATTAAGCAATGGAGAGCTATGGGTTGGAAGTGATGATGGTCTTGTTCACCTAACTCAAGATGGTGGTAAGACATGGAAAAATGTAACTCCTTTAAATGCCCCAAAATTTTTAATGATTAACAGCCTTGAGGCATCTTATTTTGATCCTGGAACATTGTATTTAGCCGGAACATCATATAAGGAAGGAGACTTTTCACCTTATTTATTTAAAACTTTAGATTATGGTAAAACATGGAAAAAAATAGTAAATGGAATTCCTTCAGAACATTTTACTAGAGTCCTTAGATCTGACCCATTAAAAAAAGGAATACTCTATGCAGGTACTGAAGCAGGAATTTATATATCTTATGATGATGGAAATTCTTGGAAATCTTTCCAAAAAAACCTCCCAATAGTTCCAATTACAGATATAACCATTAAGGATAATAGTTTAGTGGTCGCAACTCAGGGAAGAAGTATTTGGATGCTAGATGATTTAACAGTGCTTCATCAATTGAACCAAAATGTTAAAGAAAATGATATTACATTATTTAAACCCAAAACAAGTTATAGAACTAAAGGAAGTGGTGGGAAAATTAGTAAAACAAGTGGAACTAATATTGAAAATGGTGTAATAGTTTATTACAACTTAAAAGATTATGATTCTAAAAAAGATTCAGTTTCCATTAGTTTTTATAATATGGATGGAATCAAAATCAAGTCTTTTAATAATTACGAAGAAAAACATAATTTTAATCCTAGAAAAGGAAGCAATAAATTTGTATGGGATACAAGAGCTGAATCTGCAGAAGTTTTAGATGGCATGATTTTTTGGTGGGCATCATTTAATGCATCAAAATTAGTTCCAGGAAAATATCAAGTTGGTTTAAGTAAGAATGGAAAAGAAAAAAGAGAAACTTTTGAGATATTAATTGACCCTAGATCAGAAATTGATTTGGAAGATATTCAACTTCAATTTGACTTTGTAAATGCTATAAATAAGACAGTTGATAAAGCTCATAAGGCTATTAAGAATATTAGGCAAATAAATAAAAAGTTAAAGGAATTTGAATCTAATTATAATCATAAGATTAAAGTTAAGGAGTTAACAGAAAAGTCTAAATTTTTACGTGAGAAATTATCAAATGTAGAAAAAGAACTATATCAAACTAAAAACAGAAGTAATCAAGACCCACTTAATTTCCCGATTAAATTAACAAATAAATTAGCACATTTGGTAAGTTTAGTTACCCTAAGTGATTTTAGGCCAACTGATCAAGATCAGGCAGTTAAAAAAGAATTAACCAGCTTGATAGATAATGAATTAAAGAAATATTATAAATTAATCAATGAAGAATTGCCAAAGTTTAACAAAGAATTTGCAGCTTTAGAATTAGATTATTTAAAATTAAATTAAAATTTGGAGAACTATTACGATTACATAAAGGCACTGCATTTGATTTTTGTTATTACATGGTTTTCAGGACTTTTCTACATACCAAGAATATTCTTATATATATTGGAAGCTCAAAAAAAACCTAAATTAGAAAATGAAATATTAACAACTCAATTAAATATAATGGCTAGACGACTATGGTATATAATTACATGGCCATCTGCAGTTCTATCAATTTTTTTCGCATCGCTTTTATTATTTTATATGCCGATTTGGTTGACTTTTCAATGGATGTGGATAAAACTTGTTTTCGTTTTTTTGTTAATAATTTATCATTTAAAAACACATTCAATTTATAAGTCTTTTCAAAAGAAAGAATTTCAATATTCATCTATTTTTATAAGAGTTTGGAACGAAGGAGCAACATTGCTTCTTTTCTCAATTGTTTTTTTGATAATTCTAAAAAATAAGTTCCATTGGATTTTTGGTATTTTAGGTTTAATTGGCTTAGGATTAATTTTGTACCTAGGAATTAGACTTTATAATAAGTTTAGAAATAATAATAATAATTGATGCGATTAATACAGGGAAAAATTTCACTTAGGACTCGCCTTTTTCTTGCAATGATAGTTTTGGTTTTCATTGCTTGTATGATGATTCTAGTTGCAACTTATTATCAATATGGTTCAGAATCAGAATCATATAATCAATTTAGGATGGAAAGAAAAGAGAAACAACTTAGGTCCCAAATTAATTATTTAGTTTTTCAAAATAGTTTATCTCTTTCATCTTCTGAAACCTGGTCAATTTATAATAATGACCTTCAAGCAGTAATGAATATTTTGAGTGTAGATTACTCCATTTTTGATTTAAAAGGGAACCCTCTTTTTATTAGTTTTTTGCCTTTAAAAATAATAGCAAATAATTATGTGCTTGACACAAAAATTATAAATAAAATCCAGACTAATTCTAACAAAAGATATGTTGAAAAGAATATAGATGAAATTGGAAAATTCCAGTCATCATACAGTTACTTAATAGATCAATCTGGAAACCCTTATGCAATATTATTTTTTCCGTATTTTGAAGATGTATCTTTTTCAGAAAACGAATTAAACACTTTTTTACAAAGTCTTTATCAGATTTATTTGATAATGCTTGTAATAGCTATAGGAATTGCTTACTTCATTTCTAAATATGTTACTCGATCACTAGAAACATTGAGACTGCAAATTAATTCCACGGGATTGTTAAAAAGAAACAAAAGAATTCATTTAAAAAACCCTTCAAGAGAAATTGATAGTTTGATTAATTCATACAACAATATGATAGATGATTTAGAAAAAAGTGCAGAAAGATTGGCTAAAACAGAAAGAGAACAAGCATGGCAAGAAATGGCTCGTCAAGTAGCCCACGAAATTAAGAATCCTTTGACTCCCATGAGACTTTCAATTCAAAATTTTCAGAGAAGATTTGATCCTATGGACAATAAAAATAAAAACAAGGTTGAGGAATTTTCAAGACTATTAATAGAACAGATAGATATTATGAGTAATGTGGCTAATGCATTTTCCGATTTTGCGACTCTTCCTAAAGCTCAATTGTTGCCAACTGATATAGTAGAGACTACAAGAAGAGCTACTGAGATATTTGAATACGAAAATGTAAAATTTAATTCAACTTCAGAAAAAATATTATGTCCGCTTGATGAACCCCAGTGGATTAGAGCTATGAGTAATTTAATTCAAAATGGACTTCAATCAGTTGGGACGAAAAAAAAGGCAAAGATTGAAATTAATTTATTTCAAAAAAACAATAAAATTATTATTGAAGTTTCAGATAATGGAGCAGGAATTGACCCTAACCTTAAAGACAAAATATTTGAGCCTAAATTTACAACCAAAACCAAAGGAATGGGTTTAGGTTTGGGAATAGTTAAAAATATTATTGAAGCCCACAAAGGACAAATATCCTATTCTAGTAATTCTAAATCAGGTACAATATTTATTATTAAATTGACTTTAAAGCAGAGTTAAATTTATTTAATTATAACTTCAATTAACAATGCTCGTTATAACTTGACATTAAATTCTCTGCAATCATCTCAGCTGATCTTCCTTCAATATGATGGCGTTCAATCATATGAACTAATTCGGAGTTTTTAAAAAGAGCAATACTTGGAGATGAGGGAGGAAATGGAGCCATTTGATCCCTAACTGTTTTAGTAGCTTCATGATCAACACCAGCAAAAACAGTAACTAAATTATCTGGAGTGATTGAGTTATTTAAAGAAATTTTTACTGCTGGTCTAGCATTTGCAGCAGCACATCCACATACTGAATTTACAACAACTAGTGTGGTTCCAGTTTTTTTAAGAGCAGTATTTGCATCTTCTGAAGTAACTAAATCTAAAAAACCTAAACTAGTTAGTTCGGCTTTCATTGGCTGATAGATTTCTTTTGGATACATATTTAATTTTTGAACAAATATAAAAAAGAAACATTTATGTTCATTGTTATATTTGTTATTAAAAACAGGAATGAATAAATGGATTTTAGCTTTAATTGGATATTTTCTATATCGTTTTCCAGGAGCTCTACTGGGGTTTTTTTTGGGGAGTGCATTGGAAAAGATTACAATTAATTATGATAATCATAATAATTTTTTTACCAAAGTTACTCCTGATGATTTAGAAATAAAACTTCTTACTCTTGCAGCTGTAATAATTAAATCAGATGGAAAAGTTGAAAGAAATGAACTAAGCTATGTAAGAAATTATTTTATTTCACAATATGGAAAAGAGAACTCAGACAAAATTTTTAAATTATTTAATACTCAAATAAAAAAACAAACTCAATCTATTCCAGAAATTGCAAAATCTTTTGTTAATAAAACTGACTACGCTACAAGACTTCAAGTTTTACATTTTCTATATGGTGTTGCAAATGCTGATGGCCATATTTCCAGATTAGAATTATACAAGATTAATGAAATAGCAAGAGAATTAAGAATAAAAAATGTAGATGTAGAAAGTATAAAAGCTATGTTTATCAAATCTACAGATAGTTCCTACAAAATCCTTGAAGTTAGCCCCAAAGCATCTAATGATGAAATAAAAAAATCATATCGTCTTATGGTAAAAAAATATCACCCTGATAAAATTAAGACTAAAGATTCTGCTTTATTAAAAGGTGCTGCAGAGAAATTTAGACAAGTTCAGGAGGCTTATGAATTATTAAAGAAGGAAAGAGGTTTATAAACAAATAATTTATTTAGCGATTTTTATGTTTTAAGTTATACTTTTGGATTATTCTAGTTCCGTTATTAATGAAAGGGAAAAAACAAAAAAAATATGATATCGCCTATCTTAAGATGGCTGAAATATGGGGAAAGCTTTCTTATTGTAAAAGAAGACAAGTGGGAGCATTAATTGTTAAAGAAAGAATGATTATATCTGATGGATATAATGGTACGCCAACAGGTTTTGAAAACATTTGTGAGGATGATGAAAACTATACTAAGTGGTATGTGTTGCATGCAGAAGCAAATGCTATCCTTAAGGTTGCCTCTTCTACACAATCAACTAAAGATGCAACTCTATATATTACACTTTCACCATGCCAAGAGTGTAGCAAGTTAATTCATCAATCAGGAATTAAAAGAGTTGTATATGCTATAGAATATAAAGATAAATCTGGAATTAATTTTTTAAATAAAGCTGGAGTTATTGTAGAACATATTCCTTTTAAAGAGGATTAATTTTTCTTTTTTTTATTTGATATTTTAAGAGATGTATTTAAAATATAAAGCAAAAGAAATGAACATGCTGAAGCTAATATGCCTATTAGTGCAATAGAATTATTTTTCATAAATGATTTATCCCATTGAACATTTAATATATTAATTAATAGACTAAAAAGAGATAGAACCATTAAAATTAAAATCGTTTTACGCATAAAAGTTTTAGATTAACTAATAAAATAAAATATATAAATATCTAATTTAGTAAAAGAAACAAATTAAATGGTTCAAATAGAAAAAACATTAGTTTCAGATTTAGTTTTATCAGAAGAATTTGTTTGTAATATTAGTAAATGTAAAGGAGCATGTTGTGTAGCTGGATCAGCAGGTGCCCCATTGGAGTTTAATGAGATAAAAAAAATAGATCAGTTGTATGAAAATATTTCTCCATTTTTATCTAAAGAAGGACGTAAATCAATAAATAAGCAAGGTAAATATCTTAAGACAAATGATGGTAAAATTGAAACCCCATTAATAGATAATAAGGAATGTGCATATGCTGTATTTGATAAAAGCAATAACGCTCTTTGTGGTATTGAAATCGCCTACAATTCTGGAGCTATTAATTGGCAAAAACCGATTTCTTGTCATTTATATCCAATAAGAGTTGAAAAATTTTCAGAATATACAGCTGTAAATTATCACAATTGGTCTATATGTAATTCTGCTTGTTCTCTAGGGGCGAGTTTAAAAATCCCTGTATATAAATTTCTAAAAGTTCCACTTATAAGAAAATTTGGCAAATTGTGGTATAAAAAACTTTTATTAATTGCAAAAGAATTCCAAAAAACAGAATCTCAGTAAAGACGGGCTTTTCAAGAGAAATTAAAAATTAAGTTCCTGAAAATCAATAATTTATATCCTTATTAATTTTCATTCAAAATAGTGATTTTTGAGCTTTTTGTTAAAAACTAAGCCTCATTGTGGAAAAGTACCTCTTTCAATTTTTATTAGTTTTTTAAATCTTTGTTAGACCAAAAAATAATCCTTTTAAAAATATAAAAATGACTAAAGCAGTAGAACCTATCCTCCAAGAAAATAAAAATAGATTTGTTATTTTTCCTATTCAACATCATGATATTTGGGAATGGTACAAAAAAATGGAGGCGAGTTTCTGGACTGCTGAAGAAATTGATTTGCACCAGGATTTAGGAGATTGGAACAATAAGCTTTCCAAGGATGAAAAATATTTCATAAAACATATTTTAGCATTTTTTGCCGCTTCTGATGGGATTGTAAATGAGAATTTAGCTGAAAATTTTGTTAATGAAGTACAATATTCTGAGGCAAAATTTTTCTATGGATTTCAGATAATGATGGAAAATATTCATTCTGAAACGTATTCATTACTTATAGATACTTATGTTAAGGATGAAAAAGAAAAGGATGGTCTTTTTAAAGCTATTGAAGTTTTTCCTGCAATTAAGAAGAAGGCTGAATGGGCATTAAAGTGGATAGAATCTGATTCTTTTGCTGAAAGATTAATTGCATTTGCAGGTGTTGAAGGAATATTTTTTTCTGGTTCTTTTTGCTCAATTTTTTGGCTAAAGAAAAGAGGTTTAATGCCAGGATTAACATTTTCAAATGAACTAATTTCAAGAGATGAAGGGGTGCATTGTGATTTTGCTGTTCACCTCCATAATCATCATCTAGTAAATAAAGTTCCTAAGAAAAGAATTAAGGAAATACTTTTGGATGCTCTTAATATAGAAAGAGAGTTTATCACTGAATCCCTACCAGTTAGTCTAATTGGAATGAATGCTAAATTAATGATACAATATCTTGAGTTTGTTACTGACAGATTATTAGTAGAATTAAATTGTGAGAAAGAGTTTAATGTTTCTAACCCTTTTGATTTCATGGACATGATCTCATTACAGGGAAAAACAAACTTTTTTGAGAAAAGAGTATCAGAATATCAAAAAGCTGGAGTATTATCAAAGGAAGAAGATGATACAAAAATTAGTTTTGACGCAGATTTTTAATAAAAATTCACTTATAAAATATTGTGCTAAAAAATCAAGATAAAATGAGGACAAGATGGAAGTAGTTAAAAGAAATGGCAAGAAAGAACCAGTAATTTTTGATAAAATAACATCAAGAATAAGTCAATTATGTTATGGTTTAAATAACCTTGTTGATCCAGTTAGAGTAGCCATGAGAGTTATTGAGGGTTTATATGATGGAGTGACTACATCAGAATTAGATAATCTAGCTGCTGAGATTGCAGCAACCATGACCACAACTCATCCAGATTATGCCCAATTAGCTGCCAGAATATCTGTATCCAATTTACATAAGAACACCAAAAAATCTTTTAGTGATACCATGAAGGATATGCATGAATACATTAATCCTAGGACTGGGAAAAAGGCACCGCTATTATCTGATGAGGTATATAAAATAATCAGCAAAAATTCTGCTTTATTGGATTCAAGTCTTTTGTATAATAGGGATTTTGATTATGACTATTTTGGCTTTAAAACTTTAGAAAGATCATATTTATTAAAGATTAATGGAAAAATTGCTGAGAGACCACAGCATATGTTGATGAGAGTTTCTATAGGGATTCATATGGATGATATTGATTCAGCAATAAAAACATATGATTTAATGTCTAAAAAGTTTTTTACTCATGCGACACCCACTCTTTTTAACTCTGGGACTCCAAAACCTCAAATGTCATCTTGCTTTTTATTAAGCATGAAGGAAGATAGTATTGATGGAATTTATGATACTTTGAAAAACACTGCAAAAATTTCTCAATCTGCTGGTGGGATAGGTCTTTCCATTCACAATGTCCGAGCAACGGGGTCTTATATTGCTGGGACTAATGGAACTTCAAATGGAATTGTGCCAATGCTTAGGGTTTTTGATGGAACAGCTAGATATGTAGATCAAGGAGGGGGTAAGAGAAAGGGGTCTTTTGCAATTTATGTTGAGCCTTGGCATGCTGATATTTTTGATTTTTTAGATTTAAAGAAAAATCATGGTAAGGAAGAAATGCGAGCTAGAGATTTGTTTTATGCAATGTGGAATCCTGATTTATTTCTAAAGCGAGTTGAAGAAAATGGAGATTGGACCTTAATGTGTCCTAATGAATGTCCAGGATTATATGATTGTTATGGAGAAGATTTTGACAAACTATATATTAAGTATGAAAAACAAGGAAAAGGAAGACGAACGATAAAAGCAAGAGAACTTTGGGAAAAAATATTAGAGTCTCAAATAGAAACAGGAACCCCTTATATGTTATACAAAGATGCAGCAAACAGAAAATCAAATCAAAACAATCTAGGAACAATTCGTTCGTCAAATTTATGTACAGAAATAATTGAATATACTTCAAGCGATGAAATTGCTGTGTGTAATTTAGCTTCAATAGCACTTCCAATGTTTATTAAAGAGAATTCTTTTGATCATGAAACTCTTTTTGAAGTAACAAAGCAAGTAACCAAAAATTTGAACAGGGTAATTGATAGAAATTATTATCCAGTAAAAGAGGCAGAAACGTCAAATTTTAGACATAGGCCTATTGGTTTAGGTGTGCAGGGTTTAGCCGATACATTTATTAAACTTCGTCTCCCTTTTACTTCTGAAAAAGCAAAACAGTTAAATCAAGAAATTTTTGAAACAATATATTTTGCTGCTGTTACTGCTTCTATGGAAGAAGCTAAAAAGGATGGCCCATACAAAACTTATAAAGGATCTCCAATTTCAAAAGGAGATTTTCAACATAATTTGTGGGGGATTAAAGATGATGAGCTTAGTGGAAGATGGAAGTGGCCGAATCTTCGAAAGAAAGTTATCAAATATGGTGTTAGAAACTCACTTTTAGTTGCGCCAATGCCAACGGCTTCAACTTCTCAAATTCTTGGAAACAATGAATGTTTTGAACCATATACTTCAAATATTTATACCAGAAGGGTGTTGTCAGGAGAGTTTATTGTTGTAAACAAACATCTTTTAGAAGATTTAGTTAAAATTGGCATGTGGAATGAAGAAATGAAACAAGAATTAATGAGGGCTAATGGATCTATACAACATATTGATGCAATACCTGAAGATCTTAAAGATTTATACAAAACTGTTTGGGAGATGAGCATGAAAGACATTATTGATATGGCTCGTCACAGAGGGGATTTTATTGATCAATCGCAATCCTTAAATTTATTTATGGAAGGGGCTACTATGTCTAAATTAACCTCAATGCATTTTTATGGCTGGAAATCAGGATTAAAAACGGGAATGTACTATTTAAGAACAAAATCAGCTGTGGATGCAATTAAATTTACTATAGAAAATAAAGCTAATAAAGAGGAGCCAGTTAAAGTAAAATCTAATGAAGCTACAATTTCTGTTGATGGAGCTGAGCCTACTCCTGTTGAACCATTATCCCCAGATGAATTAAAAGAAATGCTTGCAAAATCTAAGTCCTCTGAAGAAGATGATTGCTTAATGTGTGGTTCTTAAATTAAAATTTTTATCTATTATTTATTTTTCTATAAGTATTATAAAATTCTTCAATTAGATTGATTTTAATTTTATAAATATCTTTGGATTTTAAAAGAATATTAAAATAAAGAGTAGTGTTTTTTGGGCTAGTTTCAGTACTTCTAGTTAGTTTTATTTGGGAATTAATTTTTTCTTGAATTTGAGCTTTTATTTTCCCCCTATTATTTAAAAGTATTTCAATTTCTGCAACAGAATTATTGTCAAAAGTTTCCATTGAATCTTTAAAAATAGATTTGGTAAATTCATGGATTTCATTTAGATCTCTTATTTGGGACAACTTAAGTTTTTTATGATCATTGTTTATATGCTTGTAACTTTTTGAAATTATATAATCAAGATCACTTGCAAGGTCTTCTATATAGCTTAACAAAACAATATAAAAATTACTAGCAGAAAGACTTGGCTCATCAAGATTCTTGATAAAATAGAATATATTTTCACGTAATTCTTCAACTTCATTTTCAAGTCTTTTAATATTTTTTTTACCTTTTTTAAGAATTTTCAAATCATGTTTTGACAAACCCTGAACAAGTGCACTATAAATCAAATCCACTCGTTTAAAAAATTTAATAATATTACCTGAGCTTTCATCCATTACTCCCTTCATAGATTTACTTTCAGCCTTAAGAATCTTATCCCTATCCACTTCAATTTCTTCATTTCTGTGTTTTAGGAAATTTTTTCCAATAATCAGTAGAATAATAAATAAAATAACAGCTATTGCTTGAACACCTCCTATATGAATTAAGGAGACAATTATTCCAGAAACAATAAATGCAGTAATAGCAGTTAAAAACCAACCAGCAATAACATTTATAACTCCTGAAACTCTATATACCGCACTATCTCTTCCCCACGCTCTGTCAGCAAGGGAAGTCCCCATTGCTACCATAAAGGTAACATAGGTGGTTGAAAGAGGTAATTTATAAGAAGTTGCAATTGAAATTAATATTGCAGCTACAGCTAGATTTACTGAAGCTCTTAGCATATCAAAAGAGGGAGCTTCAGGATCGTTAATCATCTTTGAATGACTTGATGATCCTGCAAATTGCAGTTCTATTTTATTTCTAATTTTTTCTGGCAAAAGTTTATTTAGTATTTCCGATAAAACTTGAAAACCCCTTACTATAAATTTTGAAAATAAAGAAGGCTGAAATCGCTCTTTTACATATCCTTGATTTGAAAGATCTAATGAGGTTTTTAATACTTTTCTTGCCTTGCTTGAAAACCAAAGTGTAATAACCATAATTAAACCAGAAAGCACCAGAAAAATTGTAGGTGTTGGAACTTTTGATGCCATTGCTTCCATACTAAAATTACCTGCTGTAGCTCCTGACACCACCCATGCCTCATATGATTGATATGCAGCTATGGGAACTCCTATAAAATTAACAAGATCATTTCCGGCAAATGCTAAAGCTAAAGCAAAAGTTCCTATACCAATAATTATCTTATATATGTTTACTTTAAAGAAATTTATAAGTAAATATGACAAACCACACCAAAAGATAAAGTTTATTAAGCCAACTTTTAAAACTTCAATTTCAATAAAATCTTTGATTTTCATTCCTCCAATTATATCAAATTCTAAACCAGCCCATGGAGTACCCTTAATACCCTTCATTAAAATAAAATATGTAATGGCTGATAGTGCAATTCCAGAGAAAAGAGTACTAACCCAAGTTGCTTTATTTTCAAATTCATAAGTTAAAAAGAGTCTTGAAATCCACTGTACAATTGCCCCAATTGTCAGGGCAACAACTATAGATAAAACTATTCCAGAAATAATTTGTGTAGCCTTGCTAGTATTGATATAATTTATCAAATCTGATAGCTTACCACCATTAGAAGCTATCTTTATAAGTGACATAAAAACAGCTGCACCCAATAATTCAAAAACAATTGACACAGTTGTCGAAGTTGGCATCCCAATAGTATTAAAAAAATCTAATAATAGAATATCAGTTAGCATTACAGCCGTAAAGATTAACATGATTTCATCAAAATAAAACTCACCAGGATTAAAAATTCCTTTTCTAGCAACCTCCATTAAACCACTTGAAAATAAAGCTCCAAAAGCAACCCCCAATCCTGCTAAAATCATTATGCTTTTTAATGAGATTGCTTTTGAACCAACAGCTGAATTTAAAAAGTTAACAGCGTCATTACTTACTCCCACAATTAAATCACCCACGGCTAGAATAGCTAGTACAATCACTAATATTAAATATAAATTTTCCATAAGATTATTTTAAAAATGAATTTCAAATTGTAAACGCCAAAATATTTTATTATCTGAAAATAATGAATTTTCATAAGTCATATCTGTTTGCATTTTTAATTTATGATTTACAAAATATTTTGAAAGACCTAAAGTATATTGATTAATATTGTTGTTGTCTGTAACAATATCATCAAAAGTGATATTAGTATATCTTCCTGTAATTGCAATATTAGAAGGGAAAACATAACCAGGCTGTAAACTAATTGCAGATCCAACATTAACAATATCGCCAGTTAAACTACCATCACTATTTTTAGCAATTGCATCATTTGAGTTTCTGTCAGCATATTCTCCCATAATTGATAATCCCTTATATTTAAAATGGGAATTTATAAAAAATGTAGTAATGTCAGTCTCAAAAAAACCATAATCTGTTATCATATATGATCCCATATTACTTCTTGTCTTAACTGCATCATTATTATAGTCATATGCAAAACCTATTAATAATTTGGGCGATTCTACCCTTAGTAAATCATCTCCTTCATAATCACCATCTTTTTTAAAATTTCCAAGCGGCAGCATATCAACTCTCATAGTATATTGATGACCACCTATATTTCCTTTTGAAACATTTCTTCCTTCTCCTTGAGATATAGCGAAAGTATTTTTTACAAGAAAATTATTTGAAATATTAAATTTATGTCTTAGCTGTATACCGAAATCCCTATCAATATTAAATTTACTGTTAAGCATGGATCTGTCAACTAAAGATAATTTTGCAGATGAAATAACTCTTTCAATATTACCTGGGAGCTTTGCTTGGCCAAATTGAATCCACCAATTTTTATTAAATCTCCATCTAACACTTGCATCTAGAATTATTCTAGGAGCATCAGAAGTGAAATTTGATCCTCCAGAAATATCTCTGTTAGATAAAGCTAATTCAATTTTATATGTAAGGTTGGGATTATATGCAAAACCTTTAAATTTTAAACGAGATCTTCTAATTAGTGAATTTGAGTTAGGACCACCATAATAGTCATTTTCTTCATGCCAAGTAGTAGAAGTTAAATATTGAACTCTAGCAGAAAAGTTCATACTCCATGTACTATCTTTTCCCGAAATATTCATTAATCCTTTTCCAAATTTTGGAGCTGATATCTCTTGAGTTCTAGTTATCATAGAACTAAAAAATAAAGCGCAAAAAAACAAATTTCTTACAGATGAAATCATTTATAACTAGTTTTGCCACAAAAATCATGATTAAATGTCTTTTGAATGTTTCCTTAATGTTAACTTTTTAAATTTTATTAAAGATTTATTTCATAATTAATTACCTAAAATGTTAGCTTTGAATAATGAATTGGCCACAATTATTATCACTTAAAAGGTTTGGAGACACCCATAAAAGATTAAGAAAAGATCAAGATGAAACCAGATTAGGATTTGAGGTGGATTATGATAGAATAGTTTTTTCTTCTGCTTTTAGAAGTTTGCAAGATAAAACTCAAGTTGTTCCTTTTTCAAAAACTGATTTTGTTCATACAAGATTAACACATAGCCTTGAGGTTTCTGTTGTAGGAAGAAGTATAGGTAGATTAGCAGGGAAATATATAATAAATAAACATCCAGAAATATTTACTGAATTTGGATATTTTCCAAATGATTTTGGAGCAATAGTTGCTGCAGCATCTTTGGCTCATGATATTGGCAATCCTCCATTTGGTCATAGTGGGGAAAAAGCAATTGGATACTTTTTTGAACATGGATATGGTAAAAAATATTTAAAAAAGTTATCTGCTCAAGAGCAAAATGATTTGATTCGTTTTGAAGGGAATGCTAATGGTTTAAAAATTGTTTCAAGATCATCTCCTGGTGTATCAGGGGGATTAAGATTAAGTTATGCAACACTTGGAGCATACACAAAATATCCCATTGCTAGTTTTCCAATACCTAATTCAAAGAATGTTGCGCATAAAAAATTTGGGTTTTTTAAAACTGAACAAGATTTTTTTAATGAAATTGCTCAAGAATTAGGCACAATAGAAAACGGCAATTATTTAAGACATCCTTTAGCTTTTCTGGTTGAAGCAGCTGATGATATATGTTACACTATAATTGATTTTGAAGACGGAATTAATTTAGGGTTAATATCAGAAGATTATGCCTTAGAATATTTAATCAACCTAGTTCGTGAAAATATTGACACAAAAAAATACAACAAACTTTTAAGTCGGTCACATCGCTTAAGTTATTTAAGAGCTCTAACAATTAATACCCTTATACAAGACGTGGTAAAAGTTTTTAATCAAAATGAATCCGAAATATTAAATGGAGTGTTTCCTTTTGCCCTTATGGAAAAAAGCAAGTTTAAAGCACAGATACAAGATATTATCTCAATAAGTGATAAGATGATATATAAGTCTGAAGAAGTCACAAATAAAGAGGTTGTTGGATATAAAGTAATTTCATCTTTGCTGCAAGCATTTGTAAATGCAGCAGTAAATAATTATGAGGGTAAAATGAGTAGTTATGATAAACTTATTTTACGTTTAGTGCCCGAGGAAATTCCTATGGCTGAAAATTCTTTATTTGAAACTTTATTGAATGCTACATGTTTTTTAGCAAGTCTTTCAGATGGAAAAGCTCATATGCTATTTAAAGAAATTAAATAAAAAACTTTTATGTTGTATAGGTTTGGATTATTAATAGTTCTAGTTGTTTTGTTCCAATTGTATTCTTTTCAATGCATTAGAACCTTAACCCAAAATAAGATTGTATGGACTTTATATTGTCTAATTGTATTTGTAATTATTTCATATATATCATATAGTGTAATTAATTATGATAGAGCATCTGGATTTAATCATAGCATAAGTTATTCGATTGGTTTATTTTTTGCTTTATTTATTTTTCAATCATTGATTATATTAGGCTTGTTGATTGAAGACATATATAGAGTTCCTCAAGCTATATACACTTTTTTTACCGATGAATCTAAGCAAAGTGAAACGTTTTTTCCTCAAAGAAGAAAGATTCTATCTCAGATATTATTTTTATTAGCCTCTATACCTTTTGGAGCTATACTTTATGGAATGATTAGAGGGAAATACAATTTTAAAGTTCTTAAGTATGATATTTTATATGATGATTTACCTAAATCTTTTGACGGATTTACTATAACTCAAATTTCTGATATTCACTGTGGAAGTTTTGATAATCCTCAAAAAGTAGAATATGGTTTAGATCTTGTAAATAAGCAAAAATCAGATGTTATACTATTTACAGGTGAAATTGTAAACAACACTTCTGAAGAATCATATCCTT
>PBNP01000016.1 GCA_002723295.1 Flavobacteriaceae bacterium | reverse complement strand
GTTAAATTTTTTAGACCTGGATATGCTATTGAATATGATTATTTTCAGCCTACTCAACTGAAAACAAGTTTAGAAACAAAAAATATAAATAATTTATATTTTGCTGGACAAATAAACGGCACTACTGGGTATGAGGAAGCTGCTGCGCAGGGGTTGATGGCAGGCATAAATGCAAATTTAAAAACTAATAGTAAGCCCCCATTTATTTTAAAGAGGAATGAGGCATACATTGGAGTACTAATTGACGACCTTGTTTTAAAAGGAACAGACGAACCCTACAGAATGTTTACTTCTAGAGCTGAATTTAGAACCTTGCTCCGACAAGACAATGCTGACTCAAGACTTACTTCAATTTCTTACGACCTAGGATTAGCATCAAGGGAAAGACTCAAACTATTAAAGAAGAAAATTGGTTTAAAAGATAAGGCTTTAGCCTTTTTTAAAAAGACAAGTATTGACAAAAACAAAGTAAACATTATACTTAAAGAGAAAAAATCTTCATTAATCAAACAAAAGCAGAAACTAAATAAAATTCTTTCCCGACCAAATATTTATGTAAATGACCTTAAAAGGCTTACGGATGTTTCTGTTTTTTTAAAAAAAAATAAAATTACTCCTTTAGCTCTTGAACAAGCTGAGATTGAAATAAAATACGCTGGTTATATTAATAAGGAAAAATTAATTGCCGATAAAATTAATAGACTTGATAACATCAATATTCCAATAAAGTTTGATTACTCAAAACTTGCATCATTATCAAATGAAGCAATTGAAAAACTTAATAATATTAAACCATCTACAATGTCCCATCTTAGTAGAATAAGCGGGATTAAGCCAAGTGATATAAGCGCTATTTTAGTAGCTTTAGGTAGATAAAACGATTTGACGTGGAACACAAAATGAGTGAATATAATAATCTTTACTGCACAACACAAGACTATTTAGTTACTGGAAGAAAATTTTCAATTTTTTGGAATAAGTCAAAAACAATTGCCAAAACAGAAATTAATTTTGATGAAAGCCTAGATAAATTTTATATTTCTGACAGGTACAGATCGCACCAAAAAAAAGCTACCAGCACAACAGATTTATTATATAATTTCGCTAAAAGGATAATGTTAAAATATAAATATGGCTTGTTAGAAAAATCTTTTTCTAATTTTAAAGTATTAGATTTTGGATGTGGAATTGGTGATTTTTTAATATATACAACATCAAAAAACATTTTTTCAGTTGGGGTTGAAAACAACAACTTAGCTTTTAATATATGTAAATCAAAAAACTTAAAAGTTTACAAAAATATAGAAGAAGTAAAAGAAAACCAGTTCAATGCAATTACTTTGTGGCATGTTCTTGAGCATATAGAAAATCCAGCTAAATTAGTTTCTAAAATTAAACATAAAATAGACAAAAAAGGAGCATTAATAGTTGCCCTTCCAAACATACAAAGCTTTGATTCTCAGGTGTTTAAAGAACACTGGGCTGCCCTTGATGTGCCCAGGCATCTTTGGCATTTTACATCAAAAGGAATTATAAAGTTAATTGAAAAAGAAGGCTTTGTATTTAAAACTAAAAAAGCACTTTTGTTTGATGCATATTATATTTCATTGTTGTCATCGACAAACCAAGGGCTTATGTTTCCTTGGATTATTTCTGCTTTAATAGGAACTATATCTAATCTTATTGGCCTTATTACTGGAAATTTTTCTAGTAACATATATATTTTTCAAAAAGGGGACTAATCTTCTTTTTGATTTAAAAGGAAAGAAATTTTAATCATTAGATTTGAAAATAAAATTTTTGAATTGGCATTTCTTTTAATTTCAAAACGAGACTTTTCTAGAGCATCGACTAATTCTAGAGCATTTGAGCTGTGAATAAATGGCGCTAATTTTGAAAGCTCAAAATTATTTTGACTTATATATGTTACAACCGACCCACTATTATAGTTAATTAATAAAGCCGATCTAAAAATTTCTAAGGCTGTTTGGATTAAATCTTTTTGTTCATCTCTATTTAATTTGGAAACTTCTTCTGCCCAATCCAGCATAGAGATAAAAGAACTTTTGTTTACATTACATTTAAAGGCAATTCTTAGACCAGTAATCCACAATTTTTCATAATTTTTAGTTAATTCTGACCCTTTGCATAATTGTAATGCCTTTCTCCAGCTTCCAGAAGATGCTATGGCAATTTTATTTGATTCCTTCACACCGTTTTTATACAATTTTTCCTCCATTTCTTCAATTTTTATGGGAGGAATAATAATAATATTTGATCTAGATATGATTGTTTCTATAATTTGCTCAGGCTCTTCACTAACCAAAATGAAATATGTATTATTGGGAGGCTCTTCAATAAGCTTTAAAAGTTTATTGGCTGCTACAATATTAAGACTTTCAGGAGACCAAATAAGGCAAACTTTGTTTTTTCCTTCGTAAGGCTTAAGAAACATTTTTTCATGAATTAAATCTACCTCCCGTTTACCAATAGTTGTTTGTTTATTCTTTGATAAGTTAATATTTTGTGCCCATTCACTTAAACTACAATATGGGTTAGAGGCAAAATAGTCTCTAAAGTCTTTTATAAAGTCAGCAGAAGTTTTATCAGATATAATCACGGGAAAACTAATGTAAAAATCAGGATGATTCAATGCTTCTCTACCTAATAAATCAGAGGCTATTTCAAGACCAAATAGAAGACCGCCACAACCATAAGAATCAACAATTAATCTACAGGGAGGAATTATTTTTTTTTCTAATTCATTCTTAATTTGAGTCGATAAAGTATCGTTACCCCAAAATTTTTCCATTTTATTTTTATAGCATTATCAGTTTAAATGTACACATTATTTGCCTTTAACATTAAGGCAGATTTCATACCTTGTAAAAAGTGATATATTCCTTTAAAAATCTATTATTTTAGTAAAACCAAAAAACACGATGCTGACAATTGATAATATAAATTTTTCGGGAGAAAGGGCAATAATTAGAGCCGATTTTAACGTGCCATTTGATAATAACCAAAAAATTACTGATACCTCTAGAATTGAAGCTTCTAAAGAAACAATAAACAAAGTTTTATCCTCTGGCGGATCTGTTGTTTTGTTAACTCATATTGGAAGACCGAAAAAAAACAACACAGATTTTTCCTGTAAACATATTGTTAATGCATTATCTAAAATAATAGGGCGACATATTTATTTTTCACCAACAACAATAGGGGAACAAGCTGAAAAAAGAGCCAGAAAACTTAAATCTGGTGAAATTTTACTTATGGAAAACGTAAGGTTTTATGATGAAGAGACACAAGGAGACATTAATTTTGCAAGAAAGCTTTCAAAATTAGGATCAGTATATATTAATGATGCTTTTGGAAGCGCACATAGAAATCACTCTTCTACAGCTGTTATAGCTCGATTTTTTAAAAAAAAATATTTAGGAAAATTAATTGAAAAAGAGTTAAAATCAATTGATAAAGTTTTTAACTCTGGTAAAAAGCCAATACTTGCTATTTTAGGTGGAGCAAAAATTTCTACTAAAATAAACATCATAGAAAGCTTATTTGAAAGGGTTGATAATATCTTGATTGGAGGAGGAATGGCATATACTTTCATAAAAGCTCAAGGTGGTTCAATAGGTGATTCAATTGTCGAACCGGATTATTGTAATTATGCATTAGAGTTAATGGAAAAAGCTAAAAGGAAAGGAGTTACTATTCACTTGCCATCAGACGTAATCATTGCAGATTCATTTAGCAATATGGCTAATAAAAAAGTGTGCTCTATCTAACAAATTCCTGATGGATGGCAAGGGCTTGATTTTGGACCTGAAAGTATTTTGAAAATTAAGCCTATAATTCGGAATTCTAAAACAATTTTATGGAATGGACCATTAGGAGTCTTTGAGTTTGAATTTTTCGCTAAGGGGACAATGGCATTAGGAGAAATGGTTTCTATGGCAACTTCTAAAGGAGCATTTTCCTTGATTGGAGGAGGGGATTCTGTAGCAGCAGTTAAAAAGTTTGGATTATTAAGAAAAATGAGCTATGTCTCAACAGGAGGAGGGGCGATGTTAATGGCTCTAGAAGGAAAAGCTCTCCCTGGTGTCGAAGCTTTAAAAACATAATTTTTTAAATTAAAATAATGACTAAAAAGGGCACTCTACTTGTTTTTATTTGTTTTTTGTCTTGTGCTGAGGTTAAAAAGTCAAGATACGTTCCCAATTCTAGTGGGAATATTAATTCAGTAAATGTAGTTATGACTCAAAAACATTGGAAAGGAAACTTAGGAATAAAAACGAGAGATGTTCTTGGAGAGTTGTATGAAGGACTTCCAATGGACGAACCTCAATATTCATTTAATTATTTAGAACCTAAAGTATTTAAAGGGTTTGCAAGGCAATCAAGAAATATTATTTTATTTGAAACGGATTCTTTGCCAGGGCTTAATGTGGTTTCAAACATCTATGCAAACCCTCAAGTTTTAGTCATAATAAAAGGAAAAGATTCTGATGAAATGATTTTCTATTTGGAAGAAAACGCGCCATTAATACGAGGTCTCTTTTATGAAAATGAGAGGAAAGAAAAATTACGAAGAATGTCAAAATCATTAAGCAAAGAAAATGAGATTGTAAATAGATTTGGGATTAAATTAAAATATCCTTCAGCCTATAATGTTGTTAAGGATACAGCTAATTTTACTTGGATACAAAAACAAATTCCGAAAGGACATCTTAATTTAATTGTTTATAGAGTTCCAAAGAATGCTATAACAGATAAAATTAATGAGTCAATTCCTAAAATAAGAGATTCAATAGGGAGAATATATATTCCAGGGAGACTAAAGAATTCTTATATGATTACTGAAAAAGCGTATCGCCCATATTATTATAAAACTGTAATAGATCAAAATAAAACATATATAACAAAAGGCACATGGGAAGTTGCAAACGATTTTATGGCTGGACCATTTGTTAATTATGCAATATTAGAGCCTTCAGGAGAAAAATATACTATGGTTGAGGGATTTGCTTTTGCCCCATCAGCAAGCAAAAGAGATTTTATGTTTGAGCTTGAAACAATAATTAAAAGTATCAATTTTATAAATTAAGAACTTTTTTCTTGATCCTTTTCAGGCGCCTCATCCTCTTTACTTGCTTTTTTAAATTCTTTTATACCACTACCTAAACCACGCATAAGCTCTGGTATTTTGCGCCCACCAAAAAGCAAAAGTATAACAACAAGAATTATAATTATTTGTTGCCCACCAATCATTCCAAAGTGAATAGTTATTAGCATTTTTTTATTCTTTGACACAAAGGTAATTAAATAATTATTGACACTAAATTGAAAAATAATTTATCATAAGTGAAATTGTATATTTGTAGAGAATGAGAAAGAAAAAGTCAGAAAAGAAAAATAGATTTAAAAAAATATTTGATCTATATAGAGCAGTAGTTATAAATGAGGATACATTTGAGGAAAAAATTCAGTTAAAATTTTCAATTATTAATATTGTTTTGATTTTCTTCGTTTTTTTAATAATTACATTTGTAATAACATATTTTGTAATTGCATATTCTCCAATAAAGGAATTCATACCAGGATATCCTTCTTCAGAAATGAGAAGACAATCTATTAATAATGCGATTAAAATAGATTCTATTTCTCTGAGCCTACTTAAGCAACAAAGATATCTTTTGGCAATAAAAAGCGCTCTAGCTGGTGAAATAGAAATTCAAGAAATAGAAAAAGTTTCAACAGAGACTTTATCACCTTCACTAATTTTAAGTACTAAGACTTCAAAAGAGGACTCACTTTTAAGGGAGTTTGTTGCTCAAGAGGATAAATATAATATTATTCATGAAAACGACGACAATACTCTTTTCCTTTTAAATAGCCCTGCTAAAGGAACTATTTCAGAGGAATTTAGTATAGAGGATAAACATTTTGCGGTTGATATTGCCCTCAATGAAAACGACCCTATAAAGGCAGTTGCAGGGGGAACAGTTGTTTTTTCTGAGTGGACAGCTGAAACTGGCTATGTAATTATGATTGAACATCAATATGGACTATTATCAATTTATAAGCATAATTCAACATTAAACAAACAGCAAGGAGATAATGTAGAGGCTGGAGAAGTTATTGCTATGGCTGGAAATACAGGAAAATATTCCACGGGATTCCATCTTCATTTTGAATTATGGTCTGAGGGCTATCCTTTGAATCCAGTAAAATTTATTGATTTTTCAAATTAATACATGAAAAAAATTTTAGCACTATTTTTTGCAAAATATATTCACTGGAATAATTCTAAATGGATAAATAATCCGATAAAATTTCAAGATAAAATTTTAAAAAAACTAATTAAAAAGGCAAAGAACACAAAATTTGGCAAAGACCATAGTTTTAATACAATTATTAATTATTCTGATTATAAATCAAAAGTTCCAATTAATGATTATGAAAAAATAAGACCATATATAGAAATGACAATTAAAGGTCAAGAAAATATTTTATGGCCTGGAAAACCAATTTATTTTGCTAAAACTAGTGGAACAACCTCTGGCTCTAAATTTATACCTATAACAAAAGAATCTATGCCTAGTCATGTAAAATCTAGTAGAGACGCTATTCTTAATTATATAAATCTAACTGGGAATACATCTTTTATAAAGGGGAAACATATTTTTTTGCAAGGGAGCCCAATTTTAAAAACAATTAATGGAATTAAAATTGGAAGGTTGTCTGGAATAGTAGCTCATTATGTGCCTTCATATTTGAGAAAGAATAATATGCCGAGCTGGGAAACAAACTGCATAGATGATTGGGAGAAAAAGATAAAGAAAATTGTTGAAGAAACAATCAATGAAAAAATGACTATAATTGGCGGAATACCTTCATGGGTTCAAATGTATTTTGAAAAAATTATTGAAAAATCAAAGAAGCCAGTTGGAAAACAATTTCCAGAATTATCCTTATTTATATATGGGGGTGTAAATTTTGATCCATATAAAAGTCTTTTTAATAAATTGCTTGGAAAAAAAATAGATTCTTTGGAATTTTTCCCTGCATCAGAAGGATTTATAGCGTATCAAGATAAAGTAAAAAATGAGGGATTACTTTTGTTAGTTAATAATGGGATTTTTTATGAGTTTATAGAAGCAAACAAATTTTTTTCTTCTAATCCTGAAAGAATTTCACTTAAAGACGTGAAAATGGGCGTGAACTATGTAGTTATATTATCTACAAATGCAGGATTGTGGTCATATAATATTGGAGACACAATTACTTTTGTCTCAATTTCTCCATATCGCATAACTGTTACGGGAAGAATTAAGCATTTCATATCAGCTTTTGGTGAACATGTAATAGGAAAGGAAGTTGAAACAGCCATAAAGAATGCCTCAAGCTTAATGGGTGCTGAAATTAGAGAATTTAGTGTTGCCCCTCAAGTAAACCCGAGCCATGGACTCCCATATCATGAATGGTTTATAGACTTTAAAACACCTCCCTCTGATTTTAATTTGTTTTCTGAAAAGCTAGATCAAGAGATGTGTGCTCAAAACATATATTATGATGATTTAATTAAGGGCAAAGTTTTGAGAAAAGCTGTTATAAAAGAAGTGAAAAAAGGAGAGTTTCTTAAATATATGAAGTCTGTTGGTAAGCTAGGAGGTCAAAATAAAATTCCAAGATTAAGTAATAATCGTAACCTCGTTGAAAAATTGCAAGTAATCAACTAAAATGCAAACAAATAAAAAGGTAACGATTGCGTATTCTATAAGAACTACTTTTGTCAAAAGGGACATAAACCAAGTTAAATCAATAGGAGCAAAAGTTTATTGTATAGAATGTCCCCCACAGAAAACATTTTTTCTTTTTTTCTGTTACAAGTTAATAGAAGTCATTAAATCATTCTATTATGTTCTCTTTTCTGAAAGATTGATAGTTTGGTTTAGTGATTATCATGCATTTTTTCCATTAATTTTTTCAAAAATATTTTTAAAAAAAAGCCTCATAATAGTTGGAGGATATGATGCTGTAAGTGATCCTGAATTAGACCATGGTATTTTCACTAAAAAAAATATAAGACAGAAAATATGTAAAATGAACTTTTGTTTAGCAGATGAAATATGGGCTGTAGATGGAACGCTTGTTGAGGGCTGTCCAAATGCATATCAGCAATATAATATTAATTCGGGGGTAATAAAATGGATTCCGACAATAAAAAACAAAATTAAAGTTGTTCCAACAACATATTCTTCAGAATTTTGGAAAAGAAAACTCACAAAAAAACCTAAAACTATTTTAACTGTTGCAAATTTTTACAGTTCAAAAGTAATATTATTAAAAGGATTGCCGATTATTTTTTTATTGGCAAAAAAGTTACCCAATTATTTGTTTACAATTGTTGGAATCAATAAAATAGAGTTGTTAAACGAAACTTATATACCTCCCAATATATTATTATTGCCTTCTCAAGCCCCTGAAAACTTAAAAAAAATTTATGAAGAGAGCCAATTTTATATTCAAGCATCAAGAATAGAAGGGCTTCCGAATTCACTCTGTGAAGCAATGCTTTGTGAGTCTATACCTATAGGAAACAGGGTTTTTGGTATACCTAAAGCAATAGGAGATTCGGGATTAATTTTTGATGGAATAGACGACTTAAATAACATAATAAGATTTATTAAAGGACCAATTAATGATCTTGGCAGAAAAGCAAGACAAAGAATTATAAATAAATTTCCTGAAAAATTTAGAACGAAAGCATTAAATGAATTTATATCATGAAATATAAAAAAGCAATTTTAAGTTATCCCAATTCCAAAAACCTTGGAGATTATATTCAAAGTATTGCAGCAAAAAAATTTATTGATGAAGATGCAATTTGCATTGATAGAGAAAAACTTAACACTTATAATGGAGATAAAGTTAAACTTATAATGAATGGATGGTTTATGCAAAACCCAAATAATTGGCCACCTAGTAATAAAATTAAACCTTTGTTTATTTCTTTTCACATAAATCCAACAGCTAAAAACACAATGCTTTCAGAAGAAAGCATTAAGTATTTTAAAAAACACCAACCAATAGGTTGTCGTGATATTTATACTAAAAAAATTTTAGCATCGAAGGGAATTAAATCATATTTTTCTGGCTGCTTAACAATTACAATAACAAATAGAAATGCTTACAAAAAGGAAGGAATTTTGGTATTGAGTGCATTAGACAGAATAACCCCTAGTATTAATAAACAAATTAATTTTAATATTATTTTTTCATTGAATTTTTTAATTAAATGTTTCAAGGCTCCATTTAAAACCATTAGCTATTATATTGCAAAAAAAAGATTAAACAAATTTTTATATCGACAAAACTCTAAAATAACATTTGCTTCTCAAATAATTAATAAAAAGTATTCTGAAGAAAAACTTTTTAGCCTTGCACAAAATCAATTAAATTTAATTGCCAAATCAGAATTAGTTATTACCTCTAGAATTCATACTGCACTTCCTGCAATTTCCTTAGGAACTAAAGTTATATTTATTCTTGATGGCCTAGAGCACCCTAACCAAAGAAGTAGAATAGAAGGCCTATCAGACTACTTTTTTTCTTGTAGAGCTAAAGATTTACTTAAAACAGATTTTAAAAAGAAAGTGCTAAAAAAGGATTTAAAAGTATTAAGGTCTAGGTTGATTGAAAAGGCAACAGATTTTTTTAATAAAGATGACGAATGAATTATATTTATAATAAAAACATATGAATGTTTTAGTTATTGGTTCTGGCGGAAGAGAACATGCTTTATGCTGGAAACTTGCACAAAGCCCAAATTGTTCTAAATTATATGTTGCGCCAGGAAATGCTGGAACATCAGAAATAGCTAAAAACCTATCCATTTCTCCAATGGACTTTGAAGGGATAAAAAAAATAATTCTTGATAATAAGATTAAAATAGTTGTGGTTGGTCCAGAGGTGCCTTTAGTGTCTGGAATAACAGACTTTTTGAAATCTGACAAAGAACTAGATACTTCTGTAATTGGGCCAACTAAATATGCTGCACAACTAGAAGGCAGTAAATTTTTTGCAAAAGAATTTATGAAAAGGAACAATATCCCAACTGCTAAATTTTGTGAATTTACTTCCAAAACTATTTTAGAGGGATATGATTTTCTAGAAAGGATAGACCCTCCATATGTGTTGAAAGCTGATGGTTTGGCCGCAGGCAAAGGGGTTCTAATCATTGATAATATTGCCCAAGCTAAGGAAGAACTTAAACAAATGTTATTAAATGAAAAGTTTGGAGAAGCTTCAAAAAGAGTAATTATCGAAGAACATTTGGAAGGCATAGAACTTTCTTGTTTTGTCTTAACAGATGGAAAGTATGGCCTTGTTTTGCCTATGGCAAAAGATTACAAAAGAATTGGAGAAGGAGATAAAGGATTAAATACTGGAGGAATGGGTGCAATATCTCCAGTGCCATTTGTGGATTCAAAACTAATGAATAAAATAAAAACTAAAATTATTAGCCCTACTCTTAATGGAATTAAAAAGGAGAAAATTTACTATAAAGGATTTATTTTTATAGGCCTTATTATTGCTAAAGGGGAACCAAAAGTTATTGAGTACAATGTTAGAATGGGTGATCCGGAGACTCAAGTAGTAATTCCTAGGATAAAGAATGATTTATTAGACATATTTATTGCGGTATCTGAACAAAAACTTAATAAAATAAAATTAGAAATAGAATCCAGGAGCGCATCTTCAATCATAGCAGTTTCTCAAGGATATCCTGAACAGTATCAAAAGGGATATCAAATTAGTGGAATAGAGAATGTGAATAACGCATTAATCTTTCATTCAGGAACAACAAAAAAGAACAATAAAACTTTAACTTCAGGGGGGAGAGTATTAGCTATAACTGGATTTGGGAATAATTTTGTTGATGCATTAAGGGTCTCTTATAAAGAAATTCAAAAAATTCAGTTTAATGGAATGAACTATAGAAAAGATATAGGTTTCGATTTATAAAAATGAATGTGCAGTAATATTTTTATCCTCCTCACCTCTTTTATCAGAAAGTCGTAACTCATTGAGCCAATAAATTGCTGAGCAAACACCAATCAACAATAATATCCAAGTAATAATGTTTGAAAGCCACCAATTATCATAAGCAACACTTCTAAGGGTGTTGAAGGGAATAAAAAGGAATTCCTCAAAAAGTTTTGCAATAGCCTCAAAAAAGTTTCTCATTATTTTATAGTTTATTTATATTACAAAAGTAATAAAAGCTATTATGCTCACAAAGTTAATTTTTAAATCGACCTTTTTATTAAACATATATTCATATTCATTATTATTCGCTGTAATTTTTATTCAAAGAAGATTACTTTATACTGATGGAACCCTGATAAACCACTTATTAGAATCATTAATTTTTTTCGGGCTTTTATCTACAATAATTAAAACATATAATGATTGGATAATAAAACATAAAGAGTATTATCTACAAGAGAGTTTACATCATGCGCAAAAAGATAACATGCATATGTTTTTATTCCCTTCTATAATCTCAATTCTTCCATTAGAAATTTATGATTTAAAATTCATTTTAGCATTCACCTTTATGCTTTTCGCGTTTAGAAAACTAACAGCTTTTATATTCAAACCTATTAACAATTTTGAAATTCTTAAATGCGGCATTTTTGTCGGAGTCTTCACTTATTTAATAGGCCCACTATTTATTTATGGGATATTTGTTTTTTGTGGTATATTCTTATTGTCTAGGGGCTCCTTTGATAAAATAGTCTCATTTTTGATTCCAGTTCCAATAATATTCTTTTTGTTTTATACAACAAACACTTTTTTTAATTTGGACATACCTGCATATCAAAACATGGAAATTGACAAAAATTATTATCAATTTTTTAAAGAGATTAAAGGAATTATTTTTTTAATATACTTGTTTTTTACTGGATTTTTATTTTTTCTTATAAACCCTTTTAATCTTTTAATGACAGAAAGAAGAATTTACTTTGGACGACTTGCTTTTCTTATTTTAACTATAACTTTTGTGTATTATATTAAAAACACTAAAGCCCTATTAATCTTTATCCCTTCTATTATTTTTTCCAAAGAGATATTAATTAGCAAAATAAAGAACTTTTTTATCAAAGAGCTTTTCTTATGGACGATATTACTTTTCACAATTATATCTATAATTTATCCTTTTTGATTCCATCAATCAAATATTATCTTTGTTTAAAATAATTAAGAGCAACAAAATTGTGAAAGACAAAAATATAAGTGAGATAGCCCTAAGTGTTTTCAATCAGTCTATTAATGATTATCATTTTTTGGATAATATTAATCAAACTATAAAGAACCCTTATTCTTCTGAAACCTTAGAGCATTTATTATACACAAAAAACTGGATAGACACAATACAATGGCACTATGAGGATCTTATTAGGGATCCAGATATTGACCCTGAATCGGGAATGCGCTTAAAAAGAAAAATTGACGCTTCAAATCAAGAAAGAACAGACATGGTTGAGTTCATTGACAGCTTTTTTCTTGATAAATATAAGAATGTTAAACCCATGCAAGGAGCCCAAATAAATTCAGAAAGCCCTGCATGGGCAATTGATAGACTTTCAATTTTGGCGCTTAAAATATATCATATGGATGAAGAAGCAAATCGAGAGAATGCCTCTGATGAACATCGAAAATCATGTGAAATGAAACTTAAAGTTTTAATGGAACAAAGAAGTGATTTGTCAAATGCAATAGATTTATTATTACATCAGATTTCAGAAGGAAGAAAATACATGAAGGTTTATAAGCAGATGAAGATGTATAATGATGATGAATTAAATCCTGTTTTATATAAAGACAGGAATAAATAAATGAAAAACTTCAAAAAGCTACTAATTCTTAGGTTTTCATCTATGGGAGATGTCGCCATTATGATACCAGTACTTAGAGCGCTTTCTTTCTCTTATCCAAAAGTTAACTTTGTAATTGCTAGCCGACCAAAGATGGCTCCTCTTTTTAAAGAGTTTAAAAACATAAATTTTTTTTCGGTCGATATTGAAAAAAAATATAGCGGAGTAATAGGAGTTTTTAAACTTTTTTGGGCATTAAAATCATTAAGACCATCTTATGTGGCAGATCTTCACGCAGTTATTAGAACTCATATTTTGTCCAGTCTTTTCATTTTATTTGGAACTAAAGTTAGAAGCATTTATAAAGGAAGAAAAGAAAAAAAAGCCCTTACAAGACTTAACAATAAGCAATTTCTTCCATTGACCCCAACTATTTTTAGATATGCTAAAGTATTTGCAGAACTAGGGTTCCCAGTTGATATTACAAAAGAGTATCCTCTTAAAAATAAACCGTTGCCTGAAAAATTAAAATCTATTTTTTATTATGATAACAAAAAATGGATTGGAATTGCACCATTTGCATCTTTTGAAGGAAAAATATATCCTCTTGATTTAATGCAACAAGTAATAGTATATCTTCAAAAAGAACATAGAATTTTTTTATTAGGTTCGGGGAAAAAGGAAGAAGATTTAATGGGGATTTGGACTAAAGCATATTCTAACTGCTGGAATGCCTCTAAAGAATTAAATTTTGAAGAACAATTAATATCGATACCATATTTAGATTTGATGATAAGCATGGATAGCTTAAATGGACATCTAGCTGCTAATGCAGGAATACCTGTAATTACCATTTGGGGCCAGACCCATCCATATTCAGGTTTTACACCATTTAATCAGCCGAAAGATTATTCAATAATTTCAGATCGAGAAAAATTTCCTGGCATACCTACATCAATTTATGGAAATATAATTCCAAAAAATTATGAAGATGTTTTTAGGTCCATTTCTCCTAAAACAATAATAGAGAAGGCCTTAGAGGTGTTAAAGAAATAATTAAATATCATCAAAATCAATTTTTATATAAGATTCTTTTGATATAGCTTGACATGTTAAGATAAAACCATCTTTTATTTCTTGATCCGTCAAAATTTGGTTGTTTTCCATAGTTGCTTTCCCTTTTATAATTCTGGCAAGACAAGAGCTACAAACTCCTCCTTGACATGAATAAGGCACATCTATATTCTCTTCTAGAGCAGCGTCTAAGAGTTTTTTTCCGCCTATATTTTTTACCAAGTATGTCATGCCATCATAAATAATCTCTAAGTCAGTTATAGTAGATTTTTTTTCAACTTTAAGATTAGAATTAGAGGTTGTAAATAATTCGAAAAAGATGTTTTCTGTGGAAACGCCATTTTTTGATAACTGATTTAAAACAACATCAATCATATCCTTCGGACCACAAAGAAAATATTTATTAGCTATCGTATAATTATTAAAATAATAATTTATGATTTCAGCATCAATCCTTCCATAATATGAATTTTCTTTACGAGCTTCACTATAAACCCATATAAGATCAAATTTATTACCATATTTTTCCTTTAATTCATTAACCTCATTAAAAAACATAGTTTCTGAAGGAGATTTGTTGCCGTATATTAGTCTAAATTTATTGTTGTTTGACAAGCAGGATTTAGCTATTGATAAAATGGGTGTAATTCCGCTTCCAGCTGCAATCCCAGTTATAGTTTCCTTTTTATCACCAGGCTTGAATATAAATCGACCCTCAGGCTCTCCTACTTTAATTTTATCACCTAAATTGAAGTTTTCCAACGCATAGCTTGAAAAAAGGCCTCCTTCTACCTTTTTAATTGCAATTCTAAGAGTTTCGTCTTGATTCGAACATATAGAATATGACCTGCGGATAGTTTTTCCTTTAATCTCTAATTCTATGGTTAGATATTGGCCAGAAATAAAGCTAAATCTATCCATCAGCTGATAAGGTATTTCAAAAGAAACCGCAATTGCTTTCTTAGTTAGGAGCTCTAGTTTTGAGATTTTTAAAAGATGAAATTCTGACATTATTTAATCAAAAATAGAAAAGAGGGCATAAAAATCACAAAGCTAAAAAAATAATTTTTCTTTTATTTAAAAAAACAAATACTAAAACTCTTCTTTTATAGTTATTATGAATAAGTTGTGTTTTTAATAAAGACCTATGTTTAAACAAATTTTTTATTTAGCCATCTTTGCAGTTGTTACACTCTGTTGTTCTCCTCAAAAGGACCGTTTTATAAATAGGCAATACCATAGTTTAAATACAAAATACAACGTCTTATTTAATGGTAAAGAGGCGCTTAAAATTGGAGAAACAATTTTGGAGACTACAATTCAAGACAATTTTTATGAGATTTTAGAGACGGATCCTATTTTACTAAGCGGCGAGAATTTCGACAATAATACTATAGTTCCAGGCTTTCAAAAAGCAGAGGATAAGGCTGTAAAAGCGATACAAATGCGTTCAATGAATTTTGATGGAATTCAAAAAAACACTGAAATTGATGATGCATATTTACTTTTGGGGAAAGCTAGATATTATGACAGACGTTTTTTTCCAGCGATAGAAGCATTTAATTTTCTGTTGGATAATTATAATGATCCTTTAATTTTTATTGAAGGAAGAATATGGAGAGAAAAAACAAACATTCGTTTGCAAAATAATCAAATAGCAATAAATAATTTAAGGCCTTTAGCAAGACAATTGATTTATAAAAACCCATTATTTGCAAAGGCCAATGCTACGGTGGCTCAAGCATTTATCAATCTTAATAAACTAGATTCAGCAGTCATATATATATCAAGAGCGGCTAAACATGATAAAAAGTTAGATCAAAAAATTAGGTATTCTTATATTGCTGGTCAATTGCATGAAAATTTATCAAACAAAGATTCAGCATTATCTTATTACAACTCTATTGTAGAATTAAACTGGAAAGCACCAAGAAATTTTTGGATAAACGCTAAAATAAATTCTTTAAATATTTCAAATAAAATACATGAAACTGAATTTGTCAATCCAGCAAAGGAACTTTTAGAAGTTTATGAAAACAAGCCTTTTTCACATACGATAAATCGGTCAATAGGAATGCACTTTAAATCTAAGGGAGAAGACAGCTTAGTAAAAATGTATCTTAAAAAATCTTTGAAGAGCCCAAAAATTGATTTGTTTACTCAACAAAAAAATTATAGAGACCTTGCTGATTTAAACTTCAAAAACAAAAAGTATTTACTTGCTGGCAGTTATTTAGATAGTCTGCTAATATTGCTTCCACAAGAGAGTTTAATTAAAAAAAAGACTCAAAGAGAACGAGATAATTTATCGGATATTTTGTTTTTTGAAAACCAGTTTAGAAAGAGTGATAGTATGTTAAAGTTACTTTCGCTTTCCAAAAAAGAACAAATAAAATTTTTTGAAGACTTTCTATTAAATAAAAGAAGAGAAGCTCTTTTAAAAATTGAAAATGATAAAAAAAACAGAAAAGGGTTAATTAAGTTTGGAACTAAAAAGCCACCAGAATTTTATTTCTATAATCCTGAAATTCTTTTAAAAGGCAAGCAATCTTTTGCTTCTTTATGGGGAAAAAGACCAAACATAGATAATTGGAGAAATAAAGTTCAGGTAAAATTAAGCGCTGAAAAACCTAAACAAAAAACAAACAATAAAGGATTTAATTTTCCAGTTTTGGAGTTTGAATCAGTTGAATTTTATATGAATCAAATACCAACATCATTAAGTATAATTGATAGTTTAATTCAACAAAAGCACCAAGCCACATTAAAATTAGGATTAATATACAAGGAAAAATATAAGGAGAAAGATTTAGCAGTTAAAAATTTTAGTTATTTGATTGAGGAAAAAGCAGATAGTATTTTTGTTTCTCCAGCACTTTATCATTTATACAAAATTTATCTTGTAGATTCAACTCAAAAGGCAAATAAATACAAAAACAAGTTGATTAAGGAGTTTCCATATAGTCCTTATTCGAAGGTGTTATTGGATCCAGAAAATTTTGATGTTAATGAGCTTAAAACACCTAAAGCTATTTATAATAGAGTAATAAAAAAATATTTAAGTGGGAAACACAAAGAAGCTTTAACCTTACTAAATGAAGTTGAATTAGTATTAATTCCAACTGAATGGGGACCTAAGGCAACTTTATTAAAAGCACAAATTTTAGGAAGACTTTATGGAAAAACAATTTGGAAACAAACATTGGAAGAATTAATTAAAGAATTTCCTAATAGTTTAAGCGCAGAAAAGGCAAAATCTGATATTTTATTTAGTGAAACAAAATTTAAAGAAAACACCAAGAAACTAGTCGAGTTTAAATGGGTTTTTCCAATAAAAGATAAAGAAGAAATTTTCACAAAAGATTTAATAGATAGTTTAAAAGCTAACATAATTCCTTTAAAAAATGATGACTGGAAAATAACAAATGATTTATATAATAATGAATATCAATTTATTGTTATTCATGGTATAAAAAGTAGGGATACTATTAAAAAAATCAAAAGTAAATTACCAATGTACATTACAAGACTATTAGATACAAATAATTTTGTAGCTTTGTCATCCCAATATCGCAAGCTTTTTATAAACAAGACATGGGATAGGGTAAAAGAATAAACTATGAAAAATACAGAAATGAACGGACAATATAGCAGAATTGAACCTTCAACTAAGCTTACAGGAGATATTATTTCTGAATCTGATTTTAGAATAGACGGGATACTGGAGGGGAGTATTAGAACTTCAGGGAAGTTAATTATTGGAAAAGAGGGAAAAATTGTTGGGAAAATAAATTGTGAGAATGCAGATATAGAAGGAGAAGTTAAAGGAAATCTTTCCGTAAAAAATAATCTTTTTTTGAAATCATCATCTAAAATTGAAGGAGAAGTCGTTATAGGCAAATTAATAGTTGAGTCTGGTGCTCATTTTAATGCAAACTGTTCAATGAAGTCAGAAAAAGAAAACCAAATCAAATCATTATCTAAGTTTTCAAAATCTCATGAAAAAACAGCCTAATAAATGGTTAGTTTTTTCTAGTCTTTTTTTTCAGATTGCAATTATAATATATTTTTCCGTGAAAGCCGGAATTTACCTTGACTTAACATACAATTCAGGAGAAAATTTATTCTCTTTGATTTTCGCAATATTGGGAATAGGAGTCATTTTATTTCTGATATATAATCAATCTAAAAGAATAAAGTAGAGAAAATGAAGCAGGCTATTATAGCATTTTCATTAAAGGCATTTTTTGCTATGGTAATAATTTTGATTTTTCATTATTGGGCAGTCTATAATTATATAGAAAAAGCAATATTATTTAAAAGCTATTTGATAAATTTTTTACTTGTATTAATAGCGTATATCCTTTTATGGAGTTTTAAAAAAAAACATAATCTTCTTATAATATTTTCCTTAACCATTATTATAAAGTTTTTAGTTTACTTTATTTATTTTTATCCTGTTTTTTATCAAGACTCAATATTAGAGCACAAAGAATTTATGATTTTTTTTATCCCATATTTTATAGGGTTGATAATTGAAATTGATTCATTTAAAACTTTAATATAATTATTCAAAAAGAATTTATATTTTACGATTTTATTTTATAGGTTAATGCATTACATTTGCAAATCTAACACCAAATAGATTTAATGGTAAAATCAATAACCATAAAACTTATAATTTTAGTAGGGCTGATTAATTCTTATAATGCTTTTTCAAATGTTTTAGAAAAAGACAAGGATGAATTAGAAAAAGAAATAAAAGAGTATATAAACCACCATGTATTAGATTCATATGATTTTAACTTATTAAGCTATACTAAAGATGATGGGGCTAAAGTATATGTTGGGGTTCCTCTGCCTGTGCTTTTATGGGACAAAGGCTTAGTTGTTTTTTCTTCATCTAAACTAAATCATGGTAAAAGCATAGTTCAAGTTGGAGAAAATTATTACAAATTATATCACAATAAAATTTATAAAACAGATTCATCAGGAACGATTTTTTACGACAAGAATAATCATGTTGCAAACAAATCTCCAGTTGATTTTTCTATGACCAAAGGAGTAGTAAGTATACTATTAGTTTCTATATTAATGTTTGTTTTATTTAGAAACTTAGCTGTGTCATATAAAAAAAACAAGATGATGGCTAGTGGTATTGGAAGGTTTTTTGAGCCAATAGTTTTATATATAAGAGATGAAATAGCCATTCCAAATATTGGGCAAAAAAAATATAAAAAGTACATGAGTTTTCTTTTAACCGTATTTTTCTTTATTTGGTTTTGTAATATCATTGGATTAACTCCATTGGGGATAAATGTTACAGGAAATATCGCTGTAACTTTTTGCTTAGCATTATTAACCTTTATTATAACAACTGTAAGTGGAACAAAAGACTATTGGAAACACATTTTTTGGATGCCTGGAATGCCCTTGCCAATGAAAATAATAATGGCACCAATAGAATTATTAGGAGTTTTTATCAAGCCGTTTACATTGATGATTAGATTATATGCAAACATATCAGCGGGTCATATTGTCATGATGACATTAATTTCTATGATATTTATTTTTAGGAACCTAATAGGATCAAGTTTATCTTTTATGTTAGCTTTTTTTATTTCAATAATTGAAATATTAGTTGCACTTTTACAGGCATATATTTTTACAATTTTGTCAGCATTGTATTTTGGCTTTGCTGTTGAAGAACATGATCATTAATAAGATCATAATTTAAAATGAATGTTTAATTAAATAATTTATAAATATGGAAATTCCGGCAATAGTAGGAGGAGGCTTAATAGTAATTGGAGTAGGTATTGGAATAGGTGGAGTTGGAAGAGGAGCTATGGAAGCTATAGGACGACAACCAGATGCTTATGGAAAAATACAAACAGCAGCTTTAATCTTAGCAGCTCTTGTTGAGGGGATAGGCTTCGCCGCAATGTTTGTTCTATAATTAGGACAATAGAATAGAGTTTAATTTAATAATAAATGGAAAAATTAATTAATGAGTTTTCTTTCGGTTTATTTTTTTGGCAACTATTAATCTTTGTTGGATTAATTTTTTTATTGAAAAAATTTGCCTGGAAACCAATTCTTGATGCTGTAAACGAAAGGGAAACCTATATAAAAGAAGCACTATCTTCAGCTGAAAAAGCTAGAAAAGAAATGGAAACCTTAAATAAAGAAAATCAGGGTATCATTAAAAAGGCACGAGCTGAGAAAGAAGCTCTTTTAAAAGAAGCACAACAAACCAGCTCAAGAATTGTTGATGACGCTAAACGTCAAGCGAAAGAAGCTGCAGATAAAATTATAAGACAAGCTCATGAGACTATTGAGGGTGAAAAAAGATCTGCAATTATTGAGTTAAAAGGAAAGGTAGCAGATATTTCTGTTGAAATGGCAGAAAAGATTTTAAAATCAGAGCTTGACAACAAAGAGAAACAAAGCAAATTTGTTCAAACATTACTAAAAGAAACAAATATTTAGATTTAATGATGGTTACAAACAGAGCTGCAAACAGATATGCTAAAGCCTCTCTTGAATATGCTCAGGAAAATAAAACATCCCCAATTGTAGAGAAAGATTTTAAAAAAATTCTTTATTATTTATCGACATTACAAGATTTGGAAAAGGTTTTGTTAAATCCAATTTTGCCATCAAATGTAAAACATGAAATAATTTTAGAAGTTATTACTCCTTTGCATATGGATACTAAATCAATATTATTACTACTTGCTAATAATAAAAGGTTATCTATTTTGCCTAATGTTGCCCATGTGTATTTAAAATTATTTCAAGAAGCACAAGGAATAGCTTATGCTAAAGTTACTACAGCAGTTCCTTTGGAAGAATCATTAGAAAACAAGATATTGGATACGTCCAAATTAATTACTAATTCAAAGGTCTATCTTGAGAAGAAAATAGACTCTTCTATAATTGGAGGGTTTATTCTAGATATTGGGGATTATCAATTAAATGGAAGTGTCGCTAATCAATTAAAACGTCTTAAAAGCAGATTAAATCAAAATCAAAGCAATACTTAAATTCAAATATTATGGCAGAAGTTAACCCAGCTGAGGTTTCAGCAATTTTGAAAAATCAATTAAAAGGATACCAATCTTCTCTTGATTTAAATGAAATAGGAACTGTTTTAGAGGTAGGAGATGGAATAGCCAGAGTTTTTGGATTAACTAATGCTCAATATGGCGAATTAGTTTCATTTGAAAGTGGGCTAGAAGGAATGGTTCTAAACTTAGAGCAAGATAATGTTGGAATTGTTTTATTGGGATCATCTAAAGCAATTAAAGAGGGAGATACAGTAAAGCGAACACAGCAAATTGCTTCAATAAATGTTGGAGAAGAAATTGTTGGAAGGGTTGTTAATGCTTTAGGGGATCCAATTGATGGTAAAGGTGAAATTAAAAGCAAGCTTTATAAGATGCCTTTAGAACGAAAAGCGCCAGGAGTTATTTTTCGTCAACCTGTTAACGAGCCCTTACAAACAGGCATAAAATCTATAGATGCGATGATTCCAATTGGCAGAGGGCAAAGAGAGTTAGTAATTGGAGATAGGCAAACGGGTAAAACTACAGTTTGTATTGATACAATTTTAAATCAAAAAGAATTTTATGATGCAGGGGAACCTGTTTATTGTATATATGTTGCCATTGGCCAAAAAGCTTCAACTGTCGCTGGAATTTCAAGAATATTAGAAGAAAGAGGCGCGCTTGCTTATACTACAATAGTTGCAGCTAACGCATCCGACCCGGCCCCTATGCAAGTATATGCCCCTTTTGCGGGAGCAGCCATAGGAGAATATTTCAGAGATACTGGACGACCAGCATTGATAATTTATGATGATTTGTCTAAACAAGCAGTTGCTTACCGAGAAGTTTCATTATTACTTAGAAGACCTCCTGGAAGAGAGGCATATCCAGGCGATGTTTTTTACCTCCATTCTAGGTTGTTAGAAAGAGCAGCAAAAGTTATTTCTGATGATAAGATTGCATCAGGAATGAATGACTTACCTGAATCTATAAAAAATAAGGTTAAAGGAGGGGGATCATTAACTGCACTTCCTATAATAGAAACTCAAGCTGGTGATGTGTCTGCCTATATACCTACAAATGTTATTTCGATAACTGATGGACAAATTTTTCTTGAATCTGATTTATTTAATTCAGGTATAAGACCTGCTATTAATGTTGGAATATCAGTTTCTCGCGTTGGTGGTTCAGCTCAGGTTAAATCAATGAAAAAGGTTGCTGGAACTTTAAAACTGGATCAAGCTCAATATAGAGAATTAGAGGCCTTTGCAAAATTTGGTTCAGATCTTGATGCGGCAACACTTAATGTTATAGAAAAAGGAAAAAGAAATGTGGAGATTTTAAAGCAAGCACAAAATGACCCTTTTAAAGTTGAGGAACAAATTGCTATTATATATGCAGGCTCAAAAAACTTACTTAAATCTGTTCCTGTGAACAAGGTAAAAGATTTTGAAATAAATTTTTTGGAGTATTTGCGTAAAAACCACCAGAAAACTTTACTTGAACTTAAGTCAGGAAAGTTAACTGATGATGGGTTGGATAATCTAAATGCATCTGCTAAAGCTGTTTCTAGTCAATTTGAATAAGTCTAAATAATGTCCAATCTTAAAGAAATAAGAAACAGAATAGCATCGGTCTCTTCAACCATGCAAATTACTAGTGCTATGAAAATGGTATCTGCTGCTAAACTAAAAAAAGCAACCGATGCTATTTTACAGATGAGACCTTATTCAAATAAATTAACGGAACTCATTAAGAATTTAAATAATTCTTTTGAGAAAATGGAAGACAATCCATATGCTGTAATCCGTTCTACTAATAAAACTTTAATTATCGCTATAACTTCAAACCGTGGGCTTTGTGGAGCATTTAATTCATCAATTATAAAAGTCGTTAAAGAAATTCAAAATGATAAGAATGAAAATGATGTTTCTATTATGTCTATTGGAAAAAAGGGAACTGACATTTTATCAAAAGGCAATAATTTGAATAGTTCACACGATGCTATTTATGATAACTTGACCCATAATACAGTTTCTAAAATTGCTGATTCAATAATGTTAGATTTCGAAAACGGAAAATTTGATAAAGTAAAAATAATTTACAATCGATTTAAGAATGCTGCCACACAAATTGTTACAATTGAATCTTTTCTTCCCATTGTTTCTAATGAAAATCAAGAGGAAGAAACCGCTATTATTGATTATATTTTTGAGCCTTCCAAAGACGAAATCATGAAAAACTTACTTCCAAAAGCACTAAGAATACAGCTTTTAAAAGCACTCAAAGACTCCTTGGCAAGTGAGCATGGTGCAAGAATGACAGCTATGCATAAAGCAACAGATAACGCAAAAGAACTTAGGGATCAGCTTAAGCTTTCATATAATAAAGCTCGCCAAGCTTCAATCACAAATGAAATTTTAGAAATTGTTGGAGGGGCGGAAGCTTTAAAAAATTAAAAAGATTTTTTATAAAAGGATTTAAAATCAATAAACTAATAAAATTAAAAATGATTAGAGGTTTGATAATGTACTCTTTTTGTAATTTTACAAAAAGTTAAGTTATGCTTCGAGTGTCCATAATAAATGAGAGCCCTTATCCTCAACCTGCATATGCTACTGACTCTGCTTCAGGAATGGATTTAAGAGCTGTATTAACATCTGAAATAACACTCTCTCCTTTGGAAAGAAAAGTCGTAGGGACTGGAATTAAAATTTCATTGCCTAAGGGATATGAAGCTCAAGTCCGCCCAAGAAGTGGATTAGCAGCAAAGCATGGTTTAACAGTACTTAATTCACCAGGAACTATTGATTCAGATTACCGTGGTGAGATAGGGGTTATATTGGTAAATGTTTCTTCAGAAGAATATATTTTAAAACCAGGGGAAAGAATTGCACAAATTGTCATAAGTAAGGTTGAAAAAATTTCTTGGAGTTTAGTTAAAGTATTGGACCCCTCATCAAGAGGGAACAAAGGCTTTGGAAGTACAGGTAAAACATAAAATCTAAAGAGTATTAATTTTCAATAAGCTTTAAATTTAAATTAAATGCATTTATTTTATTTAAAATCTCGTTTTCTTTTTATCCTTCTTGTCATATTTAATTTTTTTGCATGTAAAACTTTAACAGTTCTTCCAAATAATAAGCCGATAAAGAATTTAAAGACATCAGAATTAACTAGTGCTTTAAATACAACTGCACCCAAAATTAGTTCTTTAAGGTCAAGGGTTAAAGTAATATATGATGATGGAAAAAGAAAACAACAATTGATAGTTAATCTTAGAATAAAAAAAAGCAAGGCTTTATGGTTAAGCGCTAATATGATTGTTCCTGTTGCAAAACTTTTAGTAACGCCTGAATCTGTATCCTTTTATGAAAAATTTCAAAAAACTTTTTATGATGGAGATATAATATTTATAAATAAAATATTTGGAACCAATTTTGGATACGAAAACATAGAAAGTCTTCTTCTGGGGAAGCCAGTATTAGATATAAAAAAAGGGAAATGGGAGCAAATTAAGCACCCCGATTTTTATGTTTTAACACCCAAAATTAATAAAGAAAAATTTAAACCCATTTTCTTTTTTGACCCATCAACTCTTCTTCTAAAAGAACAACGTTTTATATTGAATAATAACGAATCTTTGATAATCTTTTATAATGATTTTCAAAAAGTTGAAGGAAAGTTTTTACCAAGTAATACAATGATAATTTATTCAGACGGGATCATTCAAACAAAAATTTCTCTCGAATATACTCGATCAGAAATACCAGATAATTTGACATTCCCATTTAATATTCCAGAAGGATATTCAAGAATTAAAGTTTAATTATGAGAAACTGTAATAAATGGATTTTTATTTATTTTATTTTTTGTAATATTTCATTTTCTCAAATATCACCATCAAATAAGCAAAAAGAATTAGAGCAGAAAAGAATTCAGCTTAGAAATGAAATAAAAAAAATTAATAATTTATTATTTGAAAATAAAAAGAAAAAACAATCTGCTCTTTCGGAAGTTGAGAACTTAGAATTAAAAATAACTGTTCGAAATCAACTAATTAAAGTTAATAACCAGCAGGCAAATTATTTAGATAACCTTATAATTGTTAATCAAAAAAACATTGAAAAACTTCGAGTAGATTTAAAAAATTTAAAATCTGATTATGCAATGATGATTAAAAAGGCATATCAAAGTAAATCAGCCCATAATAGGCTAATGTTTCTCTTTTCTTCAGAAAATTTTGTTCAAGCATATCGAAGATTAACTTATTTAAGACAGTATACTTCATATAGGAAACAAAAAGGTGAAGAGATAAAAATTCAAACAGACAACTTGCAGGAGTTAAATAAAGATTTAATATATAAAAAAAGAGAAAAAGATAATTTAATTAATGAAAAAAGAAAAGAGCAAAAAAAATTAATTAGTGAGCAAAATCAAAGAGAGAATCTATTAAAAGAATTAAAATATAAAGCAAGAAAATTTGAGAATCAAATTATTAATAAACAAAAACTTGCTGCGCAAATTGATTCTGAAATTCAAAGATTGATTAAAGAAGCAATTGCCGCATCTAATATAAAAGCAGGGAAAACCCCATCATCCTTTTTTTCTCTAACCCCAGAGGCAAAAATATTAGCTGAAAACTTTAAGTCAAATAAAGGCAAATTACCTTGGCCTGTTTCCAGGGGAGTTGTGATTCAAAAATATGGAACTCAATCACACCCAATAGTTAAAACCACTAAAATAAGAAGTAATGGGATAACTATAGCTACTGAAGACAAGGAAAAGATAAGGGTTGTTTTTCAGGGAGAGGTCATGTCTATTTTAAGCTTTAAAAACAGCAATCCAACTATTCTTGTAAAACACGGAAACTATATTACAGCGTATAAAAATCTTTCAAAGGTGTTTGTAAAAAAGGGCGAAAAGGTAGTCTCAAAACAAGTTTTAGGAGAAGCGTTTACAAATTCTGAAACAGGAAAAACAACTATCCAATTTAGTGTTTTTAACACTATGAAAACTGAAAACCCAGCTGATTGGTTATTAAGAATGTAGACATATAGGTTTAATTTTCACTAAGATACCATGCGTCTTCTTTTAATGAATATTTAATATAATACAACAATTTAATTGCTTCTTCTTTACTGGCAAATCGTCCATAAGCGACTCTATACATATTATTTAAATTTATATCTAAAATAGCTGCTCTATTATATCCTAGTTTTTTTAAATTTTCTAACTTTCTTTTAGCATACTTTTTATTTCTAAAGCTTCCTGCAATTACACTAAAATGTTTTTTAGGTGAATTTGTTGAAACATTGATTGAAATTGAATTAAGTTTTCCTAAGTAAAAAGTAGAAGCTTGAACATTTGACAAGATTTTTTTTTGGGCAAGTTCTTGATTAATAATTTTTTGATTTTGAATATATTTTTCACCAAAATATATTGATGTATATAAGAAGCAAAGAACAAAAATTGCAGCTATAGTATATCTTAGCTTTTTTCTTCTTTTAAGTTTTGGTGTTTTTGTTGAAGGGGTAAAAATTAAATTTTCTTTATCGCTTTGAATAGAAAGATTTTTTGCTTTATTCTGAATTTTTAAAGGCGGACGATTAAAAGTACTTAATCCAAAAGAAGAACTGTCAAAATTTATTTTACCATATGGCTCAAACTCTAACTTTTTTGCCTCGTTTATCCACATCTTTCCCAAGCTTCCTATATAAAGTGGTTGAGTGTTTAGTTTTTGCTTCCAAACAAGCACTTCTTTTTCTATTTTTCTAAGAGCATTTTTATAGCTTATGTTTTGTTTTTCAGCTAAATAATTTGCTAAAATACCATCATTACTTTTTAAAAGGCTATTAAATATAATTTCTTTTCGTGAGGGAACGAACCTTCCTGTATTATAATTTATTTCAAAATTAAATGAACGAGTCAAAAAGGCTCCAAACCCTGGAACAGTAACACATTCATGTTTATAAAGCAATTCTTTAGTGCATTTAGCTAGGGTCATAGTTCAAAAATAACAAATTTATTTTCCTGTGCTAAATTATTATTATTAATATCATTTAATAACCACTTGCCTTTCTAACTCTTTCAAGGACCTTCTTAGCAAGAACGCTTGCTTTTTTAGCTCCCAAAGTTAAAGCTGAATGAACTTCTTGAGGGTTTTTATAAAGATAATCAAACCGATCTCTTTCTTTATTAAACTTCTTTAACAATAATTCATAAAGTAATTGTTTGGCCTCTCCATATCCCATTCCTCCGGCTAAGTATTTATTCTTTAGGTCTCTAGAATCATTTTCACTAGCTAATAGTGAATAAAGATGAAAAACAGTACATTTTTTAGGATCCTTAGATTTTTCTAGGGGAGTACTGTCCGTCTGTATACTCATAATTTGTTTTCTCAGTTTTTCCTTTGGCAAAAATATATTTATAATATTGTTTTTTGATTTGCTCATTTTCTCTCCATTTGTTCCAAGAATCTGTTGACGGCTATCTGTTAAAAAAGGCTTTGGAATTACAAAAGTTTCTCCCATTAAATTATTAAATCTAGCAGCAACATCCCTGGTGATTTCAAGATGTTGAAGTTGATCTTTTCCAACAGGAACAATTTCAGCATCATAAAGCAAAATATCTGCAGCCATTAACATAGGATAAATAAAAAGGCCAGTGTTTACAGTATTTATTTGACTCTGTTTGTCTTTAAAAGAATGAGCCAAAGTTAACCTTTGATATGGGTAGAAACATGATAAATGCCAGGCTAATTCTGTAACCTCACCAACATCACTTTGTTTGTAAAAAACAGTTTTATTAACATCTAAACCGCAAGCAAGCCAAGCTGCAGCAGTTGCAAAATTGTTTTCAATTAATGATTTTCCATCTTTAATCTGAGTTAGCGAATGCAAATCAGCAATAAATAAATAAGAGTCGCTTTTACTTTTCTTAGCTAATTTAATAGCTGGTAATACTGCTCCTAAAATATTCCCTAGGTGAGGCACCCCTGTGGATTGAATTCCAGTTAATATTCTAGCCATAAAACTAATTTTAAGACAAAGGTAATTTTTTTATTAAGAGCGATTCAATCTCTTTTTAAATTCATCATTTGTATATTTGAAGCGAATCTGTAATTATAAAATGAAACTTCTGCAACGCGTTTTATTGATCTTATGGAGAATATGGTTTTATATACTTTGCACTATCCCTGTTATATGTTTTTTCCCTTTTTTAGCCATAACATTCCTTTTGCCTAAAGGATATAATCTTTTATTTTGGTTTGCTAGAAATATTTGGTCTTTATTCGTTATGTTAGGAATGGGATTTTATATAAAAAAATCTGAGAAATTTTTCCTAGACCCTAAAAAAGCATATTTGTTGGTTGCCAATCATACAAGCTATATTGACGTAATGTTAATTTTTAGATTATTTAAAACTCCTTTTTTTTTCGTTGGTAAAGAAGAATTAGTAAGAATTCCTTTTTTTGGATTTATATATAGAAAGAATGCAATTTTGGTTGATAGAAGTGACAAGAAAAGCAGATATGCTGTTTATGGTCAAGCTAGTGAAAAATTAAAAAAAGGGTATAGTGTTTTTATCTTTCCAGAAAAAGAATATACGGAAGAATCTAATCTATTAAATGAATTTAAGCATGGTGCATTTAAGCTTGCTATTGCACATAAACTTCCAGTTGTACCAATAGTTTTATATGATTGTAAAAGAAAATTTCCATGGCATACAGCTTATGGTTACCCAGGAGCATTAAGAGTGTCTATTTTTCCTCCTATTATTACAGACAACCTAAATGAAAGTGATTTTAAAAAATTATTAAATCAAACAAGAGACTTTATAGAACAAGAATTAATTAAAGACTCTAAGAAATCAGCCCTTCAAGCTGTTGAATTATGGAAACAAAGAGCTTCTTAAAACTATTTATTTAGTGCAGTAATTGTTTTCATAATTTTTTCTTCCAACTCTTCTAACAAATCTGGGTTTTCTTCTAATAGTAATTTTACAGAATCTCTACCTTGACCTAGTCTAGTATCACCGTAGCTAAACCAAGAACCGCTTTTTGAAATAATTTCATAGTTTACACCAAGATCAATAATTTCTCCTACTTTTGATATTCCTTCTCCGAAAATTATATCAAATTCAGTTGTTTTAAAAGGAGGCGCAACTTTGTTTTTTACCACTTTTACTCGAGTTTTGTTTCCCATAACTTCACTATCTCCGCTCTTTATTTGAGTAGAGCGTCGAATGTCAAGTCTTAGTGAAGCATAAAATTTTAGAGCATTACCGCCAGTAGTAGTTTCTGGGTTTCCAAACATAACTCCTATTTTTTCTCTAAGCTGATTAATAAAGAAAACAGTACATTTTGTTTTACTTATTGATGCGGTTAATTTCCTAAGAGCTTGCGACATTAAGCGAGCATGTAATCCCATTTTTGAATCACCCATTTCTCCTTCTATTTCACTTTTTGGTGTAAGAGCTGCAACAGAATCGATTACTACAACATCTACTGCACCTGAGCGAATTAAATTATCAGCTATTTCTAGAGCTTGTTCTCCATGATCAGGCTGCGATATAATGAGCTCATTTATGTCAATTCCTAATTTTTCTGCATAAAATCGATCAAAAGCATGTTCTGCATCAATAAATGCAGCAATACCACCAGCCTTTTGACATTCCGCTATTGCATGTAGCGTAAGTGTTGTTTTGCCTGAAGATTCAGGGCCATAAATTTCAATTACTCTTCCTCTTGGATAACCACCAACTCCTAAAGCTATATTCAGGCCAATTGAACCTGAGGATATAGCTTCAGTTTCTACCACGGCACTATCACCTAGCTTCATTACTGAGCCTTTTCCATAAGTTTTATCTAATTTATCAAGCGTTAGTTGTAGAGCTTTTATTTTAGCAGATTTTTCTTCAGCCATCTGATTATTTTTTACTAAAGTAGTATTTCTTTTTTTCTAGTTCAAATTGCTATAAAAGGGATTATTAACAAATTTTTAATTAGTTTAATGGTATGAAAAATCTCGTATTCTTTTTTACAATATTCTTTATATCTAGTATTGGATTAAAAGGGCAAAACATTTTAACCTTAAATGATCAAGCGGAAGTTCTTTACTCAATTCAAAAGGATAGAATTGAAAACTTATTGCCTAGGCTAATGAAAAAACACAATATAGATTTATGGGTTATAATAACAAGAGAATATAATGAAGATCCAGTAATTAAAACCTTACTGCCTCCAACATGGCTGAACGCAAGAAGAAGAACAATTTTAGTTTTTGCATTAAATAATAATTTATTTACATCTGCTGCTATTACCCGATATCCTTTTGGAAAACTTATTCCTTCTGTATGGAATAAAGAAAAGGAACCTAATCAATGGAAAGCGCTATCAGACTACATAGTTTCAAAAAACCCCAATAACATTGCAATAAACTTTTCAGATAATTATGCTATTGCTGATGGTATAACTAAAACAGATTATGATTTTTTTGTTAATGCATTACCTAAAAAATATAAACCCAAAATTATTTCTTCAGAAAATCTTGTCGTCTCTTGGATTGAGACAAGAACAAAGAAAGAAATGATTATATTTAGTCAGCTTGTTGAAATTACTCATTCTATAATAAGGGAAGCGTTTTCAACAATTGTTATTACCCCAGGCATAACAACAACAGAGGATGTTGTGTGGTGGTTTAGAGAAAAAGTTCGAAGCTTGGGCCTTTCAACTTGGTTTCATCCTACAGTAGATGTCCAGAGAAATGAATTTAGTGATTTATACTCTTTTGACGGTCAATCGAAATATGATGTTATATTACCTGGTGATTTGTTGCACTGTGATTTTGGGATTTCTTATTTGGGCCTCAATACTGATTGTCAAGAATTGGGATACGTTTTAAAAAGAGGAGAAACAAAAGCTCCTTTAGAACTTGAGCAAGCTTTAAGAGAAGGAAATGCGGTTCAAGATGTTTTGACAAATAATTTTATAGAAGGGGAGACAGGGAATAGTATTTTAATCAAATCACTTAAACAAGCAAAAAATTTGGGATACAAACCACAAATATATACTCATCCATTGGGCGCCTATGGTCATTCAGCGGGCACTACTATCGGGATGTGGGACTCTCAAGGAGGAGTTAAAGGGTCTGGAGATCATCCTTTACAGACAGAAACAGTTTATGCTATTGAATTAAATACTAGAGTATATATAAAAGAATGGAAAAAGGAAATTCGTATAATGCTTGAAGAGGCAGGATATTTTGGATCAAAGGGCTTTAAGTATGTTAATGGAAGGCAGAAAGAGTTAATATTAATTGGGGAAAAGAAAAACATTGTTAAATAATAACCTAACTTTGATTCCCTTTTTTAAACATAAAAGTATAGCATGCAACTGTACAATAAATTAAGCGCTATTCAGCGTAAAAAAATAATTGAATCTGCTAGAGAAGAAAGATTTACACTTTCTTTTTATAAATATGCTAATATTGGAAATCCTAAATTATTCAGGAATCATATTTTTTTGAAATGGAATTCATTAGATATCTTGGGAAGAATATATGTTGCTAGCGAAGGTATTAACGCCCAGCTTTCTGTGCCTGGTAAAAATTTTTTAATTTTTAAAAAACATTTAGATTCAATTTCTTTTTTAAATGGAGTTAGAATTAATATTGCTATAGAACACAATAATAAATCTTTTTTAAAATTAACAATTAAAGTTAAAGATAAAATAGTAGCTGATGGATTAGTTGATGATTCATTTGATGTTACAAAGAAAGGGGTTCATGTTAATGCTTTAGAATTTAACAATCTTCTTGAAGACCCAAAAACAATATGTGTGGATATAAGAAATCATTATGAAAGTGAAATAGGGCATTTTCAAGGAGCAATCACTCCTGATGTTGATACATTTCGACAATCACTACCGTTTATTGAAAAAAATATAATAAAAGGGAAACAAGAAAGGAGTTTGCTTTTGTATTGTACAGGAGGAATTAGGTGTGAAAAAGCTAGCGCATATTTTAAACACAAGGGCTTTAAAAATGTTTTTCAATTACAAGGAGGAATTATTGATTATGCAAGACAAACTAAGGCCCTAGGGATTAAAAATAAATTTATTGGAAAAAACTTTGTTTTTGATGAAAGAAGAAGTGAAAAAATTTCTGATGATATTATTTCAAAATGTCATCAGTGTGGGGACCCTTGTGATATTCATATTAATTGTTCGAACCCTGCATGTCATTTGCTTTTTATTCAATGCGAAAAGTGTAATCAAATCCATGAAAAGTGTTGTTCTGATAATTGCAGAAAAATTAAAAGACTGCCTTATGAAGAACAAAAAAAACTTAGAAAGGGGAAACATAACAGTAACAAAATTTTCAAAAAGGGTAGATCTGAAGTTTTAAAGTTTAAAAAATAAATCACATATAATGCAACTTAAATCATATAAGCTTATTTCAGTTTTATTCATAGGTATATTTTTTGTTTTCTCCTGTAATGATAAAGAATGGTTTATTTCTTATTATGATATTGGACAAGAATGGGACTCTGCAGAAGAAGCAAAATTTAAATTTCAAAACCCTCCAGAGGATAAGGCTAATATATATATACTTTTAAGAAATGATCAGAAATATCAGTTTTCAAATATATTTTTGATTGCTTCAATAAATCAAGATGGTAAAACAATTATATCAGACACTTTGGAGTATGAAATGGCAGAAAAGTCTGGAAAATTTTTAGGTAAGGGCTATGGCCCAATAAAAGAAAGTAAACTCTACTGGAAAGAAGATTTTATGTTTTCCTCAGAATCAAAATATTCTATAAGCATTAGAAATGCAATGAGGAAATCACAAGAACAATTTGGGATAAAAACCTTACCTGGAATAATTGGAGTAGGTATAAGCATAGACTTTAATGAAGAATAAAATGGATAATGAAAAAAAGAAAATAATTTCCAAGTCTTTTAATAGAGCAATATTAATTTTTTGGATTTTGGTAAATGTTTTTTTGATGTTTATTATAGGGGTTTTCGTTCTAGGAACAATAGGGTATTTTGGTCCTATGCCTGACTTACAACAACTTGAAAATCCAAAAACTAATTTAGCAACTCAAATTTATTCTTCTGATGGTTATGTGTTGGGAAAATTCTACTATAATGACAATAGAACCCCAATTCAATTTGACGAACTTCCTGATAATATTGTTAATGCTTTAATTGCTACTGAGGATGAAAGGTTTTATAACCATTCAGGGATTGATTGGAAAAGAACATTAAGCGCAATTTTATTCCTTGGAAAACGTGGAGGAGCAAGCACAATAACACAGCAGCTTGCTAGACAGCTTTTTGTTGGAGTTAGATCTAGAAATATAATTGAGGCTATTATGCAAAAGGTTAAAGAATGGGTTCTTTCAGTTCAACTAGAAAGAAGATATACTAAAAAAGAAATAATAGCGATGTATTTAAACATATATGATTTTGGATATAATGCTGATGGAGTTAGGTCTGCTGCTAAAATATTTTTTAATAGCTCTCCTAAGGAGCTCAAAATTGAAGAATCTGCAACCTTAGTAGGGATGTTAAAAAACTCCTCTTATTACAATCCTATTAGAAGACCAGAGATTGTTATAATTAGAAGGAATATAGTTTTTAAACAAATGGTAAGGAATAATTATCTTGACCCTAAAGTGGCAGATTCTCTATCAAAACTTCCTCTTGAAATAAATTATACGCCAGAATCTCATAGAGAGGGCTTAGCTACTTATTTTCGTGCCTATCTCCAAGAGTTTATGAGAAAATGGATAAGAGAAAACCCAAAAGAGGATGGTGAAAAATACAATATTTATAGAGATGGATTAAAGATTTACACTACTATTGATTCTAGACTTCAATCTATAGGTGAAGAGTCGATGAAAAAACATATGAAAAACCTTCAAAAAGAATTTTTTCTTCAGAATAAAAAGGACATAAATGAAACTGCACCATTTTTGGAACTAAGGCCTGGTCAAATAGACACTCTTTTGGAGAGAAGCGCTTATCGATCTAATAGATGGAAAAATAAAAGCAATTTGGGTTGGGATAAAGAGAAAATTCTAAAAAACTTTAACGAGATGACACCAATGAAGGTCTTTACATGGAATGGAGAAACGGACACATTAATGACCCCTATGGACTCAATTATATATTACAAACACTTTTTGAGGTCATCAATGATGTCAATGGAACCCCAAACAGGACATGTTAAAGTATGGATTGGAGGATATAATTATAAGCATTTTCAATATGATCAAGTTAAACAAGGAAGAAGACAATCAGGGTCAATATTTAAACCATTTCTTTATGCTACGGCTATAGATCAATTAAAGCTTTCTCCTTGTGAGTATTTGCCTGATGCGCTTTTTTGTATAGAACCAATGAAACATGGAAATGTTGAAGCGTGGTGTCCCAAAAATTCCGGAGATAAGTATGGAAAGAATAGAACTTTAAAAAATGCATTAGCAAATTCTGTTAATACTGTAAGCGCCAGACTAATGGATAAAGTTGGTCCGAGACCTGTAAGGGACCTGGTTCGTAAAATGGGTATAACATCTAGAATTCCAGCTGTTCCATCAATTGCTCTAGGAACAACTGACGTAAGTCTCTTTGAGATGGTTGGTGCTTATAGTACGTTTATAAACAAAGGAATATATGTGAAACCTATTACAATTTTAAGAATTGAAGATAAAAATGGCACTGTTATATATGAGTCCATTCCTGAAACACAAGATGTTTTATCCGAAGAAGCAGCTTATGTAACTGTAAATTTAATGGAAGGTGTAACCGAAAATGGCTCTGGAGCCAGACTTCGTCATGCAGGCCTAGAGAATGAAAACTATATTTATAAAAATGTAGTAAGTGGATATCCATATGTTTTTGAAAATTCTATAGCTGGAAAAACTGGAACTACTCAAAACCAAAGTGATGGTTGGTTTATGGGGATGGTTCCTAATTTGGTAACTGGTGTCTGGGTTGGAGGAGAAGACAGAGCTATTCACTTTGAAGAAATCGCATATGGACAAGGCGCAACTATGGCGTTACCGATTTGGGCTCAATTCATGAAAGATGTTTATACGAAGCCAGAATTGGGAATATCAACAGAAGACTTTGAAGTGCCTACAAACTTAAACATTGAATTAGATTGTGAAAAGTTTAAGGAAAAAGAAGGAGATAATGAAAAGGATGAACTAGAAGATTTAGAAGGTTTTGGTTTTTAAACTTTTATTTGTTGTCTCTCTCATACCATTCAGCATAGGAAGTATCAGTTTCCTTTAATTTTAAACTATGTAGGCTAATATATGATGGAAGACGACTTTTAATTTTTTTAGCAAAATCAACAACCATCATTTCACAAGTAGGCTGATATTTTACTCTTATAATTTTGTTCCCTTTCGATTCCATTTCATCAGCTAAGCCCTTATGAGGAGAATTTATATTTAAAACAGTTGCATGATCAAAGGGAATTATTATTTCTTGATTAACAATTTTTTTGAGATCACTAAAATCAATAACCATTCCATGCTTTGAATTATTAGAATCTGATATGGGCTGACCTATTACTGTAACATAAAGCTTGTAACTGTGTCCGTGAACATTTTTACAAAGCCCATCATGTCCATATAGCGCATGACCTGTTTCTAACTTAAACTTTTTGGTTACTCTAATTTTATTATTCATGATTTTCAAAGTATTTATAGCAAAAGTAATTTATTTAATCAGGAAATAATTTTTCAAAGCAGTGAAAAGGAAAATCACTTTGTTTAGGAAAATAAACATCTCCTAATTTAATATAACCTCTCGATTTGTAAAACTTTTGATTTCTAACATTTTTACTAAATGTATCTAAACGAACAGAAAGACAATTCATTTTTTGCGCATTTAATTCAACAAAATCCATCATGGATCTCGCTAAACCTTGTCCTTGAAATTTAGGGTGAACTGCTAAGCGATGTACATATAAATTGTTAGAATCAGGAGTTAACCAATCAATTTCATTATAAAGATCATCTTTCTTTTTTGAGAACATTACGCATCCAACAACTATATTTTTTATAACGGTGACATACAATTCTTCCTTTGATATATCTTCTTTAAAAATTTCTTTGGAAGGGTAATGTTCATTCCATTGAAATATTCCTTTTGAAATCATATACTCAGCACAAGCTTCAGCTATGTTTTTAACAGAGTTTAGATCAGAAAGGGTTGCTAATCGAATGATGCTTTTTTTTAACAAAATAATTTTTTTTAAAGTTTTATGACATTAATTTTAATTTATATTAATTGATAACCCAAGAAAAAAAGCAATTATTTTTGAAGACATTCATAACTACTTTTAATTTTGCTGTTTTTACTTTTTATCTTCAAGCACAATCTTACCTTCAACTTTCGGTTGAAAATGATTTGTTTTTTCTAACAGATCACTACTATTCAAGTGGTATTTTAATTAGCCATGGAATTAAAAAAGATAATAAGACTATCCACTGGAGGTTGGGACAGGAGATTTTTACGCCAAAAAAAAGATTTACAGATAAAATAAAAGAAATGGATTATCCCTTCAGTGGATGGCTTTTTATTCAAAGAGAAATGGAGGTGTTTTGGAATGATAAAGCTGGATGGAGTTGGGGAATGGAGATAGGAATTACTGGGAAAGCATCTTTAGCTAAAAATGCTCAAAACCTTTATCATAAAATAACTAACATTCATAGCGGACGAGAATTATCATGGATTGGAGCCCAACCTCAAAGACTTCATTTTGGAGTTTTTGGGCAAGTGTTTGAAGGGTATTCATTTAGAGAAAACATGCATTTTACAGGACAATTGTTTGGAAAGGCTTCAACGCATAGGATTCATGCACTTGGACGTTTTGGTATTTTAATAGGGAAGCACAAAAAGCTCCCTTTTCAAAAGGCTTTTTTTCATACCTCAAATCTTTCTCGAAGCATTTACATTGGAACAATGCAAGAATATAGACCTCATGATTTTGTGTTATCAGGAAGCTTATTTGATAACACCTCTGAATTCACAGTACAGAGTTTAAAATATCGACATGCTTTTGAATTAGGGTTCTTTAGTCAAAAAAAAAATTGGACTGTTTCAGTTTTATATAGATCAATGAGCAAAGACACACCACTGCAAATGTATTCTAGACACAGGGTTTTAAATATTACATTACGTCATCAGTTTTAGAAATTTTGTACTTTAATGAAATAATAAATTTGGATGAAAAATCTTTTAGCGTTTGTTTCATTTATGTTTTTACAATCTTGTATAATCATAAATCATAATTATAAAAAACCAAAAGATAAAAACTTAATCAATAAAGAAACTAAAACAACGAAAAGGTTTTTAAGGTCTGGAGAAATCTTTGATTTAAAAAATGGTAAATCTGAGCTTTTTTTTGATGAGGATATAAAACCTGAAGGCTACTTAATGTATATCGATAGTATTTCCACTTCTAATGATTCGGTTAAATCGAAAAGAGTAAAAGTAATTGTTATCAAGGATTCAATAAACAAAAAATAATAATGGTATTATTTTATTTCTGGACGTTTATATGGGTCTAATAAGAAAACACTAAACTTAAATGAAAGGCCACTAAATATACTCGGCTGTAAAATTTCAATATTGTTTTTATTTCTTTTAAGGGATTGATAACTCAAACCAATGTTTAGTCTTTTCCATATCTGATATTGTACCCCTGCAAATCCACCTATAGTATTATCAAATATACCATCATAATATTGATTGTTTCCAGTTATCGGATCGATTATCTCAGAATTTTTTGCGGTTACTAGAATATTATATTTTGCGCCAATTTCAAAAAATAATTTTCTTGAAGGATATAATCTAATACTTAATGGAATGCCTATCCAATCAATTTCATCCATAGAATCATTAAGATATCCTTCATAAGTATATTTTATTTCATAAAACTCAACCCCTAAAGAAGCTCCAAAAGTTTTGGATAAAAGTCTTTGAATAGCTATGCCGGCCCCTTTACTTAATTTACCTTTTGTATAATCTTGATTAGAGTTAATGGAATTTATTTTTGCGTATAATGAAAAATTCCAAGGTCTAAAAAAATTATCTGGATCAGGACCGGTTCCATATTGTTTATAAAGGTTTATGTCTCCTTGAGCTTTTAAACTAAGAAGAAATAAAAGAAAAAAACCCACAAAAAGAAATGGCACCCTCACTTTTTGATAGGTTTAGTTAATAAAGCAGCACTAAGCATATTACAATTTAACTAACTTAATAGCACAGCTTTTAACTTTGTTGTGTAATCCTTGTTTAACCTGCAAGAGGATATAAAACACCAAGAGTATAACCCAAGGCTCCACCAAGGATAAACATTATAAATCCTTTTGCAGAAAAAAACCAACTAAAATTTTCTTCCCAAGCATCAGGAATATAATTTTGGTTTTCATCCACCATCTTACCGGTTCGCGTTGTGTATCCTGCATACCAATAAATGAAACTAACTAAAAGAATTATAAAAATAATTGTTACTAAAATATCACTCATCTTTTTAATTATTTGGTATGTATGAATTTACGAAATTTTTTTAAACAGCTATAATGATGATTAAGGAATTTTAAATTCGAGTAATCATATTATTAAAGCTAATAGAGGCAGTATTAAAAATAAGCGTACAATATTTTAATTCATTTTTTTGTATATCCTCCGATGCTTGTCCTGTAATCAAACTCAATTAGCTGATCATTAGAATCTTTCATGGCTTTATCAAAACCTAAATCAACAAAAAATTGCTTTAATTCATCTGTAACTGGACCTAGAACTGTAACGCCTTCAAACTTGTATCTGGCAAATACTTCTGGCAACCTATCTTTTAAATCGCCTTCTGTTATTCTTTTATCGTGATGCATAAGACCCTCCCAAGTTTTATAAGACTCATACATTGTAACTCTTGATCTATCTTCGTTTATAAAAAACCTCCATCCTGTAGTTAAAGGCTCGGAATCAATAACCATTTTTGCCCAAGCATCACTCCACTCTTCAAGACCAACTTCACTTCCTTCATTTATTGACCATTCTACAAGCACGATAAGATCTTTATTGTCTTTGTCATTAATGATTTGAGTTTCTTCAACAGAAGAATTTGTTTTTTCTGAATGAGTCTGGCTACAAGAAAGCAACACATAAGAAAATACTAGTAATAATAATTTTTTCATTTTTATAATTTTATTTGTAATGTAAATCTAAAAAAAAATCTTAAGTTGATTAGAGGTCTGGGTTAGTTTCTGTTTTTATCTATATTAGACAAATGAAAAAAATTGGTTGGGTTAATTGGGTAATTATAATTTGTAGCATCATAGTTGCTATTTGCTTAATTTATATTAATTCCAAGAAATAAAATATTTTAATTTAGTTTTTAAATCAACTTTTAATTACATAAATTAAATGTTTATTAAAACCCGTTTTATGAATTCTGACACTAAGTCGCTGGGAGATATTATTTTTAGTAATGCTAAATTCAAGGTAAAGATTCCAAAATATCAAAGGCCATATGCCTGGGGGACAGAACAAATTCAAGAATTTTGGGATGATATTGTTCAGGATAATCCTACTTATTTTCTGGGTCCTGTAATTGTAAATATTGAACACAGAAATGGAGAAGATGGATTTATTGAAGTAGTAGACGGTCAACAGCGTTTAATTACCTCAACAATTTTAGCCTCAGTGATTAGAGATACTTACACGCTTTTTGGGAAACCAGACTTGGCCCTAACCATACAAGGAAAATTTATTTCGCTTAAAGATTTAGATAATG